>JAEUIH010000008.1 GCA_016795105.1 Planctomyces sp.
ATCATGGAGGCCGCAATATGATCTCGCAACTTCTCCAGAGCCGGTCGAAACAGCGCCGAACCGCTATACCCGTCATCACAATACTCAATGCCATCGTCGATTCGCCGCTGGTCGCGTTCAATACGACGAATGAGTTCACTGCGCTGCGACTGAATTGTCATTTCGTCTGCTTGTCGCTGTGAACTGACTCGTGCGTAGAAAGCCGCGCGTCGGAATTCTGTCATGGCCGGATCTCCAGGGAAAGGCGACTGTGGACTGGTTCAGACGGGGCTTGCAGTACACTCTTAAGGGTCGTCGAATCGTTGTTTTCCAGGCTGATCAAATTCTGATAGGCTTCTGCTAGATATTCGCTGGCATGCCTGTTCGGCTCGAATCGCAACGCAATCGCTCGCTGCCCCACCTGTCGTTGCTCTTCCATGAGCGACTCTCCCTGAATTTCAGGATTCCCCGAGCCCAGGCAGGCAAAACAGTTGTTTCGTACCGCGTACGCTCCGGCCTTCGCGGGGGCATACGACGTGTACCACAAACCAACTGTTTACAACATCGGACGCCACGTCGTGATGACGAACCCTGGTTATCACCTACGTACGCTGGGTGCAATCCGGGCGGAAAGCGCGAACGAAAAACACGAACAGCAGGGGCAAGCGGCTCGGGCAGGAATGCCCAAGCTGCATTTGGGAGGTGGGCTCGGGCAGGAATGCCCAAGCTACATTTGGGTTGGTATGGCGATCATGTCGACGAGTAGGCCTAGTGCGGGATCTCCGACACTGGTGACGACTGCCTTCGAGGCAGACGGCGGACGTTTGGGGTCGTAGTAGTTTGGTCGAAGCTTATTTAACGCGACACTCGACGAGTCCGTTGAAACGTAGTAAGTCGCTTTGACGAGATGTCTCAAGTCACTACGGCCTGCCTTCAGGACGCGTTCGAGTGCGCCAAACATTGCGCTGACTTCGCGTTCACCTGAGATCGGAGAATTTGGATCCACCGAATCACCGGACGTTTGTTGCAGAAATCCGTCAGTATAAATCAGTTCCGGGGATGAGATCTGAACGACTCGGCTATAGATCGGCGAAGTTGTCATTCCCGGTGGCGTCAGGAACTCGATGCGGGAATCCGTCGGCTGAGACTTACCACCCCACGCCACAAGCTCAATCTCGACCGGTGTTGTGATACTCGACTTCCACTCAACCAGAACCAGCGGCGGTACGGATTGGCCCTGATACCAGGAGTTGACCGTATCCGACACGACCCTCGCATCGGACATCGGCATAACGAATGCCTTCAGTTGAACGATATCATTTCGACTGCGTCCGAGGGCTTTCAAAGTCGCTTCAAGGCTGTCGAGCGTCTTCGCTGTCGCCTCAGAAAGAGATTCACTCTGCTCGGCCTGTCCTGCGACAAAAATCCTGCGTCCCGGTGGCAGGACCTTCCCCTGACTCGTCCCCTGAACCTGGTCTGATGGAGCTGTCTGACAAACCGCCACGGCATCCAGTGCGAGCAACGCACCAGGCTTCGGGAGCTGACTCACGACACAAGTGACAGCCGGGCACTTATCGCGAGTAAACCGGCGTTCCAGCAGTACTCGCGTTTTGGAAGCGACATCATCGTTCAAACAACAAATGTGAACTCGCACCAGCAATGATTGATTTGATCCGAAAGAATTCAGCAATGAAGTCAACTGCTGCAGCAAATCGTCAAACTGAGTTTCCAGTACCGTTTCATCTGCATTCAGCGGAAACAGCTGCCCGGTGTGCAGAAGCGGGACGTCGCCCACAACAACTGCGCCCAAACGATCAGATCTTGAGAACGGAGAAGCTGCATCACGTTCCGGAATGATGTAACGCAACGGCTCGTCTCCAGTACAAACACGGCAGAACCACCCAGGGCTGTTCCCGAAGAAACACAGCAGAAGTGAACTGAAAATCAAAATCGGTTTGAAAACTGAGTCTCGATGCAGCAGCACAGGATTGGCAATCAACTGCATTGGGTTGTCTCCTTGCTTTGTTCAAGTTTCACTGTTCACTACTAACGACTCTCAGCTGAGAGAAACCGACCCGTTCAGCGACCAACAAGCTCAGCAATCTTTTCTTTCATGAAGGCGGTGTTGGCCCCAATCGCAAATCCGCTGGGAATCATTGCTTCAATCATCTGACCTGGGGTTCGCTGAGCATCCTGGGGACCGGACCAGAAATCAGCGGGCAGGGGTTCGGGATAGAAATTCTGATCTTCAGCAAGTCTTAGTGCACGAGACAGATGCCATGCAGATGTGATGAGTCCAACGCGAACCTTCGCCCCCGGAAATTTTTCCCCAAGGTTCTTCATTTCTTCCGTTGTGTTTCTTCCGCCAATCTCTTCAATGGCGTCATCCGGCACACCAAGCTGAGTCAACACATCTCGTCCAATGACCGACGGATCGACTCCGGAAGAATTCATTTCGGCAATCTTCTGGCCGGTACAGATGATCTTCAGGGCCTTCTTCTGATGATAAAGCTGAGCAGCCAGGATGAAGCGATCCCCAGACCAGTTTCCCTGATAACGCCCGTTGGAACCAACCGTTCCTCCACCGCCAAGCAGTACAACAACGTCGTAGGGCTCCGCCTGAAACGGATCGATGTCAAGAAACGGCTCCTCAAGAGATCGACCAATCGCATCGGCCACATATCCGTTTCCTGCGACAGACAGAACTGTCCAGCCCAGAAACAGACAGACAGCACCCGCTCGTTCACGGATCGCTGCCGCATAGGATGTTGAAAACAGCAGGAACATCCACAAGAGGCCAGCGGGCATCAGCATTGCAGTGATGATTTTTTCGGCAACCATCTGACCAAGACTGAGCCAGATGGTGCAGATACCCACTGCAGCAGTTACCGCAAATCGAAATCCGATCCAGAAAAACGAATTTCCTCGCATTTTTTCGATCCGTCGAACAGAGAATTGTGTCCACAGGTACGAAGTTTAGCAGGTCCGTCTTCGTTCGCAGCCAAATCACAGCCTGAAAGCGGACTGAAGCCGGAAAAGACAGGCTGTAATCGATGAACTGATTGTCCATCCACTCGATATTCTGTATACTGTTGCGTTTCCAGTTTGTGATTTCCCATTCTGCATCAGGCAGATTGTTTTCCATGCCCGAAGATTTGATTCCTCCGAATCGGCAAGGTCTTTCCAGACCCGGGCAACATTGTTCACCTCATCTGCGAGAAACCTCCGTGCAGAATCCATCCAGTTCGCTCCCTGACGACGAAGCCTCCCGGCTGAATGATGAAATGCTGAATGATGAGATTCTGAATGAAAGCGATGACGTCGAATACTCAGATGAAGATTTGTCGGAAGAATTTGACGAACTGGCACGAGAGCCGCTGCAGCTGGCATCAACTCGTTCTCCCGAACTCTACGCGAACAGCCTCTCAAACGCAGTCATCGCTGCCAAAATCGCCGACGATCTCCGCGGTCAGGATATTGTTGTCCTCGATATGACTCATCTCACGTCAATCGTTGACTTCTTTGTCATTGTCACCGGCAATAGCCGTCGACAAATGCACGCCATCGCAGACGAAGTCAATCGAAAACTCAAGCACGAAGACGGCAATCGACGTTTCAGCATTGAGGGTTATCGAACTGAAGGAAACTGGATCCTGACGGACTACGGCGACGTCGTTCTGCACGTCTTCACATCTGAAGGTCGACTGCTCTATAACCTGGAACAACTATGGGCCGACGCAAAGCGAATTGACTGGAAGGGACTATTAGGGAGCGGCGCTGTCAACGCGGGGGCTTTGAATTCCGGTACAACCGGTCAGGGAGCAGCAAACACAGGCACCCAAAACGCCGAACCGGGTTAGACGGACTCTCCTGTCTCCTAAAGCTGACCACGGAACCTCTCGCAGCCTGAACACTCGCAGCCTGAACACAGACACAGAGCACGTTTCACCCGATGTCCGATTCATTCAACACCAGCATCCTGATCTTTGGTGCATCCGGAGACCTGACTGCTCGCAAACTGATGCCCGCGTTGTTTCATCTTTGCCAGCAGAAATACGTATCCGCTGACGTGCCAATCGTCGGAATCGCCAGAAAAGAAAAGACAGACGAGCAGTTTCGTGCAGAGGTTCTGGAATCGCTTCGCTCCAGAATCCCCAATGATCGGTTCGACGAAGCGAGGTGGCTGCAGTTTTCAAAACAACTCTTCTATCGTCAACTCGACATCTCGAACCCTTCAGAATATGTGGCACTGAAGGAATCGGTGGAAGCAATTGAAAATGAACTGCGTGGAAACAGCGAAGCAACTGCTGCCGGAACACCGCTCGCCGAGGAGCAGCCTCGACATCGTGTTGTGTATCTGGCGACCACTCCGTCTTTGTTTGCCGCCGCCGTCGAAGGTCTCCATGAAGCTGGAATGATTCCGGACCGAGCCTCAGCCTCGAATCTGCGAGTTGTCGTTGAGAAGCCATTCGGACACGACCTGATTTCAGCCCAGGAATTGACCGAACAACTCGCAAGAAGACTGCGTGAAAACCAGATCTACCGCATAGATCACTATCTTGGTAAAGAGACGGTTCAGAATATTTTGTTGTTTCGATTCGGGAACGCAATCTTTGAACCACTCCTCAACCGAAATCACGTTGATCATATTCAGATCACCGTCGCAGAATCACAGGGAATGGAAGGCAGTCGAGGCGGATACTACGACACATCCGGGGCGCTTCGAGATGTGCTTCAGAATCATGTCCTGCAGCTGCTGTGTCTGATCGCAATGGATCCACCATCATTGTTTCAGGCAAGAGAAATCCGCGATGAAAAGATGAAGGTACTTCAGGCGCTCCGACCTGGGGCCTCTGGATCCGTCGGAAACTGGGCCATCCGTGGACAGTATACCGCCGGACTCGTAAACCGACTGCCTGCGCTCGCTTACCGGGAAGAAGAACGAGTCCAGCCGAATTCCAATACTGAGACTTATGTCGCTATGCGAGTGGCGATCGACAATTGGCGATGGGCCGGTGTTCCATTTTTCCTTCGCACCGGAAAGCGACTGCCAAAACAGGTTTCCGAAATCGCCATTCAGTTTAAAAAGCCTCCGCTGAACCTGTTTACGACCGTTGAATGTGAGGGCGATCTGTGTGATCTGGTCGATACTCGTCCAAACCAGCTCATCCTCAGAATTCAGCCTCAGGAAGCCATCTCTCTGAGATTCTCAACCAAGCGACCTGGGATGCAGTATCAGGTCCAGCCGGTCTCAATGGACTTTGAATACGAAGATCACTTTCAGGCACACTTGCCGGAAGCATACGAACGGTTACTGCTGGATGTGATTCGCGGGGATTCCACGCTCTTTACGCGCAGCGATGAACTGGAAGCAGCGTGGAAATTTGTGACACCGGTTCTTGACGCCTGGCGAAACAGCTCGGCATCACCGGATCTGTACCCCGCAGGAACCTGGGGGCCGTCGGCCGCTGATCGGCTGATGGCCGAGTGTCGCGCTGCCTGGCGCAGCCCGCGATGAACTACCTCGCTCACGGCTACCGGTTTCTGGATAATCCGTTGTTCGCCGCGGGCACAGCAGTTCCGGACTGGCTGGGCGTGGTTGATCGACGAGTCCGGGTTCGCAGCCGACGGCTGAAAGCCGCAACCGGGCAGTTTGATGAATCCACCAATGAAGTGATAACCGGGATTCTCCAGCATCTGTCAGACGATGATGTCTTTCATCGGAATCCGACGTTCCTGATGCTCGAATCCGAAATCGGGCGATCGTTTCGGCGGCTAATGCCTGACCCGTACGATCATCGTCCCCCGTTCCTCGGCCATATCGTCACTGAACTGATGCTCGACGCATGGATTGCCGAACAAAACCCGTCAATCCTTCCGCAATACTACGACGCCATACGAAGCGTTGATGAAGAATTCATCCAGGGCACCGTCAACCAGGTCGCAACTCAACAAACCAGCCAGCTCGCTTATTTCATTCGAAAGTTCTGTGAGATTGAATTCCTCTATGATTACCTGGATGATGAGCGAATGCTGGTTCGCTTGAATCAGGTGCTTCACCGAGTCAAACTGCCAGTCATGGAGGCAGAGTGTACGAATGTTTTAGGTGAGGCAAGAACACTCCTGCGATCCCATGGAAAATCATTGTTAGCCGCCGTGGAAACAGTTGGCGGCCCGTAATCGTCCTTCGCTCTATTCAAAGGATACTCGGTCATGAAGTTTGGCATGAATATGTTGCTCTGGACTGCCGGAGTTACAGACCAGCATTTCCCGCTGCTTGAGAAGATTAAGGGTTGGGGATACGACGGTGTGGAACTCCCGATGTTCGATTTCGACCTGGCGAATGCCAAAAAGGTCGGAGCTGAATTGAAGCGACTGGGGCTGGGGGCTACTGCTGTGACCGTTTGCAACGCCGCTGAAAATCCTATCTCTCCGGACGCTGCGGTGCGAAAAGCCGGACTTGAGCGACTCCGGAAAGCAATTGATGCCTGTGCCGCTGCGGGAGCGACTCATCTCTGCGGCCCTATTCATTCCGCACTGGGAGAATTCTCCGGCGCTGGACGAACAGAAGAAGAATGGAAGCGAGCCACTGAGGTCCTGTCTCAGGCCGCAGATCATGCAAAAGCAAACAATGTGACACTGGTTGTTGAATATCTCAATCGCTTTGAATGCTACTTCCTCAACAGTGCCGTTGACGCTGCTCGCTTCTGTCGTGAAATCGGCCACAGCAATCTGAAAATGATGTACGACACTTTCCACGCCAATGTCGAAGAGAAGTCAATTACGTCTGCCGTGATGGCCTGTGCGGATCAGCTTGTCCACGTACATATTTCAGAGAACGATCGTTCGACGCCGGGCGAAGGCGGAATCAACTGGGATGAATCTTTCTCAGCTCTCCGCAAAATCAACTACGACGGATGGATGATGATCGAGGCCTTTGGTCTTGCACTTCCGGAACTTGCTGCAGCAACACGAATTTGGCGAAGAATGTTCCCGACGGAAGAACACCTTGCTGTGAATGGACTCCGATTTATGAAGAAACGCTGGGAATCCGCATAAGCATTGTTACGTCGCTCTTTTTTGATCACTTTTGAGGGAAGAATATGAAGTCTCTTTTTGCTTTTTGTGTGCTCACACTCCTGCTTCTGTCTTCAGTCGCTGTTGCTCAGGACGGAAATCAGGAGAAAAAGGCCTATCTGGACGCAGTTTCCGCTGGAGTCCCGTTTGAAATTCAGGGCGAATATTCCGGGACATTTAAGATCGAAGGCCAGGACGCAAAATTTGGTGTCCAGGTGATCGCTCGTGCAAATAACAAGCTCGCGTTTGCAGCTTACCACGGCGGGCTTCCTGGAGACGGATGGGATGGTTCGGAAGTCATTCGTGGCGACGGATCAATTTCCGGTGATAGCGGGACCCTGAAATCAGAAATGGGGCGTGCTGAAATTAAGGGCGGATCGCTGACCGTCTACACCAATGAAAACGTAAAACTTGGTGAACTTGCCAAGGTCACCCGCCAGTCACCGACTCTGGGGGCAAAGCCTCCGGAAGGAGCCACTGTTCTGTTTGACGGGACATCGGCAGACAAGTTTGAAAACGGCCGAATGGACGACGAAAAACTCCTTATGGAAGGCGTCACCAGCAAAGACAAATTCCAGGATTTCCAGCTGCACGTCGAGTTTCGACTCGCCTTTATGCCCAATGCACTTGGCCAGGCACGCAGCAACAGCGGTTGCTATCTTCAGGGACGATATGAAGTTCAGATTCTGGACTCCTTTGGGCTGACCGGCGAAGACAATGAATGCGGAGGCATCTACAGCGCCAGTAAGCCAGGTGTCAACATGTGCTTCCCGCCGCTGAGCTGGCAGACGTATGACATCGAGTTTCACGCTGCAAAGTTCGATGACAGCGGAAAGAAGATCAGCGATGCATGGACAACCGTTCGACATAACGGAGTGGTCATCCATGAAAAGCGAAAGCTTCCACGAGGAACTCCGGGCGGACCCGTTGGATCCGAAGGCCCGGAAGCAGGACCAGTATTCTTCCAGGACCACGGCGATCCGCTTCGGTTCCGCAATATTTGGGTGAAGCCTCTGTAAGTTCAGATCAGGATGGCAAACTCAGATCAGAACGGCCGCACGAAGCCGAGGCGATTCCCTGTGTGAGTCGCCTCGGTCTGATCGCCAGGAGGCACCCAATCAAATGCCCGGAAAGCTGCTCGAAAGAGAAGAGTACGTTGAACAGGAGTACTTTTTTCGCGTCTATCGTGAGCGGTTACAGCAGAATGTTCCTTCACAGGAAATCCTGCAGACGATTCACGAAGAAATCCTTGCAACAACCCGATTGCCCCTCGCCATAGATTTCCTGAGAACAGAAATCCTGCACAGTGGTCGCATCAGCGACGGAATGGCTCGGCTGTCCCACTATTTCACACCGTTTCAGGCGTTTGTGATTCAGCGAGCCGAAGATGATGAATCTCGATTCGAGCAACTGACTGCGCTCAGGATCCTTGAAAGCGAGGCGCATTACCGAGCGAAGAAGGCAGTTCCAGCCGGGCTGTTCGTGTATCAGTTTGAATGTATCGCACGGAACAGACTCGGCTATGCGGATGGACTCCGGGCCATGTCGCTCGATCCCCTTTATGACAGCCGTTGGTCCGACTGGATTCAGCGTCTCTCGCAGGAACTCGGCGCATGCGAGCTGGCCGATATCGTATACAGGGCTTCGGCTCACTTTCAGTCGCGTCGCACGACTCAGCGAACAGCGACAGAGACCTCCGCAGAACTTCCTGCATCCGAACCGGCTCATCCCCTCGCACTGTTTGGAAATCAGGAAGGCAGAATTGCAAAAGCAAACATTGGTCGAGACCCGCTCTACTTCTTCGCCGCTCTGCAGCGGCAGCTGGACTATCCGGCCATTCCCAGAGCCCCTCGAAACGACGACTATGAAAAACTGCCGCCGCACCTTGAAGCGCGGCTCAACAAGATCGAGCAGAAGATCAAGCTGGTAGAAATGGAGCAAAAAGGTGGCATCGATCTGACTCGCTTTTATCGGGGTGATGAAACTCCTCAGTCACTGACGCCTGGGATGCTGCCGCCAGGGATCTCAGACGTCCCGCCTTAATCAGGTCCAGTAACCCGGCAACCCGTCACAGCCTGCTCCATAACCAACACACACGTTCAACTCTGCTCTTCGCAGAAGTGAATCCAATTCTTAGATTGAGTAACCCCATGGCAGAAGAAACATCGGCCAGCATTTACGACTTCCCAAAGTACTACGACCTGCTCTTCGGATCCGACTGGAAGGCTGAGTTTCACTTTCTGGAAGCCTGCTTTGCCAAACATGCCGAATGTAAAGTCAAAAGAATCTTCGAGCCTGCGTGCGGCACTGGAAGGTTGTTGATTAAACTTGCTCAGGCTGGCTACGAAGTCGCCGGAAACGATCTCAATCCAAAAGCGGTCGCGTTTTGCAACAAACGGTTCGCTCGATATGGACTACCGGAAACTGCTGTCGTTCAGGACATGTCGGACTTTAAAGTTCGAAGGAAGTTTGATGCTGCTTTCAACATGATCAATACCTTCCGACACCTGCCCTCCGAAGAAACAGCTGCCGCACATCTGCGTTGTATGGCGGCGGCAATGAATAAGGGCGGAATCTATGTGCTCGGCATTCACCTCGAACCCACGGCTTGCCTGGCAATGCAGGAAGAAGGCTGGTCAGCTCGCAGAGGCAACCTTGTTGTCAACTCCTATATGTGGTCCAAAGGAATTGATCGAAAGAACAGAATGGAGCATCTGGGCCTGCATGTCGATGTTTTCACCCCGAGCAAAAGGTTGCGGATCGTTGACCACATGGAATATCGAACCTACCAAAAATCTCAGTTCCTGAGCCTCGTAAAGAAGGTGCCCGAACTTGAGATTGTCGAAACATACGATTTTTCGTACGAAATTGACCAGCCGATCCGAGTTTCAGCCGCAACAGAAGATGTCGTCTACATCCTCAGAAAGAAAAAGAACTGATCATCCCAAAGACCTCAAATTCCCATCGGTGGGTCGGGCGATCAGTTCAGATTCGAACTTCGATCGCAATGGAAGTTAGTTCGGCAGTTTACTAAACTTTGCGGCCGGCAAATGCACCGGGCAATTTTGCCCGGCATCCCTGCCAGGGATTCTCGCGTTCTATCTTGATTCACGATCGACAGGAGTGCGTTGACCATGAGGTCATTGACAGGTTTGTTCTGCGGTGCAGGTTTGTGCGTGGTAGTCCTTATTGGAATGCGCTATGACGCAACGTCGAGCGCGGCGTGGGCAGCATCTGCCACTCCCGTTGCAGATGGCGACGTGGTACCCGTTGAAGAGAGCATGCACGAATTCATGGAGTATGTCTTCCAGCCAACATACAAGCGACTCAAAGTCTCCATGGCGGCAGCCCCGGCCGACAACGCCGGTTGGAAGGCCATCAAAGCAGATTCGCTCGTACTCGCAGAAAGCTGCAATCTACTGCTCGGCCGCAAGCCCGACGAAAATGCCGCAGACTGGGTCAAACATGCTGAAGCATCCCGAACAGATGGAGCCGCTCTGTATAAGGCTGCCAAAGAAAAGAACTTCGATGCAGCTTCAACCGCCTACAAGGCTATGCTGAATAACTGCAACGCCTGCCATAAGCAGTTTGAAGAAGGTCGACATATCCTGCAGCCATAGTCGGTCCAGCAGCCTCCCGCTCATCCATCATTGTTACACCCGGGATAAATTCACCGATACACTTGGGACAGATTCACTGCTACACTTTGAACAGCTTCACAACGGAAACGAAACAGAGAAGGATTCATGGCAAAGAAATCAATTGCAGACGTCGACGTAAAGGGCCGTAAAGTCCTGATGCGAGTGGACTTCAATGTGCCGCTTGACGAAAACTGCAGCGTCACGGATGACCGTCGAGTTCGAATGGCGATTCCATCGATTAAGTCAGTCATTGATCGCGGAGGACGATTGATCCTCTGCAGTCATCTCGGACGCCCGGAGCCCGGTCAGGACAACTCTAAAGAGAGCCTCAAACCTGCAGCGGATGTTCTAGGAAGTCTTCTTGGATGTTCCGTTAAGTTCGCGACAGATACCGTTGGACCTGACGCAACGTCCAAAGTCGCAGACCTCAAGGATGGCGAAATCCTTGTCCTCGAAAACCTTCGCTTTGAAAAAGGTGAGAAGAAGGGCGACACGAACTTTGCCGGGAAGCTCGCCGCGTTTGCAGACATCTACTGCAACGACGCTTTTGGTACCTGCCATCGTACCGATGCATCCATGGTTGCTGTGCCTCAGGCAATGTCCGGAAAGCCTCGAGTCGTTGGGTTTCTGGTCGACAAAGAAATCAAGTACTTGTCCGACACCATTACGAAACCGGCTCGCCCGTTTGTAGCCATCCTCGGCGGGGCAAAGGTTTCTGACAAGATCAATGTCATTCGTAACCTCCTGTCGATTTGCGACAAGGTTCTCATCGGCGGAGCGATGGCGTATACGTTTTCGCTTGCAAAGGGTGGTAAGGTTGGAAAGAGCCGAGTCGAAAAAGACAAAGTTGAACTCGCCAAAGAACTCATCCAGGTCGGTGGCGATAAACTTGTACTTCCACTCGATACACACTGCGGTGATGACTTTAAAAGTACGTGCAACAAAGTGGTTGTGAACGCGGGCGAAATCCCGGACAACTTCGAAGGTCTGGACATCGGCCCAAAGACGTCAAAACTCTACGCTGAACTCGTCGCTTCTGCGAAAACAGTCGTCTGGAACGGCCCCATGGGCGTGTTTGAAATGGCTCCATTCGATGAAGGTACTCGGGTCGTCGCAGAGGCGATCGCGAACTCATCGGCTGTCAGCATAATCGGAGGCGGAGACAGCGCTGCTGCCATTCAGCAGCTTGGCTTCGCAGATCGAGTATCACATGTCAGCACCGGCGGTGGCGCCAGCCTCTCAATGCTTGAAGGCGAAAAATTTGCAGCAGTCGAACTGCTGGATGAAGCCTGAATTCATAAGGCAGGTTTGCATAAATGATCTGATCGACAGCTGGACGGGCCTTCGTGCCCGTCCACTTCGCTGCAGCACCAATTGTGATTTCTATCCATCCGGCTAGAATCCCTCGCAGATTCCAATCTTTTTCAGCAGAGTGCTCGTCACGCAGGTGAGACTGGTTCAATGACATCACTTCCCGTTCTCGAATTTGTTCTGAAGAACTACAAGAACTTCAATGCTCGCGTCACACGTGATGCCATCATTGCCTATTGGAATCACCTTCAGGCAGGAGGCAAGATGTTCTGGACGCTCGCCGGAGCAATGTCATCAGCTCAGCTTGGAATAACACTCGCGCCCGCCATTCGAGAGGGTCTGATTCACGGAATCTCGTCCACCGGTGCGAATCTCGAAGAATCCCTCTTCAGACTCGTCGCAAACGACAGCTACAAGGACTTTCCTGACTACCGCTATTTCAGAAAATCAGACGACACACGGATTCTGAAGGATCGAATGCGTCGAGTAACTGATACGAGTATCCCCGAAGATGAAGCGTTCCGTGCAGTCGAAAAGTTCATCGTACCAATGTGGGAAACGGCTACGAAGAATGGTGAGCGACGGTTCTGGCATGAGTACTTCTATGAACTGATTCAAAAGCTTCCGTCGAAACTGCATGAGGGAAGAGCCGATGAGTCATGGTTACTCGCGGCTGCAAAAGCCAATATTCCAATCGTCGTACCCGGCTACGAAGACTCGACCTTCGGAAACATCTTCGCGTCACACGTAAAGCTGGGTGAGTGCTCTGCCTCCATCGTGAAGTCCGGCATCGAGTATATGGCAGCCTTCTACGATCAGTATCAGGAGATGTCGACGGGGGAAGGTGTCGGGTTCTTCCAGATTGGCGGCGGCATTGCAGGAGACTTCCCAATCTGCGTCGTGCCTTCAATCAAATATGATCTCGGAAAGAAAGCAAAACCCTGGGCCTACTTTTGCCAGATTTCAGACTCAACAACTTCTTACGGCTCTTACTCCGGTGCTACTCCAAATGAAAAGATTACCTGGGATAAGCTGACTGAGAAGACACCAATGTTTGTGATTGAATCGGACGCCACGATCGTCGCTCCATTGATGATGTCTGCTCTGCTTGAATGTCAGCGAAATCCAAAGGACGCAAACAAACTGATCGCCAAAGCAGCCAACTAGTGCTGCGGCCGTCAATACACTGACCTTGAGTGAGACCGTGAGCCTGTCGGCAATCCAGGATTGATTGATTCCGGACCGACCGGCAGCCCTCGCAGAGTCCGCTCTTCTGCGGCCCGCTGAGCCTCTGATCTCGGACGGTCATAGCCACGCGGAGCAAAATCCGTCGATGGTCCAATGTCCGGGTCCGAAAACGGATTCTGTCGCTGGAATGCGCGGTTTTCCGCCTGAGGAAAATACGACATGCACTGTGGCATACGAGTATTCTCAGGGTTCATGCAGCCGCAGATTCCGAACAGCAGCACATACCAGAACGATCGCACTGCGCGAACATATTCCCAAACTGCAGCCGCGGTTTCCCGCGTAGCCGCTTCAGGACATTCAGTGTTCGTTGCCGCTGAGATTTTCACGTTTGTGCATCCTGCACCAGGATCCGTACCAGGCAAAGTCAACAAAAACTCGCTCTGGTTCCTCCGGAATCTACCTGCAATTCCTGCCGAAGAGCAATGCCAATTGCTCAATCGTGCAGAACGTCAGCATTCGAAATCGCATTGTGTGCGTGGAAACACCCATACAAAAGATGCGATCTTTACGCATTTTGCGACCTATGTTTCATTTGCGTAGTTTAATCTCGCGCTGCGGAAGACTGCACAATTTACGCAATCACCCCTATCTCACAGGTTCAGGAAGTTCGAATGCCCTTCGATACTCCCGTCGACTTTGTGGATTGAGGGGCGGGGGTTTCATGAGTGCAACGGAACAACAGGTGGGACTACCAGGCGTTCGGGGAGGGTTCTCAGGAACTCCCGAAGCGCGTGTCTCAATGTGCCTTGACTGTGGCGCGCCTTTGCCTGCAATCCTGATGGATGTTGCACGAAATGACGTGCTGATCCTGACAGACCGACCGCTGCGGTTTGGAACTCAACTGCAGATGGCAATCTACTGCGATTTGATTACAGCGATTTCGTACAATCGAGGCACTGTTCACAGTTGTCGTGCGACTTCGCGGGGCTGGGAAATCGGTGTCTTTCTCTCGCAGACACTTCCGCTTCGCCTGACCTCGAGAGCATTCGACGATATTCGCGGCCACCTGCGCTATGAATGTGACTGGAAAGCCTGGCTGCTCTGGGACGGTAACGGGGTTCTTGATCCCATTCGCATTGTCAATTACAGCATCGGTGGTATGCGAATTCGGATGAATTACTGCGTACCGGCCGGAAGCGAATTCACGTTGTTTCCATCTGCGGGCAATCGGACTGAGGGTGCAGTTCCGGGTAAACTGCAATGGTGTCGGCAGGCCGGCGATGAGATTTATGCAGGCTGTTTGATCTACGGAAATCGTGGTCGTGAACTACCTCGGATGTTTGCTAACCTTTCCGCCGTGCATGTCTCGCAGGGATCACCGCCAAGCCGATTCCTGGAAGAAGATAGTCCGGACACACTGCTGCTGGATCTCATGAAAGAAGACCGGTTTCTCTGAACACAGTTCGTGGGCTGAAGAATCGCTAAATCCGGAGAATACTCCGCAAAGGCCGCTGCCTGCGTCAACTCCCTGATTTCTCATTGAAGTCACTTGAACGAATTGCCGTTTCATGCGATGACGCTGGATTGTGGTGGGCAGCGATCCGTTGACTTCCACAGATCGAAATTCGGAAAGAGACAGATCAAATGGCAGATCGTCGAAGAATTGTATTGACCGCATCTGAAGCAGTACCGTTCTCAAAGACCGGTGGCCTGGCAGACGTTATTGGAGCGCTGGCAAAGTCACTCGACCAAATGGGTCATGACGTCGTGATGATCATCCCGGACTATTACGTGCAGCGGCAGCGGAATCGTAATCTTCCAAAAATCTCGGACACAGGTCTGAGATTCTCGATCGATATGAATGGTCGGCAGATGCCGGCATCCGTCAACTGGACAACACTTCCGGGGAGTGATGTTCGGGTATTCCTGATTCGCCAGCCGGAGTATTTTGATCGACCACAGCTCTATCAGGAGAACGGTCATGGTTATGTCGACAACTGTGCTCGTTACTGTTTCTTCAGCCGCGCGGTGCTCGAAGTTTGTCGCCAGATGGTTCTTCGGCCCGATGTGATTCACTGCAACGACTGGCAAACGGGCCTGATTCCGGCACTGCTGAATACTCAATATGCCCGAGTCCCCGGTTTTGAACGAACGTCATCGATCATGACGATTCACAATATGGCCTATCAGGGGCGATTCTGGCACTTTGATATGCCTCTGACCGGAATGGACTGGAGATACTTCAACTACCACCACATGGAAGCGTGGGGAGACATGAATCTCCTGAAGACCGGTATCTCGTTCGCTGATCAGGTAACAACGGTCAGCCCCACATATGCAAAGGAAATCTGCACAGCCGATGGCGGCTATGGCCTCGAAGGGGTCCTCCGACATCGCAGGGACGATCTCATCGGTATACTCAACGGTATCGACGACGATGTCTGGAATCCTGAAAAGGACAGCTTTCTTCCGACCTGTTACAGTCTTGACTCGATTGATCATGGAAAGCCACAGTGCAAGGCGTTTCTGCAGCAGCGCATGGGTTTGCCGACGCGCAGCGATGTGCCACTGTTTGGAATGGTTTCCCGGATGACGGATCAGAAGGGATTTGATCTGATCACAGAAGCCGCCGAACGGCTCCTCTCGCGAGACCTGCAGATTGCATTTCTTGGAACAGGTGACCCCTATTACGAAAGTCAGATCACAGGTCTTGCACAACGGTTCCCTTCCAAAGTCGCAGTGCAGATTGGCTTTGACGAATCATTGGCACATCAGATCGAAGGCGGTTCGGACGCATTTTTGATGCCGAGTCGCTTTGAACCCTGTGGGCTCAACCAAATGTACAGCCTGCGATATGGAACCGTCCCGGTCGTGCGCAATGTTGGCGGACTTGCGGATTCTGTGATGGATTTTGATCTGAATCCGCATTCGCTGAACACCGCAAATGGGTTCGTATTCGCAGACTACAACCGTGACGCGCTGGCGGGTACCGTTGAGCGTGCTCTCGATACCTTCGCACGTCCGCAGGTCTGGAAGCAGCTTGTCCGAAATGGAATGTCCCGCGACTGGTCGTGGAATCGAAGTGCCGAGGAGTATGTTCGGGTCTATGAGTCCGCGATTGCCAACATCGATTCTCGTGACGAGGATGGTCGCAGGTAGCCCGACTCTTATCGATGCTTCATTGCCGAATTCCGCCAATTCGTCGTATAGCAATCCATAGCAGCAGGCCGGAAAAGATCGTCCAGAATGCTCCCTGGATGTTTGCAGAGTTCTCCGACAACATCAACACCACAGCCAGCGTTGTCGCTCCGACATAGCAGGCTGCCGCAGTCCGAATCACAGACTGCAGCCCTGGCCGAATACCGCCACGAACAAACACATCCGATCCAAACGGTATCAGAGTACTGACGGCCAGGGCCGAACTGATTGATAAAGTGGTTCCCATATAATTGAGAAGCTGGTGCAGGTCGGAAACCAGAACGACACCCGCCGCCAAAAATGCCTGCATCAGTATAGAACGATGCATCACGCCCTTCTCAGCCGCGAAGAATGACGGAAAAACGCCATCATTCGCCATCTGTGCGTACACCCGGGGTCCAGTCATCACCATACCGGCTACCGACGTCAACGTCGCCACCGCTATCGTCCCTCGAATCAGTCGTTCAAGCGATACTCCACCCACAGCCCTGGCGGCAATGGCGGCCACGTCCGGTTGTCCCGCAATTTCTCTGGCAGGAACAGCCGCCACAAACACTGTATTCAGTGCCAGATAGAGGACTGTGACAATCAACGTGCCCATCAGCAGAGCATTGGGAATCACTCGCTCACCGTTCGGAACTTCAGAACCCACATAGATCGCAGCATTGAATC
Source organism: Planctomyces sp. (assembly GCA_016795105.1). Lineage (GTDB taxonomy): Bacteria > Planctomycetota > Planctomycetia > Planctomycetales > Planctomycetaceae > F1-80-MAGs062. Next base: position 17,067 of record JAEUIH010000008.1, read on the forward strand.
CGGCATAACTCAGTGAAATCCACATCACAGCTTTCGCCATCTCGACAGCGATCTTGTCCCATTTGACAGGAGCGTCGGGCAGCGGTGCCCAGTGCCATCCATGTGAACGGATCACAATGACCACCCAGCCAAGAAACAATATGAGAGCACCAACCTTCAGGATTACGACAGCGTTTTGAATTCGGGTTGTCATCTCAACAAACCACGAATGCCCGACACCAAATGCCAGGATCAGCCCAATCGCCGCGACATTCTCAGGCAACCAGGCCGGACGATCAGGAATCGCATACGTCTCAAACGTCATCGCAGTCAATGCAATGGCGCTCGTGAAACCAGCCGTGAGCGATACCCATCCGGCAATAAATCCAGCGGCAGGATGCAGCTGCCGACTCAGATACAGGTACTCACCTCCGGACTGTGGCATCAGTCGCGCAAGGACGCCGTAAGAGACCGCTCCGCAAACCGCAATCCCTCCGCCGATCAGCCATGCAATGAGTACCCGCGATGGAGAACCGAGTGACGCGATTGAAAACCCGGACGTTGTAAAGACGCCGGAACCAATCATGCTGGCAATCACAACACAAATCAGGGTTGTCAGGCCAAATGTTGTCGAACGCTGTTGATGATTCACTTGCTGAATACCGCCTCCTCTGAAAACACATGTCCAGTGCTCGACAGACTCAAACAGAACATCATGATCAATGGAAACCACGACCTGAGTCTTCCCATTGTTTGATCCCTTTAGTAGTCACGTCGCAAGCATTCGGTTTGCCAGTCCTCAGCTGCTTGCACTTCGATAATGATTCAACGACCAGTGAAACACAGTTCTGGCGACCAGAAGTCCTGCCGTTGATGCAATCATGGCCGCCACGGCAAGTCGCCAGTCGGCAAGCGTTCCGAGAATTACCTGCGAAGGAACAGTGATCACAATCAGAATTGGAACAATATAGGAGAACGCAAACTGAATCACTTCTCCGGTTTCAACCGTCCCGGCAGTCCGCCCATCATAAATGCTGCGTGGATAACGCGCGAAGACAGTAATGTAGAACCAGAAGTCATACAGTCCCTGATTTCGCCCAAACAGAATGCTGGTACAGGCCGTTGTGATCATCAGCGAGTAAAAGAACATCACAGCGACAATCACATAAAACAAATATCCGAGCACCTGGAAAGTCGAAATGGGCGAACCAATCATCCATAACGATCGCACAAGCAGGGCAATCGACAGCAGCAACTGGCTGACCATCGAGATGTTGACTCGTTCCAGTGAGATCAGAAATTGTGTGTCGATCGGCTTTGTCAAAGCAAAGTCCAGTCGTCCCGTCCGTATGTTCTCACTGAATTCAGCACAGTTGGGCATGAAGAACGCTTCGACAATCGAATTCACCAGCATTCCCGTTGCCATGAAGGCAAAGTACTGGTGCTCCGTCCATTCCCGAATCGTTGTCACCTGCGAATAAATGATCTTGAACAGTGCAATCTGAGCAGAAAACCAAAACAGACGTGTCAGTACCTGGATGACAAAATTCCCGCGAAACATCGCTTCACGAATCAGCGAATTTCGAAAAAACGTAAGAAATACTCGCCAGTAAAACATAAGGCTGATTCGCTTGCCACATTCTCAGAATCAAAATCAGACTGCCCATCTACGCGCCAAAGTTCAGATCAGTCGCACGATCGGTCCCTTGCCACTGTGTTCATCGATTCTGCCAAGCTCGAAGGCGGGATACTCCGGTGTCGACGCGGCCCTGATCACGGGTGCCACTGCTTCAGGTGGTACCGCGAAGATCATTCCAATCCCCATATTGAAGACTTTGAACATCTCTTCCGTCGCCACACTGCCGAGCCCCTGAAGCCAGTTGAACACTCCTGGAATCTGCCATGCAGAACGATCAATCGTCGCACACACATGTTCCGGAAGGACACGTTCAAAATTGTCTGCGATTCCTCCACCGGTAATGTGGGCAATCGCGTGGACCGAGGCATTTCCGCACGCTTCGAGCACTGCGGCGACGGTATCGGAATAGATTCTGGTTGGTCGAAGCAATGCAGTCCCGACAGTTTCACTGAGCTCGTTCACTTGGTCGGAGACTTTTAATCCTGTATGTTCAAACACAACCTTACGAACAAGACTATAGCCATTGGAATGAAAGCCGGAAGATGGCACGCCCACCAGCACATCTCCGGGGCGTACTCGAAATCTCCCGTCAACAAGTTCATCTCGTTCAGCGGCCGCCACACAGAACCCCGCCATATCAAAGTCACCCGGGGCGTACAGGTCCGGCATGATTGCCGTTTCACCACCCAGCAGAGCGGCCTTCGCCTGACAACAACCGTCGCTCACCCCACGGACCAGATTTTCCAGCAATGTCGGTTCATCCTTGCCCATGGCAACATAGTCAAGAAAGAATAAAGGAGTTGCACCGAGACAAAGACAGTCGTTGACGCACATGGCAACAAGGTCTATTCCGATGGTGTCGAATACACCCGCATGAATTGCGACCTTAATCTTCGTCCCCACACCGTCAGTTCCAGAGACCATCACGGGGTCGCGCCATTGCCGAAGTGCGCCGATTCGAAATAAACCGGCAAACCCGCCCGGAAGATCCATCACACCCTTTGTGTGAGTCCGCTTCATCAGGGCTGGCAGTTTCAGCATCGCCTGTTCATACAGTTCCAGATCGACCCCGGCAGACCGGTAACTCATTTCCGTCATACAACGCGCTTTTCTCAGTCAGGAATTAAAAGTGTCAGGATTCAGCAGGGTTTGGCACCGAATTGCAGAAGCTGCAGGTCGAACTGTCAAGCGGCGTGAAATTCCGGCGTCGAAGTTCCCGGATTTATGACTTCCGGCCCAGTTTCATTTTGAACTCGATTTCACTCAGGTTGACGCGCCGTTTTTGCCGAATGCACCGATTATATCAGCTTGTCGGTCTTCTCTCACCGTAGTAAGGCTCTGGTCTCATGTTTGGTCGCCGAAAAACGCCGGCCTGGTTCTTCGAGAGTGAAACCCAGGTAGAAGCAGTTTCCAGACTCCTGTATCTGACCGAATCCGGCAATCCACTCGGTTGGCTGACCGGCTCCGGCGGCAGTGGGCGATCAACGGTCATCGAACAAGTTCGTTCCGAACTCAAATCTGCCGGAATCAGTACCATTTTTCTGGATGCCTCCGGGATGGACTGTGATGCGCTGTTTTGGCATCTCGCCACATCACTGCATATCCAGACAGCAGCGTCTGTCAGTCGTTTTGAACTTCTGCTGAGAATCCGGGACGAGCTGCTGGGCAGAATGCAATGCAGAATCAGGACGGCCGTCCTGATCGATAACCTTCATCGATCCGCCGGAAACCCGGAACCGTTCCTGTCGTGGCTCCTCGCGCAGGCAGAACAACTCGATGGCTGCCTGTACCTGATCGGGGCCGCACATCCTGCGACAAAACCCGCCGTGTTCGCACACTTACCACTGTTGCGAATTCATCTGCTCCCGTTCTCGTCTGCAGAGTCCATCAGTTTCATTGAAGACCTGCTGATTGCTCGGTCCGGCCATCGGATTTCATTCGATCAGCCAGCCAGCCAGGCACTTGTGCAGCTCTGTAACGGGAACCCGGCCCGACTGGTGAGAATGGCGTCTCTGCTTGAAGTCGTTCAGAAGACGCAACCCGATCTCCGCATCGATCGCGAACTCATTGAATCGGTTGCCGAAGAATTCGCGCCACGAAGAGCTGCCTGATCATTCTCGAAAGCCAAGCTTTCCGAGCCAGCGTCGAGAACTCGAGCCTTTGCCCTGATTTCCAGTCGTTCCGGAAATGGTGCCATCCGGGTTGATTGTCAGTCCCATCTGACGAGCGTTGCGTTCGAGAATCTGTTTTGTGTGCTCCAGCTGAGTCAGCTGCCGAGAGAGTCTTGCACGTTCCAGCGACATTTCGAGCTCACCCAGCCGGAGCTGTTCATCCATCCGCATCAGAGTATAGCGAATGGCTTTTGCAAGCTCCTCCGGCTGCGTGTCAGTCATCTTTCGAAGCTGATCAACCGTCAGCATATCACTCTGATTGCCACATTGACGTCGCAGGCGACTACTCAATGCTGAAATCAGCAACTCACGCTTGTAAAACTCTTCTCGCAGCTGTTCGTCACTGAGCTTTGAAGTGTCAATCGCTTCCGGGATTTCAAACGGCGCATCGTGCGCAGGTAATGAAAATGCCTGAGTCGAACCGGTTGACGGAGACGATGAGTCAACGTGTGCTTCATCTTCAATTTCAACGACGGCGATCTCTTCGTTATCGTTTGAAGCTCCCCTCATCAGGTCCTGCCGCATCTCCTCCCAGGACTTTGCTCGCGGTCCACTCCGTGCTACGGCCTTAGGTTCAGCGATCTCCGAAGCAACAGTTTCATCCCGGACGGCAGCCACTGAGACCTTGATCGTCGATAAATGATCTTTAATGCGTGCCTCAGAATCAAATAACAACTTCTCAATGTCGGATAACGACATCTGACCTGACGCAGACTGAAAAATCAGGTCTGTCAGAGTTCTCAGGACTTCAGACTGAGATGTAGCTGCTGACGTCTGAACCTGCCGCAGACTTTCTACGGAACTTCGGAACTCGTTTTTTAGTGACTCCGCCACGGCAGTCAGTTCGTCTTTCAGCAACCGACCGATTTCGCCGGACTCGACGCCCGACGCTGACGCCGTTTCCAACATCTGGGCAGGCTGTGAAATTCTCTGGAGCTGATTCTGAATGTCGTCCAGCCGCCCCAGAATCGCACCCGACTCTTGCGGATCTGTCGACGGAACCGTTGAGGTGCCAGAAGATTTCGCTGGTCGAAGAGCAGGTGTTTTTGATGTGCTGCCGACTGATTTCTTCTTTGATGTCATGATGCAACCTGAGAAAGACGACTGGGCGATGCACTGAGAACTTAGCTCACTCGTACCTCTCACAACCCACTCCCACCGCAGTCGCCCCTCCTTTGACGGCGAAACACTGCACCAAAACGGCATCAGCGCGATCAGGACAAATAGGAGAGTCGTTGGGGATGTGCCGATTCTGTCTTCGAATCCATGCAGAACGACAAAATGGCACATGAATGTCATTCAACAATTGAAGTCAGGCCGATCCTCGCGAAGATGAGTGTTAAGAAGAGGTTGGTTTCCAGATACTGCGCAAGGACCCTGCGAGATGGCTCGGCTGATTCTCCGAAGCACCATATTTCCCGGCGGGGAACTGATCATCGTTCCGGAAGACCTCCCCGTGACGATCGGTCGAAGCCGCCGCGCCGATGTGGTGATTCCCGATTCACTTCTGAGTCGTGTTCATGCGGAAATACGCAGGAATTCTGTTGGACATTTCGAGATCGTCGACAACGAATCTACGAATCTGACGATCGTCAACGATCAGGACATTGAATCCGCAGAACTCAAAACCGGAGACCGGATTCTACTGGGTGAAACTGAAATCGCAGTCATTGTTGATGATACACCCGTCAGCCTGCATGATCGCACCACTCGAGAATTGCCCACAATTCAGCGAGGCGACACAACAGAAACAGATTCTGATGATCAGTCAACGACGTAAAGAATTCGACCACACTCCCGGCACAACAATATCGTTCCGGTGTTCATGCGAACCAAATCCTGAGTCGTGATCTTGTTGCTGCACGATGTGCAAAAACTGTCCTCCGCAGCAGCAAGTGCCTCAGCACCGTGTGCCAGTCGCAGACGACCATAGGCATTTCTGATGTCTCCAGCGCTGAGTACAGTTTCCGCCTGGGCAACCTGTGCTTCCAGCTCTGCAATCGTAGCCTTCAACCCGGCCTCCGCTGCCTGAACTTCTGCCTGCACATCCTTCAGATGCTGCTCTTTCTGCTTCAGGTCAGCTTCCTTGCCTTTCAATGCCGAAGCAATTTCGTCGGCCGCTTCCATCGCCGTCAATGCGATTTCTTCAATCGAAGCCTGATCGCCTTTGGCAGTCTGAATCTGGCCCTTCATGATGTCGTATTCTTTGTTGGAAGAAGCCTGATTCAGCATGCCGGTCAGCTTCACCAAATCTGTTTCTTTGGACCGAAGCTTCAAGTTCAGTTCATCCGCGTGCTTACGGCTGTTCTTGATTTCCAGCTTCTGAGCTTCAATCGCGTCGCGTGCGGCTTTGACAGCTTTCTCAGCAACACTAATCCGTCGAGGCCCCTGTGACAAAGTCTTCTCGGCTTCTCCAAGTTTTCTCAGCAGTTCATGGAGTTTCTGGAGCCCTCGAGAGAGTTCTGTCGCCATGGATGACGTCCTTCGATTCAGAGATCGGATGATTGAAGCTTCAGACAGATTCTAAGCCACAGCCGCATGTCCCGATACTGTCACACACTCAACTTACTGAATCGCTTCAAGGATTTTCTGGCAGGCATCGGATTTGTTTAACGCATAGAAATGAATGCCGGGTACTCCCGCCGCCTTTAATGCCTCACACTGCGAAATGGCATGCTCGACACCAATCTCAAACTGCGATGCCGCGTCATCTTTCGCAGCTTCCAGTCGCCTTGACAGCTCTGCAGGAAACTGAGTTCCACACATCGAAATAATCCGCTGGATTCTGGCAAAATCCGTGATTGGCATAATCCCGGGAACAATCGGTATCCGAATCCCGAGCGTTTCACAGCGGTCGCGAAAACGAAGGAAGTTGTCGTTCACAAAGAACAATTGAGTAAAGACTGCGTCCGCCCCTGCATCAACCTTTGTCTTCAGATGTGCGAGGTCCACATCCAGCGACGGTGCCTCCACATGTTTCTCTGGGTACCCGGCTACTCCGATCCCCATCCCGGAATGGACTTCACGAATTAGTGAAACCAACTCGTTCGCATGACTCAGACCGCCCTCCGCTGCCTGAAATGCAGCCTGCCCGTGCTGAGGATCACCGCGAAGTGCCATGATATTCCGGACACCTCCGGCGACCGCTTCACTCAGCCACTGTTCTAACTCTTCGCGAGAAGACCCCACGCATGTAAAGTGGGCCATTGCGGTCCGGGTAAGCTCCCCCTGAATCGTCTTACACCACTGAAGCGTTCGGTCTCGAGTTGATCCACCAGCCCCATAAGTGCAGGAAATGAATGCCGGATCGAACTGAACCAGCGTTTCCAGGTGCCTTTTCAGGGCGATATCCCCCTCAACGGTCTTTGGAGGGAAAATCTCAATCGACAAAACAAACTTACGCTGCTGAAAGATCTGAGAAAGCCGCATGATGGTGTTGCAGAGCCTCAAGGAACAGATGACAAAGCACAAACAGGTCCGATTTACATCTGCTGGCCGGTCAGGCGAGCAACTTCGTTGACGTCTTTATCGCCTCGGCCTGACAGACAAACAACAATCACATCGTCCGGACTTCGCTGGGCAGCCGCTTTCATGGCATACGCTATTGCATGCGATGTTTCAATTGCTGGCAGAATGCCCTCAGTTCGCGCCATTGTCGAAAATGCGGCCAGTGCTTCATCGTCAAGTATATTCACATAGCTGACTCGGCCGGTCTCCTTCCAGTAACTATGCTCCGGGCCGACTCCCGGATAGTCGAGTCCCGCAGAGATCGAATGCACGTCCGATGTCTGGCCGTCCTCGTCCTGAAGAACATAGCTGTAACTTCCATGCAGGATTCCGGGCTTCCCATAAGAAAGAGTACTCGCATGGTCGCCCGGCCGATTGCCTCGACCACCCGCTTCGACTCCGGTGAGCTGTACAGACGAGTCATCAACGAATGGATAGAACATGCCGGCGGAATTTGAACCGCCTCCAACGCAGGCAACAACTTCATCCGGCAGACGACCAACCTGCTCAAGACACTGCGATCGAGCCTCCCTGCCTATCACAGACTGAAAGTCTCTCACCATCATCGGAAATGGATGCGGACCAACAACGCTGCCAATGATGTAATGAGTGTCTCTGACCGATGCCATCCAGTCTCGCATCGCTTCGTTGATTGCGTCTCTCAACGTTCGTGAACCTGTGGTGACCGGTCGAACCTCAGCACCCATCGTTCGCATAATGAAGACATTCAGCTTTTGACGGCGAACATCTTCTTCACCCATATACACCACACACGGGAGCCCAAACCGAGCACATGCGGTGGCTGTTGCGACACCGTGCTGACCAGCGCCGGTTTCGGCGATCACACGCGTCTTTCCCATCCGCTGAGTCAGCAGGACCTGACCAATTGTGTTATTGATCTTGTGAGCGCCCGTGAGGTTTAGATCTTCTCGCTTGAAGTAGATCTTTGCACCACCGCATTTTGACGTCAATCTCTCCGCAAAATACAGTGGATTCGGTCGCCCTACATAGTGCTTCAACAAGTCATTCAGCTGAGCCTGGAACTGAGGATCGTGGCGAGCCGCTTCATAGGCGGCCGTCAACTCATCCAGTGCGAACATCAGTGTTTCAGGCACGTAACGACGGCCAAACTGGCCAAATCGCCCACGCTCGTCCGGGACTGCACTTATCGGGTCGGATTTAACGTCTGTTGACATGGATCTCGTCAGACTCAAAAAAACTCTTCAACTCAGCAAAACGACTCTGCCCTGACATTGTAACCAACAATCGACGATCACCAAATGCAGCTCTGAATTGTCCCGGGATTTACAACGATTCCATCACTCCGGAGTCCGTATATCCGATTGTTCCGGCGGAGCGATCCACGAAAAAGGCTCTCCGGGAACGTTCCGCAGAATGCCAAACAGAATAACACCAATTGCAAACGCCATCGCCAGTTTACCCGGCGATCGATAGTAAAAACGGCGGCCCAGGTCTCGCCCCGGCAGGTCCCAGATTCGCAAAGTCCAGAACAATCCACTCACGAAAATCCACGGCGATGTCAGCACCACCAGGGGATTGTAGTGCATCGCCAGCAAAAAGCGGCCATTCATCAGGTGGTGTATGGCACGCTGAGCTCCACAGCCGGGGCAATGCATGCCCGTCAGCTGGAATGTTGAACATCGAGGAAAATAGGATGCCTGCCCAGGTTCAAACCACCACAGAATCAGGCACCCAACCAGAGCCCCCGTAACAACAAAAAAGTTGACAACTCGCTCCGTAATCCACGGGCCACGTTGAACAGCATATAACGTGTTTGATGTGGACTTCTCTTCTGTCACGGCTTTGCTCAACAATCAATCACTCTCACAAACACTCTCACTGAGAGCCAAACACAAACAATGCGCTGAATGCGACTGCAAACACGAAAGTCGCAATCAGAACAATGTCGTTAGTTGGGTTCGTCCAAAAGACCAGCTCCAGCGAGGAGTTCGTTCAGGGACGCACTACATTCGCTGGCAGGCCGGCTCTGTCTGGTCAATAATTCCAAAACGCACCGTGGAAAACGAACTACTGCTGTGTACTCGCCCCAATGATCGCAAGTGCAACAAAAATAAAGTAGGCCACAGTGCCCGCAACTCCCAAACCAATGCTGATGTTGCCCCATTTGCTGGCCTGATCGGCCGTCTGCTGAGCACCAACATAATCGCCGGCGTCGATCTTCCCGTTCACCTGAGCCGAAAACACAATTGCCACAATCCCCAACGGCAAACAGCAGAAGATCGTGGACAAAATTGATTTTACCATATGGTTGTTAATCTGTGGGCGCTGCCCCTGGTTGCCACCAAAGTCACTGCCCGCTTGATATGGAGATCCACCTGACATTGATTCAATTCTCCCGTGTCTTGACTTCTTATCGCTTGTTGTTTTGAAATCACAGTGCACGAGAGTCTAATGAACGCCTTCAATTCCGGAATCGAAGGCCTGACCGTTTTCCTCAAATTTTGCACCAGTCTCCCTCAGAGACCAATGTCCTCCCCCCCGTGGATCCCGTGTCATGAATTTTATTGATCGCCCGTCCATGCAGAATTCGCCCGTATTTTCTTCAAAAAACCAAAAGCGACTCTGGCTCCAATTGGCGGTCATCCTCGTCGTAATCGCCGTCACTGCTCTAAAACCTCGAATCGAATCGTGGTTTGGCCAAAATGGCACCGCCCCCGAATCCAGCATTGCCGAAAACCTCCCGTCTGCTGATGACCGGTCGAGCGAGCCAACCAAAGAGCCAACCAAAGAGCCAACGGCCGGCGATCAGAACGATCCGCCAGGTTCTGAAGAACGAAAACTTGGGGAACTCAGGGATGTCGGGAACAACGTTCTCGAGTCCACCGCAGGACTCAGATACAAACCCGGAAGCGCCGACGGACATCGATCCGACCATGTCATGGAACACGCTGAAGACCAGCCTGATAAACGCGTGCACGGCGTCTTCGATGGTGGTCGCTCTAAGGTCTTCGCCATCATCGATGAAGCGTGGGTTAAGGCAAAGAAGGGCGGTCAAGATGTCCGTACAGAAAAACAAAACAACCGAACCGTATTCACCGTTCGGATGAATCGCAGGATTGGTTATGTGGGCGGGCAGGATGGCGAATCACAGGATCATCCGGAGTGCCGCAGTATCAGGATTGTGATCGAAGGCACAAGCGACATCATCACCGCCTATCCCACCAGGTAAGTTTAACGGCCAGCCGCAGGCGACTGAATCATAAGTTTAACGGCTAGCCGCAGGCGACTGAGTCCGCACCTGCCTCCGCGTCTGAGCCCCACCAATATGTCTACTGGCGGATCTGACCAAGAAGAACAGCGACCTGTCGCCCGGTTTTGGACAACGGCAGTTCCAGCAGCTCCTCTCTCGAAACCCATCTGTAACCAGCACCGGATCGCAGACGGCCGCCAACTTCGGACACATGAAAGCAGAGCAATCGAATCTGAAACCTCGTCACGACATGTCGGATTTCCCGAAGCCCCGCCACAGAACGAGCCTTTAATCCAGTCCGCTCCCTGAGCCCCTCTATCCACGACTCAGGGATCGTGGCATATCCCGCAGCGGGTTCAAACAACAACTCGGCGGCCGCTGGCTGATCCAAAACCCCACCGTTTTCGTCGACCTGAAATCGAGCAAAGTCCCATAAACCAGCCCATCGTTCGCCCGGATCGTATTGGCGAAGCAGGTATCGCTCATCACGCTCAACAGCAAACAGCACCTCGGTCACCGGTGTCTTTGCCGGGCGTTTTTTCGCAATAGGAATTGATGACTGCTCCCCACTGGCGTTCGCTCTACAAAACTTGGCCAGAGGACATTCGCCGCACTTCGGCTCCTGCGGACGGCAAACCGAGGAGCCGATGTCCATCAGCGCCTGATTCAAATCGGCAGGAGAACTGGTCACCGAAATCCATTCGGCAAATCCCCAGAGCTGTTTCTGGCCGGCCGTCGAGTACGGATCAACGGTCAGCCCCATAAGTCGACTATATAGCCTGAGCGTATTCGCTTCCACGATCGGTGCCTGCAGGCCAAACCCGAACGATGCGACGGCACCCGCCGTGTATCGTCCTACTCCCGGAAGAGTCAGAAGCTCTTCCGGCGTGTCCGGAAATCGGCCACCATGCCGTTCAACAATCGTATTGGCAGCGCGATAGAGGTTTCGCGCCCGACTGTAGTACCCCAGCCCTTCCCAATGCCTCAACACATCCGATTCAGGTCCCCGCGCAAGTGTCTGTACGTCGGGAAATCGGCTTAGAAATCGCTCGAAGTACGGAACAACGGCAGCGACGGTTGTCTGCTGAAGCATAATCTCACTGATCCAGACTCGATACGGATCAGACGATTCTCGCCACGGCAACCTGCGACCGTGTTTGGAATACCAGCCAAGGATTTCCTTTTGAAGTAAACGCCGCCGATGATGACTCGACGGCCCTTCACTTCTCTCAAGACCATCCATTCTTCAAATGCCTCGCACTGATCTCAGGCCCCGATGTGGCGGACATCAAACTTCAAAGCGTGACCAACTGCCCGTTTCCGATGCTCTGAGCTTCTGCCCAGCACATCTGCAGAGCTGACAATGCCACATCTCCCTGCAATGGCCCTGCTTCCCCTTTCCGTTGAACAGCGTCAACGGCAGTCTGGAGCTCACTTGTGAAGGCGGCACACCAGCTGGTCCCTCCGGCCAGCTCTGGTTTTTCAACTTTACCGTCGTTGGTAATGACCGTCAGCGGGCGAGAAACAACCCATTCGCCGCCAATGGTGCCGGCCTCGAAGAGGAGTGTCGCATTTTCAAAGTAGATTTCATACCCGTGAGCAAACTGCAGTCCGGAGGCCGCAATCCCACCACTCACACAAGTCACCGCAGGTCCGTTTTTGTAAACGTACGATGTATGAACGTGGTTCACAAAGCCATCCTGGAGCAATCCCGTGGAGAACACGGATACCGGACGCCCGAACGCATGAGCAATGAAGTGGTTGTCGTGGATGTGCAGGTCAATTCCCCAACCACCCAGCTTTCGGAAGTCGGACATGTCACTCGACCAGTTCGGCCGACAGATGACTCGTTTAAAGTGAGCAGCACGCACTGCACCATAGGCTCCTGATCGAACCGCATCTGCTGCAAATCGAAACTCAGGGAAAAACGGAAGCACATGAGCAACCATCAGCGGAACACCAGCCGACGATGCCGCCGCAACCATCTGCTCCGCTTCTGACTGGCTGACCGAAATCGGCTTTTCAACCAATGTGGCTTTACCGGCCCGGATTGAATCCATCACCACCTGGAAGTGCTGATCGGTGGGAAGACAGATATCGACAAGATCAATCTCCGGATCGGCCAACAGATCCCGATAGTCTGAATACCGCTTCAGCTCACTGACATCCACATGTCCTCCCGGAGGACCAAAATTGCCCTGAATGGAAGTCCAGTCGCCGGCAAGCTTCTTCGGATCCCTCGTCGCAATCGCTGCTACACGCGCGCCCTGAAGTCCTCGAGCACCCTCAAAGTGGGTATAGCCCATGAATCCGATTCCAATGATGCCGATACGTATCACGTCACCAGTCCTCCACGCGTCTGCTGTTGTTTCTTCATCACGAGCACCTTCCGGCTCCCAAACGCCTTCCGGGCTCGAGACCGGCATTTCAACCTGCGACCCACGGTCCGGCAAGCCAACCCCCCAACCAATCACCCACCTTCACCCCGAAATCCATTTTCTGACACGGCGCCAGAAAGCCAACATTGCGGTAAAAAACGCTGACCAAACACACACCACCACAACTGCGACTGCCCCAAAAACAGGCTGCTCAAAAAGCAGGCAGCGCTGAGTGTGAGTGTTGTGCTAATTTTATGGGCTATAACGCTTTTCCGGAGATTGGGGTTGGCATCGGATTCACTGAGTGTTATCGTTCTGATGTCGCCATCGAAATGATGTCAGGCAGGTTTTGCCGGATGGGGTCGAGGCGATGCAAATTCTGCGGGTTGATCACAAGGTGTGGTCAACACCTTCGGTGCAGGGATGGCCGATGAACGGGAGATGTTGAGATGCTGGTACTGTCACGAAAAACAAGTGAGAGAATTCTGATTGGAGACGAAATTGCGATCACGGTGGTTCGCATTGGTCCCAACTCTGTACGGATCGGCATCGAAGCGCCGAAGTCGATGAACATAGTTCGCGAAGAACTGTGCGACTTCTCTTCGAAGCAATCCTCCGAAACAAGGACGCCTGCAGTCCCCGCATCATAGCTCAACACAACCATCGCAGGTCTCAGCAGGCCTGCTTCAAACGCAACTCCAGAAACCGGATCTCTGATCCGGTTTTTTTTTATTCCTCAACTCTTATATCGGGTCAAAGGGAAGTGGAATCGTGTGAGGGTTGTGGTTCGCAGAACCTGACGGGAGGAAACTTCCATGAGTAAGACACGGACACGTCGTCATTTCAGTGCTGAGCAGAAAGCGGCAGGTGTCAGGAGGCACCCAGGGGAAGAGGGAGCCAAGGTTCTCGCAAAAAAAGACACTGGGCCGCCATCGCGGTTTGAACGCGGCGATGCCGCCTCTGAAAAGTGATTGGGTTCCCCACAATACTTGCGATGAAATTGTAGATTACATCGGCTACTGGACTGAGCGGGCTGAATTGCCCTCCAGGCAGCTGCCGGGCGCGGCCTGGAGGACCGGGAACGGCAGGCGATTCTCGACGATCACGACAGCCATCCACTGAATGGTTACCGTCAGTTGACGTTCATGATGCTGAACAATGACATCCATGATGCTGAACAATGACATCGTGGCCGTCAGCCCGTCGTCGGTGTATCGAGTCCTGCGAGATACCGGTCACCCGGACCGAAGCCGGTGGGTTCCTTCGAAGAAGGGCACTGGTTTTGTTCAGCCTGATGGACCGTATCGACACTGGCACGTGGAGATCGTCATTCAGAACGCATTGGAGAAGCTCCCCGGTGAAAAGCCGAGGATTATCTCAGACAATGGCTCTCAGTTTACGGCCCGCGATTTCAAACAATTCGTTCGTATGGTCGGCAACGATCGCAGAGCCACGAAAACGCGTGCCGAACTATGTGGACCAGTACAACACAGTGAGGCTGCACAGTGCGATTGGATATGTGACACCAGCCGACAAACGCAACGCGCCTGAAACGAAGACCTTTGAAGAACGTGATCGCAAACTGGAAGAGCCCCGCAAACGCAGAGCTTTGTCGCGACAAGGCTCTGCGGAGGTACAACCCGAGCGCCATTCCGGGGGCCAAAGACGAATGCGATTCGACAGGATGTCATCACTGCTTCTCGCTAACCGCTATCCTGCAGGATTCCACTTGCCCCTGAACCAAAACAACGCGCCAGACGCGGCTCGGGCAGGAATGCCCAAGCTACATTTCTTTTATTTTAGCGGGCTTTGACGAGTTGGCTCAGAGCTTTGAATTCTGGAGTGCCGGCCTGGGCGCAAAGCTCAAACGCAATCGCTTCTGCTGTCGTCAGAATACAGCCAGCGGACCGCATGCGTTCCAGAGCAACCAACCGATCGTTGCAATGACGACTGGCAACAGCATCGGTGATGACAAACACAATAAATCCGGCAGCGATGAGCTCGAGAGCCGTTTGAGCAACACAAATGTGGGCTTCGACTCCGCACAAGATTACGTGTCGCTGAATGACCTCAGTACAAAGATCACCCGTCGGTTCTGCAAGTTGCGAATTGGCCGAAGCCTGAAACTCGGCGGCGGCACTGAACCGCAGCTTCTCAAATCGCGACCGGACGGCAACATGGTTTGCCAATGGAGTCACGGTACTCCCCAGTCCTCTCGGGTACTGTTCCGATAGGGAAGCCGGAATCCCAAGAATTCTGCAACACTCCAATAGGAAAAGACAATTCTTCACAACATCGTCCCGATCAGGAATCGATGGTAGAAGCTTCTCCTGCAAATCAATCAGCAGCAAATGGCATTGCTCACGTCGAGCAAGCAAATGGGAATTACTTCGCGGAGGATCTTGGTGTCTCATTTACAGAACCGACTGCTGTGGGCGTCATCGGCTCGTCCAGGAGAATCTCCTGTCTTACAATTCGAACCGATTTCGGGGCATTGATGGACAATCGGACACGCCCTCCACGAACTTCCGTCACGGTGACGGAAATGTTGTCCGAAATCTGAATTGTTTCACCAACTTTTCTACTTAAGACGAGCATCCTGCATCTCCCTTTCTGCTTCCATTTATTATGATTTGTTGCTTCGGTTCGATTCTGCCGAGCAAAAATCAGCCCATTTCCGGCAAGAATTGCCGATTTGCAGTAGGACTACGGAGTTACACCGTCAAAACTGACAAAACTGTCTAAAGATTCCCCCTGATCCTGCAGAATTATCAGGAAATTCTCATCTTCCGGATTGGCCAACTCATCACGACAGCCGTCTACGGAGAACAATCTGTGCGAATTTGATACAGACGCTGTACTGTTTCAAACCACCCTACTCAAAGTCCAGAACTTCGAGATCGACTCGGCAATCGAGAAAACCAATGGGACCGGATGATAAACTCTGCTACTGCTTTCATGTCTCTTGCCGAAAGGTTCAAAACTTCATCCGTATTCACCGCCCAAAGGTGCCCAGCCAGGTCAGTGAATGTGGAGGGGCCGGAACCGGTTGCGGCTGGTGCGTGCCTTTTATTCGTCGCCTGTTCGAAATGAACCAGGGCGAATCCGCGAACGTGATTGAGTCAACTCCCGAAGAATATGCGGCTCAACGCGCCGAATACGTAAAGCAGAACAACAAGAAACTTCCTCCAGGCGCAACACCCACCTAAAACTGCCACCTACTGAGCTCGGCCCCCCCGCTAAACGTAGCGCCTCCAGAACACGTTGCAACCCAGGTTTCCCGCCCACGGGCTGAAAAAGGGGACTGTGAGAACGGGAGGGAGCTGCAAAGTTCGAGTAGATCGAATCGGGCATTCGTGAGATAATCACGACTCTTACGGAGATCATTGCAGAAGGGCACGGATATGCAGCCATTTCTTCAGAAAACCAATCAAAAATCACGCCGCCCCTGGCAAATGGCAGCAGGCCTGGCGGCCGTCTTTGTCATTTGGTACCTCGATTTTCTCCCCGATATTCGTTACCCGGCAACGGGCTCGTTAGCTACATCGCCTACATCCGATCTTTCTTCAAATCCAGTAAGCAATCACTGGGAACCAATCATCGATCGCACTTCAGGGAGGTCTGACTCTCCGTCCGAAAGGTCGACTGAATCCGGATCCGTGCGGCATGCAATCGCGGCGCAGTCAGAACCAATCGGTGATGGGCTTCCCGAATTTCGAGATGAGCCCGACGTCAAAGATTCTCCTATTCAACAGGTCTCCGCTGAAGTCACTTCATACATTGACAACATCGAAGACTCAGAGCCAACGAGTACTCAGCCAGAGATTCCAACGGTGATCTCGGCGGAACTTGCCGGGCAACTTCGTCAGATCGATGAAGACTACAGGCAGGGAAAGATCATGGATGCACACGCAAAGCTATCAAAGATCTACTGGAAGTCTCCTCAGGATCGCTCACTCATCCGAGACCGAATTGAACATACGGCATTCCTGGTGTTCGTCTCTCCTGATCATCAGTTCTCGGAACCTCGAATTGTCCAGGCTGGTGAAACTCTCGGTGCGATTGCTTCAGAATATCAGGTCACCGCTGAATACCTGGCAAGACTGAATCACACCAGCCCGGATCAAATCAAAGCTGGGCAGTCACTCAAAGTCGTCCGTGGACCGTTTTCCGCGGTCGTGGATCTCAATGAGTTTGCGATGACGATCCATGCACATGGCTGGTATGTCCGAAGATATGCAATCGGCACCGGCGAAGGAGACCGCACTCCCGTTGGGTCGTTTAAAGTCGAAGAGAAGCTCCGGAATCCAACCTGGTACAATCCGGATGGTGGAGTCGTCGATGCAGATGATCCCGAGAACCCCCTTGGGGAACACTGGCTGGGATTGGGGAACCACATCGGGATCCATGGAACAATCGATCAGTCCACCATCGGTCAGGCCGCGTCTCGCGGATGTATTCATCTCGGTGAGGACGATATCGAAGAAGTCTTTACACTTCTTCGCCCGGGTTCGGAAGTAAAAATCCGCCGGTAAAAGCAAATCGCCTTCACGCACCCCAAAGCATTGGTGCATTGTCAAAAGAAAACGCAGAGACGCAAAGAACAATCGAGGCACCTGCTGGCATTCTCTGCGTCCTTGCGGCTCTGCATTCACTATCCCTGCAACCCTGGAACCCTCTTCTTCTGAGTGCATTCGCGGGCATTCAGTGGTGTTCCTGGTGCTCTCGAATTTAACGCAGAGACGCAAAGAACAACCAAGGCACTTGCTGTCTTCTCTGCGTCTTTGCGCCTCTGCGTTCACTTTTCCGACAACCCTGGAACCCTCTTCTTCTGAGTGCATTCGCCGGCATACAGACGCGGTCCTGGTGTTCTCGAAATTTAACGCAGAGACGCAAAGGCGCAGAGACGCAAAGAACAACCGAGGCAACGGCAGTCTTCTCTGCGTCTTTGCGCCTCTGCGTTCACTTTTCCTACGCCCCTGAACCCCATTCCTCTGAGATCACTCGCAGGCACACCAACGCGGCAGCGCGGGACCAGAGGGATGTGCTCGGCAGGAAATGAGCAGCCTATAAAGACAAAGAGCCATCACGCAAAGCGTGATGGCTCGATCTGTTCTTAGTGAAACTACTCAGCAGCAATCACAGGAAGCTGCTGCATCAGGAACTCGCCAATCAAAGAAGTTGATGGGTCTGCAATCTCTGACATCACAGCGACGTATTCAGCCTGTTCGCGGAGATCGGCTTCAACGACTTCTGGCTGAGCCCCTTCCGAGGAAGATTCCTCAGAGACCACTGGCTCGTCGGCAAGCGGAGCCAGCAGTGCGGTGAGTTCTATCTTTTCAGGATCAGCGTTAGGAATCGTCAATCCGGAATCCAGTGAAGCCTGAATCGCGAACGTCTTTGAAGCACTCCAGGCACTCGCCGTACCCTGACTGTTAAACGCTCGAATCCAGAATCGATATGTCCCGTTCGTCAGTGCCTTGTCTGACGGCAGAGTGTAGGAAGCAATTGTTCCTGCAGGATTCACCTGAAACGTTCGCACATTCAGGACAATGTTTTCCTGACGTTCGAGGTCACGAACCATGATCTCGTAGCGAACAGAACCCGATGAGTGCACCCACTCGAACGTTGGAGTCTTCGTCCGAATTGTATTGTTGGGACCGATGATTTCAGGTGTCGACGGATTTGGTACATCGATAACAAACCGGAATGCGTTACTCCACTCACTGAACTCACCGGCAGTATTGCCAGCTCGAACCCATGCGGTAAATCGATGTTCATCAAACCTAAGGGCATCGGGAACCGTATATGATTCGCCGACGATCATCGGAACACGAACGACCTGAGACTTCTGCAGTGTATTGTTGTCAATCCACAGATCGTAGAAATCGGCGTGAACGTCAAATGTCCAGGTGAAGGTCGGTGTTGAATCTTCAATCGAACCTGCGGTGTTTGGAGCCGGACCTGTGAATACAGGAATTGATGGAGTCGGATCATCCACGGAAAACGAGTACTCGTCGCTCCATGGTCCAACTTCTCCCGCACTGTTTTTTGCACGAATCCAGGCCTTGTAGCTGCCTTGAGTCAGCGAAGTCAGTGACGTAAATGACGTTCCAGTCAGCTCCTGCTCGCGGATGAACTGCACCACACCGGTTGTCACGTTATTGACCCACAGATCGTATTTCGCACCGCGATCTACAGCATTCCACCGAAACTCAGGATTTGCCGACGTCACCTTTGTGCTGCCATTTTCAATCGGAGCAGTCAATTTAGGCTTACCAGGCGGAAGGATATCAACCGTGAACGTATACGGCGCACTCCAGCCACTTACCTCGTCATTTCCATTTCGAGCACGTACCCAGGCGACATACGTTCCCTGTGGCAATGCAGCAGGATCGTAGAAGTTCTTACCCTGGATGTTTGTGTCTCGAATATACTGGCTGATTCCCGCATTTCGATAGTCCACCCACAGATCGTATTTCCAAACGTCTTCACCCTGAGTCCAGACGATTCTGGGGTTCACGTTGTTGGTGACAATCGTTGGTGCGGTGATCGTCGGAGCCACCGGTGTCGGAGCATCAATCGAGAACTCGACAAAGTCACTCCACGGACTGGCCTCACCAACCGAATTCGTTGCTCGGACCCAGGCACGATAGGTGCCATCAGCCAGCGGATTAAAGTGCTTATACGCGGTTGTCAGATTGTTTGTTCGATAAATGACTCGCTGGCCATTCGCAAAATTATTCACCCACACATCGTAAGAGGCCGCGAAGTCCACGGGATTCCAGATGAATTCCGGAAACGACGTCGCCAGTTCACCCACAGGCCGAGTCATAATCGGCTTGGCAGGAGTCGGGATGTCAATCGTAAACTGAATGAAGTTGCTCCACTCACTCTTCGATCCATCTGCGGCCACCGTTCGTACTCGAGCCTGGTAATTTCCCTGTGTAAACTGTTGCTCTGCCTGATGCGTCGTGGAACCCGTGACGTTTCGAACATAGACCCCGGCACGACCGGTTGTGAGGTTATCAACCTGAAGTTCGTAGTAGAATGCATTGGCTCCGACAGTCCATTCAAAGACCGGCACCGGCTGAGTCAACAACCCGGATGGACCAATCATGGATGGAGTGGTCGGAAGCGGGATGACGTTCCCTGTGAGCGTATAATTCCCCAAAGCACCATACTCACCGGTGGTTGTGACCTGAACGTAATACTTACCCACCGCAACCGATGCACTCACCGAAGCAAACAGACTGTTCGTCGGATTATCTTCAGCAATCAGGACGCCCGTGGAGCTGTAAAGACGAAGTACGAGGTCAAGATTTGTGCCGGGGTTCAAATTGTTTTGGTTGAAGACAGTTCGAAGATCAAGCCCCGTGACAGAAAATGAAATGTCGCCCGTATTCGTTTCAATCTCAAAAAAGTCAGAATCCGCAGGTCTTTCAATACGCCCGCTCTGGCTGATTGCCGGAGTTGTTACGTTGATTTTCCGAGCAGTCGAAATGATGTTCCCGGTATCGTCATTTCTTAGAGCAAACGTCTGATTCGCCGCACGTGTCATAACCGCCAGGTCGTCCTGGATGCTGTTGACGCCATTTGAATCCGGAGCATTTGCCCAGGTCTCGCGCTCCGATCCATATGGTGCTCCCATGATTGGACCCAGCGTCGCCGAGCCTGGATCGTATTCTGCCGTCTTGTTGCCGCCAGCGTCATAAACGCTGTGGTGGAGCAATCCCAGCATGTGGCCGACTTCATGAGAAACCGCCATTGCAGTTCCCTTCATGTGATCGACACCACCCCGCCCTGTGTTATCACTGAAGACGTATGTTGTGTTGACGAGCCCGTTGCTGAATGAGTCAATCCATGCAATTCCGCCCGGGCTGCCAATCCATGCGCCGTCGCCACCGATGGATACAAGCACGGCTTCAAAGTTGTTATACGTTCCAGGATCAACAGTCGTTACGTTCACGCGAAACGGAGCATAGTCTTCCGCAACTCGATACCAGACTTCTTCAATCATCTGAAGTTCTGTATCGCTGAACGTTGTAAAATCATTGTCGATATCAAACACGGGCGTTACCACGGGACCGCTTTGGCCGTCGGTTCGAGCACCCGGCCAGTCCTGCGTTTCTGTATGCCCGTCAAAGTCCAGGTAAATGGTGACTGGAGCACCCGCGAAGCTGTTCAGCTGAGGAATTGATGTCAGCGGGTTCGTCAGCAACAGCCGCGACTCCAGCTCTTCCAGACCAATTCGACGCTTGCGACCAAGGGAGTTTCGGCGAGTTCCCTTCTGTTCACGTGCAGACAGTCGAAAGAAAGAAGTCAACGTTTCCAGTGTCGATGCCATCTGTTCCACCCCAGCAAGTCAATACGGATCATCCGCCGCTTAGACGTCGATGCTCACGTCCGTGGTCTTCACGCCCGTGATCTGCACGCCCGTTTTCCACCTATCGGACGAAGAACCGCATAGAAAACCAACAGAACAAGCCTGATGGTATCGAAATCTTGCCAAAATCGCCCAGTGTCAGGGTCTTTCAGGTCGTAGCGGTCAGAAAAAATCGTTTCGTGACACCTTTTCACTCAAGATCACAAAAGTCAACTCGACCGGAAAACACCATCTATGAATCCATTCCCCTGAAAATCGGCTCCAAACCCAAACCTATGACCACCAATAAAAGCGCACAAATGAATACACCCAATACACATCTCAAGTACTACGTAATATTGCGGAGCTACTCGCCGATCACTTTTACCAACACCCGCTTTGGTCTTCGCCCGTCAAATTCGCCATAGAAAATTTGTTCCCAGGGACCAAAGTCAAGCCGCCCAGCAGTAATCGCCACCACCACTTCGCGTCCCATAACCTGCCGCTTCATGTGAGCATCCGCGTTGTCTTCACCCGTCCGATTGTGGGCATAACGCCGTGGAGAAGCGTCGAAAGGCGCCAGTTGTTCGAGCCAAACCTTGTAATCTTCATGCAGTCCAGGTTCATCGTCATTGATAAAGACCGACGCTGTGATGTGCATCGCATTGCACAGCACCAATCCCTCGTGAACTCCACTTTTCTGCACAATCTCTTCAATCTTCGACGTAATGTTCTGAAACGCCATTCGCGCCCCCAGGTGAAACGTCAGGTATTCTGTATGTGATTTCATATCTCTTCTTAACCCCTTCTTTTTCGCAATAATACTGCGTTTCTGCATGGACCGATCACGAGTTCAGTCTCAAATTGATCTCAAAAACGGGCTGATAAATTGCGAACCCTCTCTGGCACGAAGAACCCCAAAATGCCTAAACTTCGCAGGCTCAATTATCTGCGAACGGAAGGCGCTTGAAATGAAACGGCTGACAGGATTCTGGCTGTCAATCTGCATTTGGTTGCTCGGAGCGACCACAATTTTCGGTCAGGCGACCGAATTGCCTCCATTTGAACCGCTGCCTTTTGAACCTGAGCCGCGTACACCCGCTCAGGATTCGTCTGCCTCCCGCGAACCCGACTCCCCCGCGACTCGAGAATCGTTACCTGCCAGTGAACGGCCTGCTCGATTCAACTGGAGGTACCAGCGAACATCGGAAGCCGATCTGTTGATTCCGGAACCCGGCATGCCGGTGACCGTGCAATTTAAACACAGAGATCCATCATTCACGGATTTGGAGGTGCGGGCATACAGTGACCTATTGAATGCAATCCAGGAGCAGCAATTCAAGCTCCGAGCCAACTCCGATGACGTGACGTTCAGTGAAGCTGACGCCGCAAATCGCTGGGAGCAGGCGTTTTATCGATTTGAGCAAGCTCGACGTCAGGCATGGAAAAATGGAAAGTTGTCACTGAACGACGAGTTTCCTGAACTTCCAAATCCGTTTGGACCTGCTGGAAATGCACCGACACAGATTCGGCGTCAAAAGCCCGCGATCGAAACGTATTCTCTGTTGAAGGATATGTCCGTCTATCCAGATGATTATATTGGTCGTCCGGTGGTATTGTATGGCAACTACAGGTTTGATGGTCAAATCCAAATACCGGATCCGGCTCTGACGCGTTCAGAGAACGGCATCATCGTGTTGAATCGCGGCCGGCTACGAAGTCTGGTCAGCTCCGATTTGATCGCCATGGTGGACACGCTCGGATATCGGGGGCCGAACAATCAGAGCCAGATCAATCCGACCTGGCCGGGTGAAAAGGGGACGGAGGTCCCGGTGCTGATCAAGGGCTGGTTTATCAAGCTGTGGGGCAGGCAGCCTCTCATTGTCACAGAATCCGTACGCATTCTTACTCCGAGACCACTTGAACAACTGATCGTGGAATATTCACCGAACGGTACGAGTATTCGGGAAGACGAGGAGTGGCTTTACTATGAGACACTTCGGCAACTGCAGCTCACCGACGCCAAACCTCAGGCCGCCTTGGCTCAGGCCGTTCAGCAGATGCGAATTCACGAACTCATGAAAGAACTCACAGAGAAGGCTGAGGCCGAGAAAACGCTGCTCGCAACGGACCTCAAACAACTGCGCATCACAGAAGATCAGTATCGCACGGGCGAACGCCGACTGAATCGACAGCTGCAGTCCAGAATCGCCCGCTACAAAAGATACCTGACCGACGAGTCTGCTTTTCCCACATACGTAGATCTCTACAATCATTGGGACAAATGGCGAGGATCACTGGTCACACTGCGAGGGCATGTGAG
The DNA here is from genome assembly GCA_016795105.1 of Planctomyces sp. Classification (GTDB taxonomy): domain Bacteria; phylum Planctomycetota; class Planctomycetia; order Planctomycetales; family Planctomycetaceae; genus F1-80-MAGs062. The sequence continues at coordinate 40,661 of JAEUIH010000008.1, forward strand.
ACGTGTGATCACAACGCCTGGCGATGAAGCGATGTTTCAGGGGGCTCCCTTGCATGAGCTTTGGCTGTTCACCGACGATTCTCAGCACCATCCCGCCGTGATTGTCACCGCGTCTCTTCCAAAGGACTTTCCGGTAAATGCCGAGGTGATTGATCGAGTCACAGTCACCGGATGCTTTTATAAAATGTACACGTATCCCGCATCAACGGACCGCCGAGCCGCTCCATTGCTGCTAGCCGGTCATGTTGACTGGAGTCCCGTTGATTCTCAAATCATCGAACTGGCCAACGCTGGCCACCTTTCCAGGGAATCGTCTCTGTACCTTGCCGCTGCCCGCCGTGCCAGTGGTAATTGGAGCGAGACCGGAGTGATGTTGTTTGGTTTCCTGATGATTCTGATCATGATGACTGTCTGGGGACGTGTTCAGAGAGATCGTCGAGAACGAGCAAGAATCCTTGAGCGAGTGGACTCGAGTCGCAATTTCGGAGAGACTTCTGTCGAAGTTTTGACGTTCCCCGTTTATGACAACAGCTCTGACCGAATCCACGATCGAATCCACGGATGACTAACGCGTTTGCTCCGCCCGACAATCCGGCGCCAATGATTCAGATACCCGGTGTGCGGGATCGCCCTGTACGCCTGGGCGTACTGATCAGCGGCGGCGGAACAACACTGTTGAACTTTCTTGACCAGATTCATTCCGGCCACCTGCGGGCAGAAGTACCACTGGTCATTGCCAGTCAGAAAAGCTGCCGCGGTGTCGAGCGAGCACGAAACGCAGGGCTGCGTTGCGAAGTCCTTCGTCCACGGGATTTTTCCGGCGTCGAACAGTTTAGCTCCGCGGTATTCAATCTCCTTCGCGAGTCCCGGATTGACCTCGTCACGCTGGCCGGATTTCTCAGCCTGCTGACAATCCCGGACGACTTCAGCGGCCGTGTCCTCAATATTCATCCATCACTGATCCCCGCGTTTTGTGGACATGGATTCTATGGACATCATGTCCATGAAGCAGCGATCGCCCGAGGTGTGAAAGTCAGCGGATGTACGGTCCACTTCGCTGACAATCACTACGACCATGGGCCAATCCTTCTCCAGCAGTGCGTCAATGTGCCCGATGGAGCAACCCCGGATCAGCTCGCCGCTCTGGTCTTCGAACAAGAAAAGACGGCCTATCCGGAAGCAATCCGATTATGGTGCTCCGGACGGCTCCGCATCGAACACGGACGCACCGTATTGGGTGAACTGCCTCAGGACGTCTAACTGCGAGCGAGGTCGCCAATCACTTCGATCGCCCGATCGACTTCGGCTTCGGTCGTAAAATGTCCCGGACTTAGTCGAACTGTGCCTCCAAGCTGAGTGGTTCCAAGACCTTCGTGAGCGAGCGGTGCACAGTGAAGCCCTGCGCGACAGATCAACCCAGCCTGCTGTTCCAGGATCATGGCCACATCATGGCTTTCAAGCCCATTCAACGAGAACGAGACAATCCCAACAGTCGACACGGTATCAGTTGTCTCAGGCAGACAGCCCTGAGGGTACAACAGAACATTGCTGAGTTCTCCAAGGTGCGTACGGAGCTTTCCTGCGTGGCGATTGATCTGCCGACAGATCTCTGAGGGCGTTACATCCTGAATCCACTGGACTCCCGCAAGCAATCCGGCGATACCAGGCAGATTCAGATTGCCACTTTCAAACTTGGAAGGCATCGACTCCGGCTGCATCAGCGATTCGCTGGCAGACCCGGTTCCGCCGGCCCGCAGGCTGACAACCTGCGGTTCGATTCCCTGCTTTATCCAGAGTATTCCGGTTCCAAGCGGCCCCATCAGTCCTTTGTGCCCGGGCGCGGCCAGCAAATCCACTCCAAGCGACATAACATCCATTGGAATATGCCCCGCGGTTTGAGCAGCATCAAGCAGAACAAGTGCTCCAGCATCCCTGGCCAATTGAGCAAGCTCTGCGACCGGTTGTATCACGCCCGTGACATTCGATGCATGGTTAATGACGACCAGTTGCGTACGGCCGCGATTCAGGCAGGTGCGAAAACTATCAACATCGATTAAACCTGTCAGTGGATCAAACTTCGCCAGTTCAATGGACACACCATGTCGATGTGACAGCTCATTCAATGGCCGCAGGACAGAGTTATGATCCAGAGTTGATGCCACAACCCGATCTCCAGGGCACAGCAGTCCTCGAAGGATCAGGTTGAGGCTGTCGGTTCCGTTCAGAGTAAAGGCCAGCTGTCGGGGAGAATCCAGCCCAAGCAGCGAACAGATCGAACTACGGCAGATGTCGACCATCTGAGCCGCTGAGACCGCGGCAGAATGCAAACCTCTCCCAAAAGCCGCCGGTTGTTCTCGCATCCAGCGGTCGCTGGCGAGATAGACCGACTGCGGCTTTGGGAATGTGGTTGCCGCATTGTCGAAGTAGATCATGTGCTGACTAACTCTGACGAATGAACTCTGGCTGACTAACTCTGGCCGGGCAGCCAAAGTGAGCTTCCACCGGCAGCCGGCGCTGCCTGTGCTGATCCCGGAGTCCAAAGTCCTCCGGCCGAACTCATGACAGCCTGAGGTGTCACTTCGGGGATCAGGTGCTCACAATTTGAAGTCACGAGCTGCTCAATGATCAGTTCATAGACTTCTGGTAACTTAGGAATGAACTTATCGCGCAGGCGATGCAGAACAGCAACGATCTGGGGGTCTGTCGGATCATCGAGCCGCATTGCAAGCTCTCGAATGTTCAACTCCAGCAGCTTGCGGAATGAATCCTGTTGAGTCGCACACCATTCACGAACCTTCTCGCAGCACTCCGTCAACTTTGAAAGATCGTCTTCACTGCGAGCAATTGTCGAGAGCATCATGTAGGTTCGATACACGCCGTACTCTTCCATGGCCTCCGGACGCGTTGTCAATACTTCCAGCCCTGCACGGGTTTGAGGCACCAGCCCCAACGCTCCAGAGCGACCAACAAATTCGCGGAGCTGCCTGTCGTTCAAATCCGCGGGATCAAGCCGCATCAGCTGGAACAATGGCAACGGAAGAACGTTTTGTCCTTCAGCAAGCTTAAGAGTGGTAAACGCAGGAAGGCCCAGCCGCTGACACAGGGCAGCCGGATCGAAAACGTCTTCTTTGGAAGCATTTGCGGAATGAACGGCATAAACCAGTCCCGCCAATCGTCCCTTCAGCTCTGCAATTCCAGAGGCTTCGAGGGGTGTCTTACCTCCTAAGGATGCAGCAGGTGTCGTAAGCCACTTCTCTGTCGCCTGAGCCAAAGCGTCTTTAACCAGTCGGCGATGTCGGGAAACACTCATTCCGTCGGGTCGATAGAGCCCAAAATCAAATATCAGGCTGTCGCGAAATGCTGTCATCGACTGTACAACAACACGATTCTCGGGAGCCGTATCTACAAGTCCGGTCCCAAGCGAATTCAGAAATTGAATTGCTTCGTCGAAATGCTGGGACGGTCCGGACAGTACGATATGTGGACCAGCAACCGAACCATTCTCGTCGCTCGAATCGTCCGTGACGTCAAACATCTCGATTTCGACAACAGATCGAGGCAACTGTTCAAAAGACTCCACCTCGTCAACCAGAGGTCGATCGAAGAGTTCAAAGCCACCGGTCTTGATGATACCCTCAGCGGCTTCCCGATTTTCTTCATCATCGTCTTCGTCCACATCAAATTGTTTGACCAGTTTGTTCGTCGCCAGCTGATTGACGAGTTCCGATGGATTCAGAACGTTGAGTCGAATTGCTTCGATCCGATAATGTCGTTCCGGCTTCTCCATTTCCAGAAGCACGGCAAGTGATTCTGCCTCAACGACCGACTCCCATTCCTGCAGCAGAGACGCCGCCTTATGAAACGCCTCAGTCGCTTCTGTGATTCGAGCATCCCATGCGCGGCACAAACCAAGATTGAACCAGATCGCTCCGTTTGCAGGATCGGCTTCTGACATCCGAGTATAGAGAATTGCTGCAGGTTCCCAGCATCCGATGAGACTGAGCTTTCGAGCCCGAAGGTCCTGCTGTTTAAGTTCTTCAGAACCCGAAATTGGCAACAGCCCGTGCGACGATCGCAAAGGCATCGGAATCCCTGAGTCTCCCTCGATAGACGCAAGTGCCTGAAGCAATGCCATCGCCAGAGACTGATCGACTGAAGCGAGCCTGACACCCAATGCCAGATGTTCGCGTGCTGCCATGAACTGGTTTCGCCTTGAAAACCACATCCCCAGCATTCCGACGATTCTTGCGAGTTCAGTCGGGCAGACTTTTGATGCGATCTGCAAAGCACGGTGCAGGATTCGCCGCGAACTTTCGAAGCCTTCATCCAGAACACACTGTGTTGCGAGGCGTACTAAAACTCGAGGATTGTCAGGGTGGTTTTTCAAAAATCCGGTCAAAAGCTCGCGGGATTCCGCTCGTCTCCCGGCATGGTCAAGCAGTTCGACCAGTTCGAGCAGCAGATTTTCTTTCTCAGGGAAACGCTGAACAAGCGAACGAATCAGAGACTCCGCAGCAGATGGCTGGTGCTCCACCAGACGTCGAAATCGTTCGAGATCGTCGAGGACCTCCGCGCAGCAGAATTTCAGTTTTTTTCCACTGCCGCAAGGACAACTTGCATATGGATTACTTGCCATGAAAAGACCGTCCAGTCACTGAAAATGTTTTCCTTGTGAGAGGGAGAGCCCGAAGACTCACAGTTCGGTCCTGTGAACATCACACAGAAACCGGCAGCACCTCTCGTAATTTATCGCCGCAGTTGACACTTCATCCAACGGATTGTCCAGCGAAAGCCACGCATGGAACCAAAAAGCCGATTTAAATACGAGCCCATTTTTCAGCGAATTCTGCCGAACGAAACACGGGTTGTGTCATTTTTACTGATTCGCTAGAGTTCAAGCTGATGGCGGTGTGCATGGATTCGGCACACCTGACAATTTTGTTCAACCATGGACGGTTGCAGACATGACATCACACTCTTCAACGACCTCGTTCAATTCATCGAATACTCCTGCCACAAACTCTGCGGACGGTCGTTCCGTGTTTGTGACGCAGTGCACGTCAACACCAGACGCAATCGCCAGTGTGCTGCTGGCAGGCGATGCTGTACTGAATCTCTCCGGGAAAATGCTCAATGCTCCCGCAAACACCGCGTTTGTGCGTGAGTCGCAGGGGAGATTGCTGGTGGCACATGGACCACACACTGTCAGTTGGCAGCCGCATCTGACTCCTGCCCTCAAACCTCTGATCTCTCGGGATATCTCTCGGATTGTCGTTGTCGCAAATGATCAGCAATCCGACGCGGATGCTGCGGTTGCCGCGATTTCACAACAATCAATTCCTGTTTCGTACTGCGTTCTCAGCGACACTTGTCAGGCAGATGACTTCATGGATGAAGCAGATGCAGAGGCAGTTGCCGAACGCCTGCGGCAACTGGGCTACCTCTGAAGATTCCGAAATCACGGAATTGAGTCAGCACTTGTTCGGGGGGTAACACACAATGAAACAGTTCTTGCTTGGTATCGATGGACTTCCTCGCTGGATGTGGCAGCAATTTGCGGATTCAGGGGTCATGCCCAATAGCCACAAGCTGCTCCGCACTGGAACGCTGGTTCCTATGAAGTCTTCGCTCCCGGAAGTCTCTTCGGCTGCATGGGCATCAATCGTCACAGGCCAGAATTCCGGCGGACACAATGTTTTCGGCTTTACGGATTTGATGGACAACAGCTACACGCTTGGATTCACATCCGCTCGAACGTTCAAAGCCAAACCATTCTGGATGCTGGACAACGCTGGTCCAAGCCTCATCATGAATGTCCCCCAGACCTACCCTGCTCAACCCATGCCAGGGATGCTGGTCTCCGGATTCGTGGCACTCGATCTGAAGCGAGCAGTTCATCCGCCCGAACAGCTGCCGTGGCTTGAAAGTATTGGTTACTCCGTTGACGCTGACATGTCACTCGTTGAAAAAGGCAAGCAGCGATTTGTTGACGAGCTCCTGCGAGTTATGACAGCACGCTGCCAGGCGCTGCATCATCACTGGGACCGTGAACCCTGGCAGAATGTGATGTTCGTCTTCACGGGCACTGATCGACTCAATCACTATCTGTGGGAAGACTACGAAGATACCTCTTCTCCGTTTCACCAGACGTTTCTGGATTACTATCACGAAGTTGACCGCCAAATCGGAGAAATCCTCAGCCGCCTGGATGACAATACGCTGCTTTCCGCGGTCTCTGACCATGGATTCGGCCGTCAGCGGATCAGTGTGAATGTGAATTGCCTGCTGGCCGAGGCCGGCTATCTTTCACTGAAGCCATCTGATCGCCCTTCGTACATTGATATGCTGCCGGAAACGAAAGCATTTGCAATGGATCCAGGCCGGATTTACCTCCACCGACAGGGACGCTACCCCGGTGGCACCGTGACCCAGGACGAGGCCGAAAGCCTCATGCAGAACCTCACCACCTACTTTCAGAATTGCACGGTCGGTGGAATGCCAATCGCATCCGAAGTACTTCGTGGTACCGACGTTTACTCCGGACCATTTGCACATCGTGCCCCTGACCTGATCATCATGCCGGCAAAAGATGTCGCTCTCTCCGGCAGAATGAACCTGTCTGCACTCATCGAACCAACTGCCATCAATGGTAAACACACCTGGACCGAATCAACCTTCTTTGTTCGAGGTGACGCGGCTTCGCGTATTCCCGCTGACATGAAGGTGGAAAACGTTCTGGATGTCTTGATGCCTGCCACTGAATCCGTTCGCAAAGCCGCTTAGCTTGCAAAGCCGCATAGCAACGTCTTTGCTGCCCACACAACGTTCTGGTTTGACTGTCACATAACGTCCTGGCTTCACTCTTACTCAACACCTGGGCTTCGCTGTTCAACATCGCTGCCTGTTTCAATCATCACTGCCTGTTTCAATCATCGACTGCTTCCGATCATTCTGAGGTTAACCTATGACCGGTTCGAACTCATGCCACAATGGAAAGAACACCTGCTGGAGTTGTCCTGCCGTTGAGTTTAAAGGGCACGTGGACTTCAGAGCCTGTGGACAGGCTGCGTTTCGAAAGGCGGCCATGGGGCAGCTTGTCGTCGAATGTAAACGACGTCCGGAGATCGGGTACTTTGATCCGATGTCCATTACGTTTGATTCGTGCAGCGAGTGGAAAAAGACCGAGTGCGGCTATCTGATGGATGGCATGAAAGTCATGATTCTCGGCATGGATGGGTATCTCGGATGGCCGCTGGCTCTCAAGCTCGCAAAGCTTGGATGTCGAGTCTACGGAATCGACAACATGCTCCGCCGCGAGCTTGTCGCTGAACGCGGCGCTCAGTCGGTTACCCCGATTCTCACAATGAAGGAACGAGTGGAAGCCGCGAAGAAGCACCTTGGAGTCGATATCGATTTCCGAGAAATGGATCTGATGGATCGGGAATCGCTCTTCGCCTTCATCAAAGAAGTGCAGCCGGAGTCCATTGTTCAGTTCGCTGAAATTCCAAGTGCACCATACAGCATGGCATCTGTTGATAAAGCTGTGGCTACCATTCAAAACAACGTAGTTGGAACGCTCGGACTGTTGTTTGGTGTCCGCGACCATGCCCCCGACGCGTCGATCATAAAACTCGGAACCATGGGAGAATATGGAAGCCCTCTAACAGGTCGCCCGCTGTTCGAAGGTCTGTTTCCGGGCGATGCAGTCCTCCAGTACAAGGGTCAGGAGTGGAGTCTTGGCGGTGAACTGACTCCAAGAGACCCCGTCAGCTTTTATCATGTCAGCAAAGTTCAGGGTACATTTAGTGTGTACGAGGCCTGCAAGTACTGGTGGCTCCGCAGCTACGACGTGATGCAGGGAGTGATCTATGGAAATTCCTCCGATGAACTGAACACTCACGCGGATTTGAATACTCGTTTTGACATCGACGAATGGTGGGGAACGGTTGTCAATCGCTTTGTTGCCCAGGCAGTCATTGGAATGCCGCTTACAATTTACGGCAGTGGAAATCAAAAGCGAGGATACATCACTCTTCGTGATGCGATGCAGTGCATTACTCGACTGATTGCCGCACCACCGGAACCTGGGCAGTATGATGTCGTCAATCAGGTCACTGACGTATTCTCAGTCATGCAGATCGCGCAGATGGTCGCCACGATCGGCCGCGAATTCGGACTCGATGTTGAAGTTCAGCGAATCGAAAACCCCAGAGTCGAGGCCGAAGAGCATCCATACGAAGTCATTCACGAAAAGCTGACCGATCGATTTGGCTTCGAATCCGAGTCAGGATTCGCAGATGAAGTTCGGCATCTGTTTCGAGTCCTCACTCAGCCTGAAGCAAAACAGCGAATCGAAGCACAGCGAGACACTCTGTTTCCAAAAACAAAGTGGTCCGGCGAACACGGCAAGCTGGAAGTGCTCGAGACCTGGCGTCCGGCTGCTTAAACCGAAAACCTGCGTAAGGTCGCGTCTTGTCAGACACCTCCGGTGCAAGGAAGCAACAGAGATATGGAAATCCGAGATAATGATTTTAGCGAAATGGTCCTCCAGTCCGACCGACCGGTTCTCGTCGACTTCTGGGCTTCATGGTGCCCTCCCTGCAAAATGATGCAGCCGGTCGTTGATAAGCTGAGTCTCAAAGTGGGCGACTGGGCGGATGTCTTTTCGGTGAACATTGATCGCTGCCCGGGACTGGCAAGCCAGTTTCAGGTGTCGGGAGTTCCTACTTTCATTTCTTATGCAGGTGGACAGGCTGTCGATCGCCGCACTGGAGCTCTGACCGAAGGCCAGCTCCTGAATCTGCTGTACTCCGCCCGTGACAAGATGCCAGTCACCGCTTCAGAGGCCTTAACACAGCCCGAAGGAGGTGAAAAGATCACAATCGTCTCCGGGCTTCCCCGCTCCGGTACTTCTATGATGATGCGTATGCTTGAGGCGGGTGGAATTCCTGCACTCACCGATCAGCAAAGAACACCAGACGCGGACAACCCGAATGGTTACTACGAATTTGAGGACGTCAAAAGTCTGGCAAATGACACCGGCTGGCTCGCAAATGCTTCCGGCAAGGCCGTCAAGATGGTTTACAGCCTTCTGAAACATCTGCCCAATGACCGCGAATATCAGGTGATCTTTATGCGTCGCAACGTCGACGAGATCCTCCAGTCTCAAAAGAAGATGCTGGAACGAAACGGGATCCCCACAGAGATACCGGATGCCACAATGAAGATGCTGTTTGATCGTGAACTCAGACAGTTCTATTCGTGGCTTCCGGAACAGACTCACCTCAAGCTCATCAATGTCAGCTATAACGATCTCCTCAGTTCCCCGGCCAGTACTGTTCATCAGATTAATCGACATCTTGGCGACTGCCTGAATACCGACATCATGATTCAGATGGTTGATCCCACCCTTTACCGACACCGCGCAGCATAGACGAAACACCGCACAATACTTCAGGAACATACAATGAGCTTCTTCTCAGGCAAAACAATTCTGGTTACGGGCGGGTGCGGCACTGTTGGGCGAGAAATCGTACGGCAGCTGCTGGATCATTCTCCGCAGGAACTCCGAGTCATCGACAGCAATGAATCGGAGATTTTCTTTCTTGAACAGGAACTGCTGACGCATTCACGTCAGAATCCCAAATGCCAGATCACCAGCCATTGCCAGGTCGGCGACATCCGCGATGCCGATAAACTTACGATGATGTGCGAAGGTGTCGACATCGTTCTTCATACTGCTGCACTGAAACACGTGATTCTCTGCGAGCGTGCTCCATTTGATGCAGTGCAGACAAACATCATGGGAGTTCGGAATGTTATTAACGCAGCTCTCGTCAACAATGTTGAACGCGTAATCTTCACAAGCTCCGACAAGGCAGTGAACCCAACAAACGTAATGGGCACTTCAAAGCTCATGGGCGAACGCCTCATCACAGCGGCCAACAGCCTGAAGCTCAAACGCCGGACCATTTTTAGTTCCACACGATTCGGAAATGTACTCGGATCCAGAGGATCGGTGATCCCGATCTTTGCTCGGCAAATTCAGAATGGCGGTCCGGTCACCCTTACAGACTCAAGGATGACCCGCTTTATCATGACTCTTGAAGAAAGCTGTCGACTGGTGCTGCTCGCCGCTGAAAAGGCACGCGGCGGTGAAGTGTTTGTCACGAAGATGCCCGTTATTCGAATCGCCGACCTCGCGCATGTCATGATCGAAGAGTTCAGTCGACACCTTGGCTTTGATGCCAGAAAAATGCCGGTTACGGAAATCGGATCAAAACCAGGTGAGAAACTCTACGAAGAACTTATGTCCGATGAAGAGACGCGACGAACTGTCGAACTGACCGAAATGTTCAGTGTCCTGCCGGCGTTCCGAAGCGTGTACGAAGACATTGCGTATGACTATGACGACATTGTGACCAGCGAAGTCACCGACCCATACGTCAGCAGTCCTTCAAACTCGATGTCACGTGAGGCACTCAAGTCGTTCTGCCGACAAAATGGGCTCTTCGACGAATATCTTGGCGGGATCAAGCTGCCGGATGTTTCTGGTCAAACAACCTCCATTCGTCGAGCCGCCTGATTTTGATATATGTCCACAACCGCCGTTCGAAATATCAGCCTCTTCTCAGATGCGTTTGGCACACTTGCCGTGCGCATTCTGGGAATCGGACTCGTATTCATCACAACGGCAGTACTTGCCCCAATGCTGGGGCCCCACGAGTATGGAACGTACAGCGCTGGCCTTTCGCTGGCAGTCGTGCTTTCAAGCCTCGTCCCGCTGGGCACGGATCGAGTCCTCACTCGCAACCTGGCAACCGTTCACTGCCCTGAAGATGCCGGCGCGGAGACCGCCGTGGCACACATCAGTTCTCTGCTCACCAGCCTTCTGGTCTTCGTACTCGGCAGCCTTCAGTTCTGGTTCAGTGATTGGCTGCCGTTGTCCGTGGCGTGGTACGAGTCCTGCATGATTGCCGCAATTCTGTTTGTTCCCGTTACACTGACAAATCTGCGACAGTGGATTGCCATCCCGCTGATTGGCACTCGTCATGCTGTATTACCGGAACAAACCATCCTGCCAATCTTGTTCCTGCTGTCTGCAGGCTTTGCATATGCACTCAAGCTTCCATTTACGGCGACCTCAGCGGCTCTGAGCTTCGCCGGCCTGAGTCTCGTTGTCTGGCTAGTATCGCTTTCGAATCCATCGATTCAGATTGCCTACCGAACTGCCATTCGACATCGACCATCCGCCCGTGAAGTGACCTGCGCTATTCAGACTGCACTACCATTCGTCAATGTTTCGTTTGGTGGAATTCTTCTTCAGCGATGCATTCCATTGATCACTGCGGAGACCTGCGGATTTCAGGAAACGGGGCAGTTTGCAGTGGCCCAGCAATTCGCCGGCCTGCCTGCTATTCCACTCGGAGTCGCCACGCTTGTCATTCTCCCAAGATGCACGCGTCATTTTCGGATGAACGAAACCGAAGAAGCGACTCGAACAATCCGTGACTCCGCCACAACCACCTTCCTGCTTGCAGTCCTGGTCGCAGCGATCGTCTGGGTCAGCCGCCCCCTGATGCCTTTGATCTTTGGTGGCTCGTTTTCACGAGTTGAAGAAGTTTTGCCCATCCTTCTGCTTGCCACAATCGCGGAAGCAGTCTCCGGACCATCCATGGCGGTGATGCAGGCCATGAGAATCGAACATACGCTTGCTCGCTGTCTTATTGGATTTATCCCCGTACAGCTTGGACTTGTGTATCTATTCAGCCAATGGTTTGGACTGGAAGGCGCGGCTCTCGGGTTGCTCGTCTCCCGGCTCCTGTGGATCGGCCTCGTTGTTCGAATCATCTATGCCTCCAGTCGGATCCTCTCGGTGCCTTCACTCCGGTTTCCGAAGTTCGGACTGAATTCATTCCGATCACGTCATCACTCCTCAAATCCCTGAATTCCGCAGTTGCTGAAAAACAGCCATGTCCATCCTCATTCTGATCTTCGTACTCCTGATCACCGGCATCACGTCCGTGGTTTCACACCCACTGACGTTGCTCGGTTCAGCCGCCACGGCGATCTCGTTTACGTTCCTCGGAATCCTGAATCCGTCCTGTCGAATTAAACCTCTGTATTTCGCCTCCTCAGTCCTCCTCTGTATTCTGTGCCTCCTCTCATTCGAACGGAACGTAGCCACCACGTCGAGCACGATGCATATTCTTGCCTGCTACTCGTCTCTCGCCGGGCTCTCCGTTGCGGTTCCTCAATTCTCCGACTTCTGCCGAAAAGTCTGCGTTATCGTGTTCGGTGTTCTCAGTTGCTGGATTCTGGCTCAGACCATTCGGGCAGGTACCGTGGCGTCCTGGACAGTCTCCGGGACAGCTGCCGCCGGGAATCTTATGGCAGCGCAGCTCAACATGATTCTCCCCATGATTCTGATCATGGCGTTCGATACATTTGGAACTCGCCGAAACATGCTGTTGGTTTTTGCCGGCGTCGGCATGGCGGCCATCGTCTGCGTGGGTTCACGAAACGGAATCGGCAGCCTCCTGATCACTCTTACCCTCATTACACTTTTCAAGCATATTCGATCGGCAATCCTGATCTGCAGTACTATGATGGGTACGATCATGATGAGCGAAGAGCTCATGCAATTGCCGTTTATCGCTTCAGTTCTCCACCGATTCCGCTTTGTGGGGTATCGATCCGAAGCTCCCAGATCACTGATCTGGTCAGTCTGTTCGGAGTACATTTTTGCCCGACCATGGCTTGGCATTGGACCAGGCAGGACTGCGAGCGTACTTGCCGTCATGGATATTAACCACGCCCATAACAACTTTGTGCAGGTTGCCATTGAATGCGGAATTCCGGCCGCACTGATCGCAGCCTTTGTCTTCGGTTCACTACTGCAGCTGCCAGCATCAGGGTTGCTGCACAGTCGTCGAGCCTTTGTGTTGTCACTTTCCGTAATTGCCTATCTGGCCCATTCAATGACCGATATTCCGATGCACCATCCGCAGCAGACACTGTTGTTGATCCTGTGTGTCAACGAGGCACGTCGAGCACTTCTTGAAGTACCGGAGACGGCCCAAAGTACAGCCATGTATAGAACTTCAGCGTTCGGTTCAGATGTTGACAGGATATCCGGAAGACGTGAAACTCCCGCATCACAACCAGCGGGTTTCCAGATGAAGGCTCGGTAGACATCGAGCAACGAGCTCGGTAGACATCGGGCGGTAAGCTCGCTCAGAAAGGAGTCAGGGGTTGTGGGAAGTCTGGCGAAACAAATGCGATATCAGGTCACGGCCGCTTTGCAGCGGTTCGGGATCCATGAGCAGGCGCTGGACGCTCTACGACTCTTCGATCCTCGCAGTCGTCCATTCCGTAAACAGAAACAGTTCTCTCTGGACGTAGGAAACACAACTGTTCGCTTTCATACTGACGACCCGTACTCAAACGCATGGTTTTACCCGCGACTGTCAGAATGTCGCACTCATGAGCAATCTCTCACTGAACGGCTGGTTTCAGGGCTGCAGAATGTACGATGCTTTGTTGACATCGGTACGAACCTTGGCTGGTACACGTGCATTGCCGCAAGTCTGCTGCCTCAGGGTGTCGTCTACGGGTTTGAGATGGATAAGGTCAATTTCGGGCTGCTTCAGCGAAATCTCTCACTGAACCGAGCCACCAATGTGCTGGCCTATCACCTTGCAGCTTCTGACACAGACGCTGTTGAAACGTATCAGCGAAACGGGATTCGGCCGGGCACTCATTTCCAATTGAACAAGCATGGCCGCGGACTCCCGGTTGAAGTGAAGTCTGTGACTATGGATCGTTTTTTCGATCACACCAGAGTTCCACCGGATGTGGTCAAGATTGATGTGGAAGGAGCGGAGCACAGGGTACTTCTGGGTATGAAGCGGCTGTTGGTGGAACAGCGACCAACGATCTTCATGGAGCTTCACCCGCAACTGCTTCCGAACTTCGGATCCACATCAAAGGATGTCATCGGACTGCTGATCGGTCACAACTATCAGATCACTCGACTCTCAGCCAACCATTCAGGTTCCGCTTCACCGGCCCGGCTTTCACTTTATCAACCGATAACTTCCGACACGCACTTCTCTGAAAATGACCACTTGCTGGCAACGCCTCTCCAATGACCACTGACCGCTCACAAAGATACGCGCTGTGTCTGACGGGGGCTCGTTCTCTGAATAAGCGAATGTCGCTGTTCATGGAAGGAGTTATCTCGGAGGGTGGCGCTGTGACGGTCTGGGCGTTGCCCCGCGGCAAATGGTCAACTCAGCGATTCGAGTCACCTCAAACAACAATCGATGCCGGAATCTTCAGCCTGAGAATTCGCGGAAGTCACCGCCCACTGATCTCCGTCATCTTCTGTTTCCACTGGATTATGCTGCCGGTCGCTGTAGTAGTAGGCATGCTACGTCGAGTCCCGGTGATTTATGATGAACATGATCACTACGAAATCAACACGCTTGAAGGCGGAGGAAGCCGATTCAAAAAGTGGATGAACCAGCAGCTTGTCCGCTGGGTTCACCGCACGATGCTGCCTTTTGTTTCTATGGTCACATGTATTCATCTGGCGAACGAACAATTGAAAAAACACCTGCAGCAATGGCAGGCGAATGTCGTGGAACTTCACAACTTTCCGGTTCGTGCATGGAAGGACGTGCCGCAGAATTTTTCCTCCAGCGGCAAGCTCTGTTTTGTCTACATGGGTGGTATCTTCGCGGAGAAGGGCGTTGGTCAGGCAGCGATCGCATTTCAGAAATTGCCCGACCACATCCGGGATTCCTGCGAGCTTCACATTTTCGGCGATGGAGATCGAGACCTGTTGACTCGACTTCATGACATGCCCAACATCATTCTGCATAACAATCAATCACCGGAGCAGCTCAGGAAATTTGCCTCACAGCACCGATGCTGCGGACTTGTGCTTTACAATGAACATCCGAGATATCGACTGATCGGTACGAATTCCAGAAAGCTGTACGAATACCTGGCGCTTGGGATGCCTGTCATTGCAACGAGTGTTGGGGAACTGCCGCGGTTGCTGCTGGAGCACAATATCGGCATTCTGATTCATGCCCGTATCGAAATTCAGGAACTCACCGCTGCGATGTATCAAATCGCAGACGAACCGGGCAGCTGGAATTCTTTTTCACAACACGCTCGTGACCTTATGAATCGCCCCGAAATGACATGGGAACATGAATGGGACAAAGTGCTTCGATCAGGGTTTCTTGACCCACTTCGAAAAGCAGCCTGACTCGATGAAATCCCCTGTCGTCTCGCATACCTGAAGGATCAGACTAATGTCCACAGCCATATCTTCCGTCGCTCAGACTTCCGGACAACCGGCTTCACTCATTTGTCCGGCATGTGGAACATCCTCAGCCCTGGCAAGTCGCGCATGGCGCTTCGTGAATGCTCGCGGTGAGACCGAATGGCTGCGCTGTCCGGCATGTGATTCCTATTTCATGGATGGGGAATACAGTCTTGAGAGCGAAATCAGTCATACTCAACAGATGACATGGGGTGACACCGAACACGGCGAACAACTCAATAACTTCAAACAGCGGATGTATAACAGCATACTGAAAACGATCACGCAGCACGTTCAGCCCGTTGGAAAGAGTCTCCTCGATGTTGGTTGCTCTTACGGCGGGTTTATGGAGGCTGCTCGAGCAGAAGGATTCGATGTCTATGGTTTTGACATTGTGCCGCAGGCGGTACAGCGAGTCACGAAGTCGGGCATGCGAGCTCAGTGCTGCGGTCAGGTCTGTGACTTCACCCTGCGGACTGAACCGTTCGATGTGATCAGCGTCCTCGATGCAAACATCTACTGGCCCAACCAACCTGAAGAGCTGGCAGAGATTTATCGGCGACTCAAACCTGGTGGATTACTTGTCATGAGAATCGTTGACAAATCGTGGATGGCCCGAATCGGAGCTGCCCTGCAACGTGTTTCCGCGGAAAGAGGTCAAAAACTTTTGAGACGAGCCGTGAACGATCACAGGTTTTCAATGCCCGTGGGCAGCTTCCTCAGCGTCCTGCGGAAAACAGGGTTTAACGTTGTCAGCGCGTCACCCCGAGGTGCGGTTCACAGTGATCAAACGAGTCTTCCCGTGAAACTTTCGTTTGCAGTTGGGATCGCTCTCTGGCAAACTCTCGGGGTTTTCATGGCGCCAGGGGCAGTGGTTGTCGCTGAACGGCCACTCAACTGATCGCATTTGATGAAAATCGCTCGAGATACTTAAGATGACGACACCAGCGCCCGGGACGGGTACGAAACCAGCATCGATCGTGGGAATTGTTATGGGCAGCCGTTCTGACTGGGAAACCATGTCGGCTGCCTCAGACATCCTCAGAGAATTCGATGTTCCCCATGAATGTCGAGTCGTTTCTGCGCACCGCACTCCGATGTGGATGGCTGAGTACGCGGCTACCGCCGAAGAACGCGGACTCAAAGTGATTATCGCTGGCGCCGGAGGAGCAGCCCATCTCCCGGGGATGATTGCATCACAGACAGTTCTTCCGGTCCTTGGAGTACCGGTGCAAAGTCGCGCTCTGAATGGCCTCGATTCTTTGCTTTCGATCGTTCAAATGCCCGGTGGAATTCCTGTTGGAACATTGGCCATC
Organism: Planctomyces sp.; assembly: GCA_016795105.1. Classification (GTDB taxonomy): domain Bacteria; phylum Planctomycetota; class Planctomycetia; order Planctomycetales; family Planctomycetaceae; genus F1-80-MAGs062. The sequence goes on from JAEUIH010000008.1 coordinate 57,317, forward strand.
GGTACGGCCGGCGCTAAGAATGCCGGGCTTCTGGCGGTCCGAGTCCTTGCGATTCAGGATGAACGGCTCAAATCCAGACTGCATGCATTTCAAAAGCAGCAGACGGACACCGTCATGGCCGACTCCTGGCTGGACTCAAATCCGGATTGAACCGGCGGGCTGCTTCCTTTTCATTACTCGCCGCTTGCATTAACGTTCCGATCCAACTCCTGATTCCAGTCAAAAATGCAGGTTAGCCCGTGTCAGAAATGGTTCGAAAACGCGCCCGGATTCTGTCCCCAGGCGCAACAATCGGTATGCTCGGCGGTGGCCAGCTCGGTCGAATGTTCGCTTTGGTCGCCAGACAGTTTGGCTATTCCGTTCAGGTCTTCGGAGATTTGCCGGATTCACCGTGTGGTCAAATCAGTGACCGAGTCTGGAACAATCCGTTTACAGATGAAACGGCTCTCAATGAATTTGCCAGGTCGGTTGACGTTGTCACATACGAGTTCGAGAACATTCCGGTCAGCACTGTGTCATACCTTACTGAGCGGGTTGAAGTTCGTCCGGGCGTAGAACTCCTCAGGGCAGCACAGCATCGCCTGCTTGAAAAGAATGGTCTGCGGGCGATCGGAATCCCAACGGCCGACTTTCTCAGAATCTCTTCTGTGCAGGAACTCCGTGAAGGCATCCGACAGCTGGGCGGTTCCGGAATCCTGAAGACCGTGACGATGGGTTATGATGGAAAGGGACAGGCAAAGCTGAATCAAAGCTCAGACGTTGATGCAGTCTGGACGAAGTTCAATGTCAAGGAAGCCATCCTCGAACAGGAAATCCATTTCGACTGCGAGATCTCAGTTGTCGGTTCCAGATTTCCGGATGGGACCATTCATTGTTTCCAGCCATCCCTCAATCACCATGAAAATCACATCCTTGATGTTTCGGTCACGCCCGCTCCAGTGATCAGCACCAATGTGGTACTCGAAGCAAAGCAGATCACATCTGCAATCCTTGAACATTTTGATGTGATCGGTGTACTATGCGTGGAGTTCTTTCTTTCACGCGACGGAAGTCTACTGGTTAACGAAATCGCGCCGCGACCGCACAACAGCGGTCATTTGACAATTGATGCCTGTGGTTCGAGTCAGTTTGAACAGCAATTGCGTGCCGTTTGCGGGCTTCCTTCAGGTGATGTAACTCAACATCGTCCCGCCGCAATGATCAATCTGCTCGGCGATCACCTTCAGGTTGTGGACAGCGACTGCTGGAAACGTGTCTTTGGCCTGAAGGACGTCCATGTTCATATGTACGGAAAGTCAGAAGCCCGTATCGGCAGAAAGATGGGGCACATGACTGCGATTGCAGACACCGATCAAACAGCAGAGGCCCTGGCTCGACACGCACGAGCAATCCTGATGAAGACTGTCTGAACTGTCTGCGGAAGTCGACCGGGCCTACGGGCTGCGTCGAACGGGAATTCGAAAAACGACGCAGAGCCCAACAATTCCAAGAATCACGTTGGCAATCTTCCATGGTGTGCTGATGGATGTAACAGAAAGACTCAGACAAAGCCCCAGCACAACAACGATTGCAGCTGCATAACGCACATGAGGTCGAATCGAACGATATCTGCGCCATTCTTCGATGTATGGGCCGAAAACTCGTGAGCGAATCAGAATGTCATACAAAGCGGGCGACGATTTCGCAAACAGTGCAGCCGCGAGCAGAAGGAATGGTGTGGTTGGCAATCCAGGCAGGAGAATCCCAATTGCGCCCAGAATGACCGAGCTGCACCCCGCGAGTATCAGCACAGGGCGAACGGCCTTTCGTTGTACCCAGCTTCCGGCAGCGGGCGTACTCTTCTCCACAGAAGAATCCTCAACTGGATTTATTCGGGGAGACATGATGGAACTTTGGAGCGTATGTGGAATTGCAGCGGATTGGCTCATAGCATCTTCGTATTCTTACGGAATGGTGCAAAAATCAAATCGAGGCCGACCGAATTCCCTGTTGAGGGGTTGCCGACACAAATCCAGCTAAAACAGTTCGACAGTGCCTGTTTGAGGAGTGGAGGAATGGCTTTGACCGCCACCAGGCTCCGTTTGACCTCCACCAATCTCCGGAGGCAGTCCCGGTCGACTGTGAAACCAATCCAGCCAATGGCTGCTTCTTTCTTCGACGGCCTCACCATGTGCAAATTTCGCAAATGGCTGAAGGTCATTGCTCAGTGCGTCCAGTGCGTCGGACACTGCGATGAGCCTCTGGAAGGCCAAATCCTGAAACTGAAGTCCGATGACCGTGCTCGCTATGTCACCGGACAGGTTTACGCTCAACTCTTCAGTTTTCTTCATTGAAAGCAGTAGACCATGGTGCATCTCACTGAGCTTGGACAGAGACTCCCGAATCCGGCGACTGGCCGTTGAAGTCTGTACAGACAGATTGGTTGTCTCCATAGCAACCACATTAAATGCCGCACCAAACTGCCCGGCTCGCACTGCCTCAAGGCGACCATTGATTCCCACAATTCTGGCTTCGTCGGCAATATCGTCCATCTTCTGCAGGCTGCGTCCGACCATATCGAGAACCTGATCTCGGTTTCCGTAGCAGGTGAGTCCCTGCCTTGAAACGTCAACGGCTCCCCTTGCAGTGTCAACGATGGAACTAAACCCTCCGCTGACCTTATGAACTGATGATTGCATATACATGGCAGTGTCTCGAACGAGTTCAGACATACTGCCTAGCAACGGCAGTATCGCGGCGATCTCATCATGCGCAGGCGTCGACAGCGGTGTTGGTGGATCAACTGCAATCGATTCCCGACAAACGTCGGGAGTCGGCAGACTCGCTCTACAGAATCTGAACCGAAGACGATCTGTGCATAGCCGGATGCCATGACCAAGCATGGACAACAGTCTCAGCACGGGACATTCCTCCTCAATAACCTCGAACACATAGATCAACCGGAATCGACTTCAGTCTTCGACCTGTTCTCCGGAATCTTGACTTAAAGATCAACATTTAATTCGACAGGCCTGGTATCACCCCACGGTGCACAATCTGTTCATGCGCGTGAATGACTGATGCATCGATTTCTCAGGTTCTGAGGAGCCCATGGGCGTCGTACCCAGGGGGTAAAGCAGTAGAAAAACAATCCACATCGCGCAATCGGAACGCACAACATGGGGGGCACCCGCATGAGTTCCGAAATCCTGGTATTCGGCGTCAAATTCTACGCAAGTTACTCGATTTGCCTGAGCAGAAGAAAATGTGAGTTTCAGATCCGGTTTACTCACCCTTCTCAATCGACACGTTGGCGAACAGACGATTGCGAAGCACCAAAGACGCCACATCGAAAGCAATAGGATGCCCGAGGTTATTGAAGTGACTCAGATGAAAGACAGCGAACAGTTGACTGCATCGCAGTTGCATCTTCCATTGATGCAGCTTTCAGGATCGCAAACGATAGCGAATGCCGAAGAGCTTCATCGGTCTCTTCGAGATGCCGTTACTGCACATTCACGAGTGAACGTCCTGCTTGATGACGTTACTGAACTTGATGCAGCGGCTTTGCAGATTCTTGCAACTGCTGTCAAAGATCAGGTTGTTGAATTGCAATTTCAACGCCCCGTCTCAGCAGACCTGCAGTACTGGTTCCAACTGGCGGGGCTGTCATCTCTGCTGCCTGCTGTTTGAAGCATTCTCAATTCTGTGTCACCAGGAATTCTGTCCGGAACGGTTCCGACTCCCTCATGCAGGTAGTAAAAGCATGTTTTTAAATCTGATACGGATCATTTCCGAATTCGTTCTCGGCAAGCCCGGGAAGATCGGGTCTGAGTCCCCACCATCATTGTCGGACTACGATGCGGCATGTCGCTCAAGCTCGTCTCCGTTCGCATGTTGCCAAAAGCACCTCGTCATCAACTCAGACATCGACGAAATCGCAGCCTGTCGAAAAGTGATTCGCAGGCTCGAGCAACAACTCAATAACAGCGTCATGGATCTCCGAAACTCGGCACAGGATGCTACAGATGGATTCTGCGAAATCGCACGGTTGTCCCGAAACTGTATTGAATTAGCGGAAACCAGTCTGGCCGAGGCCGCTCGGGGCCGGGAAATGGCCGAAGTCGTCTGTCGCATCCGGGGCACGCTCGACGGCATCGCACTTGAACAGATGCTTTTTCAGTCCAGGTCTTCCGGTCACAGCCACAATCATCAGGAATTCGACCGAGAATCCCTCACGTCGCTTGCGGGGCAGCTGAATGAACTCGACAGAATGATTGCTTCATCCAGAGTCAATATGGTCAACGCTTCAGTCACACTTTCGCAGGAAATCTCCGAAACGCTGATGGCGCTACAGCTGCAGGACCGCGTCAGTCAGCAGATTGAACATGTTGCTGCTGCACTCTCTGCAATTCAGGACAGTATGCGTCCATTCGAGCAGATTGCGGTTCCTGGAATGGTACAGGCTCGCCTGAAGAAATGGACCGAATATCTCAAAGGCAACTGCACAATGGAATCTGAACGGATGCTGCTCCATACAACTGAATCACAAGAGACGCTTCCGCCAGCTGATGATGCTCAGCCGGTTGAGCTTTTCTGACGGCAAATTCATACCAGATCATTTACTTTACAGGGGGGATTCCGCTCATGGCGAAAGTGGCTTTGGTCGTTGACGACTCAACTTCAATGCGACAGATGGTTGCCTTTACACTGCAGTCCGCCGGGTTTCAGGTCATAGAAGGCGCTGACGGAAAGGATGCACTGGGAAAGGTATCAGGGAAGGCCGTCAACCTCGTTGTTACTGATCTCAACATGCCAACGATGGATGGCATATCGCTCATTCGGGAGTTGCGCAAGATCCCAAACTTTAAGTTCACTCCGATTCTGATGCTGACAACAGAATCTCAGGATGCCAAAAAGCAGGAGGGTAAGGCTGCCGGGGCAACCGGCTGGCTTGTGAAGCCATTCAATCCTGACCAGCTGCTGGCCGTCGTGGGCAAAGTCGTCCACTAACGAAGGATCGCCGTTCGCTTCTGCGCAGATGAGCTTTCCACAGTGAATCACTGTGTGCGATAGAAATACGTACAGAATTTAGTTCGAATTTCCCTCCGAGGTCTGAAATGCAAATCGATCTGAACCGATTTCGCGCTGCGTTCTTTGAAGAAGCCGACGAACACCTTACGAACATGGAAGCGGCACTATTGCAGCTTGAAGCGTCGCAGGAAGACCCCGAAATCCTGAATACAATCTTCCGGGCCGCCCATAGTATCAAAGGCGCCAGTTCCACATTCGGTATTGATCAGGTGGCTCGCTTCACTCATGTTCTGGAGAATCTTCTCGATCGTATGCGTGACGGTGAGATCATCGCCACTACAGATCTTTGCCACCTTCTCCTGCAGTCGACCGATGTGCTTTCAGACCTGATTCACGCTGAACGACAACAACAGCCTGCCCCTGGTTCCATGGAGGAGATTCTCACAAAGCTTCATCTGGTTGCGGGAGCATCAACACGTTCTGCAATGCAGCATTCGCAGGACCGAAGTCCGGAATGCCAACCCGCGAATCAAATCCATCAATTTCAGGTACGCTTTCAGCCTTCAAGAGATTTCTTTCTGACCGGACAAAATCCGCTGCTCCTCATCAATGAGCTGCGATCAATGAGTCAGGCATTTGAAGTCGAGGCTGATGTTTCGCAAATCCCGGCCCTCTTTGACCTCGATCCGGAGTCGCTTTATCTCGCATGGAACATCACTCTGGAGACAGACCGGCCCGAGACCGTGATCCGTGATGTGTTCATGTTTGTTGATGACGGAAATTGTGTCTCAATCCAGCGAATTGAATCTCAGTCGCCAGAATCGGCAGGATTGAAATCAGAGATTGTTCAGGGCACGCCTGCTCCGATGATCGCCGCTTCGACCGTCGCAGAAAATCGCCAGCGCCCGGAAGAACGCAGAAGCGGGGATGAACGACGCACTTCCGACGACCGCGGTGTCGGCCGTGAGACGGTTCGGGTTGACCGCGAACGACTCGACAAAATGATCAATCAGATCGGGGAGCTAGTGATTGGCACTTCGATGGTTGAACAGGACTGGAGTCGGTTTCACGGCGAAATGGAGTCAAGCGCACTTGTTCAGCTCGGAAAGATTGTGCGAGATCTTCAGGAGATGAGCCTCTCCCTGAGAATGGTGCCCATCGCTGCTACATTTCAGAAAATGGCAAGAATCGTCCGGGACCTCAGCCTTCGGCTTGGAAAGCAAATTCGATTTGAAACCGAAGGAGAAGACACGGAACTCGATAAGACCGTTGTCGATCAGATCGGCGATCCACTGCTGCATATGATCAGAAACTCAGTGGATCACGGTATTGAACTGCCGGCTCAGCGACTTGCCGCCGGAAAGCCGGCAGAGGGTCGAGTTTGCCTTCGCGCTTATCACCAGGGCGGCAACTTCATCATTGAAATTCAGGATGACGGTCGGGGGCTTGATCGTGATCGAATCCTGAAGAAAGCTATCGATCGTGGAATTGTCAGTGAATCTGACAATTTGACGGACGACGATGTGTACGCTCTCATCTTCGCCCCAGGATTCTCAACAGCTGAACAGGTGACAGATGTCTCTGGTCGCGGTGTTGGAATGGATGTCGTCCGGCGAAACGTTGAAGCCCTTCAGGGAAGCATTTCGATCCGGTCGACACCAGGGAAGGGCTGCCGCATGATTGTCCGGCTGCCTCTCACTCTGGCCATACTCGACGGACTTCTGGTTCGTGTCGGACAGGACAGCTATGTCATTCCTCTGCTGTCTGTCGTTGAGTCCATCAAGCCATCAGCTCGCGATATCAGAACGGTTCTCGGACGTGGCGAAATCATCACGCTGCGAGGTGAAGTCGTTCCGATTCTGCGAGTCGATCGAATCCTGAATCTTCGATCCTCTGACAGTTCCTCAGACGAAAATCTGTTAGTCATCGTAGAGGACCAGGGACGCAAGTACTCGCTGGTGGTCGATGAACTGCTCGGCCAGCAACAGGTCGTCATCAAGAATCTGGAAACGAACTTCCAGAAAGTACCAGGGGTCGCAGGAGCAACGATCCTGGGCGATGGTCGCGTTGCTTTGATTCTTGACATCAATGGCCTATGCAGTCTTGTATCGAGGCATGAATTGCAGGCTTGTCTCTAGAGTTCTCGAAATCGTCCACGCACCCTGATTCACAAAACCACTTCCTTATTCTTAGTTCCTTTCCCGTTGCAATCTCAGGAGTCCATTCATGGCCACGACCAGAAAACCATCCAGCCCGTCCAAGCCCAAATCCAAATCCGCTTCTGCAAAGACCAAAAACGTCGCACCCAAAAGTCGTGCCCCGAAACCGAAGGCGTCCACCACGGAGTCTTCATCCATCTCCAGGGATGAACTTAATCTGGCACACTCACTGCTCAACCGGGTATCAAGTGCCGTGATGGTTGTGGATATGGACTTCGTAGTGACCTATGTCAACAACGCAACAATGGACCTGTTCGCCAGACATGCAGAAAGCCTGCGAAAGATCTTCCCGGATTTTGATCCTGCAAAAATTATTGGAACCTGCATTGACAGATTCCACAAGGCGCCAGCCCATCAGCGTAAACTCCTCGCAGATCCTCGCAACCTGCCATATACGACTGACATCACAGTCGGCAGTGCCAAGATTCAGCTGCATGTCACTCCAAACCTCGACAGTAAAGGGCGTCCTGTCGGATTTGCACTGGAATGGTGCGATGTCACTCAGTTGCGAGAAAGCGCGGGACAACTCGCAGCAATCGATAAAGCCAGCGCGGTTATTGAATTTGCACTTGATGGCACCATACTAACAGCGAACGAGAACTTCTGCCGCACCGTAGGCTTTCGAATGGACGAGATTCGAGGCAAGCATCACAGTATGTTTGTCGATCCAGCATATGCTTCCAGCGCTGCCTACCGAGATTTCTGGTCAAAGCTGAATCAGGGCCAGTTCGACACTGGAGAGTACAAGCGATTCGGAAGGGATGGACGTGAAATCTGGATTCAGGCATCCTATAACCCAATCGTGGACGGAAATGGACGACCCTTTAAGGTTGTAAAGTTTGCCACAGACATCACCGAATCGAAGAACATGGAGTTCGCGATTGCTGAACGACAAAAAGCAGACGCCAAAGCAGCCGAAGAACTCAAGAACAACGTTGCTCAGATTCTCGAAGTCGCCAATCGAGTTGCTCACGGAGATTACTCGATGGAAATCACGGTCCGAGGCGAAGATGGTGTTGGGAAACTGGGTGAAGGACTGCAGAAGTTCTTTGCAGAGAAAAAGATTGCTGAAGCCGCAGAACGCGAACGCAACGATCGAGATCGACGCGAAGCGGAACTGCAGCAAAAGAAAGTCCAGCAGGTCCTTCAGATTGTCAATGCCGTCGCCGATGGAAACTTCGACTTTGTGGTTCCTGATCTTGGAGATGATGCCGTAGGACAGGTCGCACGAGCCCTTGAATCTGCTGTTGGCGCCATCCGAGGTGCCCTGAAGGAAGTCCGCAGTGTCGCCGAGACGGTGGCATCCGCTGCATCGGAAATGACAGCGGCGTCAACCGAAATTTCCAAAGGCGCGCAGCATCAGGCTTCAAGCCTGGAAGAAACCGCCTCCAGCCTCGAGGAAATCACGTCAACCGTCAAACAGAATACAGAAAATGCTCAGCAGGCAAGACAGCTTGCTAACGGCTCACGAGATGTCGCCGATAAAGGTGGTACGGTTGTTGGTGACGCTGTCCGCGCTATGGGCGAAATCAATCAGGCCTCGACACGCATTGCCGACATCATCACAACGATCGATGAAATCGCATTTCAAACCAATCTGCTTGCACTCAATGCTGCCGTTGAAGCCGCACGAGCCGGCGAGCAGGGACGAGGATTTGCGGTGGTGGCTGCCGAAGTTCGAAATCTCGCTCAACGAAGTGCTTCAGCCGCAAAGGAAATCAAAGCGCTCATTCAGGACTCTGTGCGAAAAGTCGAAAACGGCACCTCACTTGTGAATCAGTCCGGTCGTACTCTGGAAGAAATTGTCGGCTCCGTGAAACGCGTGACCGATATCGTTGCCGAGATCGCTGCCGCATCAAAAGAGCAGCTGACCGGCATTGAGCAGGTGAATAAGGCGGTCTCTCAGATGGACCGCGTTACCCAGAACAATGCATCTCAAACTGAAGAGATGTCAGGAACTGCAAATTCGCTGCTTCAGCATGCCGAACAGCTCCGAGGTCTGGTTGGCCGCTTCCGACTCGACAATGAACCCGAAGCTGCACCACAGGCAGGCCGACGAGCTGCTGCTCCACGAACACGTTCAATGCCCACTGGAGGACGGAATACAGAAAGAGCGATCGACTCGGAATTCGATTCAATGAGCAGCCAGATTGGTCAGCTCGTTGGAAATGGCTTTACCGAATTCTGATGTCGTTGATTTCACTTTCTATTACTGTTCGAAAGGAACACTCTTATGTCTGCAGAGCAATCAGCAGTCAGCCTGTCTGGAATCGCCGAAGGCGGCAGCCAGTTTCTGACTTTTCAGCTGGCAGATGAGCAATTCGGAATTGATATCCTGAAAGTCCAGGAAATCAAAGGACTCGCTCACCTGACCCAGATTCCTAATGTCCCGCCGTATATCAAAGGTGTCATGAATCTTCGCGGCACTGTTGTGCCGGTCGTTGATCTTCGCCATCGATTCAGCATGCCGGCGGCCACTTACAACCAGTTCACCGTGATCATCATTGTCACTGTTGGTCAGAGGGTGATGGGACTTGTGGTGGATGCTGTCTCTGACGTTCTCAACGTCAGCGAAACTGATCTTGAACAGCTGCCGGACCTCGGAGGAGGTATTGATACGAGCTTCATCACGGGGATGGCGAAGTCCAGTGATCGACTGATCACACTGCTCGATATCGATCGCCTGCTCGGAAATCATCTTGCAGCGTGAATCGTCCTCGATGTCGATGCTGCATGCACACACCCGAAATCCGCCCCTCGATCCCGGTATTCCGCGGTGGCAGCATCGACTCGCGTCGATGCCCTGACTGAACGCCCGCAAGGACTTCAGTCAGGGTCTTCTTCGCATTCCAGTTTCTTTCAGACACTTTTCAGGCCTGGTCATCATGGTGCCCGAACTCACGTCCGAAATCAGACTTACCTCACGCGAATTTGCGTTGTTTCGGGATTTGATCTACGCCGAAGCGGGCATCTCACTCGGCGACTCCAAACAACAACTCGTCGCATCCCGACTTGCAAAACGCCTGCGAGCCCTCAGCCTCACATCATACTCAAAGTACTATGATTACCTCATGCACAATGATCGTGATGGTTCCGAACGTCTGAAAATGATCAATAGCCTGACGACCAATAAGACAGACTTCTTCAGAGAAGATCATCATTTCGATTACCTCAAGTCAACCATATTTCCTGCCTTTGAACAGATCGCCAAACAGGCACATAAGCGAAAAATCCGTATCTGGAGTGCAGCCTGCTCGACCGGTGAAGAGCCTTACACTCTGGCGATGACCATTCTGGATTTCTTCGGTCCGACAGTATTTAACACATGGGACATCCGAATCCTTGCCTCCGATATTGACACTGACGTCCTGACCCATGCTCAGCGCGGCAAGTACCCCCGGGAACGAATCGAAGAAGTCCCCCCGGCTCTCAGAAAACAGTCGTTCATCAAGCGAGATGATGATCTGAACGACACGATGACGATTCGCCCCGAGCTGCAGTCACTGATCACATTTCGCAGGATTAACTTTGTCGATGAATCATGGCCGATTCATACGGAGTTCGACATTATCTTTTGTAGAAATGTAATGATCTATTTTGATGAACCAACACAGGATCGCCTGCTCACACGATTCGCATCCTATCTGAAGCCAGGCGGTCATCTGTTTATCGGCCATAGTGAGTCGATCCTGAGACTCGACCAGATCTATCGCCCAATCGGGCAGACAATCTATCAGAAGGTCGGCAGTCAGCCATCCTCTGTCAGTGTATTGCCATCACCTCCAATGAATTCCGCCGCCGGGAAAGGAAATCCGCCGACTCTTACGCCCTCTGCACTGCGAACGGCAGCCGCTACACCATCGTTGAAACCGACTCGCGTGGAAGATCGATCTGAAGTTCAGATTCCATCTCATCCGATTATCGTCGGTGAAGTCAAAGCCAGCCGGGAACCCCTGAAAATTTCCACTCTGCTTGGTTCATGCGTTTCTGTGTGTCTCTTCGATCCCGTAGCCCATATTGGCGGGATGAACCACTTTATGCTCCCGTCCAGCCGTACGGATCAGGCAGCTTGTGCCACGTATGGGATCCACGCTATGGAACTATTGATCAACGAAATCATGAAGCTCGGCGGCGATCGACGAAGACTGGTTGCAAAAGTCTTTGGCGGCGGCAATGTCCTCGGCCGCGATTGTTCCGGAATCTCCGGTCCCCTTGTCGGAGATCGCAATGCCGAATTTGCACTTCAGTTTCTGCAGACCGACGGAATTCGAGTCGTAGCACAGGATCTGGGCGGTACCCGGGGGCGTCACGTCCACTTTCTTTCTCACACCGGTCAGGCCTTTGTCCGACCAATTCAGAAAGTTCAGGAAGAAGAGATTCAGGTCGCTGAAAAAATGGCCGTACAGACTGCGCCGCCGAAAAGCGGCCCTGGTTCTGTTGAACTCTTCTAAGACAGATTGCCTGATTCCCAATCAAAGAAAACGACCACTATGCGTCGCATCAAAGTACTCATCGTTGATGACTCCGCCCTGATGCGAGAGCTCCTCACGGATATCCTCAGCTCCAGCCCTCAAATTGAAGTTGTCGGCACCGCCGGAGATCCATACATCGCGCGAGATAAGATCCTGAGGCTCTGTCCCGACGTCCTGACACTCGATATTGAAATGCCTCGAATGGATGGTTTGACGTTTCTCGAACGACTGATGGCCAGTCACCCGATGCCGGTTATCATGGTCTCGTCCGCAACGGAACGTGGCTGTGACACGACCTTTCGAGCTCTTGAACTTGGGGCAATCGACTTCGTTACAAAGCCTGCTCTGAATCTCGATGGCGGGCTGAAGGAACTCTCTGATGAAATCATAGCAAAGGTCATTGGAGCGTTTCGAGCCGGAGTTCGTCGTCGTTCAAGAAGTCCGGTCATCGAACTGACGCCTGCTCAGGCGTCGGCAGGCATCATGGAAAACAAAACTGCTGCGTGCAACTCAGCATACAAGGTCGTTGCAATTGGCACATCGACAGGCGGCGCTGAGGCTCTTCTAAGCATCCTCTGCCAGCTGCCTGCTGATTCGCCCGGAATTGTTGCCGTCATTCACATGCCTCCGGTTTATACAAAATCGTATGCGGAACGACTCAATCGCTCGTGCCACGTGAACGTGAAGGAAGCAGAAGACGGAGACCGAATCCTCCCCGGACACGTCCTGATCGCCCCGGGCAATTACCATCTTACGGTCCACCGGACTGGTACCATCTGTAAGGTCAGGATCAGCGACACAGAAAAAGTGTCGGGATTCCGCCCCTCGGTGGACGTACTATTTCATTCCTGCGCACGCCACCTTGGCTCCAATGCGGTGGGGGTGATCCTGACCGGCATGGGACACGATGGGGCCGCCGGGCTTCTGGCAATGAGTCTAACAGGAGCTCACACCATCGCTCAGGATGAACGCAGCTGTGTGGTCTTTGGAATGCCGCGTGAAGCGATTAAGCTCCAGGCGGCTACACAAGTGCTGCCTCTGGATCAAATTCCCGCACAGATACTCCGACACGGGTATGCACTTCCAGCAGAGAGTGGCGGATCCCGGGCGGGCGGATCCCGGGCGGGCGGATCCACTGGAGGAGCTCCCGGGACGGGGTCTTCAGATACAGGTCCTCCGGGCATGAGACTTCAGGGACCTGCCTCATCCGAACAATCCAGAGTGCAGTGCCGATCACTCAATTCAACTTAACTGCTCAGCTCTGCAATGATGCGTTCGACACTTTCCAACTGAGATTTAAGCCCGCTCAGGGTTTCTCGAATCTCGTTCACGACCTGTTCCGGCGCCTTGGCGAGGAACCCTTCATTCGACAGCTTCTTCTCGTGCCCTGAGATAAACCCTTTCAGCTTGTCTGCTTCCTTCAGTTGTCGAGTCAGTTCGGCTTTTCGATCGATCAGCCCTTCAAGCGGTATATATCCGTCGGCATCTCCCAGAGAAAAACTGGCAGATCCTCCCGGCCTTGAGACATCCAGTCCGGCCGCGGCAAGCATCGTCTTCGAAAGATTGTCAAACTGATCCGCAACGGCTTCCAGCTGCGTTGCGACTTCCGGTGAACACTTGATGAACAATTTCAGGTGCGCAGAGGGAGCAATATTATAAACCGAACGCACGTTGCGAACCGCAACGATTGTCTCCTGCAGTCGCTGAAATCGATGTTCCAGTGCGGTGTCAATGCTTCGCGCCGCAAGAAGCGGCCATTCCGCAACCATGACACTTTCAACCGCCACAGTCGGCAATTCAAGTCCCCGTTCAGGAGCAAATTCATTCAGCAGATGCCAAAGCTCCTCCGTGATGAACGGGGCAAACGGATGAAGTAGCCTGAGCAGATGGTCAACTACGACAACCAACACTCGCTGAGCAACTCCCCGTGCTGATTCACTTCGAAATCGAGGTTTGAGCATTTCGAGGTACCAGTCACAGAATTCGTTCCATGTGAATTCGCGAATTGCTCGAGTTGCCTGATCGAACTGATATCGATCCAGCATTGTCGTAACGTCTTTGGCTGTTGATGCAAGGCGACTGAGAATCCATCGATCCTCCACCTGAAGCTCAGAATCTGCAACCGGTGCAGCCGAATAGCCCTCCAGATTCATAAATGCAAAACGGCAGGCATTCCAGAGTTTGTTACAGAAATTCCGTCCGTAATCGAACCGTTCGCTGACAATTCTGGCAACCGCAGCACCTTCGTCCGGGACAAACCATGGGCTCGGAAACTGAAATGCTTTCTTGCACTTGCCACACTTGATTGAAGGAGTAGCGCCGCCCATTGGCCGCATCTCCTGGTGTTCTTTCGTCTGGCCGGTAATGGCCTGACAATGTGGACATTCATAGCCGACTGGCAGCCGAACGTCCTGAGTTTCTCCTGCCAGAGAAGCAATGGTAAAACGGACCGCGTCCGTTCCGTATTTGTCGATCAACTCGAGCGGGTCAACTCCATTGCCTTTGGACTTTGACATTGTCTGGCCAAGTCCATCCAGTATCTTCGGATGGATATAGACATGCCGAAACGGGACGTCTCCCATATTGTAAAGCCCCGTCAGCACCATTCTGGCGACCCACAGAGTGATAATATCACGGGAGGTCACCAGCACTGAACCTGGATAGAAGTACCTGAGAACTTCGTTCACTCCGCCTGTGGTGTTCGCTGCCTGAACCTGACCGGAACTCTGAGAATCGGTGCCCGCCATCGGCGGATTGTGGGTCAGGTCCGGCCAGCCCAGTGTTGCGTGTGGCCAGAGTGCCGAACTGAACCACGTATCAAGCACATCCGGATCCTGTTCGAAGCCAGCTTCGGCCAGGGCCTGCTCCAGGTCAGCATTCCCGGCATCAACGCAGCACAGAATCAGCTCTTCACCCGGGTGCAGGCCTGGGGCGAACTGTGCGGCAAGTCGCCCAAGGTATTGCTCCGCAAGTCCGATTCGGCCTCCGGAAAGGAGTTGAGCTCCGAAGGGGGCGAGGCACTTCAACCGGTCAGCGGAACTCTGAACGTCTCCATCGCTATCGACGCGTCTCGACCAGACGGGAATCCGATGCCCCCACCACAACTGACGACTGATACACCAGTCTCGCTTCTCTCCCAACCAGTCAAGGTACGTATTTGCATATCGCTGCGGAAAGAAGCGAACGCGACCATCGCGAACCGCGTCCATCGCAGCTTCCGCGAGTGTATCCATTTTCACGAACCACTGATCTGACAGAAACGGTTCAATCGGTGTCTTCGAACGATCACTGTGCATGAGTGGGATGACACGGTCTTCAACTTTTTCGAGATGACCGAGTTCCTGCATCCGTTCGACGATCTTCTTTCGGGCTTCGTATCGATCCAACCCTGTAAACGGCGCCCCATTGTCATTAATTGACCCATCCGGATTCATGATATTGATCATGGGCAGGTTATTGCGAAGCCCGCACGCATAGTCATTGGGATCGTGTGCCGGTGTCACTTTGACCGCGCCTGTACCCAGTTCGCGGTTGGCGAGCAAAGCATCGGCGATGACCGGTATACATCGACCGTTCACCGGAATCTGGACCAGACGTCCGATCAGGTGCGTGTAGCGTTCGTCTGAGGGATGAACGCAGACTGCGGAGTCTCCAAGCATGGTTTCCGGGCGAGTCGTTGAGAAACTAATGCGATCCCCGGTTGGCTTCCCGTTCGCATCAACAACCGGATAGTTCATCGTCCAGAAGTGCCCGTCAACGTCTTCATGGAACACCTCATCGTCGGCAACAGCCGTCTGAAGGTAGGTATCCCAGTTCACCAGCCGCTTGCCTCGATAGACCAATCCATCGCAGAACATACGATAGAACGTCTTGCGGACTGCACGGCTGCAGACGTCATCGAGAGTGAATCGAACACGTCGCCAGTCACAGCTCGATCCAATCTGCTTGAGCTGATTCAGAATGCGGGCTTCGTATTCATCTTTCCATTTCCAGATTCGTTTGACCAGCGCATCACGACCGATGTCATGACGAGTCAGTCCCTCTTCTTCCAGCATTCGACGCTCGACGACAGCCTGTGTCGCAATGCCGGCGTGGTCAGTTCCCGGCATCCACAAAGCCACTTTCCCCTGCATGCGACGGAACCGAGTAATCAGGTCCTGAACGGTGCCGTTGAGGCAATGCCCCATGTGCAGAGCGCCCGTGACGTTCGGAAGGGGAATCATGATCGTATGGGATTCACGATCCGGAGCCGGATCCGCATTGCAGTATCCGTGCTTCAGCCAGTGTTCAACCCAGCGATTCTGTGCAGCTGCCGGATCATAGTGTTTTGGAAGATCAGTAGGCATATTATTCAATTCCCTGCAATTCGCGAAGCCGCGGCAATCAGCCTTCGTTGGCGCTGACACTTCCATTGTCTTTGTGGATCTTGTATTCGACTGCGTCAACCAGAGCTTTCCAGCTGGCCTCAATGATATTCTCACTGACTCCAACGGTACTCCAGACTTCTGACCGATCCCGACTTTCGATCACAACCCGCACGCGGGCTGCTGTACCCTCGGTACTGTTAATCACACGCACTTTGTAGTCCGCCAGACTCATCTCAGACAAACCCGGATATGCGGGTGTCAGTGCCTTTCGCAAGGCTGAGTCCAATGCATTGACCGGTCCGTCGCCCTCACCGACAACATGCTGGGTGGCGCCGCCGATCCTGAGCTTAACAATCGCCTCCGTCATCGGCTCGCGGTCCTGATTCTCTACGTTGACTCGATAGTGGTCGAGTTCAAATGCACGCGAATAACTTCCGGCATGTTTCATGACCAGAAGATCGAACGAAGCCTCTGCTGCTTCAAACTGGTAACCCGCATTTTCGAGGTCCTGAACTTCGTTGAGAATCTTCGTCATCAGAGCCTGATCTTCATTGATCCGGAATTTGGTAGTCTTCGCCACAATATTCGATCGTCCGGACAACTCACTCACGAGAACTCGGCGAACATTTCCAACAGACTCCGGAGTAATGTGCTCATAGCTGCTCGCAATGCGATTGACTGCATGTACATGCATCCCGCCTTTATGAGCAAACGAACTTGTTCCAACAAATGGCTGTCCCGGCCGGAAATTCATGTTGGCAACTTCATAGACATATCGAGACAGTTCCGTCAGTCGCTGAATTCCTCCAGGCAACAATACATCGTATCCAAGTTTCAATGACAAATTCGCAGCAACTGATACAAGATCTGCATTCCCACACCGCTCCCCGATCCCGTTGATGGTTCCCTGTACCTGGATAGCGCCAGCCTGCACTGCCGCCAGAGAATTGGCAATCGCCAGGTCGCAGTCGTTATGGCAGTGAATACCGATCGGTACGTGAACGTTGCGACCGAGCTCGGTCACGAATTCAGCAATTTTCTGAGGCAACGTTCCACCGTTCGTGTCACACATCACGATCATATTCGCGCCGGCTTCAGCGGCGGCACACAGCGTCCGCAGGGCATACTCGGGGTTCGCCTTCCAGCCGTCGAAGCAATGTTCGGCATCGTAGATCGCTTCAAAACCACTTTGTTTCACAAACGCGATCGAGTCACGAATCATGGCGAGATTCTCTTCCAGAGATACTCGCAGGACTTCTGTCACATGCAGATCCCACGTTTTGCCAACAATTGTAATCGCATTTGCACGCGACTTGACCAGTGCCTGCATACCGATATCTTCGGCGGCAGAAATCCCTTTTCGACGTGTCATTCCGAAGGCAGTGACACGAGCATGTCGCAATGGACTGACAGCAATCTTCTGAAAGTATTCCTCGTCCTTCGGATTTGAAAGAGGATACCCACCTTCGATGTAGTCAAAGCCCAACTCGTCCAGCTTCTGAGTGATCAGAAGTTTGTCCTGCAAAGAAAAATTGACGCCCTCCCCCTGAGCACCGTCGCGAAGCGTCGTGTCATATAGCTGAATGCGAGTCATCCGGTTCGTACTCCCGGCCAGCTGCTGGCCGAATTGATTCTTGAGAGGTTGACGGCTCGTCGCAGGCCGATCGATCGTCAACAAAAAAACCCTCAGGGTACTTCCTGAGGGTTTGTCGAGTTCCAAAACAGAGCCTCAGGAAATCTGCAATTGTCCGCCACAAATAATGACGGAGACAGCGATTACCGGAATAGCAACTGCAAACCTTGACATTGAACTTCGATTGCTTTTCTGAATTTCGGGTTAAACGCGATACTTGCGAAACGGAACTTTAGAGGAATCCGGGGGGGAACGTCAACGAGCATTCCTGTTTTCCATCGGGTCCCGGACACCAATCCCGGCGAAATTGTTCACTGAACCGCCGTTTTTTCCCTCGGAACTGTTAAGATCGGGGCCTTTCATACACCTTGCGAGTGAGCGTTTTGATGAGCGAAGTCGTTTCCACACCCCCAGTCGCCAAACGAAGTTATGCCGGTCGATGGCTTGTCGCCAGTATGTTTCTCCTCGGCTTCACTGCCACAGGACTGCTGAGGTGGTACTGGAATGAACACCTTGAACCATTTATGCCTCTTCAGGAAGCCATTGAAAAAGACTTCCCCGGATCAGCCCCTCGCGTTGATGGAGGAAAACGCAGACTCGACAGAGATACTCCAATGATCCTCCGAGTTGTCATCAAAGTCCCCTTCGACCCAACTCAAACGGAACCGACGCCAATTGTCGAATCTCCGCCGCCAGGTGTGAAGCCAAGCGGCAATCCGCCAGTCCTGGTTAAGGCACCCGATGAAATGATGCGATACGCTGATCGAATTCGAGAACTCGCAAAAACCCATGTCTCCTCGCCAAAAGCGGATGTCCTCGAAATTCACTACTACCATCTCATCAAAGAGAAAGAAATTCGCGAAGGGATGGTGCGGCGAGACATGGAGACCTGGGAAGTCGTGAAAGACCTCAAATAGCCAATCACAACGCCCACAACTCAACTTGAAATCACAAACAAAAAACGCCTCAGAATGCTCTGAGGCGTTTTTCGTTATTTGCAAAGTCTGCAGACCGGATTACGAAAGTAACGAACGGTCTCCCGGATCATTGTGCGATCTACTTGCGAGAACTCTCAACACGATCCTGCGTTTTCTCAGGAGCAGTCAGCTCGCCGTTCTGAATCTTCTCACGAACACGGCCTTCAGCATTCGTCACCAGCAACTGTGCCTGAGCAATCTCATTGCCGTCGAAGTAGTTCATCCACCCCTGGAAACCCATTGAACCCTTCGCTGAAAGCTGCTGCCATGTCATGTTGTCAGTGCGAGTCCAGATGGCCGCCTGAGCAGCGTGCTGGTTCACTCGACCTGTTCCAACCATTGCAATCAATTCCGCAAGAACAGGATCCTCTGTGTACTCAGAAACAGGCACCAGTTTGTATTCAAGCCGAGGAGAAGGATCAGCCTTGCCATGGTTCAGGCATGCCGAAACATATGGGACTCGCACGGTGCGTTCCGGTGGAATCGAGAAGAAGCCGCCACCACCACCGCCAAGACCACCCTGCCCACCGCCGCCAAATCCACCCTGACCACCGCCACCACCAAATCCACCACCCGCATTTTGATTTCCACCACCCTGGCCGCCGCCTTGACCACCACCGAGCCCGCCGCCGCCGCCAAGTCCACCACCACCGCCCCCAAGTCCGCCAAGCTGCTTGAGAACCTGGACTGCAACGAACGCTTCCGGCAACTCAACTGTCAGGGCTTCATCAGACTTGTTTGATACAAGAATAAATCCACCTTCCGATCCCTTTGGCAGAAACTGAGTTTCCAGGCGACCGTCGTTCAAACCGTCGAACAAACCAACTCGAGTTGCTGATGGGTCAAATTTTGGCTTCGTAATGACCGGCTTCCGCGTCTCCCGGTCTTTCGGATCTGCGATTCCGGTTCCGGAAACTGAGAACACTGTCAGGAGAAATGCTCCCCCAACGATCAAGCTTCGAATCAATGGCTGGGACAATTTCATGTAGCCAACTCCTGAAGGTTCGTGCGGAAAACGTGGTCTGCAATTTGGCAGAATGACTGAGCCCACCGCCGCAGTCACCATTAAAAAACGCTTTTTCAAGCAGAGACTCAAGCAGTTTATCGCTGTTTTTAGGGGGCTCACAACAAAAAAGTCTCAATCCCGACCCAAGTCTCTGCGAGATCGTGTTCGCGAGTCCAAACAATCGCAGGATCGCGAATTTATCCAAATCTCTAAGCAGCAAGACCTTAAGGATTCGCAAAACAGGGCAAATCACAGAATCGAGTCCGGTTGAATCGACTTTTCCGAGTGTTTGATGATTGACTGAGCCTTGAGAATTCTGGTTGTATTCTCCGGCCAACAAATCCCGTTGGAGCCAGAAACAAGAGACCGCCTCACTCCCAGACAGAGTCTCTCCAAACGGGTTCTGCTTCATCCGCCACATATGCCTCTAATACCTGATTCGGCTCAAAACGGTTCTTGTAATTCATCGACTGACAATCGCGGATGTAGTACCCCATGTAGAGCCAGTCCCGACCGGTTCGAGCCCCTTCACGCAACTCGCAGAGTACAGAAAATGTCCCCAAACCAGCCTCACGGTAGTCCGGATCGTGGAAGAAATAGATGCTGGACATCGAGGTTGGACCCATATCGACAAGTCCCAGACCAACCAGTTTTCCCTTGTCGCGATACTGAAATTCCCTCGAAAACGAAAAATTCCCATCCAGAAATGATTCGAAGTACTGATCCCGTGTGATTTCTCGAAATGGCCATTGCCGTCGATGGTGCATGTCCAGGTGGTACCGATTGTAAAGCGATATGTGCTCACTACTCAGACCCGGTCTCCGCACCGACACTGTCAACGATTCATTCCGGCGAAACACCCGCCGCTGGCTTTTTGAAGGTTCAAATGCCCGAATTGAGACACGGAGACTCTGGCATGCTCGGCACATAGAACACGCGGGACGAAACAAAGTACGACCAAAACGCCGCCATCCGCGGGCCAACAGTTGTTCGTAACGAGTCTCCCGAAGCTCGTATGCCAGTCGGTAAGTCATCGTGGATCGCTGATTCGGCAGATACGAACAAACTGATTCGGATCCATCGATTTCAATCTCCCTCGAGGCGTCGCCCTGTAGGAAGTCGCCGCTCACCATATTAGACTACGCCTCTCAACTGAAGATGTTTCCTCATCACCAACAACTCAATCAGGGATTCTTTTCCAGAAGCAGAAATTCGTCTACCGTTGATGTCAGATTCCATCACACTTCGCTTCAAATGAACGTTTTCTGCCTTCTGACAGACTGAACTCACATGCATGAACAACTTTCCGGCCCCGTCCATGCCTTGCTCCTTCAAAAGCATTTGACTCGCGATGAAGCCGCAGCCTGCGTCGGAGCCATTATGGATGGGCTGTGCGAGCCAGTCGATATTGCTGCATTTCTCACCGCCATGTCCGCTAAGGGTCCCGTTTCCAACGAAGTTGTTGGGGCTGCGATGGCCATGCGGGCCCGAGCATCTCGAATCCCGTCATTGAGGTCGCCTCTGCTCGACACTTGCGGAACGGGGGGCGATCGACTCCACACCTTTAATATCAGCACCGCAACTGCACTCGTTGCTGCTGCCTGTGGAGTCAATGTTGCAAAGCACGGGAACCGCAGTGTCTCCAGCTCCAGCGGATCCGCAGATGTCCTCGAGTCGCTGGGTGTGAACATCAGCCTGACGGCCGCTCAGGCTGGACAGTGCCTCGATCAGACGGGTATTGCCTTTTGCTTCGCACCGATGCTCCATGGAGCCATGAAACACGCAGCTCCGGTCAGACGTCAGCTGGGATTTCCAACGATCTTCAATCTGCTGGGACCGCTGACAAATCCAGCTCAGGCGTCTTACCAGTTGATCGGTGCCAGCTCGGTTGATCGAGCTGAACTGCTGGCTCATGCAATCTGTCAGCTGGGTGTCCGAAAAGCGATCGTTGTCTGTGGCAATAATGAACTTGACGAAGTCTGTCTCTGGGGACCGACGAGAGTCTTCGTTGTGTCGAACAACACCGTGCATCAGCACGAATGGACGGCCAATGACTTTGGTTTACCTCCGTGCCGCGTGGAGAGCATTCGAGTTCACTCAGCGGCCGAAAGTGCAGCCATGATTCGAAAAGTGCTGTCTTTCGAACAATGCGCGGCTACAGATATGGTTGTCGCCAATACCGCAGCAGCTCTGATTGCCTGTGAGTTCACCGATGACCTGTCTCATGCTGTCACAATCGTCAGGAATGCTCTTCAGTCCAATTCCGCTCAAGCGATTCTTGATCAGCTGATTCGCGTTACGAATGAACTCGCGACACCATGAACAAATCACATTCAGAACACGAAACACAGTGCCGTTTCTTCCGCAATGATTCGGAAGTCATGCGATATGCACTGTCACTCGCAGAACGAGGACTCGGTCTGGTAGAACCAAATCCCGCAGTCGGTGCAGTCATCGTGGACGTTGACGGCACTCTCATTGCAGAAGGATTTCACGAAGGATTCGGGAAGCCTCATGCCGAAGTCAACGCGATTCTCGCAGCTGGCGACCGATGTCGTGGAGCAGATTTGTTTGTTACACTCGAACCATGCAGCCACCATGGAAAAACTCCTCCCTGTGCGCCTCTTGTAGCGGACGCGGGATTTCGTCGAGTCATCATTGGCTGCCAGGACCCGGCGCCCCATGTCGCTGGCAGAGGAATTCAATCTCTGCGAGATCAAGGTGTCAACGTTGTTACCGGCGTCGAGCAGGAAGCAGCAAGAAAACTGATCGCTCCCTTTGAAATGCTTCACTGTCATCATCGCCCATGGATCCATGCCAAATGGGCCATGACGCTTGATGGCAAAATCGCAACCGCCTCAGGTCATTCACAGTGGATCTCAAACGAAGGATCCCGCCGCATCGTTCATCAGATTCGCGGACGCATGGATGCGATCATTACTGGCGCAGGGACTGTTCGCCACGATGATCCTATGCTCACTGCCCGGCCTCCCGGACCCAGAACTCCGGTACGAATTATTGTCGACGCCGATGCCACCTGCTTGTCAGCCACATCAAGACTGGTCCGGACAGCTGCAGAGGCACCCGTTCTGCTGATTGCATCCACCAGCGCGGACAAGTCGGCACTCCGGCAACTCGAACAGATGGGAATTCAGACACTTACATTTCCATCCGACCGCAACAAAAGACTCCCCCTGGATCTCATTCTGGCTGAACTTGCCAACCGAAAATTCACCAACGTCCTCGTTGAAGCCGGCCCCAGACTACTTGGCTCATTCTTCGACATGCAACTCATTGATGAGGTCACCGTCTTTATCGCCCCCAAAATCATCGGCGGCGCCGACGCCCCCTCCCCCATCGCCGGCCTCGGCCTCGACGCCATCCCCTCCGCACCATCCCTCGACCAAATCTCCTGGACCCACTCCACCACCGACCTAATCCTCCACGCTTACCCCAAAAAAGGGGTCAGGACTCGTTTAAACGAGTCCTGACCCCTTTTCCCAGCGAATTGGAAAATTGGGAATTTTAGTGAGGCAATTTTGGCCATGAATAACGAACAGAGCGATGTAAAGAGTAGTGAATTCGCTTTTGGCGATGTATCGGTCGATTTGCCCGGCGGGCAGCGGGGGGCCGCTGAGGGGGCGAAGAGTTCGTCACGGGGTGGGTCGAGGGCGTTTTCGTTGGTTGCAGGGTATGCGTTGGCAGTGACTGCATTGTTGGTTGGTTTGGTGGCGACTGGCAGAGTGACTTTGTATCGAAATCACCGCCTTGAAAGCTTGCCGGATCTCCGGCCTTTGGATTCGAACGAATTTCAGAAGGTACCGGATGGAACTTCACTGCCGGCAGGTCACGTGCTCAGGATGGGAGAGTCGAGACGTTTCGGTGATGTTGTCGTGACGCCTGTGCAGTTGACATGGGAGCCGGTGGAGTATGTGAATTTCGTTTCTGGCGACACTGAATTCAGCATGACGACTTCTCCGCTGCTGAAGTTGTGGCTGAAGTTTGAGAACGTGTCTGACAGCTATGCATTTCCTCCGATGGATGTTCATCTGATGTCACACCGAAGTCCGCCGGAAGGGGATGATCCACAGACGCTGGCCAATTCCTGGCTGCATCTCACAACAGACGGAGAATCAGATGAAGTGATCAGATTTCTTAACCTTCTCCATTCACCCAACAGCAATTTCTTACTGAGAAATCAAAACTCTGGGCGTGTTATTCGTCCAGGGGAAACAGTCACAACTTTCGTGCCATGTTCAACCAATCTCCAACAGGATGATTTCACCGATTCAACACGCGGACAGTGGCGAATCCAGATTCGCAAGGGTGTTCACGTCGATTCGGGTCATGGCGTCACCACATTGATTGACGTCAATTTTTCATCTGAAGACTTTTCCACCATGCCGTTGCCGGAGCGTTCAATCTGAGCTGTTGTCCTGAATCTCTGTTTTCTGTGCCCTCGAGGCGTGTAGATATCCGTCGTAGAGGCTTTGCAGGGATTTTGTTTTCTCTCAAGACTTCGGCGATCCAAAAATGCGACAACTCTGTCTTTTGCTTCTTGTGGTCACGGTGACTTTCTGCGGCCCGGTCTCGGCAGGCGGTGTTTATTCGGAAGACGATGAAATAGCGGCTCTGAAGAAAGAGCTTCAGGAGCTTCGCACCGAAAACAGATCATTACGGGAAGAAAATCGATCACTACGGGAAGAGATTCGTGAGCTGAAGTCCGGGTCACAGAGAGGTGATGGAGTCGATCCATCAGCGAAGGATCAGATCGTCGGCAAGGTGTGGGAAATCACCGCCACAGGCCGTGGCGGAAAGCGATTCGGACCGGCACGATTTCTGGCCCACAACGGGAACATCTATGTAGACAGCCTCGACAACGCAAAGATCGGAACGTACACCGAAAAAGGCCCCAACGTTCGCATTGATGTTTTCAATTCCAGCAAAACGGAGGTCAATGGTATCTACACACTCATCCAGATCAGCAAAGAACCTCCGACGTACACTGGGAACGCGACGAATACGAAGGGTGTGGTGTTTCGAGTCCAATTGCGAATGCTGAATGACTGACGACGAGCACAAACGATCAGCAACAGTCAGGCTGAAGGATTTCCACACATGCGTGATCTCCTCACTGCCAGCATGAAAAATTAACAAGCGGAGACTATCATCCCGGGGCGTTTCAATCTTCACGAATCCGACCCCTGAACCGAACTTCCCACAGGACTCAGCCCATCATGCCGAACGCCATCCGCACTGATTCCGAAAATAACCGCACAACAGGCTTCGGTCGTCCCGGACTGTATGACAACAAGCCGGGATCGGTCAAACAGCAGGTGCACGATGGCGATACGCTCAGTATGCAGCTGGATGGCAATGTAGGTGTGAGGCTGCTTGGGATTGATACACCGGAAATCAGCTTCAGTTTTCCAACGCCGGGTAACGGCTTCGTCGGACTGGAGGATCCTCGCTGGAACGATTTCCTCTCCGACCCGCTGAGCGATCGATGGGGACCGATGCAGGGCTTTGTGCCGTCTGCACTGCAAGCCTGGTTTCGGACTCGAACAGGCCCGAATTCTGCCAGAGCGCATTACGAACATGCCGTCGCGGCTCGCGAAGAGTTCCAACAACTCGTGAGCAAGGACATGGAAGTGATGCAGCAGACAACAGACACGTTTCGCTATTACATGAACTTTGGCTTCGAAGTGATGGATGGCTATGGACGTCTGTTGTGCATGGTGAATCGCAATCAGCCAAACGGAAGCGTCCCTACACGTCGCCCCCCGACATACAACCTGCGAATGCTGGAACGAGGTCGAGCATTTCCATATTTCATCTGGCCCAACATCAATCCGTGGGAACGTCCCGAGACCATGGATGAAGCCGTAATTCCTCCTGGCAGGGCAAAGGCTATGGCAGAAGCAGACCGCGAACTGAAGTCAGCGCGCGGTGCAGTACGTGAGGCGAGAAACCGGCATATTGGTGTCTTCGATGCGATGAACCCACTCCTGCTGGAACCATTTGAACTTCGCAACCTGTGTCGGCGAGTCGCAGCCACTCGATATCTGATCGACCTGACTGTAGAATCCGACCAGTTGATTCATCCACTGAATTATCCTTCCGTACCAAATTCGGAAGATCGACTCTGGATTCCGTCTGTCTTTGTTCCACTCTTTGTTGAGGCAGGCTGGAAGCGACAATCTGCACCAACCGTGTGACGTATCTGAATCCTGAATGACCAGTCATCATCCAATTGAAGCGTCAGAAAATCCCGTTTCTCATGCAGCGTCATTTGTTCGCGAACGGCTTCAACTGAACGCCGATCAGCATTCGGACAAATGTATGCTCGGTGTGATTTTGGGTTCAGGACTCGGCGGTGCTGCGGACCGCCTGATGGCACTCGGCGGACGCGATGTGCTTTATGCCGAAATCCCGGGGATGCCGGCAACCGGCGTAGCGGGGCATACCGGTCGGCTGATTTGCGGGCAGGTCCATGGGGTCACGGTTTTGATGCTTCAGGGCCGAGTCCATACGTATGAAGGGCGTTCGGCGGCGGATGTAACGTTCGGAACGCGTTTGCTGTCGGAGCTCGGGGCTTCAGGTCTGATCGTGACGAATGCCGCGGGTGGAATTCGTGACGGATTTCGTCCGGGGGATCTGATGCTGATCGATGGACATTTAAGTCTCTTTCAGCCAGGCACCGAACGGATCAACAGATCTTCCGCAACGACACGAGGTACTTCGACAGCGTTCGATGTTCCTCGAACGGCATCTGATTCCGGAGTGCTATGGGACCAAAAATGGATTTCATCCGCCCACAGGATCGCAACACCACTCACAGTATACCGTGGTATCTATGCGATGATGCCTGGTCCATGCTATGAGACTCCGGCAGAAATCCGAATGCTCCGGACTCTGGGAGCCGACGCTGTTGGAATGAGCACAATTCCGGAAGCATTATGTGCAGTTCACTGCGGAATGCGAACACTGGGAGTCTCGTGCATCACGAATGTCGCCGCTGGTCTTTCTTCACAGACTTTACATCACGCAGAAGTTACGGCGACCGCGAATCAAATCGCGGCCGCCTTCCAGGACTGGCTTTGGGCTGTGATCCGGACTACTTCACAACAAAGTTGATCATGCGGCCTGCAACGGCGATGACTTTGACAATCGTCTTCCCGTCCAGATTGCGACGGACGATTTCGTCAGCTTCTGCGGCTGCCTGAAGCTGATCGGTCGTCAGACCAGCTGGCACCACCAGCTTCGCTCGAAGCTTGCCATTGACCTGAACAGGAACTTCTACGGTGTCCTCAATCAGCCACTTATCAACACAAACAGGCCATGGCTCATATGCCAGTGTCGTGGTGCCCCCGAGTACCGACCACAGCTCTTCCGCGATGTGAGGCGCGAATGGACTCAGCAGCAGCACGAACGTCTTCAGCACTTCCTTTGAACGAGTTTCCTGAGACGACATGAAATTGCTGAACTCCATCATGCGACTGATGGCAGTGTTGAAGCTGAGCCGTTCGATATCGTCGGTAACTGCTCGGATGGTCTTATGAAGCACCCGAAGTTGTTCATCCGATGCAGGCGCATCGCTAAGACTGCTATTGAGCACAATTTCTTCCGATCGATCATCAATGATCAACCGCCACACGCGTCCAAGGAATCTATAAACTCCCTCAACGCCACTCATCTGCCATGGCTTTACCTGTTCGAGGGGTCCCATGAACATTTCGTACAGTCGAAGCGAGTCGGCACCGTATTCACGAACAATGTCATCGGGGTTGATGACATTCCCGCGGGACTTGGACATCTTTTCGCCGTTTTCACCAAGAATCATCCCCTGATTCACAAGTCGATGAAATGGTTCAGGTCGGCTGACATGTCCTCGGTCAAACAACACTTTGTGCCAGAATCTCGCATACAGCAGGTGCAGTACCGCGTGTTCCGCGCCGCCAATATACAGGTCCACCGGCAGCCAGAACTTTTCAAGATCCGGATCGATAAAATGAGTCGAGTTCTTGTTGTCACAGAATCGCAGATAGTACCAGCAGCTTCCTGCCCACTGAGGCATACTGTTGGTTTCTCGCTTGAGTCGCGTGCCATCCGAATCCGTCTTATAGAGCCATTCCTGCGGCGCCTTGGCCAGCATTGGTTCCGGCGTTCCGGTCGGCTTAAAGTCTTCCATATGAGGATGCAACACAGGCAGTGATTCGGCCGAATCGGCACGCATCAGTCCCGTCGGTTCACCATTTTCATCCAGCTCATGCCAGATCGGAAATGGCTCGCCCCAGTATCGCTGCCGACTGAATAACCAGTCTCGCAGTCGATAATTCACCGCTTCTCTGCCCAGGCCGGATTTCGAGAGGTGACTGGTAATCCTGGTTTTGAAGTCTTCCGTCGAGAGTCCGTTGTATTCTCCGGAATTAACTGCAATTCCGACTTCGGTATAGGCAGCTGTTTCCAGATCGGGTACGGAGCCACTTCCATCCGCCGAAGCCACCACCTGAACAATCGGAATCCCAAATGTTTTGGCGAATTCATAGTCCCGTTCATCATGCCCGGGGACAGCCATAATGGCCCCGGTTCCATAGTTGATGAGTACATAGTCGGCAATCCAGACTGGAACTTTGGCGCCATTCACAGGATTGATGGCATACCCTCCTGTGAACACACCTGTCTTGTCCTTTGCCAGATCTGTACGTTCCAGATCGCTCTTTAGCGACGCCTTCTGACGATACTCAGCAACCGCAGCTCGTTGAGCATCCGTAGTAATGACATCCACGAGGGAATGCTCCGGCGCGAGTACCATATACGTGACACCGAACAGGGTATCGGGCCGAGTCGTATAAACTCGCAGAACGGATGGCTCCGGGACTTCAGGGAAACCGGACTTTTGGCGAGTCTCCTTCCACAGATCGAACGATGACGTTGCTGCATCGATCAGAAAATCGACTTCAGCTCCCACGCTGCGGCCGATCCAGTTTCGCTGCATGTACTTGATGGATTCCGGCCACGCAAGTTCATCCAGCTCACTCGCAAGTCGATCGGCGTACGCTGTAATCCGGAGCATCCACTGCTTCAGAGGAAGTCGAGTAACCGGATGCTGACCTCGTTCACTCTTTCCATCAGTGACCTCTTCATTGGCGAGAACCGTCCCGAGCGCCGGACACCAGTTGACTGGAGCCTCGGAAACATACGCAAGGCGATAACGATCCTGATAACGACGAACAGCTGACTCACCCTGCCCCCTGACTTCCGTCGGAATCGGCAATTCGCTGATCGGTCGCCCCTTTCCAACTCGTGCAACACCGTCGGGGCCTTTCCATTTGAAGCCGGCATCGTACCACGTGTCGAAAAGCTGCAGGAAGATCCACTGTGTCCAGCGGTAGTAGTCCGGGTCCGTGGTTGAAAGTTCGCGGCTCCAGTCGTAACTGAATCCCAGCATTTTCAACTGTCGACGAAACGTGGAAATATTCTGTTCGGTCGTAATTCTTGGATGAGTCCCGGTCTTGACAGCATGTTCTTCGGCCGGAAGTCCAAATGCGTCCCATCCCATTGGATGAAGCACATGCTTGCCCTTCATGCGAGCATATCGACAAACAATGTCGGTCGCGGTGTATCCTTCCGGATGCCCCACATGCAGTCCACTTCCGGACGGATATGGAAACATGTCCAAAACATACAGCTTTGCGGGAACATTCGACGTGTCAGTCAGATCAGGATTTTGTGTCCGGAAAGTCTGATGAGTCTCCCAGTACTGCTGCCATGGGAGTTCAATTCGTTTTGCGTCATAGCGAGGCATGGATCGGAGATTCCGAGCGTGGATACAGGCGAACAGAAAACGCGGCAGTATATTCGCCAGACCGCCCCCTGCAATCCGTACTACGAACAGTTGAATTCTTTTTGTGCCGCAAATGTCTAATCCGGCGAGTTGCGCAAGTTGTTTGGCGATGCGGTTTTGCGCACTGAAAACGGCGGTGAGTTGATTCCGACCGCATCCATCCCGTAGCCAGCATGATTGGTAAGCACGAAAGACTCGAACCACACGAAAAAACACAATCAGACACTTCTGCGATTCTTCCGTCTCTTCCGCGTCTTCCGTGGTCAAAACGCCAGCCGGCCTCAAAAGGAAATCCCTGCCCGCACTACAAAAGTGTCATCGAAGTCGCGCTCGAACTCCGAGCGAACGTACTCCATAGAACGCCCAAAGACCCAGCCAGCCTCCGCAAAGCCACCTTTGTTCCCGGAGATCAACTTTTCGTAGCCCGCCACAAATCGGAAGTCTCTCAGCGTGAGTTCATCTTCCAACCCGTTTGTTCGAGTGACTGCCCAGGTACTTCCGCCCAGCCCTCCTCCGAGGTATGCCCAGGATTCGCTATTGGCTCCATCTTTCGAAATCAGGCGGGATAGTCGAGGCTGTGGAAACTGCAGGTCGAGACGCCAGCAGGGATCCGGGGTCCATCGAAGCCCAACCGCCGGTAACACAGGGAGGTCTTCCCGCCCCAGAAACACGGCGCCAGCCGACAGCGTCAATTCATCAGGCACGGCTTCCCAGGACAGCAGAGCCAGCCCAAAAAGGCGGAACGCGTCTTCACTGGTTGTAAAGTCACTTCGAATCAAAGGAGACACGATCACCATCGAACTCAAAACATCGGAAATCTCTTTCCGATGAAAGAACCTCACTCCGGTCTCATAGAGCGTTGCAGGGATATCTGTGGAATCAGGAGCCTGTACGAAATCAGTCCTGAACGTAGGAGTAACGACAAGCAGATTGTCAAAACTTCCCAGTGGAACTGCGAACCCCGCGTTCGCTTCAATCGTCGTCAAACTTAGATCATCACCACCGCCACCAATCTGTGAGCCACTCAGCTGCATACCCTGAAAGAAGCCCTTGCGAAATCGAGCAACCTTCTGGCTCTCTTTATGAAGCTCGTCGACGACTGTTCGATTCGCAGAACCTGACAGTTCTGTTGTCGGATCGTCTTCCTGCTCCCGCTGTTCCCGCGAAAGTGCTGGAATCGATGAGTGAGCTCCAACAGTTGACTGTGCTTCAACAGTCTGTGAAGTCGCACAGAGGGCGATCAGAAGCAGTGTTAAGCAGACGCAGCAACGCTGAAACAGCACGGTTTACATCTTCCAAAAGCGGCTGAAAAACTCCGCATGCCACGGCCGGTGAAATATCATTCATTCGGGACACATCCAGCGAAACTCGGATCGCATCACCGAATGTCCTCTGGCCATGTTTTATAGATTGAGCCACCATACTGACAGTCTCCGGTGTTGTGGATTCCATAGGCATCGAGGGGGATGAACGTTGTCGTTTCTTCTGTTTCGGCAAATTGTGCAGGCCGCCACCTGCTGCTGGTCGAACTCACCGTCAACGGAGTCAAAATTCCGAAGCGACACAAAAGCAAAAACAAACACCAGCGACCGGGAACATGACAATCCGAAAATCGAGGCAGAGTCTCAGAATCTCAGTTTCCGTGAGAATTCTTTGTTGCGGCCAGGCTGTTCAGCGTACTCCTCAAAGACAACAATGCGGCCGACGAATCGTCTTTGCTGACTTCAAAGGAGTTCACGAGTGGCACGTTTCAGAGCCCTGACGCTTACAACTGGAGCCGTTTTCCTCTTTTTATTGACTTCCGGGTGCGAAGAAACAAAAGACGGAAGCACGGGGACCAATGGTACGACAGTTGGGAATACTGAAACGGGGACGGGGGAAACCGGGACAGGCACGAAAACAGAACTGGCTGCACCGACACGTTCCCTGAACCGTGATGAACTCATCCAGATCGTGGCTCTGCACAACAAGGGCCTCGCGGAACTCGAAAATAAAGAATGGCTGAAAGCCGACGCCACTCTTTCCGAGTTAATTCGCATCGTTCCGGAGAGCCGAGCTGCTCGGCGAAATCTGGCCATTGGCCGCACACTGGCCGTTGTTGATCGAACAACCCCCTACAAACGGTTTGAAGCCCCCGAAGCTTATCAAAAGGCAGTCGCCAGCGCGGAAGAAGCCGTTGCCGGACTTATTAACCTAAGAGGAGCAGACGAAGACATCGCCATCGCGGACATGCTCTCCGGGCAACTCATGGTCTTTGATGATTCTCCAAAGACCCCCCGCATGGCGGAAGGTCTCGCGAAACTGACGGCCGCAGCCGAACGAATGAAGGATCGCCCCGACTTTTGGATGGCTATCGTCGGAGCCATGGAGACCAATCGGCAGTACAACGAGTCTCCCGTGGTCATTCAAATTCTGCGTCGCTGTTCCGAACTTGCTCCAGACAATCTTTATGTTCTTGAAAGACTTGTGGATCATCAGGCATCAGGACTCGAATCCACAAACCCGGCTACAAAGAAGGAGTCTATGGACCTGCGACAGACGTTGGAGCGAGCGATCCCGATGCTTCAGCCAATGAACACTTCTTTCATCAAACAGTCACGCATTGATATTGTTGATCAGATTCGAAAGGCAGTTGCACAGTCAGCCCCGGAGAATCCCGAACCTCTTTTCGTTCCGGCAATGTATGTCAAGAATCTCCTGCTGAATGAGCTTGCAAAACAGATTGACGCTCGCAGCATTCAGCGAAATCTTCTTGACTACTGCTTTACGAATCCTGACGAATGGATCGAACAACAAATCCGCGAGGCTGGCCTGTCCACAGTACAGTCGTTACCTGCGACGCTCACAGGCTTCACACCGCACGTGCTGGTCCCGGACCTCAAAGGAGTGACGGACGTCGCAGTCACAGATTTTACGCTGGACAGTAAAGATGATCTGCTGGTCGCTCGGGAAGGTTATATTGAGGTCTACGAACGGAGTGCAGCGGGCGAATGGCAAAAGACCATTTCGTCAGCTGATGTCGGAGGCAGTGAACCATCAGTCCCTGTTGGTGGACTGACAAAATTCATCACCGCTGACCTGGACCGCGATTTCGACAAAGTTCTCTCAGATGTCAACGACTCAAAGGTACTGCTCGACTTTGATGGCGATCAGAAGATTGTCGCCGACCCTGCGGACAAGAACCGCTGGTTTGATGCCGACCTGGACCTGATAGCATGGGGTCCCGAGCAGGTTGTTATCTTTCGAAATCAGCTGAACCCTGACGGGACACGCAGTCTGCAGGTGATTCCACAGAAGGCATCGCAATCGGGCGTTCGAGACATCACGTCAGCCGACATCGATGCGGACGGTGATCTCGATCTGGTCATGGCGACCGGAGAAGGAGTCCGAATCTGGAAGAGCCTCGACGGAACACAGTTTGAAGCCGTCGAGTCAGAAGTTGCCGGCCCTGCATTCGGTCTCGACGCTATCGTGACCGCTGACTGGAACAGAGACATGGCCATGGATGTTGCAGGAGTCTCTGCAACGGGTGGTGCCGGAGAACTTCAGAACCTTCTGCATGGCAGATTTCGCTGGCAAACTGCTCCGTCTGAACAGAAGTCAGATACCGCCAGTCAGCTCTTCATTCGAGACGTCGACAACAACAACAGCTGGGATCGAATTCAGTCGGGCCTCAAAGGAATTCAGGTTGTCATGACGGATCAGGGTCCCACCGGAACCATTCGACATCTCAAAACGCTGCGTATCATTGATCAACCATCACATATTCTTCTCGCAGAAGACTTCGACAACGATGGGAACACGGACCTTATCGTTGCGCATCAGGATCGGCTGACACTTTATCGAGGTGCAGCAGATGGGAGTTTCGCCGAACAGAAAGGCCTGTTCTCATCGGACTCGTGGTCGCAGATCAACTCAGAGCAACTCCTGAACACTCGAGCCGCGGCGGCAGACTTTGATCTTGATGGCGATCTTGATGTTGTCGTGATCAATGG
Source organism: Planctomyces sp. (assembly GCA_016795105.1). Taxonomy (GTDB): domain Bacteria; phylum Planctomycetota; class Planctomycetia; order Planctomycetales; family Planctomycetaceae; genus F1-80-MAGs062. The sequence continues at coordinate 90,846 of JAEUIH010000008.1, forward strand.
TGCGAACGGGCAGGTCTCAGGATTCATGAATGAGGGAGGCAATCAGTACGAATGGATTGATGTTGTTGCCCGAGCCGTACCCAAAGATGAACAGTTCCCGCACAACCGAGTCAACATGCATGCGTTTGGGAGCGTTCTGCAGATTCGCAGCAACACAGCAAACCGCGATGTGATTATTGATCAGCCGCGTATGCATCTTGGACTGGGAACGACAAAACAAATTGATTCCATTCGAATCGTCTGGACTGATGGAGTACCTCAGCATATCAACACGCCGGAACATCTGAGGTCCCGCATCGGCGTTCTGGCACCGCAGATTCTCAAAGGTTCGTGTCCTTATATTTACACGTGGACGGGTGAAAGATTTGAATTCTTCAGTGACTGTCTTTGGGCTGCCCCGCTCGGACTTGTGCAGGCAACAGGGGATCTGGCGCCGACACGCGAATGGGAGTATCTGCTTGTTCCCGGCGAGAAACTGGCTGCTCGAGATGGAAAATACTTTCTTCAGTTCACAGAAGAACTCTGGGAAGCAGCCTACCTCGATGAGGTCAAACTTGTGGCCGTTGATCATCCGGTTGACGTCGACATATTCACGAATGAAAAGGTTGGATCACCGCAGATGGCCGCACATCGGATTCACACCGTTCGCGAGAGAAAGGTTCCACAGTCGGTTGTGGATTCTCGCGGACGCGATCTTCTCCCAGGGCTGCTGACGCAGGACGGAGACTACGTTCAGGCCTTCACTGCTCGACGCATGCAGGGTGTCGTGGATCCGTGGTTCATGGAATTTGAACTTGGCGAACTCAGGGATCCGTCCAATGTTCGGCTGGTTCTGATTGGCTGGGTGTTTCCAACAGACACGTCGCTGAATCTGGCCATCGAACAGAATCCTCAGATTGATCCCCCTGCTGGTCCGTCAATTGAAGTGCTGAAGAATGGCACCTGGGAAACGGCGATTCCTTTTATTGGGTTCCCAAGTGGAAAAACAAAAGCAATGGTTGTTGACATTTCCCAGGTGACTTCGCAGGGACATACCCGATTTCGACTGAGTTCCGGTATGGAACTCTATTGGGATGCGGCTTTCGTAATTGACGGCGAACACGACGAAGAAACTCGCTCGCACGCTTGTGAACTTGAGGCGGCAGACCTGCATTACCGAGGATTCTCTCGCCGGGTCTATTCGGATCAGGCTCTGTTCCGACAGGGGCACGCTCCCGAAGATTACAACTACCAGGCTGTCACAGAGTACCCTCGATGGGCTCCAATGCGAGGTCGGTTCACCAAATATGGTGAAACGACCGAACTACTGACCTCTCAGGACGACATGATGATCGTAATGGGACCGGGCGATGAACTGACCCTCGAATTTTCCGTTCCGAACGAAGAACCACCAAAAGGCTGGAAACGGGACTTCGTACTTTATAACGTTGGCTGGGATAAAGATGCAGATCTGAATACGATCTATGGACAGTCGAGTGAACCGTATCCTTTTCGTGGTATGACTCGGTATCCATTTGCAGACTCCGACAAGCAGCCAGACACCCCGGAATATCACCATTACATGAACACCTATCAGACGCGAGAATACCGACTGGACATGCTATGGCCCCTGACGACAGGGCTGAATTTGCAGCCGATCAACACAGGTCCGGGGCTTCAGCCACAATCCGCCGAGCAGAGACAGTGATCTGTTCATGAACTGGCGGCTCCTATTCTCAGGGACTCAGTCAACCAGCTGGACGATCAGCGTCATCGTTGGCGTTTGTGTGGTTCTCGTGGTCAGCTATTGGCTGCTCAAACTGGAGCGCCGTCTGGTTCCACGGACTGTTGGATACATGTTATTGTCACTTCGTCTGTTCGTGCTGCTGACACTGCTGACAACGTTTTTGAAGCCCGTCCTGACTCGAACATGGGATGCCGAAGAACAGGGACGTCTTGTTGTAGCGATTGATGTTTCACAGAGCATGGAGACCGAGGATCAGCATGCGACGCTGGCCGAAAAGCTTCGCTGGGCACAGGCACTCGGGATGCTCGGGAACGAAGCATCGAACTCAATCATCGAAGACTGGATTCAGGCGCTGGACGCAGGCAACGAACCCAACTGGCTGGGGCGACCTTCTTCTGCGGATGCAGCCGCTGACCGTGAGATGTCCCTCGCACGCAAACGCCAGATTTCAGAAGTGCTGAACGAATTTGGAAGAATGAAGCGGACGGAATTTGTTCATCGCCTGCTGACATCAAGACCCGGAGAGGTTCTCACTCGGTTCAGCAAAGTGATGCCGCTGGATATTCGCCTGTTTGCGACGCAGCAGGAAACGGTTTCCGTAACACAGTTGCCGACGCTGCTCAGTACAGCTCGGCCGGAGCTGATTCCGTCAGGTACTGACCCGGCAACTCTGCTGACACAGGTATTGAGTGAACCCGATGGAAACCAGGTTCGTGGTATTGTTCTCTTTTCCGACGGACGTCCGACCGTTCCCGGCGATCTCGCATCTGAAGCCAGACGTCTTGGCAGCCTGGGAGTACCCGTACATACTGTTCCCATCGGTTCAAGGTTTCCGCCGAGAGATCTTTCGATCGCCGCCGTGGAAAGCCCCGAGACTGTGTTCGTCAATGACTCTGCGCAAATCACAGCGACCATCGGAGCCTCCGGTTTCGAAGGACAAGAGATCTCGATCAGGCTCGAGAAGAACGGACAGCTGCTGGAAACACAAAAAGTGACCCCGGCAGGAGACACAGCCGAAGTGCGATTTTCCATCCCGCCAGCAGAGCCGGGCAGGTACGACTATCAGCTGATCACAGAGTCGTTTCCCGGAGAGTTGCGAGAAGACAACAACAAGCGAGAACTGAGTGTCTCAGTCGTAGATACAAAGGCCCGGGTCCTTTTGATTGAGGGTGATGCCCGCTGGGAATTTCGTTATCTGAAGAACCTGCTTGAGCGTGACCAGCAGGTTGAACTTTCCACCACGCTCTTTCGTCAGCCGTACCTCAGTCTGCTCAACGAGACATTTATTCAGCGAAGTCTGCCCGAAATTGAGCAACTGAAAGAGCAACTCGCAAATACAGACCTCGTTGTGATCGGCGATGCCGGACCCGTCGATCTGCCGGAAGTATTCTGGACAGCAGTCGAAGAAAGCGTCTCCAGGGATGGTCTGACTGTGGTTGTGATCCCAGGTCGACGACATATGCCACAGTCGTTTACGTCTGCAACTTTGCAGGTATTGCTTCCTGTGGAACAGGCCAGACAACGATGGGCCGAGCAATTAATGGCCTCCGTCCCCGATGAGCCATCGTCTGCGTTTCAGCTGCATCCCACATCAGATGGCTCGCAACTGCCGATGTTTCAGCTTGGTACGGATCAGCCGGGCCAGATTCCTGAGTTTCAGTCGCTGCCGGGACACCCATGGGCGTTCACTGCAACAGCCAGACCATCGGCAACCGTCTGGGCAGACGTGCTTTTGCCAGGCCGCGAAGGAGTCACCGAACCAGCCATCGTCCATCACTACTATGGTTTCGGCCAGGTACTCTGGATGGGCATTGACAGTACCTGGAGGTGGCGACAGCGAGCGGGCGATTCCTGGCATTACCGTTTCTGGGGACAACTGGTTCGCTGGGCAGCCCGAAACAAGGCATCAGCCGGAAATGATCAGGTCCGGCTGACGCTTTCGAATGTACTCATCGACGAAACAGAATCCGCAGAAGTCGTTGCACGATGGAACGAAAAACTGCTCCCGCAACTTGCAGGCGCGACTCTTGAAATCGTTGCCACCCCCGCAGATTTAAGTCCGGATGAGAACGGCCCACCGATTGAATCGCATTCAGCAGTAATGCAGCAAAATGGCGACACACCTGAACGATTTACGGCCCGCCTCCCGAGACTGCCTCCGGGGAACTGGAACGTAGAACTGAAACTTGAGGGTGCAGAATTTCAGCTGAGAGAAGCGATCCGAAGCGATCTTATGGTTCGTCCTCGAACTTCTGCCGAACTTGCAAACGTCAGTTGCAATCGAGAAGCCCTTCAGCAACTTGCAGACCTGAGCGGCGGTCAAATGGTGGAACCATCCGACCTCAGTAAACTCATCTCGCTCATTCAACCCGAAGACTTCTCCGCCGCCCAAATCGAAGAACGAACACTCTGGGACCATTGGGGGTTAATGCTGGTATTCTTCTTCTTATTGATGTGCGAATGGGTCATCCGCAAACTCAACGGACTCCCCTGAACAGACAAAGAACGGTTCAAGGACAGCAGCGTTCATATGTAGGATGGGCATTCCTGCCCGTCCCGCACTGGCTCAAGCACTGCAGCGGCGCAGGGACGTGCTCGGGCAGGAATGCCCAAGCTACGACTGTCTGTCACCGTTGAATTGCCTTTTTCAACAGGTTGTCGGTGATCTTTTGAACCCTTGCGTCCGGGCCGTGTGGACGACTCCAGTGGGACCATGGCAAAGTATGTCCGGGAGGACTGCTTAACCCCTGAACCCAGAAAATGGTGGAAGAATTGAAGACGAAGTTATTCTTCGGACCGGGGTAAATCGTTGCGGTCCATTGTTGAGGATTGACGCCACCCTGCCATGCGGTGCCTGCAGCCACAATTTCGAGGCCTGGAATGCTGGCAGGCTGACCGTGGTATTCCCAGCCGATCAGTCCAGGTATTGAGTCACCATTTTTGACACCGGTTCCTTCGAAGATCCAGTGATCTGCTTTTGTAACGATCCAATCCCCGCCGCCATTTACGGGTTCAACGTTTCGAGCTCCCATCAACAGCCCTTCATCCGGCCCGCGAAACGGAAACGGACCATGTTCTTTTTCTCGTTGAACCGCATAATCGTTTTCAGCACCATACGGTCCACCACGGAACATGATGCGATTCGGTCGACCATCAAATCCTGCTCGCAGGGGAGTCACCCAGCAAACGCTGTTGCCGGAAAGAAATAAGAGGCTCACACCGGAATCTCTCATCTTCTCCACGCTCTGAAACTGTCGAATATCCCAATACTCGTCGTGGCCGATACTGACCATGCACTTGCACTTCAGTCCTCGGTCGGGAGTCAGCAAATCACTATTCGAACAATACGCAACGTCATACCCATGTTGCTCAAGCCAAAACGCCATCGGAAACTCGTAGGGCAGAAATTCGCCTGAACCAAAAGTCAATGGGTCATTCACCACGCTCATATGCTGAGCTTCTCTGCCATAGGGCCGATCAAAGCTGACATCTGCCCACGGCCCCTGACCACCCTTTGGATGCGTATAGACTGAAAAGTTATTCGGCCACGTATTGTATGCCTGCCATGTGTTGTCAGAACACTGGAACAACACATCCGCCGGTCGATCATCGGTCACAATGAACACCACATAACTCTGCCAGTATGGCTCGTTCCCCTCCGGAATCGTTGTCAGGCGTCCAAGGTATACCCCGCTCACCCAGTCAGCTGGAATCGTCAGCGTGAGGCTCGGTTCCCAACGACATTCATGCAGCGCTTTGTCGCCGGGTTCCGGAGTAGGCTGAGTCTTTCCTTCGATGCGATCGAAGGACTTCATCAACCGAGCACCTCTGCCTCCGTAGTACCCCATTCTGAATATTTCGAGTCGAAACTGACGGGCAGGATTGGTCGAAACCATAATGTCAATCGATTCGCCCGCTTTGACGCTCTGTCGAGAACAATACCCTTCAATCCAGACCGATCGAAATCCTCCGGCATCAGCTCGAACTCGAGTCAGTTGCCAGTCCAATGCCCCCTCTTGAGCGTTCTCTGCCTGAATCAAATTGCTCTGAATCAAACTTGTCTGTGTGACGTTTGCCGGCTTGCCTGATGGTTCGTTAAGGGAGTCTGTTCCATACACTGGAACAGACAGCGTTCCAGCCAGTACAGTTGTAAACAGCAAAGATGTCAGCGTGACCCGGATCGATTGTCGCATAAGGTATTCTCCTCAGGATTGACAGACAGACGGAGGTCTACCTTCCCCCGAGTGGATTTACAATCCACAGCAAAAGTGTAGCTTGGGCATTCCTGCCCGAGCCGCAACTGCGCCGTTGTAGTACTCGAACCAGGGCGGGACGGGCAGGAATGCCCATCCTACATTTGAGTTAGACGCGTTCCAGTTTGGTGACGCGGCCGGTGCCTACCCACTCTGCAACGAAGATATCACCGTTGGCGGCGAAACATGCATCATGGGGATGAACAAACTGGCCTTCAGTCCATTGATCGGGCTTCACTCGCAGGTCTTTGACTTCGTTGAGTCTGGCGACAGCAGAGCCGAGACGGGCAACGACCTGATTCTTTTCATCAAGTAACGTCACCTGAGCCTTGAGTTCGGGAACCATCATCAAATTCTGCCATGTATCAATGTTGGCAGGCAGACCGTAACCCGTCAGAGTCTCGATATAAACACCATCCATTGTGAAGTACTGCAACGTGTCGTGAGCACGATCTGTGACGACGATTGATGGTGTGCGGCCGGGACGTTTATCGATCCAGAGCCCATGAGCGGTATTGAATGTGCCCTGACCATCTCCAGCGCCACCGAAACAGCTAACCCACTTTGCGTCTTTGTCGTAGCGATGAATCTTGAAGGATCCATAACCATCAGCAAGCAGGAAACCACCGTCATCCAGAAATGCAAAGTTCGTGGGCATAAACCGATCGCGGCCCCACACTTTCTGTGGGTTAGTGTCTTCGCCTTCCGCGTAGACCATGGACTCCATCGGAGCATGCTTTGTCCAGACGACGTCCCCCGTCAGCGACATCTTTGCAAATGCCTTCACCTGCTGATACGCAGCGACGTACAAAAACTCTTCGCCACCTTCTTCGCGAACCTCAATGCCATGCCCGCCACCCTGAAACTGGTTGCCAAAGGCTCGAATAAACTTGCCGGCCGAATCAAAGACAAAGATCGATGGATGATCTTTCAGCTCTTCGCGACCTTCATGAATCACGTACAGATTGCCTGCCTTGTCGACAGCGACATTGTGAGTTGTCTGCCATGAGTATTCGGCTGGTAACTGCGGAAACCCATGGTGAACTCGATACCGGTAATCGCCTTCGCCAATCACAATCTCACTAAACGTACGGCTGGGAGTGACAACTGCTGGTGCACCTTTCAGGAGAGACGCCCCTGAAACTGAACTCACCAGCGAAGCCCCGGCAACAGCAGCCGACGTGGCAAGGAACTGACGGCGGGAAGACTTATTAGAAGTCATGGAAGAACTCCCAGGAGGTTCGAGCGGGGTAACGGAATTCAGCAGGTTGAAAGCAAACGAAGGCAGAGTCAAACAGCAATCAGTCGCAGAATGAAACAACTGTTTACCATCGAAGATTGCCGGATTCCAGTCCGGAGGCAGTTCCCTCGTGAAACCGTTCGCTTTTCCGATCCTTTGCGTCGGAACAGTTTCTCCGGTTAAACTCCTGTGCAACTGAAATATGGCATCAGCACGAGGAAGTCACAATGTCAGGTCATTCACGTCGGCGGTTCCTTCATTATGCGGCTCTGACATCGATGGCAACCGCGATGACCACGGATGCAGAAACGCTGGCAGGGTCGGGCGGTCCGGAGAACGCCGATCCGAAACTTGAGGCGGCTCAAGACAAATCCTCCCGGAAGTTCACCATGGACCTCCGAACCGGTTCTATTGGCGTTGGAGGAGATCAGCTCCGCCAGATCGAACTCGCTGCTGCACATGGATTTGAATCCGTAAACGCAGAAGGTGAATTCCTTGTCCGGTTGCCATCCAGCGAACGCCGCGAAATGCCGGAAATCCTGAAGTCCAAAGGACTTGTCTGGGGTGCAGCTGGTCTGACCGTGGAGTTCCGCCGGGATGAAACCACTTTCGCAGATTCACTGAAGCCGTTCACTGAAATTGCTCAGGCACTGAAGGAATCCGGCGTCACGCGAGTCGGAACATGGCTGATGCCGTTCCATCAGGAAATGCCGTACGTCGCCAACTTCCGCCAACACGCCCGCAGGCTCCGCGAATGCTCCAAAATCATGCAGGATCATGGGCTGCGGTTTGGAATGGAATATGTCGGCCCCAAGACGCTTTGGGCTTCGTCGAGACATTCATTCATCCATTCGATGGTGGAGACAAAGGAGCTGATTGCGGAAATTGGGCTCGACAACGTCGGCATCGTTCTCGACAGCTGGCACTGGTACACCGCCCATGAATCCCTCTCCGATTTGCTGAGCCTGAAAGCCAGCGATGTTGTTGCCTGCGATCTGAACGACGCCCCCTCCGGTAAAGAAATCGACCAGCAAATTGACAGCCAGCGAGAACTTCCAATGGCAACAGGCGTGATCGATCTCAAGGGTTTTCTGGGTGCATTGATCGAAATCGGGTACGACGGACCGGTCCGAGCAGAACCCTTCAACGCAGCCCTGAACGCGATGGACGACGATCAGGCGACAGCAGCGACCGCCACCGCCATGAAATCCGCGTTTTCGCTGGTGGATGGGGATATTTCCCCCGGTTCAAAGCCGGAAAGATAGGAAAACCTGTTGCGACGGCTCTCCCCTGAGCCCCAAGATACAAGGTCTGTTCAGGTGCTGTTTTACCGGAGTCAAGCTGTTTTCCAAATTCCGGTGTTTGATTATCACCGTTTTTTCGTCGTCCCCTGTTCTTCCGTGCAGTTTCTGAACAAATCCTTTCGTCGATTCAGATCATTCTTCCAGTGGTAACTGGTTATTTCAAATCCCGAGGTCATGCCCATCATGCCACGACGTCCCGCAGGTTCTGGTTCGTTTTCGGATCGAGTTCGAGCAATTTTTGGGGAAGCAAACCGCCGTCGGCATCGCGGTGAAGCAAAGGGTACCCGCCTCACAGGCACTGAATCTCTCGAAGTGCGGTCGCTGCTGTCCGGCACAAACTACGTACCAAACCGAGTCCTGGTTGGCCTGACAGAAGGCACCGATCCTTCGACCGTTGAAGCCCGCGTCATCGGTTCGGAAATGAAACCGCTCGGGAACTACGGCGTTCACCTCATGACGCTCCCCGCCGGTGTCGATGCCCCAATGGCAATCGGTATGCTGCAGGGCTCTCCGGGCGTGCGCTACGCGGAACTTGACTGGATCGGCGGACTGAGTGCAACACCGAACGATTCCAGCTTCAACAGACTTTGGGGACTCCGCAACCTGGGACAAACCGTGAATGGAGTCGCTGGCACATTTGACGCTGATATCGACGCGACAAACGCCTGGGATATTTCGACGGGGAGCCAATCCGTCATCGTTGCAATTGTCGACACCGGCATTGACTTTCTCCACCCGGATTTGGCCGGCAATATGTGGCAAAATCCCGGTGAGATTTCCGGTAACGGGATAGATGATGACGGAAATGGCTACGTCGACGACGTTTATGGTTACGACTTTGACGCGGGAGACGCGGATCCCTCGGATGTGATAGGACACGGAACTCACGTCGCTGGAACCGTTGGAGCGGTAGGAGATAACGGTATAGGTGTTTCCGGCGTGAATTGGGATGTTAGCTTGATGGCGTTGAAAATCTTCGATGATTTCGGAGGTGCAACGACATCATCTGCAATTAGCGCTATCAACTATGCTGTGGCAATGGGAGCAACGGTTTCAAACCACAGCTACTACGTGCCGCCAACCGCAGCACTTCAGGATTCCATTATCAATGCTAGAAATTTCAATCATATTGTCGTCGCAGCCGCGGGCAACTTTTCAGATAACAGCGACTTTAATCCAATCTTCCCTGCGGGTTACACGCTGGACAACATCGTCTCAGTTGCCGCTTCCGATCAACGAGACCAATTGGCCGGATTCTCAAACTTTGGTGTAACCAGCGTCGATATCGCTGCCCCTGGCGTCAATGTTTACAGCACTACTCCAACCGCAGGTTCACAGCTCTACTCTGCGAATTACGACTTCTCTGACGGAACTTCGATGGCTGCTCCACATGTTGCAGGGGCCATAGCACTCTTAAAGAGTATCCGCAATGCGCCCTACACAACCATCATCAACGCGCTTTATCAGGGTGCCGATGTTAAACCGGCACTAGCAGGGCTTGTAAAGACTGGCGCCCGCCTCAACGTCGCCAACGCAATCAATTTCCTGCAGGAAGCGTCTATCAGCCTTTCAACGTCAACCGTGCGTGAAGATGCGGGTGATGGTGCAGTGACCGTTACAATTCAGAAACGCAACTGGCCTTTGAATCAGCCTTTGACGCTTGACCTGCAATTTGACGACATCAGTGAAGTCAGTGTTCCAATACTTGCCGGTGGAAACTTTGGCACAATCACAATTCCAGCCAATGTGCCTCAGATTTCATTCCCAGTGAATATCCTCGATGACACGCTGCTGGACGGCACACAAACGGTAACCTTCCAACTGGAGTACCAGGGGAATTCACTTGGCTTCGCCGCACTCGACGTGACCGACATGGAAACACTGTCGATCTCTATTGACAAGACAACGATCAAAGAGAACGCAGGTCCAGGCGCTGCCAACATCACGATTACTCGTTCAAACACCGACATTGCTCCGCCGAACAATTATTTCATTGCCGACAATACTCTGTATGAATTCTCTCCGGACGGCAATCAGGTGAATTCGTTTCCGGTCCCATGGCCAACCGGACTGCGTCCGATCGGTCAGGATGCTCATGATGCAGTCACACTGCTCAGCGGGCGAATTGCTGTCTATAACGGCACAACCACGGCATTCGTGTCTGTCTTCAATCCTGCATCAGCCACATGGCAACACTTTAATGTGAATGGGCTCTCTACCGATGGCACTGACCCCGGTACAGGCGGGATTGCGTCCTGGAACAACTTCGCGTTCCTGACGGATATGCAGACGACTCCAAACAATCCCTATGGGGCTGTTCGGCTCAACCTTTCCAATGGACAGGTTACTCGTTTTGCCCAGAAATCACCCGGCTATCGTATGTTCGTAAAGGACGTTCACGGCTCGGTGATTCACGAAGTGGATCCAAACACAGGCGCAACCCTCAACACAATTCCAATGCCGACTGCGAACGCGTTTGGATTTAATACCGGACTGGCGTTCGACGGTACGAACCTTTGGCTGCTGGCCGGACCAATCAATAACGACCAGATCTACAAACTCAATCCCGATGACGGCACCGTGCTCGAAGTCCATAACCTCGGCGCAAGCAACGAATGGGATGGACTGGCCTTTATGAACGGCCTCTTGTACGTGCAGGACAACTTCATTCAGAACAGAATCACCGTCTACGATCCAGTCGCTCGAGCAATTGTTGACACCCTCGATATCGGTGCCGTCAATAATATCGATATCAGCGGCGGACTGGCTGCCATCACAGGACCGGACGCCCTGGTAGCAACTTCCACGTTTGGTGACACGATTTATCTGATCAACCCCACAAACGGTCAGGTCATCAACTTCTGGAATTCCGGAATGACGACCACTGAATACGGTGTCGGAGTTGCGAACGGAGAAATCTACGTCGGCGAATTTATCAGTGATACGATGCGTGTCTTCAATCGTGAAGGTGCTCTGCAGCGAACTGTGCAGCTTGATCTGACACCTGTTGAGGGTGTGTTTGCAATCGGTGGAGACGATATTAAAGGACTCATCCCTACTCCGTATCGCTACCGCGATATTGCTGTTGGTCTGGATAACGTCGCGTATGTTCTTGATCGAGATGGTGTTGCAGTCGGCAGTTACAATCCATCAACTCTTGAACTCATCCAGTTTATCGATCTCGAGGTTGCCGTTAATGCGATCGCGGTTGCAGCGGACGGCACAATCCTCGGGGCTGCTTCAAACGGCTGGCTCTATAAGTTCGATTTCCTTGGAAATCTGATCGACTCGTTCAATACCGGTGTTGCTGGTTTGATCGACGTTGAGCTGAACGTGGGTGGACAGGTTCTGGTCACATCAAGTTCCGGTGAGTTGATTCGAACGAGCCTCAATTTCCTGACACCGTTTTCATTCGCAGCAGCGGCAGCTCCCGGGTTTGCTGCATTTGGACGACACCAGACAATTCCTGCTGGTGAAGCAGCAATCACAATCACCAACAGTGACCCATCAGAAATCGGACTTCCCGCCCAGATATTCATTCCAGCCGGTCAGCAGTCGGTGGTCATCCCGGTAACGGCGATTGACGACTCAATCCTGGATGGCACAATCAACGTCACAGTCACAGCATCCAATACTCAATACATCGCCCCCGTTTCCGTCAGCCTGGACGTCGAAGACTCCGAAGGTGTGCTCGTTGACATTATCGCTCCTTCAGTTCCCGAGAACGCAGGCCCTGGAGCAACGATGGTCAGGATTTCAAGAACGGATGTGGGATACGACGCAGCCAACCCGTTTGAATACAGGTCGACTCAGGACTATTCCGTGACCACTCCGGTCTCGATCCTTGATCGAAACACAATCATTTCCAAAGTCACGGTTCCTTCGATGACAGCGCTGGTGGACGACATTGATGTCAAGCTCAGCCTGAATCATACGTGGCTGGGAGACCTCGATGTCTATCTGATCAGCCCTGCCGGAACACGAGTCGAACTATTTACGGACCTGGTCTCCAACAAAACAGCGATGACGGACACGATCATTGATGACGAAGGTGGTCTGAGCATCACGGCTGCAGCTTCGCCGTATACTGGACGTTTCAGACCAGAAGGAGTCCTCGCAATGTTCGACGGTGAATCGCCGGTCGGAACCTGGACACTGGAGATCACAGATGACAATCGAACGGATACTGGAACGTTGTTTAACTGGAGTCTGAGCCTGACAACAGTGGGGCTGGCTCCGATGAAAGTGCTGTTGAGCAACAACCAGCAGGGAGACGAAGCCACTATCCCGCTCGAAGTGATCATCCCGCTGAATCAGTCTGAGGTCTATATTCCTCTCGACGCCATCGACGACAATGTACTTGATGGGACTCAGACGGCCACGATTTCGGTGGTTGATGTTCAGAAGCCCAATACGTTTACGGGAGCATTTCAGTCTGTCATTGGTTACGACTTTGGTTCGGATCAAGTCAACATCACCGATGTAGAAACTTTGACACTTCAGGTTAATCGGTCTGCCATTTCAGAAGCCGGTGGATCAGGTGCGGCAGTTGGCCGAGTTACCCGGTTCAACAGCGACATCGGCTCCAGCTACGTTGTCCAGCTTTCCAGCAGCGACACGAGTGAACTTACCGTTCCGCCAACTGTGACAATTCCTGCTGGTGCGACCTTCGCCGAATTCAATATTGATGCAGTCGATGACGCGCTTTTTGATGGCACCCAGACAGTCACTATTACTGCAATTGCTCCGGAGTACGGGGCAAACAAGACAGTTAACCTCGATGTTGAGGACCTGGAACCAAGTCTTCAGTTCTCAACACTCACTCCAAATGTCCGTGAAAATGCTGGTTCAATTCTGCTGACTGTCACCCGTGTTGATCTGGCGGACCTGTCCCAGCCGATGACTGTTAATCTCACCAGCTCCGACACATCGGAATTGATCGTACCGGCGAGCGTCGTGATTCCGGCAACGCAGTCGTCGTTCAGTTTCATCGTGACTGTTGTCGATGATTCATTATTCGATGGGACACAGTCACCAAAAATCTCCGGAAGCGGAATCGGTGTTTCGGACGGCGAAATCACAATTCACGTGGAAGACTACGAGACCCTTTCGGTTCTTGCTACACCGAGTTCGTTCCTGGAAAACGGCGGACCTCAGGCATCGAAAGGTCGAGTCACCCGCAGCAATACGGATCTTGGCAGTGCTGTCACAGTGTTCCTCAACAGCAGCGATACATCGGAGCTGACTGTTCCGGCCTCTGTTGTTATTCCGGCTGGGAGCTCCTTTGTTGACTTCAATATCGCTGCAATCAATGACCCTCAGGCCGATGGTCCTCAGTCAGTCGTGATCTCCGCATCAGCCGCTGGTTACATTGATGGAAGTACAAACGCCACAGTTCTTGATCACGAACCACCTGTGATCCTTGGACCGCCACCGGTCACCAGCAATCCGTTCCCAACAATTCAGTGGCAGGCAATCCCAGGGGCAACTCGCTATGACATCTGGATCGATGATGTCAGCAACGGGATCGCTCAGATCATTCGAAACACCAACGTAAGTGGAGTGACATTCACTCCCACAGAGGCGCTTGGTATTGGCCGCTATATCGTTCGGGTTCGAGCGTATGACGCCCTCGAAATTCCCGGCTTCTGGAGTAATGACTACCAGTTCCGGGTTGATACGGCACCAGTCATTACAGCGCCCGCATCAGGTGGCGGGACCGCAGTTCCCGCATTCCCGGTCATCTCGTGGACAGCAGTCGCCGACGCGCCTCGATATGAAATCTGGATCGACAATGCGACAACCGGACAGACTCAGGTCGTCCGCCGTTCAGACCTTTCCACGACGAGCTACATCTCAACAGACGGCTTTGGTTCAGGCACCTACCGAGTATGGGTGCGGGCCTATAATGCTGTTGGGGAGTTTGGCAAGTGGAGTAACGAACGACGATTTACAGTTCTGGCTCAACCCGTCATCACGGCCCCAACAGGCGGTACATTCAACCGCACGCCAACCTTCAAGTGGACCGCAGTAGCGGGCGCAACACACTACGACCTGTGGGTGTCCGATCTCGTGAACAAGCGAGTCGTTCTCAGGGATCGAGTCGTTTTCGGCACGCAGTTTACTGCGGTCAGCGACTTTGCAAACGGAGAATACGCCGTTTGGGTACGAGCTAACGCCGGCAGTACCTTCGGGGAATGGTCGCCAGTTACCAAGTTCTCTATTGGACTGGCACCGCCGATCTTTACTCCGGTTGCAAACGCAACAACTCTCGCAAAACCACAGTTCACATGGGGTTCGCTCAGCGAAGCGTCTCATTATCAGCTCTGGGTGGATCGACTTGAAGGTGGCGTTGCCAAACGCGTGATCTATCAGCCCAGCCTGACGGGAACGTCATTTACTGCGTCCTCGGACCTCAAGATGGGCAACTATCAGGTTTGGGTTCGAGCCATCAGCACGATGGGCGAAGTGACCGGATGGGGCTCACCTGTTGCATTCAAAGTTGCTCCTGTCCTGACGTCACCGACGGCAGGAAGTTCAGTAAATCCATCTCCGGAATTTACCTGGACAACGTTCTCTGATGCTGCCACCTATGAACTCTGGGTTGATGTTCTCAACGCTGGCTCATGGACTCAGGTGATCCTCAAAACCGGACTGACGGGATCGACTTACAGCCATACATCCCCTCTGGCTGTCGGCAGCTATCGAGCGTGGATTCGAGCAGTTTCCACCACGGGAGCTGCGACGTCCTGGGGAACTGCTGTTAACTTCTCCGTTGTAGCTCAGAATTCTGAGAAACCATTTATTCCGGGTCAGCCGGAAGCACCAGTCCTGACCGTCTTTGAAGAGCTGCTTCCAGAGGCAGTCACGACAGAGTCCTCTGACAAACAGCTCGTTCAAAAGCAGAACACCCAAACGGCTGAATTCGCCGCAACAGAAGTTCTTTTGTTGGCTGGACCCGATTACTCCAGCCAAACTGCCCATGTGAACTCTGTGGCAACTGAAGACGGAATCGCGGAACTCGCCTTCGATTCCGTCATGGCCGAATGGAATGAACTCAGCTGGTTGCTGACGGAAGAACAGACGGCCGTTCAGTAACCTGATCAGCCGCGATTGATAGCCCCCCTCCAAAGTACTCATCACGCTCCGTCGTGATGAGTACTTTGGGAGGACTCCGGAAGGACTGCATGATTACTTCAGGGACGAAGTGGCTGCACTCGGATGGCGCGAAAATCGAGATCGGTACCCGGATCATGGCCCTGAAGGCTGAAATGACCGGGAGCCGATCGCTGGCCCTGTCTGGGATTCTCATTGGGCTCGCGTGTGTCCTGCCAGTTGACAACCTGGTACCCATTCACCCACGTAGCAATTTTGTCGCCCTGAGCAATCAACGTCTCAGTGAACCACTCACGATCACTGGCGACAACGTATCGTGCTGGCACTCGGCGAAAGATGGCTCCGCTTCCGGCATCTTTTGGCTTAGAGCGATCACCATCCAGAAATCCGTTATGAATCTGCATCTCATAGCCATTGGACGGAGCGGCCTCCGTTCCCTGGATCGCCCGAAAGAACACTCCACTGTTGAGTGAATCACCGTTTGTTCGGGCCTCAACATGCAGGATAAAGTCGCCGAACTGATCGCTTGACTCCAGAAATCCCGGACCACCGGATACATGCAACAGGCCGTCACGAACTGCAAACTCGGACTTTGAACCAGGAACAACGTTCCACCCGGTGAGATCCATACCGTTCCAGAGCATTTGAGGAGCAAGAGGGCGAAGAAGCACCTTTCTGAACGCAATTCGCCCTTCGTTCATCTGTAACCCGATTTTTCCAGTCAGCTGTACCGAGTCGCTCATATCTGTGAAGTCCACAATCTGCGCATCGTCGAGCCAGACCTGAATATGAGGCCCCTCGCAACGAACTCGGAACGAATGCCAATCGCCTTCGACGGCTGGAACGTTTTCAGCAACGTGTCTTCCGACAAGGCTGCCGGTTCGATGGGTCGGATGGCCATCACAGATATTGAGTTCGTAAGTGTCTTTTGAAGGATCGGCAGCGTTTTCGGCAGTTCGAAGAAAGACTCCGCTGTTGCCTCCGGACGCGAGATGGAAATCGCAGCGAAATTCAAAGTCATCAAATCGAAAGGGAGTCAGCAACAGACTCTTTCCGCCACCGTCGCACACGATGGTTCCTTCTTCAACTCGCCACTGAGAATTCTCCGGCTGCTGCCAGCCGAACAACGATGTCCCATCAAACAGGCTGATCCAGCCATCGCGTATCTCTTCCTGCGACAATGGTGCAGGTACAAACGGTGCAGCCACAACCGGTGCAGGCGGCGACATCGACGAACCTGAATTCGCCGCAGTTGAGGCGGCGGATGACGGCGAAGACGCGGCCTGAGTAGTGCTGGTTGATTCAGAAGCCGGAGAAGCGGGCTCAAGGTCCGGTGATTGACCGCAGCCGGAAAATGAGAATGCAGAAAACGCCACAAGCAGTGACGAGAGAGAAGTTCGGCGGGATTTCATTGGCGCAGCCTGTCATCGAGAAGGAATGCTGAAACGGTCGCCGCAATGACAACAGTCACGAGCGATGGAGGAAAGCATATCCTGTCCGAAGCTGCGTACAATTCACGCCGGGAGTACAAACAGAAAACCCATGTCGAGAAAACGACATGGGTTTCGAAAGATCTGAATCGAGTCGATCTGAAGTCAATCTGTTCTTAATCAAATTCCGGACGACGACGTCCCAGTTGTTCCTTAAGCCGAGCGACGATGCTGGAATGCATCTGGCTCACACGACTTTCGGAGAGACCGAGAGTATTTCCGATTTCTTTCATGGTCAGTTCTTCGTAGTAGTACAGGATGATGATCAGGCGTTCGTTTCGATTGAGCCCTTTCGTCACCAGCTTCATAACATCCAGTTTCTGGATGCCGTTGGTTGGGTCTTCACCCTTGCCGTCCTGAACGACGTCAACCTCACGGACATCTTTGTAGCTGTCTGTTTCGTACCACTTCTTGTCGAGACTGACCAGATTCACAGCACTGGCCTCACTCTTCAGGCGTTCGAATTCATGAATCGAAAGCCCCATTTGTGTGGCAATTTCAATTTCCGTTGGTGGACGTCCAACTCGAGCTTCCACCGCTTTGCGTGCAGCTTCCATCTTACTGGCTTTGCTTCGAACCAGCCTGGGAACCCAGTCCATGGTTCTTAGCTCGTCCAGCATTGCACCCCGAATTCGGGGAACACAGTAAGTCTCGAACTTTACACCACGATCCATGTCGAAAGCTTCGATGGCATCCATCAGCCCGAATACTCCGGCCGACATCAGGTCATTGAGGTCGACACCTTCCGGGAGCTTCGCCCAGACACGTTCCGCGTTGTAGCGAACAAGCGGCAAATACCGCTCCATGAGACGGTTCCTGAGTTCCTGATTTGTCTGGTCTTTTTTGTATTCCACCCAGACTTCAGAAACGTCTTCACTGACCTTAGTAGCCATTCAATCCTCCATGACGAACAGCAAGCACCTATGAACCGACACTGGACCGTATCAGTCAATATCGGCTTCTGCGACACCACCCAATCATCAGAACCTGTACAATTGCCAGATCTGATCAACTCGATGTGCCGCCGCAGCTCTGTTCTAACTTCCTATTAACGTCCATCTGCGACCAGAGTGATCTACCAGACTCAGTTCGTATGAACATCGGCATTGTCTGCCGAAACCCGCATCCATCTGAACTGACTCAGTCTGTCACCGTGCTCGCGTCTCTGTGGTTGACAACGGGGCGGGTTGATATCGCAGGTGATCACGGACTGTCCAGACGGATGATCCCATGTTTGATGATGTTTTTTTTCGAAGATGATGCCTTCGGCATTTTCAACCGGACAGTTTCTGTCGTGTCGGCAGAAAGCGGCTGTCATCACGTGCTGAGACCACAGATCGGAGCGCCGAACTTGCACTTTCTGCAGAAATGAAGAGGACTTCAAACGTCACACGTCCTCGCCCCATGACGCAGTGACAGCACCGGATCACTCCAGGTCGGAATGAACTCCTGAGCAACGTACCCTTTGTATCCTGTTTCAAGAATGACCTTCATGATCGCCGGGTAGTTGATCTCCTGATGTTCGTCGATCTCACACCGCCCGGGGTTGCCGGCCGTGTGATAATGACCAATCATCGAGTGCATGCTGCGGATCCGCCGAATCACGTCCCCATGCATGATTTGCACATGGTAGATATCAAATAAGAGCCGAAAACACGGAGAATTCACCCGTTCAATCAACCGAGCACAGCGATCCAGCTGGTCCCCAAAGTAGCCCGGGTGCCCCTTCATCGGGTGAGTGTCGTCTCGAGTATTCAAATGCTCAAGAACGAGCGTTACACCTTTGTCCTCGGCGTATCCGATCACCTTCTTCCACGCATCGACGCAGTTGTCCTCGCCTTCCTGGTCGGTCATCCCGTCGACTCTCATGCCCGTAAACGTAATCACGCTGGAACACTCGAAGCGGACGGCCGTATCAATCGAGCTGCGAAGTGTGGCGATCACTTCTTCATGGTTTCGAGGATCAACGGGTCCTTTCGCAAATCCGTGGCTGCTGACCAGTGAAATCTTCAGTCCCTTTTCTACCGCCAACGGATAGAACTCCGCCGGAATCCCCTCAATCCCCTCAATTCCGATTGCCTGCACATGGTCAATCAGCTCGGGGACGGGCATCGGCTGAAAGCACCACCCCATCACAGACTGGCGAATTCTGCCGTTCTTTATGCGGAAATTACTCAGATCGTCGCCTTCCTCGCCAGTGGTGGCAGACTGCGCAACGACCGACGGAGTCAGCGTTCCAATCGTCCCCAATGCCAATCCATGAAGTACAGCACGGCGGCCCGCCATTTCCGGATTCATGAGTATTCTCCCCGAACACTTCGACTCAAACATTGTCAGAACGACAAAATCGTGAATACTTACAGAGTGTCAAAGTAACCAGCAGACCGGGCCCCTGTCCAATCTGCCCGGTACAGCTTCACTCTCAGTTCCGCAATTGCCTGCCCGTCTCTGGCATACAGAGAATCACAGAAAATGCCCATTGACCAGTCACGACTGCGACGCGAAATCTGCTTTGCGGCTGCGCAACTTCTGAGTTCGCGGCGAGAAACCAACTTTACTCATGCCAAATGGCGTGCAGCGCGATCCATTACTCGCTGCTATGTCCGCGCCGATCACCTCCCGACAGATATGGAAATCCGCGTTGCTCTCCAGCAGATTATGGCAGCAGAGGGAATTTCCGTGGTTCTCGATTCGACGGCTGCCGGCTCCCGGCATGAACAGTTCCTGCTGTCACTTCTCCTGCCTTTAGATCGTGTCCAGCAGCCCAGAGATACGCACCCGGAAGGCGACGTGCTGTACCACAGCCTACAGGTGTTTGAACTTGCTCGTGAACATCGTGACTGGGACGAAGATTTCCTGATGGCTGCCCTGTTCCACGATATCGGCAAGGGAATTGACCCGTTCGATCACGTGGGCGCCGCTTTGCGGGTTCTGAAGGGTCACATCACGGAACGGACCCATTGGCTGATTGAAAACCATACACTGGCTCATCGGATTGCTGATGGAACCATCGGTGCTCGTGCATGGAGACGTCTGTCTCAGTCAGACGACGGCGAAACACTGAAACTCCTGGCTTCCTGCGACCGCGAAGGTCGTGTACCAGGCCGAATTGTGTGTACTCCCCAGGAAGCACTTGCTTTCATCTATGCGCTGTCTGAGGAGAACGACGATTCCGGCCCCTATGACACATCTCTGAATGACGAAGACACCGATGCGACGGATTCTCAATACGGCTGGTAGCCTGTTCCACCGCCTGCTAAACAACAGCCGTTTCACGTTCAGCCTTGCCGTTATTGCTCTTCAGGTCATCGTCCCAGTCCTGCTGTGGAGAATTGTCTCAATCCATGGGGTCACGGGAATCATTGATCTGAAGGGTATACTCGCAGTCGTCGTTGCGGCCACGGTCGGCTGGATTTGTGTTCGCAACTCCGTCAGGACGTCTCCTTTCCGATCTCAGTATTGGTGGGGACTCGCTTTACTGGTCCTCTTTACAGCTTCCACTCCGTTTCTGATCTTTGCCTGGATCGAATCGTACCTCGTCGTCGCTGCCCTGTTGTGGGTACTGTTCTGTGCATCAATCGTTTTTTCCCTATGGAGTCCCGCATTCCAGTCCGCAATGAAACGCCGTGTTGCAGTGTTGACCAATGCTGTAACCGCGTTGCTGTTTTTTGGTCTGCTGTCGATTCATGGAGTTACAGGAGAAGGCCGAACTTCGTTTGAATGGAGGATCCATCGACTGCCGAACAACCTCATCCCGGATGGCGACTCTGCTTCTGCCGGGACTCTGAAGCCTGAACAGACCGAGCCTGACAACGAGACATCCGGCGCCATCGTCTGGCCAGGGCATGCCGGGTACTCTGATACAGTTCTCACAGAACAGCGAAATCTGCCGGACAACTGGTGGTCAGAGCTTGAGACAGTCTGGACCGTTCCTGTTGGCCCCGGATGGAGTGGAATGGCGGCGACCGAGACACACGTCTTTACACTCGAACAACTCAACAACTGCGATACTCTCACGTCCCGCGACATCAATGATGGTCACCAACTCTGGACGGCTACTGTCAATGTCGAGCCATACAAAAGCCCATACGGCGGCGATGGGCCGAGAGCCACCCCGGCAGTCTTTGACTTCACTGCTGAAGATGGCTCAATCTACAGACGAGTCGTCGCTGCCGGGCCTCGTGACAATGTTATCTGCGTTCGAGCAGCCGACGGTACTGTGATCTGGCAGACCGATTTAACGGAGTTGAGTACCGGTGAGCCCCTTCACCATGGTCTCAGCGCGTCGCCGTTGATTGTCAATACTATGGTGATTGTAAGCCCTTCAGCGAGTCACGGACCGGGATTGTGTGCACTCAGTCAGTCCGATGGGAGACTCATCTGGAAAGCTGAGAGCAGCTGGAAGGCCAGTTATTCCTCTCCAATCCACACCCAGCTCTGTGGCGTGCACCAGATCCTCTTTCACGCCGGCCCTGGAATTCTCTCTCTCGATATTGAATCAGGAAAAACGCTCTGGAGCTTTGAATGGACCAATGAACATCAAACAAATGCATCACTACCTGTCGTTGTGAACGCTGAGCAGGGTCTGGTGGCAGTCTCGACAGGTTACGGGACTGGAACGGTGTTGCTCAAGACCATTGTGAACTCCAGCGGGAAATGGTCTGTCTCTGAAGTGTGGAAATCGAAGGCCCTGAAAACGAAGTTCAGCTCACTGAGCCGCTTTGACCGCATGCTCGTTGGGCTCGACGACGGCATTCTTTCGGCCGTTGATCTGGAAACCGGGGAACGTCTCTGGAAGAAAGGGCGATACCGACATGGGCAATCTCTGAGGGTTGGAAATCAACTTATCGTGCTGTCGGAATCCGGAGAACTGGTCGTCGTCGCACCAGAACAAACGTCGCCTGCGGAACTCGCGAACCTCCCTGTCCTTACCGGCAAATGCTGGAGCGCCCCGATTCTGTCAGAAGATTCAATCCTCATTAGAAATGATGAACAGATGACGCGTCTCAGGATTGCCGGAGGGCGGTTACATCCAGAGACTGATACACTGAAACACAAAGATTGAGATCCCGACAATCAGCTTTGCGAACATGCCGAGGATTCTTCCAACCATTGCGGCAGTGCCGATTTCATTTCGTTTGGTTGTATCCGTTCCCTTCCACGCTTCTCCCAGCCACGCTCCCCAAAAGGCCCCGAGCGCTGCTCCGGATACGGCACCAATGGCACTCCCCACGAAAGGAATTGGGACAAGAAATGCTCCGCCAATGCTGCCTGCAATTGATAGCCCAAACGACAGCAGCATTGCACGCCGACTGGCACCTTTCTTCGATGCCTTCGCGGAACCAGTAACCATCTCGAGGACTTCGCCAAATGCCGCCAGCCCAGCCACAATGAGTACTGTGGTCCACGTTGGTCCGACACCGGCATCTGTCCCCAGAACGAATAGAGTCAGTGATCCAACCATGACCCAATTTCCTGGAAGCATCAGCAAGTTGGCAAGGACCGCACAACCGTTCACCAACACCAGCAGAGTCGCTGCCGTCCAGTACCACCACATCAGGAAGACTCCGGTTTTAGGTCGCCGATCCTTGACCTGCTCCGCGCGACATTGCCCATTTCAAGAGCGGAGGCGTCACCATGGTTGTGACCATAACCATCACAATAATCGCGGAAAAGATGTCCTCATTCACGATTCGGGAGCCATCGGGACCAACCAACCGACTGCCTTCAGCCGCAAAGATCAGTCCAACTTCGCCGCGAGGAATCATTCCGAGTCCAACAGCGAGTCGATTCAGCCCCTTCTCAAGGACACCAAAATAGCAGGCAAGTTTGCCAATAATTGCCACAACTGTAATGCCGGCCGCAAGCAACCAGACTGTCGAATTTGAAAACGCGGCGAGGTCAACCGACATTCCCATCGCCACAAAGAAGATGGGCACCAATAAAGTGGAGATCGGCGCAAGCGCTTCTTCGAGATGATGATTCTTCCACTTATCACTCACGTCCCGATAATGAGTCCCCTCAAGAATCAGCCCCCCGGCAAATGCACCGATGATGGCTGCCAGACCGACCTGTGTCGCTGCCCATGAGAATCCAAAACAAATGACAAGAGCTGTCACAACCAACATTCCGTGTCCACGCAAATAGCTGGCAACACGAAACATCGTCTGAGGTACCTTCATTGCGCCCAGAATCAGGGCCACGGCGATGAATGCCACCGAAAGCCCTACAATGTTCACCAGGGTCATGAATTCAAAATCCGCCCCCTTTTCAATCACTCCCTTAACCACCGCCAGGACCACGATCCCCATAACGTCGTCAATAACCGCTGCTCCAAGGATGATCTTGGATTCCCGATCCTGTCCGCGTCCAAGATCTTTGATTACTCGAGCCGTTATACCAACACTCGTTGCACATAGAGTCGCGCCGATGAAAACCGGCACCTGCCACTCAGATATCGAATCCGAAAGCAGCATATATCCAACACCAAACCCAAGCACCATTGGCGTGACCACTCCGAGGGTCGCCACCAACATCGAAGATGCTCCAACATTGACCATGTCTTTGACGCGGGATTCAAGCCCCACTTCAAACAACAACATGACCACGCCAATTCTGGACAGCATGTCCAGAACATTGCCCGTCAATGCATGGGGATCTTCGAGATTCGGTTTCAGGAATTCAAATGTGGTCATTCCGCCCGATAACAACACCCAGTTGCCGAGCACGACCCCAACTGTAAGTTCGCCGAGGACGGCCGGCATATGAATGCGTTCAAACAGGTCACCCGCGAGCTTGGCGGCAAGAAGGATAACTGTAATGGCGAGCAGGATTTCAGAGACAGGATCCAGATGGCCTCCGCCGTGAGACTTCGAAACTGAACCCGATGCTTCTGTTGCACCAACAACTTCAACCGTTCCCGAATCCACAGTCGCCGTCGGAGAATTCTCGCCTGACTGGTCACTCTCACCCGAGGCACCCGCTGCCGCCCTCTCAGTGACTCGTTCGTCGGCTGCCCCGAGTCGGTGTAGACCAGTCAACTGTCCGGTATACGAGAGACACAACACGATGAAAAGAACAAAAATCGACTTCCAGCGAACCGCACCACGGTCGCGGAGGTTGCGCATGATTGAAGACAAGGGAGACTTTCAATTTGATTTCGGTACAGATACGGAGATGCAATGAATTCTCGTTGTAGCGAAATCAATCCCGAATTGCGATGAACAACACGCCAACGGATTCGTTTCTACTTGTCGAGCCGCTTCTCGAGCGCCTCAACGACTGTCTCATCACCACACTCATCCGCATACTTCAACAGCAAACCCAGAAACGATCGGTCGAGGTCGCTGATTTTATCAAGCTCCCGAATCCTGCCGTCCAGCTGTCGCCCCTGGTCCGCAATGGACTGCATTTTTGCAGCTTCAGGTAAACGACCTGTTCGCCGGTACAGTGCAGCCAGCTCGTTGTGTGTTTTCCAGCTCATCGGGAAGAGCTTCTTTGCCTGAAGTAAATCCTTTTCAGCCGTTTCATATTCTTCCACCATCATGCGGTACCATCCTCGCGCCCTCCAGTGATACGGATCAAGGTCTGCACCCTCTGCGGGCAGTTGCAGAAGTTCAGACACCCCCGAAATGTCACCTGCGTCGATTCGTGCCTGAAGTAATTCGCGTACCACGTCCGAACTCAACGGCGGTGCTGCAATTCGAGCGTTGACCGTCGCCATCGCTTCATCCGCAGTCTTCTGTGATTCATTGGAGATGTTGCCCACAAGCTTGACTCTGGCTTCCAGCAAACCAGCGAGGAGGACAGCATCCTTTAACGTGAGATCCTGAGGATTCGCCTCATACCACGTCTGCAGCACTGCTGTACGGTCTTTAATAAACGCTGTATCCGCCACAGTCAAATAGCCATAAATTACAGGAACGTCACTTTTCGTGCGACAGGCCTCATGAACCTGATCGATCAACTGCTGTCGATTCAAAGTCATCAGCAGGAAATTACAGTACATCAATCGAATCGGCCCTGAAGACGGATACAGTTTCAGCGCCTTTACAGCCTCAGCGGCTGCTTCCTCCGGCTTATTTGCCGCGCCGAACAGTATTCCAATACGCAGTTCTGTGACTTCCTGATGTCGAGTTGATTCAGGTGCCACGAACGCAAGGGACTTCAAACTCTCCTCCGCCGTTGCAGGCGTCAGACGCCCCTTTCGAGCAATCGCTTTGCCCAGAAAGAAATATGCATCGTCACTCTCCGGCTGGATTTGAACCCACCGCCTGGCGGCAGCCTCAAGGTCATTCCAGCGACCTCTCGATTCGAAACGAATGCTCTGCTGCACAAGTGCATCAATCTCCTGCTGTGTTGCATAGAAGTTCCAGCCAAAGTAGATCCCAATCCCAGCCAGGACGAGCACGATTGACAGCAGTCGATTTCGAAAGTTGCGGTTCTCCACAATCCCCTTAGTTTCCATCACCAGCGTCCTTGTCACCTTGCGGCTGGCCATCCTGCGACTGGTCCTGATCGCCTTTGGCGGGATCTGTCGCCGGTGAATTCAGAACGGGACTGGATGAAGGAGACTGCGTACGTTTCAACAATGCCTGATGGACTTCAGTATCTCCGCAGGCCTCGGCATATTTTGCGAGGCGAGTCAGAATTTCTTCAGTGATGGCATCCGAAGATTTGAGCTGAAGAACCTGTTTCCGTATTTCTCGACCTTCGGCCGCCAGGGACTGCATCTTCTGAACGTCCTGTTCCGGCCGTTTCAGGAGACGCATCACGGCAGAATAATGATGCCGCCCCTCGGCACTCATCGGGTGAATCTTCAAGGCTTCCTGAAAGGACTTCTCCGCTTCAGCAAGATCTTCGGTGGTTAAATGATACCAGCCCCGATGAACCCAGAACTTGTGGTCCTTCGATGCACTTTCAGGTGCCAGAGCCAATAACCGTCCGACATCTGCAACCTTGCCCTGTTCAACATAATAATCCAGCAGAAATGACAGCAGCACAAGATCCTGCGGATAGACCTTCACAAACTCTTCCAGCCGAAACAGAGCCTCGGCCTCTCGGGCGGTGCTTTCTTCTTTAACCTCAACGTCTGCCGTCATCACGATCTGCTCAGCTGTCCTCACCGCCATACTGACTTTGAACCGCGCATCGTTTCCGTCTGCTGCAAGCCATCGTTGCACGATCTGACGTCCATTGCTGACATTTATCTTGTCGGCGAGCGTCAGATACGAATAAGCATCTCGCGGCTCTGCACCGGCCGCAATCGCGGTCCGGATCGCATCCAGCATCTCGCGACGTTCCATCAGAAATGCATGGAATGCGATCACGTGTGCGTGAGCTTCAAGGATGCGTGAGTCCCGCTGAATGATGTCCCTGTATGTTGCAACGGCAGTCCGAGGTTCATTCAATTCATTCCACTCTAATCCGGCCTTTTGAAGCTGAGTCAGCAGGAATCTGGAATCGGTGTCCGGAACCTTCGCAAGGGCATCCCTTGCTTCTTCAAACTTTTCCAGCTTTGCCGCAGCTTCACCCAGAAACAACCAGGCATCCGGATCCGCAGGAAACTGAGCCGTCCATGCCATTGCAGCCCCGTACTCAGCGTCCCAGTTATACTTGTCTCTTGCGGTTCGGCACGTTTTTTCAAACTGTCGCCGCTGCCATGACTGATATTGATGCCAACCCAATCCTCCACCAGCAAGCAGCATGATCAGAGTTGAGATGACTCCGATCAACAATCGCCGCCGACCGGAGGTCTGAGAAGGATATTTTTCAGGTAAGGCCGGGACTTCTGAGCTCATGGTGACTTTGGCTGATTGTCCGAATATTTCGTTCTGAGACGCACTAGTTCTTCCGCCTGTGCGCGATGATATCGTGCTTCGGCTGAATTTCCGAGAGTCTCATAGGCTTCAGACAGCCAAAACTGTGCCTGAGGAAGGCCCGGATTGAGCGACAACGCGCGTTTTGCGGCGATCAGACCTTCCCGCATCTGCCCTGACTGCCCCAGAACGTGCGCAAATCGACCAAAATACGTGGGGCGAGAATCGTTGGACAACACGAGTTGAGCATAGTAATCGCGAGCCCGCCGAGCATCTCCTCGGTTGTGATGCATCGTGGCCAGCAGCTCAAGGATTGCCTCATCGTCGCCGCCACGGATCTCCAGCGCCTTCTTCCAGTGATTCTCCGTCAGTTTTGTGTTCCGAAGCTGCTCATAGACAAGCCCACCTGCCTCAAAAAGGTCCGCGTCATCGTCAGCAACGGGAATGAGTTGAGAAATCAGTGCCAATGTCTCCTGAGTCATTTTGGCTGGCTCCCGGGCCGAATCCAGATTTTCGGCTGACAGGATGAACCTTGCTCTGAGCTTTTCATGCTCAGGAATTTCATAACCCGCCTCTTCAAAGATAACCGGCATGCGAAACTCACGGTCTTCGTGAGTGTCTTCGGCGAGTATGTCGGCTTTTCTTCGAAGTACCCTGTGGTCGGTCTGTGCGGTATGCGGAACATCAGTCGCCTGCAGCGATGGCATATGGCATTCGATGCAGTTGTCGGATGTGGCGATTCGTTCGGCGTTGTCGACAGGAAGTGAACAAACCGTGGGCGATGTGGTGATGACAGTTGATTCTACCGAATGACAGGTGAGACATTTCGCTCGATAAAATGAAGCATGATCCTCTTCCTTTGGAACGGTGTGAGGATCGTGACAGGAGATGCACCCAAGTTTGCCTTCGCTTGCCGTGTAGCATCGGCTTGACAACATCTGTTCAACCTGACTGACCGCTTCCGCTTTACCTTCTGAGACTCGCCCGTCCTTCACGAATGTCACCCAGATTTCATTCACATTCATCCCGGGTTGAAATCCATAGTCGTCCTGACCATATCGAACAACTCTTCGCTCTCCCTGCAGGTGACACTGAAAACAAACTGCATCTCGCTTCTGGGGAGACAAACTCAGTGGATTGACAATAACATCTGCCCCCTGCTTCGTCGTTTGAAACTCCACATGCTGTGCGCCTGGTCCATGACAACGCTCGCAGCCAATTGCTGCTTCCAGAAAGACGCCGCTGTTGAACTGATCTCGTTTATCGGGCCTGGAATCCATCCGGCCGGCATGGCATGCCATGCATCCATCAGACGCCTTTCGCTCAAACCCAGGGTGGTTATTCGGATCATATCCCGGAGACAGGTCCCAGGTTTGCCTTCGAGAATACCAGGTCACGGGTGACATATAGATTCGGTCAGCTGCCAGAAAACAATAGCTTCGGCCTCGGGAACCAGAACCAATTGCAAACAGAATTTCCGCAGATCGCGCGTAGACCGATTCACCATTTTCGTTCAGAAGCCGTTCGAAATGTTCAACCTTGTCGCCTTCCCTGACCACGTCATACGTCAGACCCGCTGAAGTTGTAAACGAAGCTTTGTCCGGGGTCTCGGCAAAAGTGTTCGGGTCGGTAGACACTGACCGACCCATTGGATGCTTTGAGAATTCATCACAAATTGCGCCATGACACTGCCTGCAGGCATCACTGCCAACAAACCCATCAGTAACACGAGTGACCTTCTTAAACTTCGTGTCGCCGGTACTTCCAAGAAATCCATCTGTCGGAACTGAGGACTTCTCCGAAACCGAATTCTGCTGTTTCGCCGCCGTCTGCTGGGGTGGTTCATCGCAGCCGCATACGGCCATTACAATTAACCCCAGTAGAATTCCCCGAAGTTGAAGATTCCTCATATCACTGCACATCCTGTCTGGTGAGTGTCCCGGCTTCATGAATCCAGACATCTCCGTGTTCCACAATTGTCAGGATCCGATTCAGAGTTCCACTGTCTACCTGCTTGTGATCCTTCTGACCGGAAGGCCACTCCACACTGATCTCAACGCTGGAAGTACAGTCACCGAGTCCAAAAAACATCACGGGCTGCTGGGCCGATGCGTAGCTCGTTCCCCCCGCTAACTCCTGTGTCAGCACATTCTCGCCCCACTTTAGCGTTACCACTGTTCCAATACCAAACCGGTTCGACCGAACTGCCAGGGGCCGAATCTGAAGCCACGCTCCACATTCACTTTCGTTCCTCAACAAGGCTGCCGCAGTGTTTTGATGGGCCACCATCACGTCGACGTCACCGTCCGTGTCAAAGTCTGAAGTCGCGACGCCACGTCCGACCAGTCGCCTGCTGAAAAATGGTCCCGCTGCTGAACCCTGGTCGACCCAACGTGCTCCATTGTAAGAAGTCAGTTGAGCACACATCTCATAGCCATCACCATCCGAATTTCTTGGATCAATGTGACCGTTCGTGATAAACATATCCATGCAGCGATCAGCGTTCAGGTCACACATCACGGCTCCGAAACCCAGCTTGGGCAACGTCAGATCACGAATGCCGGTTAATGCACTCACATCCTGAAACCCTCTGGCTCCCAGGTTTTGGTACAGAGTATTTGATTCACCTGTAAAATGCGTTAGACAGATGTCCTGGTAACCGTTCGCGTCGTAGTCGCCAAACGCGACTCCCATACTTGCCTGAGTTTCCCCAAGAGCGTTGAATGCTCCACCCAGTGCAAAGGCCTGTTCAAGAAATCCATCTCCACGACCATTATTCACGAAGAAAAAGTTGGCCGTCGTATCGTTTGCAACATAGATGTCCGGCCATCCATCGCGCGTGAAGTCCGCGATCACGACACCCAAAGCCTTATTGCCCGGACCGAAGAGGCCAAACTTCTGCGAGACTTCAACAAAACTGCCGTCTCCCTGATTCAGATAGAATTGATCGGGCTCCGGCTCTACATGACGCGGATGACAAATCGTTGGCATACCGTGCTCGTCATTGCATGGAACGGGATGATACGGGTCGTAAATCGCGTAATTGCAAACATAAAGATCCAGATCGCCATCCTTATCCACGTCTCCCCACGCCGACGTAGAACTCCAGACAGACAGTCCACAGACCACGCCGCCTTCATCAGCGATGAATGTGCCGTCGCCCTGATTGATGAGTAACGAATTGAGTCCAACATTGGTCACAAAGATGTCATCAAATCCGTCGTTGTTGAAGTCCGCGACGGACACTCCCTGTCCAAAACTGTGCTCTTCAGGAACTGCACCCGCCTGTACCGCAGAGAACATCCCTGCCCGCTGTCGGTACAAGGTGTCCCGAGGCCGAATACTGACATCGGCGGCATCCGGAACACCACCCTGCACACAATACAAGTCGGGGACACCGTCACGCTCTATATCAAGCCAGCCGACACCGCCCCCAGTCGACTCAACCATCAGAGCACGTGGACTCGCACCATTATCATAGATGTGCCTGATTCCCAACTGTTCAGCGACGTCGTTCAGGAGAATGGGCCGAACGGTATGGCTGCTTCCATCCCCGTTCTTTACGAATTCAGCCTCTCGTTCAGATGGCTTAAACGTAAACCCGCCACCACCCACAGTGCCACCATTCTGTCCCGTCTGGAGATTGTCGGAGTTTGACGTTTTGACAGTTTGATTACCGCCAGCATCAATTCCTGCGTTGTCAGGTGATCCAGAATCCGGCTGACAGCCTGAAATGCCGACCATCGCCAACACAAGGAACTGCCAGCAAGCGATTGGATAAACAAAAATCCGTTTCATGCGTTTGACCAGAACGACTCGGAAATCAACAAAAAAGGGAGAGCCCGCGGCAATCGCGAGCCCTCCCTATCATTACTTCCAAACCCAAAAATGAGTTTGAATTCTTTCAGAATTCGCCGACAGTCTGACCGTCTTTTCGGCTTGCAATGCGGTACTTGACGCGAACGTCAATGTTTTCGCTCACAAACTTCACAGCACCGTCAGTCATACAGCACTGAGCACCACCGGTATGTCGGCTGCTCCAGCCCCAGCATCGTGGGTCACCGTTGAACTCGTAGCTGTAACCGTTTCGATTGTTGATCGGGTTTCGCAGGTTTACGATGGTTGCCAATGGGCTGCCCCAGCTGGCGTCGTCTGAATAGTTGAAGTCAAACGGAGTGTTCGGTGGATTGCGGAAGTCACCACCACGCCAGTGCATGGTTTCTGCAACCATGACGGTGTTGCTGGTTCCGTCAACAACTTCTGCGATTTTCGCAGATGTTCGGTAACCGAAAATTCCGTTCATACGGTTGATGTCGTTGTTCCATCGCTCAGAAACCCATGGTGTTCCGCGTGAGTCACGACCGAGGTCCGGGTCGCCAGGATAAGGGTCTGAAGTGAAACCACCGCAGTCTTTCCATCCACCCCAAAGATGACCGAAGTTGCCAGCATAGTCAACGCCACCAGCCGGTGAGTTACCACCAGTATGCCAGCCGTCGATGGTTCCGCCGATCTGGTTCGTTCGCTTCGAAGCCTGATCGTTGGATGGACACAGGAACCCTGGGATCACCTGACCACGCAGGGCACGATGGTTCACGGTTCCACCGACGTAGAGGATGCCCAGATTGTCGTCTGGCTGTGAACCGGATGCCTGGAAGTCAATCTGATTGAACAGGTTCGACTGTTCAATGTATGGCAACAGGCGAACCATCCATGAGAAGTCTCCGCCACGAGGACCGTTTGATGGGTCAGTGGCTGGACCTGGATTGACGTCCTGCTGGTTATTGGCCCAGTTCAAAGGAAACTGGCCGTAGACATCGTGATAGTTGTGGCAAGCCAAACCCAGCTGCTTCAGGTTGTTCTTGCACTGAGTTCGTCGTGCTGCTTCTCGAGCCTGCTGAACAGCAGGCAGCAGCAGTGCGATCAAAATCGCAATAATGGCAATGACCACAAGCAGCTCGATCAGCGTAAACGCCTTTCGTGAGCCCTTGTACGAAGTGACTTTCATACGCTCAACCTCCGAGAAATAGAACAAAGAGAAAACGCCAGGAAGACAGGACACATATCTCCGAAGTCACTCAACTGGAAACTTCGGACTATCAAGTTGAAATGTGGCCCCCAGGAAATCTCAGCACACCGAGAATTGACGAACCTGGAACGCCTTTCAAACCCGAAAAATCCTTAAGGAATTTCAATGACCCAGTCGCCAGAAATTGGAACTGTTTGACGCAATGGTGTTTTGTCTGCTGCCTGAAAATCAACAGGGATCACGTCTCCGGATGCAGGTCCACTTCCTGGAGCAGCCGATGACCGACCACCCTTCGCACCACCACCGTACTGTTTCATAATGTCTTCCATGTTTGACGGAGGCCCGCCATTTGGGTTTCCAGTTGGATTCGCATTGGAAGACTTTGGCGAAATATAGACCTTGTAAGTGCCCTCCGGAGCTCCCAGTCGGCCCGTTGCACTCATGATATTAAATGATCCATCACTGCCCGTTCGCCCACTCACTGGCGGATAACCACCTTCGGCTGCAACCATAGTGACCATCACACCCTCAAGAGGGGCACCAGCTTTGGTGACTTTCCCCTTGACTGAATGAAGCGGAGGACCATCACCCCCACATCCACTAATCAGAACTACCATTGCCAACGACATCAGTGCGATAGACGTTCGTAACACGTGTCCTCACTCCATCAGAAAAATTCGAATTTATTTCCCTGAATATTAAAACACTTCCGCACACTTGAAAAGAAAAGAGATCGATCTTTCGGCACACCTGCCCAATTTTTGCAGAAAATGCCATCTCAACCTGATATTCAAGTCACCCTCAAAATGAATAAATGTCCACACGTAGGAACAGAACGAATTTTCTGGCCGCTTCGATACACTGGCTCCCCGTCCTCACCAGGAGGTACTGTGAATTACCACCCTTGATGACCTTTAATACGCGCTGACTCGAATCCCGCTCAATTCAACCGACGGCTGAGCACATACTATTGTTCTCCCAAACAACATTCGCTCTGCCGCGGTCGGCCGAACAATCGAGATGCTCAAATTGTGTGTCGCATCAGATCTCGCCGCGATTCGCCACCCCGACAAATACTGGCGAAATGCCTGAAGCCGGAGCGACCTCCTCACGTGAATTGGATCCAGCCCGTACCACTCTCGCTGAGTCGACGCCAGTGTCAGCCCTCTGGCCCCTGCAATTTCACTGAGCAACTGCTGCGTTTGCTCTGCTCTGCTCTGAATTTCTTTCAGACTCAGAGTACATCCCGCGAACAGGAGTGACCTCGCGATCCGAAAACGAATTGAACTAAGTGTCCACACAGACTCCAGCGGCAACCCTGTCACTACGATGTCGCTCAGCGGGGACCAGGCTTGAATTCGGTCAACGCATTCGACCACCGCAGCCAACGTCACCTCCGGACTCCGACCATAGACGAGGTCATTTCCAATATCAGTGATCAGGACACGAGGAATGACGCCGTCAGAAAGCTCCGGGGCCGCCTTCAGTTCCTCCCACAGGCCGCATGTCTGAATGCCGGGAAGGCGACGAAACCCAAATCCACTCCAGTTCACGTAAGAACGCCCCATTCCACACGCCACATACAAGTCAACCGGCCCTCGGATGGCCTCCTGAAGAGCTGTGGTCACAGCGTTCCAGCCCAGAATCAGGTTACTGGCGCCGAGCAGAATACAGGGTTGCCGGACTTGCGATTCTTCCACGACTGAATTCTTCTGAACCACTCTACTGATGAATGCTTCTAAACCTGAATGCCTCCAAACCAATTGTACACGCCGCAAGTGCATTTCCCGTCAACGCTCATCAACTTTCCCAGCCCGCGATCCAGTCGAGATACGTTTCAAGAACTTTCTTGTCGCCGTCAGAATCATCATCTCACCAAGTCTCGGGAACATCTCACGGATCACGAACATCGGTCGCATCGGTGGCCAGTTTACAATCACTTCCGGTGCTCCTTTCCGAATACATGATTCCACAGCGGCAGCTACATGCGCCGCATCCGTTCCCCCCATTACTGCCGGCGTGCCCCGCCCCGTCGACTGTACGATCCGATCATAAATGCCACCATGTGTTGTGAAGCCAGGACAAACAACCGACACTCGGATCCCCTGCCGGTGAAACTCACCGCGAAGCCCCTGAGTAAACGCGATCATTCCGGCTTTGGTCGCTCCATACACTGCCCCAAACGCGGGACCGTGCTTCCCGGCCGTTGATGCCATATTGACGATCGAACCGGCCCCCTGCCGAAGCATGTGGGGTATCACGAGCCGAGTCAGCAGAATGGTGCCTGTGAGATTCGTTTCAATTGTCTGCAGAATTTGCTCTGTGCTCAGCTCTGCAAACTCGGCAAAACAATCGACCCCGGCGTTGTTAATCAGGACGTCGATGCGTCCAAACCTCGACACGCATTCCGACACCAGCGTCTCCAGAGCGTTCGGGTCCGAAACGTCTGTGGGTACAGCGACGGCGGAGCCGCCTTTGGTCTCAATTTCTTTAACAGCCCGCTGGAGTCCTTCCACAGATCGGGCAGCAAGCACAAGCTGGTTCCCACGAACACCCAGTCTTGAACAAATCGCCCTGCCAATCCCTGCAGAGGCTCCCGTGATCAGGATCACGCGAGGCGCACCAGTCGTTATGTCCGGCATAGAAGTTGGGATTCCATGAAAGTCTCTGAGTCCAAACCCGCATGGAAAGCATGGCAGATTCGGCAACCTAAGTCGACGGAAGAATGTCGCTCCGCTCTTCAGGATTCCAACGAATCCGGTTTTTCAGAATCTCTCCAACCGGATAGCATCTCCGCATCGATTTGCTAATGCTCTCCCGCTCAGGACCCAGCTATGACGTCTTCTCTGCCAATCACCCGACTCGCACTTCTGCCCGGGACTGATCGACCAGATGTGATGTCAGTAGTCGATGAATTAAGCGAGGCTCTCCGACAAACTCCGGGGGTTCAGCTGTCCGGAGTATTTTTGCCGACCGACCTGATGCCACCGGAACTTGACGCTGACCTCATGGTTGTGGTTGGTGGGGATGGGTCAATGCTTCGAGGATGTCGGCGGCTCGGTGTCAACCAACGTCCCATGGTTGGTGTCAACCTCGGACGTCTCGGGTTCCTCACAGATCTCACGCCCGAGGAGTTCCTCGAACGATTCCATTTGTTTCAGTCGGGTGATTATGAAGTGGTTGAACATCTGATGCTCGAATGCCGCCACGAGACGGCTCCGGGCATCATAACATCCGATCTGGTACTGAATGAAGTCACTGTAACATCCGCTGGCTCACTAAAAATGCTGGATATCGCTTTCCAGATTGATGGAGAAGACGTCACAACGTTCAGCTGTGATGGTCTGATCATCAGTACGCCAGTCGGTTCAACGGCTCATAATCTCTCCGCAGGCGGCCCCATCCTCAGGCAGGACCTTCAGGCGGTCGTGATCACTCCCGTTTGCCCACATACTTTGACCGTGCGACCAATTGTGGACTCATCGGCACGAATCTATCAGCTGGCCGTGAAAGATGCGCCACCCGGTGTGCGGCTTGTAATTGACGGCCAAATTCAACGACCGGTTAACTCAACTGATGTAATCACCATTCGAAAAGCAACGCCGACATTTAAGCTGGTTCGCCTTCCTGGCCATAGCTACTACGGGACCCTTCATCGTAAACTGGGCTGGAAGGGTCAGATCGAATACCGTGAACGCCGGGGGCATTGAGTTGTTCTCGAATCTTCCGCGGCATACAAATTCCTGAAGATTGACCACCAAAAATAGAGAAACGCATCGGAAAATGGGGCAACACGGAAACCGTTGCCTTGACTCCACAGGAGTAGGCTCGTTTCTCGTCCATAAATATTCGTTTTCCAAGGAAAGAATCCCTGATGGTCCCCAAATCTCTGGTTCGCTGTAGAAATGCGATCACGTCTGGCCTCATGTTCACCTTGCTGACTCTCTTCTCCCAACATGCGTTCGGCCTGACGCCCACACCACAGAATTCTGCGGAGGACGCAGAATCAGAAATTGTCGACGGTCGGATCGTAGGCAAAGTCTGGCACACCCGAGTCAACTTCTCGGACAGCTTCAAATACATGCAGCAACTGCGCGAAGAACTCGGGATCGAAAGTGGTCCGATGGTCATGATGATGCCTGGTCGTGTCCGCATGGGTCCCGGCGGACTCTCGCGTACCGATGAGGAGCGAAAAATCGAACTGAAGGGAACTCTGTTTTTCCTGCAGACCGTTCCTGAACCCAGTCTCAACAACCCCATTTCATTTGAACTGATCGGCGATCAGGATGAATTCCTCAAATATGTGAAGGAACAACAGTACATGTTCGGGCCGTCTGCCGAACTCATTGGCGACGAAGATCGTTACGAAGTTCGCGTCAAACTGGGGCAGATCACTTCCGTTCAGCCAGCCCCAAAGAGCGACGAAGGTGGAGACGGTGAATCCAAAACAGAAGTTCGACAGACAATTTCGATAGCAATTTCAGCGGGCCCGACTTCAGGGGATGGTCCGCCGGCAGACTTCAAGATGCCCACAAGTATCTCCACGTACTATCGATTCTCCGATGGAATCATGTACTCCTCCCAATCAAAAGCCCTGTTCACAATTGACCTTCCGACCAGAGACTCCATGAGACTGTCTGCTGAGGAAGAATCCAGTGATCTGTATGCGGATTTTGACTTTCGAGAAATTCCACAGGAACTGAAGACAGCGTTCTGGAACACTGTCGAAGCTTCGGCTGCCACATGGCTTCAGCGATTCGACAATGAAGCAATCGGAGACTATTCACTCCGTCGTTCCATTGGAGAAGGACGTTTGAGTCTGATGAAGGCCGCTTTATTTGACATCGAGCGAATTCGTTTTGGAATGAGGCTGTCTCCGGATGGCATCGAACCTCTGACCGGCGGCCTGAAGGTTTCTGTTCGCCCCAACAGTCAGCTTTCATCAACGCTCCGGTCTCTCAGTGACCGAGGTAGCCGCCTCGGCGGATTTTATTCCGATGAGTCACCGCTTGTGATTTCATCAACTCTGAATCTCCCCGAGTGGACTCGGTTGTTCGCAACAGCGTTTGTGGAATCCCTGCGTCTGAAACTTCGTGAATCCGCAGGCGGCGATCAAGGGGCCGGTCTGCTGATTGATGACCTGATGGCCCCTCTCAGGGATTCCGCCAGTGCCGGCATGATGGATGCCGCTGTCGCGATGAAAGGTGACCTGAAGTCAGGTCTTGTACTTGCCGGTGGGCTGCGAATGGAGAACGCCGAACAGTTCCTTGTCAGTCTCGAGTCCCTGCTTATTGCTCGCACAGGCGAAACGGCCCTGAGTATCTCCAAAGAGACGATTGCCGATCACTCTGTTGTCACTATTCGTTCTGAATCGACTCCGGTTCCAGGAACCGAAGCCAAAACACCCATCAACATGCATCTGGCTGCAACGGGTTCGTGGTTGTGGATTGCTGCCGGTGGTGATATCCATGAAGGCAATTCAGCAAGAGCAGTAATCACAGAGTTGATTCAAAATAGTTCTCAGAATACGGAGCGTTCCGGTCAGGCGATGCCACTTTACGTTCGCTTTCGTCTTGATCAGTGGCTTGGCGAGACCGAAGACAACTTCTCAAAGGCACCAAACCAATTACTGACGTCACTTGAAAAGTGGATTAGCCGGGCCACAACTCCCCAGTTCTCAATGATGATCAACGGCGAAAAGGTGGAGTCCAAATCTGAAGAGCCGGAATTTCACAGCTATACCGGGAAGATTCTTAAGCCGGAATCATCACAGCTCGAACTGAAAGTTCGAGCTGCTCCGGAAGAACTGCTGGTCGATGCAACCGTTGGCACTGGCATTATCAAGTTCTGTGCTGCACAGTACGTCGAATCCCAAAGCCGCATGTTTCGGAATATGCCCATCCAGTTCCAGGGAGTTGGAAGCGGCAGCGGCGTGAAGATTCAGGGTTCCTCGATAAAGATTGGGAAGTAAGCCCGTTTAGTGTTAACGACTTTTCGTCCGTTGATCAGTCGGCCGGTCCTCCTCAACTGGAGGTCCGGCCGACGAACTAAGCTGATGCAAAAACCTGCCGGAGATTGTGTGTCCGGAATTGCTTCCGGATTTTCTTAACAGGAACACGAATGCGAGTCCGCTTTGCAACCTGACGCGTTGAAGATCGTTCTCTTAAACAAAGCGCTCGAACTGTTTCGGGAACAGGGCTTCCAGAACGTGACGTACCAGCAGATCGCGTCGGCATCTGACTGCGGTCTGGACGAGGCCTATGTGAGGTTTCCACGCAAAGAGTTGTTCGTCGTTGCCCTGTATCACCGTTTCTGCGAAGACCTGAATGCATTTGCATCGGAAGCTCCGCACGGGACAGCTTCAACACGATTCCAATACCTGAACCGGCGACTTCTCCAGACTCTCGAACCCCATCGAGGACTTCTGCAGAACCTGCTGCCGCTCATGCTGGACTCCTCAACTCGCGTTGGAGTCCTTGGCGCTCACAGTAATACGATCCGGTCCGGTGTTCAGGCGATCTACAGACTCCTCGCCCTCGGTGCTGAAGACGCTCCGCAGGCCGATGAACTCGACCAGATCGTGCAGCTGATGTATTTCTCGCATCTCGGTTTGATTTTTCTGTTCCTGCAGGATCATCGGACGGATCCGGAGTTCATGGAGAACAACATTCAGCTCGCAGGTGATTTGATTGACCTCGGCAGGAAGCTTCTTCCCCGGCGAGCGACATGGCTCAGCACACAGGCATTCCGGGTTATGGGACTGCCCTCCGCTGATCGGCTCCGAAATGGCATGGAACGACTCATGACTGGCTTTCTTCATCCAGCACATGATCCCGTTCATTATTCCATTGCTGAAAACATCCTTAGAAATCTTTTCCGATTTCGTCGGCTTCAATCTGGTTCAGATCAATGTGCCAAAACACCCTGCGACCAGTGTCTGGCTCTCCATATTGAACGGATTCATCAGGCCGTGCAGGCAGGAGTACCAATCACTGCGGTACTTCCTGCGTTTCCAGCCAAGTCCCCAAATCTCGGCAAAGTCACCGGGCCTCTGCCTGACCTCGGTGAAGAACTTGCACTCAGGTTTCTTCAGGATCGCTGCGATGAAATTCGCGAAATCTATCCTCCGGGAATGCGTATCGTGATTTGTTCAGACGGTCGCGTTTTTTCAGACGTGGTGGGTGTTGAGGACAATACTGTCACCGCTTACCGCGCCGAATTGACCCGAATGATTGCAGAACTTCAGACCACCTCGATCAGCATGTTTGATCTTGATGACCTGCATACAGACCTCAGCCATCAGCAAATGCGATCATGGCTGATGGAACAATACGGCGAACCGACTGAGGTGCTCGAGCGTCGGACAGCAACAGTTCCTCAACACCAGCAGCTATTTAACGGCATCCATCGATTTATGACGGATGATCTATCCGTACGAATGTCCGGAGAAAGCCGAACTCAGCTCCGAAAAATTGCCAAAGAGCTGGCCTTTGAAGTGATTCGCAGAAGCAACGCATGGAGCAGACTGGTCGCTGATGTATTTCCGGACGCCCTCAGATTTTCCATCCACCCTCAGTCTGTACACTCCGATAAAATTGGCATCATGCTGGGCGAGACCGAGGACCCATGGCTGACTCCATGGCATGGCGTTGTTTTACTCGAAATAAGCCGTTACGTTCTGACGCACCGTGCGGTTGCAGAACAAAGAGGAGCAGAATTGATCTTCCGCGATGGTCGCCCAAGTCACTTTCAATTGTCCCCCAAGTAGGACGGGCATTCCTGCCCGTCCCGGAGATCGTGATGACTGAGCCGCTGCTTCCCGCTGACTGGAAATGTCGCCCGGTGATGCTCAGCCCTGCCGGACTGTTACTCGAGTTCCATCCGGATTCAAACCTGGCGTTCGATCAATTGTCTGAATGCATTTTGGCAGAGCTCGTGAAACAGTACGGTCTCATTGTTTTTCGAGGCTTGCCGCCAATTCCCGAGAAAACGGCGTTCAGTGACAGCTGTGGCCGATTCGGAGATCTCCTTGAGTGGAGTTTTGGCACAGTATTCGAAGTTGTAGAGCACTCTGAACCCGGGAACTACCTCTTCACCAGTGGAAGCGTACCATGGCATTGGGATGGTGCATTCGCAGCGCAAGTCCCGTGGCTTCAGTGCTTCCAATGTCGTGAAGCTCCTCTGGAGGATGCCGGGGGTGAAACACTGTTCTGCGATACCAACGCCGCATGGAATTCGCTTTCGCCGGAGACGCAGGATCGATGGAGAGAGATTCGAATTGAGTATTTCACAGATAAGGTTGCCCATTATGGTGGTACCATTGAATCTCCGCTGATCAGCCAGCATCCTTTGACGGGGCGGACCACCATACGATTTGCAGAACCTGCAAACAGCACCACCGTTCCACTCAACACACCCACACTTCGAGTTCACGGCCTTTCTGCGGCAGCTACTGAAACACTTGTTGAGGAGCTCCGCAGAACTCTTTACGATCCAGCACTGGTCTATGCTCACCGATGGGTCCAGGGAGACTTTCTGATTGCCGACAACCATTTGCTGCTGCATGGTCGTTCGCCATACCAGCAGGGACAACCTCGTCGGCTTTGGCGCGTTCATGTTGTATCGCCTGCGGAGCATTTGAGATGAACGAAATGACTGAGCGTCAGGATCCCATACCGTATTCTCAGACACAGTTTTTCACTGACCTGGAAACCGCCGCTCGGGCGATTCAGGCACCATTCGATCCTGTTAGTGTTCGGAAAATGCTGGGGGTGTTCGACGCTGAGTTTCGGCAGTGCGTCGTTCAACTGAAGGCGACGTGCAGACCTGATTCCGGTATCTACTATCGTTTCTTTTACAAATGGGATCGGGACCTGACTCAACTGGCGATCGATCACGATTTAATCACTCAGGGTGCAGGGCCCATCGTTGAACTGCAGCAACAGGTTTTGTCTTCCTGCAACGGTGCAACCCGAGCAGGAATTGACTTTGAGACCAACTTTGGCCTTGCAAAGATTTGGACATTCACCGGAGGACCAACTCCTCTCAGTGAACTCACGGAACTTCCGGCGATTCCACAGTCAGTTCGTGATGCTCAGGCCTTTCTGAATGATGCCGGACTGAATCATGTGTTCTTCGTTGCTTCTGACTTCCAGCAGAACTCGATGAACGTCTATTTCGGTCTTGATGAGAGCTGCCGCAATGAAGACTGGCTCTGTAATCTGATCCGGAAAACCGGTGGTGGGCCGGAAGACCCGACTCTGTATCAGAAAATGCTGAACTCACTGGCAGTGTCAACAGGCGTGGGCACCACGTTTCGCTGGGACCGACCTGAAATGGGTCGTTGGTGTCTCTATGGCCTCAACGTGCCATTTGAATCAGAAACCCCGGCTTTTGAACTGCCCCCGCTGCCCGATCGTCTAAAGCGATTTCAGCAGCAGGCACCATCACTCAATGTTTCTCCGCAGTACAACATCGCCTGGTCATTTGGAAAAGCGGGCTACTATACGAAACTTGAAAAGAGTTACTCAAAGGACGCCGACTACTTCCTGACTTGTGAAATGGGTGGCAATCTCAGCCATCCAGCGGCGATTCGATAGCCCCCACACCGCAACGAAGGAATTCAGGTGAAGGCTCCTCGCGGACACTGGCTACTCGGCCATATACCACACTTTCGATCAAACCCGATTCAATTTCTGAACGCGTGTGATGAAGACGTGATTTCCCTGCGGCTCGGGCAAACCGCATTGCTGCTTCTGCATCCGGATGACGTCACTCATGTTCTTGAGACCAGCGAACACCGGTACTCAAAAGGACGAGCCTTTCAATACGGACGACAACTCTATGGAAACAGCCTTCTGACAAGTGAAGGAGACGATCATCGGCGCCAGCTTCAGAGTATTGGAGGTGTGTTTCTAAAGACTGCAGCAGACTCGTTCCTCACCCCTGCTGAGCCAATGACTCAACAGTGGATTCAAAGATGGAAATCTCAGCCGACGTTTGATCTCTGGAAGGCGGTGTCAGAACTCACCGCCACAATCAGCATTCAGGCGGTCTTTGGCAGCGATTTCACCCCGCCGTGGCTGCCTGGCGTGGTAACAAACGACAGAGTGGCAACAAACGACAGAGTGGCAAGGCCAGATGGATCGGCAACGCGGATGACGAACGCGGATTCATTCGCTGGACGGCAGATTGCTGAAGATTTTGACACTGCCATGGATTATGTGGCAACTCGCAACTTTGCGATGATCAACCCGCCGGAATGGTTTCCCACTGCCAAAAATCGAGCATACAAAGCCGCGATTTCCAGACTGAATCTAGCATTCGAACATGCAGTCAATCGCCGTCTCCATGGAGCTGCACATGGCGGATTCCTCTCAAGGCTTCTGGAATTGCATCAACGCGATCCTGTCACTGTTCCAATGCTGCAGGTGCGAGATCAGAGTCTGATTCTTCTGCTGGGTGGATACGAATCGTCGGCCACTGCACTTTGCTGGTGCCTGCTTCTGCTTAGCCGTGCGACGCCAATCCGAGACAAACTGAAAACTGCGTGCCGAAGCAGAAACATCATCGACAGTCGGTCATCGGACGCCGAACCACTGGAATCGGCCGCGGAGACTCTGATTTCTGAGATCTTCTCTGAGTCGCTTCGTCTCTATCCTCCACCATGGCTGATCCCGCGTACCTGTGTTGAAAATGATCGGCTTCCGACCGGTCAGACAGTCAAGAAGGGAACTCAGATATTTCTAAGTCCGTACAGAACCCACAGAGACGCTCGCTGGTTCGATTCCCCGGACGACTTTCGTCCTCAGCGATTTGCATTGCAACGATCTGCCCAATTTCGTCGAGGAAGCTACTTTCCGTTCGGAATGGGAACTCGTCACTGCATCGGTGAGTCTATTGCTCGGTCTCAGGCCGTCAGGATCCTCAAGACAATCTACAGCCTGTGTGATCTTGAATTCCCGGCAAAGGAATGGCCAAAAACAAAACCGCTCCTGACGCTTCGCCCTGAATTACCGGTTCTCGCGAGGTTCGTAGATTCCTGAATGAAGCTCCGTTCGCCGGTGACGAGGCGACACATTGTTTCAGCGAACCGCTTCGGCCACACGAGGTGCGTTGATCGGTGCACGCGACAGCACGGGCCGCAAATCACTCATTGGAACTGGTTGCAGATAATCTGCGTTGCTCTGCATACTGACAGATCCGTCGACCGTCGCGGAAGGCAGATTCCAGTGATCAGGAGTCTGAGTCACTGTCGAGTGGACGAATTGATTCTGGTCCGTCACATGAGTTCGTGCGGTTTTCTCCGCAGTCCGGCGAACCGTCCTCACTGCCAGGCGGATCGGTGATCGGCGAATTACGTCCGGACGATCATCGGCCGTTTGAGAATTCGATGACCGGGCCGATGAGGCTGAAATTCTCACGTGCAGACTGGGAGTCCCGATAAGAGAGGCTTCCTTCACAGGAGGCACCGAATAGACGGGTGGAGTCCAACAACAGACGATCACAACAAAGCACAATGTCTGGAACAGACGTAGCCTTATCGCAGTACGGTGTATGGTCATCGCACATCCTTCTCTGAACATCAGAATTCCACAGACCGCAGATTCACTGCTGAAGTGTGTGAATAATGTTCAGGAAGATATCAGAATCCTCGCCAGCGCAGTCCGGAAGTTCCTACAATTCCTCCGACGCCTCCACCCTTAATTCCCCACACCGGCAATTCCTGCCGCAAAAGTACTCATCACGCAACACCGTGATGTTGGGAGGCTGGCTGGGATTCAACCGTAGACCGTACAAGGGTTCGTCATCACGGCGGAGCGTGATGAGTACTTATTGTGACGGCTATTTTTAGTACGCGAACTGGAGACCGAGTCTTCCACCGTGAATAATGACATGGCCGTTCGCGTTGACGTCGTAGACGCCACCGGTCACACCTGCGTTTTGGTCAGGAGCAAGAGCAACATCGGTCAGGAACATTGCTTCATAGCCACTTGTGAAGCTCCAGTGTTCGCTCAGTGGTATGTAGGAATTGAAACCTACACTTCCAATAAAAGACAGGCAGTCTTCACTATCAGTGAGTGTCCGGCCATACACGGAGTTCTCACCGGACACAGGGTCGGTTCCAACGTAGACTTCTTCAATAATGCCACGTGCCTGATTGTGAAACGCACCAGCCTTCAGGACGCCGTCGATCGTCCATCCTCCCCAATACATGACTCGACGTTCCAGCAGTGCCTGAATTCCGTTCATACGATTGGATGTTCGAGCATTGTTGGAGATCGCCAGAATGTCGCTGGCAAACGACGGATTCGAAGTTTCGTCCTCGAATCCGTTGGCCACGCCACCCAGAAGCGTCAACCCGCCCGGCCCGGTCAATGAAGCATGCGAGAGTCCACCATTTGGAGCAGCGATGTCAACAGCTCGGAACGTACCAGTTATCGTAACACCCGCAACTTCATCAAGTTCAAGATTGCGATAACCCAGACCCCAGCGGTACGGGTTTTCGTCGTCAAT
Organism: Planctomyces sp.; assembly: GCA_016795105.1. GTDB lineage: Bacteria > Planctomycetota > Planctomycetia > Planctomycetales > Planctomycetaceae > F1-80-MAGs062. Next base: position 135,335 of record JAEUIH010000008.1, read on the forward strand.
CGTGAAAGCGTTCAACTCGAATGTCGCCATTTCACTTTCATACAGCAATTCATATAAAGGAGCTGTATCTGCGTTAAACGCGGCCGATGGTGAAAGCCCTTCAAATTCGTCGGCGTCGCCTCCGAGTGCACCGGTGGCCGCGCGATGCAGAGAAGGGAACAAAGTTGTCAGGTTGATAGAGTTGGCCCCGGTCCACTCTGAACCAATACCGTCGTCAAATGACAGACCGGTTGTCATTCGGCCAATCCGATAGTGATCCCATTCACCAATTTCGCTATAGACAGCATCCACTCGCAGTCCGTCAGCCTTCATTGAAAGGAACGCGCGGAAACCAGCCTGGCGTTCAAAATCGGCACTGTCGAATCGCAACAAACCCGCATCAGGGCCCGCAATCGCATTCGATGGACTCTGCAGGTCAACATCTCGTGTATAGATCAGGAAGTCAACGCCGGCAGTGAATTGCGTTGTTGGTTCTGCCGGGATATAGGGGATCGGCTCATTCGCCGCCAGTGTTGCTGACGTCGCAGAAAGACTCAATCCGGCAAGCATCGCCGCAGCTAGTTTCTTCCAATGCGAGACACGCATGGTGTTCAATCCTCCAAGATTGTTGTGCATCCTGCTTCCGACGATCCTGGTCGGAAATTTGTTCAATCAACAGCGAGTGCTGATCGCAGACCTTATCCTCCTTTAATGTTTCGAAACAAAGACTTATGAAAGTCAATCGGAAACAGATTGAATTCGGCTGTTTCTGCATCGGCTCCTGTCAATGCTCCAGTTCTTGCCAAAATGCGGTCTTTAGCGATTGTTCCAGCCAATCCGATTTCGACTGATCTTCAGATCTTTTGCGCTGAGCTTGCGATGATCACGCAATTCAGGGAAACTCAAAGCTGGCTTAAAGGGAGCTGAATCAAATGAAGAAATGTCGACGCTGTTCCAAGCCTGCCACCCTCCACATTACGGAAATTCGCGAGGGGCAGGCTCATGCAATTCACCTTTGTGAATCCTGTGCCCGCGAATATCTTGAATCTACTCAGAAGCACCCATCCGGTGTACCGGGCGAGTTCGGCGATGTTGATAGCCCGCCCGTCGATATCGCCGCTGAATCCAATATCATCTGCCCAAACTGCGGCATCACATACTCAGAGTTCCGCGAATCGGGACGCTTCGGCTGCCCGGCAGACTACAACGTCTTCAGTTCCGAACTTATGCCGCTGCTGGAAAACATCCACGAAGAGACAACTCATGTGGGTAAACGTCCAAAAAGCCGGCAGGTCGCGTCCGAAGACCAGTCTCGAATGATCCAGCTTCGAAGTCAGCAGCAGGAAGCGATTGAACGAGAAGACTATGAAACGGCTGCTCGCCTTCGAGACGAAATTTCAGCACTCGAAGGTCAGCTTCAAAAGAAGCCCAAATCCCGAGGCCGAAAAAAATCAACCCCGCCGCCTGATGCGGAATGATGCATTGTCGCCAGGCAAAGCACAGTCGACACAACAATTCTGAATCAGCAAGCCGCTGTTCAGCACATTGAGCAGTGGCTTTTCTGTTGCGTTCTTAGCGAATCAGTTTTCGACCGTTGGCTGCTCCGGCGTCTGTTGGTCGGCGACCAGCTGAGCTTTCCGTGCCATTCGATAGAATGAAATTCCAAAGCCCGTGAACACTGTCGCAGGCATCGCGAGCATAAAGAGAATGCTGTACATGTAGGCGCGAGGGCGGCGATCATCCGATTCGTTTGCGATCTTGCACATCGGACACGCTGCGGCAGACGACATTCCAATGACCTGAGGTGCAAAACACGCCAAAGTTACCAGGGCCGCCAGCAAAAATCTTCGTAAGCCACTCATTGATTCACCTCTTCGTTGTTCGGCTACCCCGCAATCATCGCAGGTTTTATCGACTTTTCCAGGCTCCCAGCCTAAACGACGACAGAAACTGCGGTTTTCCACGGCCAATGATACAACATCCAGTAAATGACCACTCCCGTAACCGATACAAATAACCAAATCGGAAACGCGATTTTCGCCAGTTTTCGGTGCTTTTCCCATCGCTTAGCAAAAGCATGCTGGAAGACCCGAATCGCAAGCACCGGCACCGAAACCGCCAGCAACACATGCGGAATCAGAATGCTGAAGTACAGCGTTTTTGCAGAATCAGCACCCTCAAACTGCCGCCCATGTTCGCCGGAATACTTTCCCAGGAGATAGTGATAGCTCAAATAGCTTCCCAAAAACAAAACCGAAACCAGAAAGGCCGAAATCATCAAATTGCGGTGAGCCAGCCGGTTGCCTCGTTTGATCGACACGAATCCCATCAGCAGCAGAATGGTGCTCATCCCGTTGAGCGATGCATTCAACGTCGGAAAAACTTTCGTCCACGAAGGCATCAACCGATCAATCTTCTCATTCCGACTCTCCGCCTTGCCCGCATGTCCCAACTCTTCTTCGCCAGCGAATGCGACTCGTGCCATTGTAAAGTGAAACTCACTTTCCACATCACCGCCACCACCTTGACCACTGGTCTTGCCGCCACCACTCGATGAATTACTTCCGCCATCAGTTGAATCTGATTCAGAGCCACTTCCTTCAGATGGTACTAACTGAAGCTGAATCGATGGTGAACTGGGGTCATCGCCTTCCACACGCAACAATGGTCCCGGCTTCGGAAACTCGCGTTTGCCTTCCAGAATCTGCCGCAACTCCAGCATATCCACTTCTTTTGTCCCGAGAAATGTGGCAACCGGGATCGAGTCTTCATTCACAAGCACAACTCGATTGCTGTGTGCCACTTCAAAGCCCGGCAAGCGAGCTTCCCCGGCGTTCGGCTTCACGTACTGCGAAAAGCCTTTAATGATAATGTCATGTATTGCAGCTTCGTCACCCGTCAAGAATTTCCATCGTTCATGATCGGCCGAAAAATTGTCTGAGTACTTCTTCAGGATCTCAGGAGTGTCATAGTTACTGTCCACACTGAACGACACAAACCTCACGTCCGGATTTACTTTGCCAACAGACTGATGCAAGTCCATCACTGCTTTCGTGATCATTGGGCACGATGTTGTGCAGCGAGTAAACACGAAGCTGGCAACCCACGGATGGCCCTTCAAGCTGTCTCGACTGACCGTCTCCCCCATGCAATCCGGAAACTCAAATGGTGGAAGCTCCCTCGCCGGCATGCTAAAGATGACAGACTTCTTTGAAGTGTCAGCAACCGTAATTGTGTTGTCTTCCGATGGCTTATCACTTCCTTCGACAGAAGCACCTCCATCCCCGGACTCAGCGCTGACTCCAGCATTCCTCTGCATAATTTTTCGGACGGACAGGCCAATCGCAATCGCCACACACAACCAAAGAACGCCCCCAGCAATGAGATAGCTTTTCGAAATTCCGCTTCGCGTTGATGTGGAACTTTCAGATGCTTTCAATTTCAGCATGATCTCCTCCGCTCGACTGCGACGCCATTTTCCGAAACCACAGGATTTTAAGGGCACAGTGGCAGTTCGGACATCCGGCAGTTCACGATTTCCAGCCACCTGTGTTTTCGTCTCGACATCGGGAACTCTCTGTAAGCCACATTCGAATTCTCTGACTGATCAAACCACGTTGTGCTGGGCCGGTCTGGAGACCATCCAGACCGAGGCTCCAATGCAGAGCCCGCTCGTGACGAACGTTACTGCTACGCAAACACTCAATGCCGGCAACTCCGAAGTCACAGGCAAAGCCTCGGAATACAGTAACCTCCGGAATCCAGCCACTCCATAAGTCAAAGGATTCGCCCAAATCAACCAGGACAGCCAGCCGCGTTCACCGCCAGGGAAGAATGCTCCCGACAGCAACCACATCGGCATCAGAAACACGCTCATCAAAGCATGGTATCCCTGAGTCGAATTCATGGGCCATGCCATTACAAAACCAATTGCCGTCAACTCAACAGCGACCAGCGCCAGGAAACACAGTGCCGGGATCCACTGAAGAATCGATATCTGCAGATCAATCTGAGGGACAACCCCAACAGAACTCAGCAGTGGCCCGATCACCATAAACAGTGCAGCCTGAACCAGAGCCAGGAACACGCCTCCCAGCAACTTACCGGCAACAATGGCCAACCGCGAGACCGGAGCCGCAAGCACTCCCTGAAGAAACCCGTCACGACGATCTTCAATGATCGTGATCGTCGAAAAAATCGCAGTGAACAGCACGATCAGGACCGCGATCCCGGGAAAAAAGTACTCCTGGTATGTCAGCGGCTCATGCAACTCACTCGACCAGCCTGGTGGCTGAAATGAACTGTGCAACCCAGCGCCGAACAGGATCCAGAAGATGACTGGCTGAGCAATTGCACCGACGAGTCGACTTCGCTGCCGAAGAAACCGAACCACCTCTCGCCAGCCTAGTGCCACTGATGCATGGAACATCGATGCGACGCCGAAAGTTCCCCCCGAAACATCCATCAGTCATCCTCCCTGAACGGAATCCGAGGCTTCCACCAGCGAACTTCCAGTCAGTGTCAAAAATACGTCCTCGAGAGTTGGCTGGCTGAGTTCAATCGACAGCAGATCATCTCGGCACGAATCCACCAACGCACTCAAGCGCTGCCCGGCTTTCTGTGTGTGCCAGATCACCTCATCGCCATGTTGACTTGTCGGACTACCGAGTCGAGAAACCAGCTGGCTCAGGACTGCCTCCACCGATCGGCATCGGATACGCAGACGCTCGCCCGTCATCCTGCTCCGAAGTTCCACCGGACTGCCTTGCGCAGCGATCACACCGCGATTCAGCATTAAGAGCTGATCACACTGGTCGGCTTCCTCCATGAGATGTGTGGAGACGATTACAGTTGTCCCGTAGTCATCCCGAAGTGATTTCAGAATCTTCCAAAACTCAATCCGAGAATGAACATCCAGACCTGTGGTCGGTTCATCCAGCAACAAGACCCGAGGCCGGTGCAACAGGGCCTTGGCGAGTTCAATGCGGCGCCGAAAACCTCCGGATAAAGTCGAGACGGCGGCACCAAGAACGTCTGAGATCGCAAGGCGCTGGCCGAGTTCTTTCACTCGATCCTTTACCTGTACGCCAGTCAGTCCATAAAGGGCCGCCTGACACTTCAGATTCTCCAGCCCGGTAAGTCGAACATCCAATGCGGGCGTCTGAAAACAAACCGCAAGATTTCGACGAGCAACACCTTGATGTGACTTTAGACTGGCTCCGCAGATATATGCCTCACCGGACTGAACCGGCAACAGAGTCGAGAGTATCCGAAACAAAGTGGACTTCCCGGACCCATTCGGCCCGAGAAGTCCCCAAAGTGATGATTCTGTAATCTCAAAACTCAGCTTCTGCAGAGCATGAGTCCCGCCATACCGATGACTCAATTCTCTCACTGAAACGAGCGAAACTGCCATCGCTCTTACCTGCCTGAATTCCAGTGAACGAAGCAATATCTATTCATTGGCTGCCTTGGTCGCATGTGCTGCGTGCCAGGCATCCATTTCACTGGACCAGCCACTCTGAGGTGCGGTGTTCTTGTAGTACGACACTCCAATATCAGGAAACAGTGCAGCTGGAAGTCCCAGAGCCAGAATTGTCGTTGGAGCCAGCAATACGTACTTCCAGTTGCCTTCGAATTTAAGATGCATAAAGAACATCATTACGCAAAGGGCCTTCGCCACGGCGACCGAAAGAACCAGAACAATCGTGATGTACTGCGAACTGAACGACAAAAGGTCAAAGGCAACTGACGCCGCTGTACAGCCGCAGAGCACAAAAAAGATCGCCAGATAGTTGACGTGGTGAGTACTGTGTTCGTTGTGAGAACCGTGATCATTGTGTGACATAGCGAAAAACCATCCAAATCAGATGATATAGAGCAGTGGGAAGAGGAAGATCCAGACAAGGTCCACAAAGTGCCAGTAGAGGCCGCTGTTCTCGACCCAGTCCGTCCACTTTTCATCAAGCTTAGATCCCTGCATGATCGCAAGAATGAAAAGAATCATCCCCACAATCACATGAATCGCATGAAAGCCCGTCATCAGGAAGTATGTTGAAGCAAACAGGTTACCGTACAAAACAGGATGCGGATCAAACACACCGGCGGCTACGAATGACCCGTACTTTTCATTCTGTTTCAGCTTCGTCACAAAGTCACTGACTTCAGCAAGCGTCAGCACAGGAAGCTTTTCACCTTCCGCCAGCTTCGATCGAGCTTCAGTGTACGCAGGCCCCATAGCAGGCACGGTCATTGAGACGTTTGAAACCATGTGGTCGTGCAGATCCATATACTGCCGAAACAGTTCAACGTCCACAATGGCGGACGCCTTCAGATCTTCGCGGTTCTTCGCGTCGGTTCCGGCTCCGTATTCCTCGATCTTTGTGACGACAACTTTAAAGTCATTTGCTTCAGCAACTTCGATAACACCGGCGTCCGTGTAAGCGCTGAAGCGGCTTCGAACGACGGATTCCAATTCCCGGTCAACCTTGCGAATTGCCTGTCGAGGATTCTCGGGAATATGTCCCGGAAGAATATCGTGTGCAAACTTGCCGTAGTATTCAACACTCTTGATTCCAAGGAACAAACATGCCAGCAACAAGGTTCCGATCAGGTATGTTCGAGCCTTTGCAAAGTTCTTTTGGGACATTGCTTCGTGAGCAACAACCACCAGATAGCTCGACACGATCAGCACGAATGTGTTGATACCACCGGCGATCACATTGATGTGCGTATCATCCGGACTGGTTGGCCAACCGTCTGAGCCCACGCGCAAGACAATGTACGACCCAATGAAGGCCGTAAAAAACATGATCTCAGTGCCGAGGAACAGCCACATCCCGAGTTTTGAGTTCGGAATTGGAATCCCCATTTTCAGAGCAGTTGGCTGAGCAGAGTGAGACATGATCGTTTGAGTTCAGTCAAAAAGAGGACGTCAACCGTACAAAATCCAAGACCAGACAAAACAGCAGCGACGGCAAACACAGCAAAGAACCCAACATCAACTGTCGAGCACGCTGATCATTTCGCTGCTGCCAAAATCGAACCGTGAGCCAAAGATAGCCAAGCGACATCACCACTGCGGCACATAAATATCCCGCACCGGCAAGTCCGATAAAGCGTGGAACACAACACACAGGCACAAAGGCGGCGGCGTAGCAGAGAGCAAGTAATCCTGCTCTACTGCCTTCGTCTTCGTAGGATGGCAGCATCTTCAAACCCGCCTGACGATACTGATCTCGATAGATCCACCCGATCGCCAGAAAATGTGGAAACTGCCAAACAAAAAACAGCGCAAACAAAGCCAGCGCTTCCATACCCGGAGCACGACCGGCTGCAAACCACCCAAGTACCGGCGGCATTGCGCCAGGCACAGCACCAATCGTTGTACAAAACGCGGTGCGCCTCTTTAGAGGTGTATAGATTGCTACATACGTCGCCATCGTCAGAAGTGAAACGACCCACGTCAATACATTCACCCGGAGAAGCAGAACTGCACTACCGATCGCGATTGCAGTGCATCCGAAGAGCCATCCCTCCAACGGAGAAATTCGACCTGTCACCAGCGGGCGTTCTTCGGTTCGACTCATCACTCCGTCCGAACCCCGCTCAATAACCTGATTCAGAATGCTCGACGCGGCAACAAAACAAACTATCCCAAGGATTGAGTTCACCATCAGCGACCAGTCGATATCAGCGGTTGATCCAAGTGTGAATCCCGCAGCAATAGAAACAGCCGACATCACTGCAATTCGCGGTCGACACAAACCCGCATAATCACTGATCTTTAATCCGAGTGCCGAACGTGAACGTTCCTCGGATTTCCCGGTGAGTACGGTCGCATCAGCAGTGACTGGAGAAACAACACTCATCGGCGATCTCCAGGCTCAATCGGCGCCACTGCAAGAGACTTTGGCAACCGGTCAGCAAACCGAAGATTCTGAAATCCGCCACTCTGAATAATGACGTACACTCTGGCAGCACTGATAAACGTCGATGCAAGCAGAAACATACCTACGACTGTATGAGAAGAGCAGATCACAGCCTGAGCCAACGAGCCACTCACCGCAACGTAGCCAATCGGTGGCCAGCCAAACCGCAGCAGATAAGACCCAAGTCCGAGCATCACCTGAAATGCAAGTGAAGCGATGATCAGCCATCCGGAGTGATTCAAGATCTTCGCATCACTTCGAAGCAGAACCCATGAGGCTGCAATTCCAAGCAACGCAGTGACGACAGCGCCTGCGATATGTTCATCCACGAGGGTATGAAGATGACGTAATGCACCGCCAAGCAGATACTGGCCCATCACAACAACGGGCAACACCAGAATTACAGCCAGACCGCCAATCGTCGTCCTTCGCTCAACTGTCGAGCAGACGCTCTTCCAGGACGGCCGAGTAAACACGAGAAACCCCACACACAAACAGAAGAACAGAGACCCGGTTACGCTATGCAGCATCGCGAGTACCTGCTTGTCCATCAACACACGAGCGCCACCCAGAAGTCCCTGTCCAATAACAGCCCCCAGAATCGAATACGCATAGACTCGAATCCACCGCTGTTTCTCAGCTCGCCATGCTGCTGCAGCAAGTCCAATACTCAGGAAGCCAATCAGCATTCCCGCAAGTCGATGCCCATGCTCCGTGAACTTTGCAGGGTTGTCGAAAATATCCTTGAACCATGGGTACAACAACATGTTGTGCCCATCCGACGACGGCCAATCAGCGAACGCCATCCCTGCTTTCAGAGTTGTCACAAGCGCGCCGACAGAGATCGGAACCAGCGACAGGAAGCATACTGCCCCCGCCAGTTTCCGAACTCTCGGATGAATTGTGTTTGAACTCTGATCCACGACAAGTACCTGATTGAACAACCGGTCGAACAACAAACGCTAATGGTGAGCCGGATCTGCTTTCTTCACACCCGCTGGTGGGGGCGAAGTCTGAAGAATGAAGTCCTGCCCAAGTGCCTCTGCCTCAGGTGATGAATACTCATAGGGGCCTCGATAGCAAACAGGGGGCTCATCAAAGTTGCCGTGTCCTGGTGGAGATGGAGCACTCCACTCCAGACCGTTGGCATTCCATGGGTTTCTGCCGGCCTTTTCTCCAAACAGGATGCTGTAGGCAAAATTGCCGAGCAACAGGAACTGAGCACAACCCATCAGAATTGCGGAGAACGTCATGAACTGGTTCATCGGCAACAGATGTTCGAGGTACGTATGGAAGTACGGGTCGGCATATCGCCGTGGCATTCCCGCGATCCCCAGCAGGTGCATCGGGAAGAAGGTTCCGTTCATGCCCGCAAAAGTGAGTACGAAGTGTACCTTGGCCACTTTGTCATTCATCAGCCGACCGAACATCTTGGGGAACCAGAACTGAATCGCCGCAAACACGCCAAACAGCGTCGCCCCAAAGAGCACATAGTGGAAGTGGGCAACAATGAAGTACGTGTCGTGGAAATAAATATCCACTGGCACTGCCGCCATAAAGATCCCACTCAATCCACCCACGATGAACAAAGCTACAAACCCGGCACAGTTCAACATCACTGCATTGAATTTCACATTGCCGTCATAAATCGTTCCAATCCAGTTGAACGTCTTGATCGCCGATGGAAGTGCGATCATCATCGTGGACGTCATAAACGTCATACCGAGAGCTGGGTTCATACCGCTGGTAAACATGTGGTGTCCCCAAACGATAAATCCGAGTCCTGCGATTGCAGCCATCGAATAAACCATTGGCTTGTAACCGAAGACCGGCTTACGACACATGCAGGACAACATGTCTGAAACCATACCCATCGCAGGCAGCAACATAATGTAAACAGCCGGATGAGAATAAAACCAAAACAGATGCTGCCATAGCAGAGGCTGACCACCACCCACTGTCGGTTCAGCGTTGTTTACGATGATCTCTGACGGAACAAAGAAAACCGTTCCCAGAAGTCGATCTGTCACCAGCATGAAGCCTGCTGCTGTCAGTACTGGCAACGCAAAAGCCTGAAGGATCGCGGTAATGAACATTGACCAGATGGTGAGAGGCATCCTGAACAACGTCATCCCCGGTGCACGCATATTGATGATTGTGGTCATGTAATTCACAGACCCCATCATCGAGCTCACACCCACGAGCGTCAGTCCGAACAACCACCATGTTTGAGCATCTCCTGACCCAGGAGCTGCCTCCATAATCGCACTCAGAATCGGATACGACGTCCACCCACCGGCAGGACCGGCGGTCGCTCCACCAATGAAGAAGCTTGTTCCAAAACAGAAGATTGCCGGCCACATGAACCAGTAACTCAGCATATTCAATACAGGAAACGCCATATCGTCCGCACCGATCTGCAGAGGAATCAGGAAGTTCCCAAACGCACCGGCAAGGACCGGAATGATCACAAGGAAAATCATTACCGACGCATGCATCGTGAACAGCATGGTGTAGAACTCTGGGCTGATCTGGCCGCCCTCAGTACGGAACAGTCCAAAGATATCTCCAAGGAAGGGCATATTCTCCCATGGAAACGCAAGTTGCCAACGAACGGCAAGCGCGAGTGCGCCTCCGACCATCAGCATCAACAATGTCGTTACCAGGAACTGAATGCCAATCACTTTATGGTCTGTTGAGAAAACGTACTTCTTGATGAAGCCGATCTCGTGATGACCATGTCCATGGCTGTCGGCATGATCGTGACCGTGTAATGCCGGACTTACAGTCGCCATCCCGTCTCTACCCCTTAACACATCAACGAAAACTTCAAACTGCGAACTCTTGATCTATCCAAGTACTAATGCTCGGGATGACCCGCGGCAATTATTCTTCTTCAGCTGCTTCTTCAACAAACCCATCTTCTGTTTGTTCTTCCTGAAGCTTCCTCATATACGCATCAACAGCCTGTTGAGATTCCACGACAATTCGGGCCTTCATCTTGTAATGGCCCCAGCCACACAACTCTGCACACGTCACGTCGTAGTTGCCGGCTTTGGGAACATCAAACCAAACCGGAATGATCAAACCTGGTACTGCATCCTGTTTCAGCCGCAGCTGAGGAGCAAAGAACGCGTGCTGTACATCCTGGGTCCGCAAATTGATCTTCACGGGCCTTCCCGCCGGGACGTGTAGCTCATTGACCATGTACAGGTCGCCAGGCTGTGCTTCGTCCTTCAGAGTTTCACCAATCGCAGGGTAACGTACACGCCATTCAAACTGACGTGCCATGAACTCCGCAACAGATCCCTGCTTCGTCTCTTCCGGATAAAATGACTGGACGCGGTACTCGGCCCACACATCCATCTGATACAGGGCAATGAACAACAAAACAAAGGCTGGAACAATTGTCCAGATGAGCTCGAGACTGTGACTACCGTGTGAGTAAAAGGCCTTCTTATCATCGCCCTTCGACGCAGCCTGCCATAAGACCCACCCCAACGCGAAGTTGGTACCGATGAAGGTCACAGTCACAATTCCAAGGATCAGTTCAAACAGACCCTGGATTCGTTCTCCCATCTGCGTGCCTGGAGGGCCTGGAAACCACCATCCCTGAGACGGAGCCATCACGCACAGCACCAGCGCCACGACTGGCCAGAACCAGAAAAATATCGCCCAGAACTTTTTCACTTCAAACAACTCCGATCGATGGTCCGACCATGGTCGCTGTTAATCGCAACACTAAGGAAACTTATTCCGCCGCCGCAGGTGCTACCGGAGTCGCCGGTGCAATTGAACCAGGGGAAACCCCAGGCTCCGCTTCAAAAGGAATGCTCAATACATAATTCACGATATGCCAAACGTCTTCATTCGAAAACACCGTCTTAAAGGCCGGCATTTTTGTGCCTTTAATTCCTTCATTCATACGGCAGAACAAATCAATCGGACGGCGTCCGCCGCGATAGATCCCCTGTGTCAGGTTACGAGGCTTTGTTACATTGCCCCATTCATCATGCAAACCCGCTTCGGGATACAATGCATCGGCATCGGGCAGCTTTTCGAAAATCGTTGTCTGTGGCCCATTCCCTTCACCAGACACTCCGTGACAGTCGGCACACTTTGACAGGTACAGTTCTCGTCCACGTCGACGACTTTCAGGACTATCTGCAACGCGACCAACAGTCGGTGCTACAAGTGCCTCCTCCGTGTCCGCTGTCGACCACGCTTCTGCAAGTTCATCGCCAGCAGAATTTGCGACGTCTGAGAAGTCCTCGGTAAGAAACGCAGTCAAAGCTTCAATGATCTCGCTTCTCTTTGTTCCGCTTGCTGTCTGATCGGCCACTGATGCCTTGGAATAGTCGACACTCAACTCAGTGACGAGCTTCCTTTCGAATTCACCCCGCATTGCCAGAAACCGAACATACTCAACGATGGCGTAAAGCTCATCATCCTTCAACAGAAGGAACGATGGCATATAAGTTCCTGGAATGCCGTACTTCAAAATCCTGGACAGGTCTTCACGGCTCGCCTTCGACGAAGAATTCGTAGACGTGAATTTGAATACACCGTGCCGATAATCTCGGGGACGTGGATTCAGATATTCGGCCGTCGGCCCAGCCCCGTCCCCACTGGTTCCGTGGCAGTGGCTGCAATGGCGCTGATAAAGCACACGACCGTTTCGAATCACTTCGCCGCCGCCAATCACAACCTGATCACCCTGTGCCGGTGAGCCCGTCAGGGCAGATACCAGAGTGGCCTTCCCGCTCTCGGCATCCCAGCTGAGAACTGCTGCCGTCTCGCCGGCCGCTGCCCCGCCAACAAACTGAACGGAACTGACTGCATCGCCAGAAGGGGACGTGATCCCTTCTTCAAACTGCAGTAAAATCTCTTTAACCGCTTTACCAGACGGCGTTTCACCCACGGACGCGGTGACACCACCAAAATCGATCGGGAGTTTCGACCAGGCCTTCAAATGCTGAGGATTCCCGAATCGGTCATCCACCATCTTCTTGACGCCCGCTTGACCCTTGATGCCGCTTTGAGCTTCCGGAATCAGTGAATCAGTTTTGGCACTGTAGACAAATGAGGACTCCAGTCCTGATTTCGAACAACCTGCTGCCAGAGATGCCGAGATGGCAACAACAGTCAGCCAGCTAAATCTGCCGGATGTCAAGGACATTCCAAACACCTTTGAACTCTTTGCCTCTAAAACAATCGCCTAACCAACTGCTCACGCAGCCTGTGATTCAGGTCACTGATCACAGACAAAACCACTCGAACCTCTACAACTTCAGCCGATCCACTGCCAGGGGAATTTCCTGAGTCGTGGTTTCACCTGGCTTAATAGTCACTTCAAGCTTTCGCTCGATGAAATTCCCATTTACAGACTCGTGCCAAACCAGGAACGTATGCTTACCAGGCGGCAAGTCTGAAATTGTGAAGTTGCCCTCAGCATCGCTGACAGCCGCATAAGGATGATCGACCGGCAGGTGCCACGCTTTCATCCATGCGTGAAAGTCACAGGTCACCGATACAGGAACGCTCTCCGGCTTCTTGTACTGAAACGAGAGCTTTCCTTCACGGTCGTTCGGTTGAACCCCCTGATTCAACGCATCGTTCTTTGCGGGGTAGGTATGCGTATTATGAGCAACCGCATCGGCACTGAGTACCTTAACCGTTCTCTTAACAGGCACGACCATCGCATGGGGAAGGAACTGACAATTCTTTTGGTCGAAAATGACGGCTTCATCAGACTCTGGAAGTGGCGTCCCGCCCTTCGGTGGTGACTTGAGCCAAATGAATACATTAGCGACGCCGCCAGCAGGCGACACCACCAGCCGTTCATCCGCTACGTCGACCGCAGCACAAACCTCGGCGTCCTTGACATTTGAACCCTTTGCAACCAGCAGACTGAGGCTCGGAGCTGTACCAACCAGTTTCACCTGCCCCGTAAATGTTCCTGGTCCAGCACCTCCGGTCGCCGATTCCGCGGTCGCATCGGCTGACCCTTCAGCAGCTTCTCCCGAAGGCTCGGCCGCAGACGCATCTGCGGCGAGTACTGTTACTTCGGGAACAACTCCCGCGCCACCGCCATACTCTGTGCAGCCTGCTGCAGCCAACAGGAACGCAGCCACGCAAGTGTAAACAGTCTGTCGAATCATCTTATTTACAACCGTCCTGAGTAACTTCGTCAAATCAAACATCTCACAGGAACCACCAACCACAAAAACCTATTCCCCAGCTTCACCGCCAGCAGCAGGAGCCGCGGTTGGGGCGGCAGGTGGGGCGTAGACTGTTGGGCCTACATCCTCCAGCAAACGTCCATAATTCAACAGAGCATCGCGTGTTCCAATAACCTGTGCATCAGGATCTCCGTTGAACAAGTCCGGGAACTGTGTCAGGTTATTCTTTGGGAAGTTTACTGGCATCGAAGTATATGGAGTAATCCACGTTGGCTTATACAACCAGAGCTTCACCCAATCAGAACGCAACCGTTGCTGCGCCAGATTGAGATTTGGCCCCTGGATGTCCTTCGCAGGATCACTGACTTTGAACTTACGACCACCCACTGAATGGCACTTAACACACAGCGGACCATTCAAGGATCGCCATGATTCTTCGAGGTAGTCTTCGCCTTCTGCAAGGAGACCTGCGTGGGCAACTTCCGCCTCTCGCGAGGTCAGGTAGTCGGCATCTGTCGGACCCTGCTCCTGATAAGGGAATTCAGCACCATCAACCGCAGCGAAGTAATTCGAAAGGATTTTCGCCTCTTCGCTGCTCATGTTGAATCTTGGCATACGAAGCACTGTGGTGTAACGCAGACGAGCCGGTTCCAGCAGGAACTGGTGCAACCAGGGAGTCTGCACCTTCAAGCCTTCCTGAATCAATGGTGGCGGTGACGCCTGCCATGCCAAATATGGATTCCCACTCGTCTTTGTCTCTTTCAGGTGATTGACCAGAAACTCTGCAAAGTCTCCACCACGGGCCGGCTTCATCCCGACGAGCATTGGAGCCGCTACAGTGATGCGGGAACCAGGAAGAAGTCGCTTAGCTTCGTCGCCAGTCCCGAAATCCAGAGTCTCCCAGCTGTCAAAGCCATTCTCCTGAAACTCAGGATCTTCTTCGGGATCCGGGAATGAATATCTCAGACCTTTGAACTTAGCAACCGGCAGTTCAACTTCCTCCTCGCCCACCTTGAACTTACGCTTCTCGCCCGTCAATGCCTGCACCGGCTTTCGGAATTGCAGCAGGAGATCGCGAGCATTCTCGTGATCCTGCTCCGTGAGCTCAGTCGCAGACAGTTCTTCCAGATTCACGCCGAAAGTGACTTCAGGAAGATCAACCATATGACAGCCGGTGCAGTTGTACTTCGCCAGCAAAGCCTCTCCTGCTAAACGGGTCTGGTCTCGTTCGTTCGGCGTGTAGACGTAGTCCGGAGCTGGAGGCTCAGCAACCAGGCCAAGGATGAACGTAGCGATCGCTTCGATCTCATCTTCTTTCAGAGGAAACTTTGGCATGCGAAGACGCTCATCGTAGCCCTTTGTTTCGGTCTTATTGAAGTCGTAACTTCGAGGCTCGCGGAGCTTCTGCCATACGAATCCTGGTCGGCCATGATGCAAAATACTGTCATAGAAATAAGCCGCAGACAACTCGGCTTCGGCTTTCTCAGGTGTCATCTGACCGAGAGCCACCAAACCGGCTTCTGCATCCTTCAGAGCAGACTCAACACGTTCGTACGTCGACTTATGTTCGGAATCCGCAGGCTCACCGTGATGGTGCAGGAACTCTTCGATATGTTCGAAACCAAGCTTGCTGGTGTCCTTTCGACCCCAATCCTGAAGTGCGACCCCGATTGGACGTGCCATTTCATATCCGGGCATATCGTGACATGCATAACAACCATACTTGCTGATTGTCTTGCGACCGATGTAGTCCAGTTTCATCTTTCGCCATTGTGCCGGATCAGTGACCGCCGCTCCATCATCAGTTGCAAGTGCTGCTTCATCGCCAGCGGTCTTTGCACGCGGAGTCTGGAACTGACCGCTGTTGACAATTTCAATTGCCTTAGACTGACTGAACCGAGCCTTGGTGAGGTACAGAGTCACCAGGTCATTCAGGTCTGCATCGTTCACCTCAGGCGATTTGTAGTCTCCCGTGCCTTCCTGACTCAGCAGGAATGCCACGATGTCAGCAGCCGGGTCCACCACTGAGCCGTCCGGCTGCGTGTATGAATCGAGGTAAAGGTTCGGCATCCGAGTTCGTTTATGATGCCTGTCTGGTTCACGAATCCAGGTGTAGAGCCAGTCACTGAAATTACCGGCTTCGTTCTTCTTCACCTTCTTGTGAATATCACTTATATTGGGACCAAAGTCGGCTTTACTGCCTTCAACAGCGGAATGAGAATGGCAGGCAAGACAACCGCGTTCGGTGAAGGCCAACTTTCCTCGTTCTGCATCTGCAACATAATCGGCCGCTGGCTTCAACAGATCGAGAGGCTGAGAATCGCCAATCAAGACCTGAGCGATCCCCTGAAGTTCTGCGGCCTCGAATCTCTGAGCATCCGCATCTTCCTGGTTGGACAGATTGAAGAACTGCGGCATTCTCGTTGAAGGACGGAATCGTGATGGAATCTCTGTCCAGTAGGCGATCCACTCGGGAGTCGTCTTCTCTGCAACGTGCCTGAGGCTTGGTCCGACCTTTCGCATTTTGCCAGCGACCTGACCAGGGTCAGCGGCAATTCGATCTGCTTCGGCCTGAGTCTGAGGTTCAAGTCTCAAATCCGGGCCGATTGCCGACCCTCCGTCGAATCCATGAATCTCGTGACACCCGAAACAGCCATATTCCTTGACGAGTTCGTAACCGCGGAACACCTTTGGAGCACTGGCACCAAACTCAGGACTCACACCAAGTTCAGTTACGGAATGATGGCAACGAATGCAGGTCGACTCCGCGAATCGATTCGGCTGCATTGGGTATTCCCAGAAGTGATTTGGGTGGTACCCATACTGTTTGTGCCAGTCTTCGCCAATATGAGGATCGTTCGGAGTATGTTCTGCGTTTCGGAAACTCGTGCCTGACCCCTGTCCCTCGTGACAACTTGTACATCCAAACTTCGAAACAGGATGTGGGCTGGAAGCAGAGCAGAACAAATCATGTCGAGAATGAGTTGCAAATGGCTGTGGAAATTTCTGTTCCTCAACCCACTTCGTAACTTCATCACTTGACGGTGAACCCTCGGGGAACGCCGCGAGATTTCCAGCAGCCGTCTTGTCAATATTCAGATGGCATGTTCTACACCGGTCAAATCGAGCAATCTTCGTCATACCCAGCGTCTGAGACAGACCGGGCATCCAGTCCTGATAAACCTTCAGGTGGGAGTTAAACCCGTCAATAACTGGCAGTTCCATGATGCTGCGTTTGAACGCAGACACAGGTGCCGTTGGTCGAATATTCTCGAGAGACGCCAGAATTCGGTTTGCTTCCGAAGTAAACTTCTCCACTTCACCCGTCACATCATCCAGAGTCTTTGTAATCGCCTTCAATTCACCGTTGATTCTGGAGAGTTCAGCGTTTGCAGCGTCCAGTGCCGCCTGAGCATCATTGCAGTCCTGCTGGCGAGTTCGAAATTCGGCCATCAGACTTTCAAGCTTCGGACCCTGAATGCCGTCTCGAATTGCGAGGTCGTAGTTACCACGTGCCTCATCGCGCAGAGAATTCTTCGCCTTCAACTCAATTTGAAGGCGCTCGACCATTCGCTGCTGCCGGTCCTGATTCAGTGTCAATTCCGGCTTAGCCGCTTCCGCCTTCCTGACCTCTTCCTGAGCACCGCTCTTACGCTTCTCGAGCGCCAACAGCTGTTTCTCATAGTCCTTCGTCTTGAGCAGCTGAAGGTCACGTTCCCTCACGGCCGCTTCAAGTTCAAAGTTCTTCCGTTGAATCGGGCGCCATTCGTCCGCCTGATCCTGTCGCATCATGACGAGGACAGCGGCGAGAAGTCCCACAGCGCTGGCCGCGAATACGACATGAAGTGTACGCTGATTCCATCGATAATGATCAGTTGCTGGCATGGTACTCGTGTGGGCCTTCTGCCCTGTACTCTGCGAACTCTGTTGAAAATAACGGACACCAAACAGGGAGCGAAAACTCCCTCAAGCTGACCACAAAACCTGAACTCAAACAAACGCCATCGATCAGATATTAAAGAAGTATTCGGGGATACCCACGATGTACTTCAGATTGAACCCCCAGCGGAGCAGCATCTTAATTGGAAGAATGGCCATCCAGAGAATCAGGTTTGAAAACACCAGGAACCTCAGAACACCCATTCGTACAAAATACTTCCGCAGAACGGACACACCCAACAACGGAGGAAGGGCAAAGAAGTAAGCAAGCGTCACAATAATGCCGGGACTCTCACGCAGGAGAATCGTTCCGAAGTCGCTGCCTTTTGGGATACCGCCCAATCCAGGCAGTTCCCAAAACCACTCACTCAGATTTACGTTATTCGCCGCTTCGACTTTGTGGACGTCCCACAACTCATAAATTCCAAAGAAGTTCCAGTTTGGACCTCGCAGGAATGTTCCGAGGACAATCAACGCAACCCAAAGTGGAAGGAACCCAAACAGAAAGGTTGTCACAGCAAAAGATCGCTGTTTGAACGTGTAATAACCGTTTCCGGCCTTGTTGAAGTCAATGTACGGAACTGCCATCAGGCCACCGAGAATAATGCTCGGCAATACCACACCAGCCAGCCACGGGTCAAAGTACACCAGCATTTCCTGGAGACCGAGGAAGTACCACGGTGCCTTCGATGGATTTGGTGTCTTCATCGATGACGCTGGCTCTTCAAGAGGTGCCTTCAACGCAATTCCCCAGAAGACAAGCACAACGGTCAGCACGACCATGCAAATCAGTTCGGTGTAGACAAGGTCCGGCCAAACCAAAACCTTTTCGTTGTTTTCCTGCTCGAACAGAGGCCGACCTTCTGCAATTCGCCGGTCGTTATCTACTGATCGCGTAAAGTAAATCCAGGTAAAGAACGCAACGATAAACAACATTGCCACGATCGGAACGTTATCCGGTTTACCCACGATCTGACGAAAGTCGTAATCAGTCAGGCTCAACCCCATAAACAACAGGGAAAGGTTGAGTCCGGTCCATGCAACGGTGGGCTTTGTCCACCATTCTCGCAGCAGGATCATTCCTGCGAACAGCACAATTGAAAGTACAAAATAGATCACCGGATTTGAAAAATTCGCATCAACGAAGTTTCGAAACCACATCGGCAATCGGATCAGAAACGTGTCCGGACTTCCGGCACTGGAAAAATGTGCGGCGGAAAGCATCATCAGGAGTGACGCAACAACCGCCCAGACGGTTGCCACCGGAACACCATTCTTAAAATTACCATCAACCTTATAGCTGCGAACTGTCCATAGCAGGTTCATGCCAAGCATGATGAGATAGTACCAGCCGAGGCCAGTCAAAACGCTTGAGGTGATATCAGGATAATGTTGCATTGAGAAAACCCGGTGAGGGATAACACCAGTTCACAAAAGGAAAGACCAGAGACTCAAACTGACACGATCACAAAGGCTGGCTGATACCGCCGTCTTTTCGAACTCGCCAGAAGTGAATCGCGATCAAACCACTCACGACAAGCGGAATCGCTACGCAGTGAAGAATGTAAAATCGATTCAGAGTCGCCTCGCCCACAAAACGTCCTCCAAGGAGCAGGAACTTTGCATCCGAAGCATTCGTGATCAATTCATAACCACTAGTGTTCAGCAACTGGAACCCGGGTCCCTCGAGACCGAGAACGGGGGTCGCACGGGCCATATTCGAACCCACAGTAATCGCCCAGATGGCCAATTGGTCCCACGGCAATAGGTAGCCCGTAAACGACAACAACAGGGTCAAAACCAACAGCAGCACGCCAATCACCCAGTTGAACTCACGAGGCGGCTTATAACTGCCCGTCAGAAATACTCGATACATATGCAGCCACACCGTGATCACCATCGCGTGCGCACCCCAGCGGTGAATTTCACGCATGATCCCCAGCGTTTGAACGTCGCGGAGCGCCTGAATATCGTAGAACGCCCAGTCGAGCGTTGGACGATAGTAGAACATCAGCAGAACGCCGGTGATTGTTTCCACCAGGAACAGGAAGAACGTAATTCCTCCCATGCACCAGGTATAGGACAGAGCAATTCCCTGCTGCTTCACCGAAACCGGATGAAGGTGCAGAAAAAAGTTTGTCAGCATCACAACGACTCGGTTACGACGATCCGTAGGAGCCGGATGCCGGAACACGCTCCGCCAAATTTGTGAGTTTCGAATATAATCGCCGACTGACACCGCTTTACCCTCTCAACGTTCGCGTCCGAACAATTTAAGCGACCGGAACATATGATGACGTATTAGACCACTGACCAAGCTCTTTCTGGAACTTCACACTCTTATCGACTTCCAGCATGCCGTCTTCCGCAAGCCGCAGACCAACTCGTTCCAGCGGCCTTGGAGCAGGGCCTTCGAAGTTCACACCGTCTTTATAAAAACCTGAACCATGGCAAGGGCACTTGAACTTCTGCTCGCCCTCCAGCCAGTTTGGGGTACATCCGAGGTGGGTACACACAGTGCTGAGAGCGTAGATAATCGGGGCACCATCAACTTCAGCGTTGACAACCCAAATATTGAACTGAGCCTGCCACTTGGTGGATACAGTCCCTGGAGCGTAGTCGTTCGGAGGCCCAATCTTGAACTTCGTTGGAGGCTCAACAAGCACGTTCGGCATCATAAACCGAGCCGTTGCGAGCGCAGAAAACAACGTTGCACCACTAAACGCAGTCCAGGCAATCACCACGGGACTGCAAATCACTTCCACCATTGAGCCAAAGAAACCTCGGCGACTCTCCACAACCTTGGCCGCCGCTGGCTTTGCCGCAGCCGGAGCTTTCGCTGCAAGCGGTTTGGAGGGCAACGCGGGCTTCGCGGCAGCAGCAGTGGCCGGCACACCAGATCGAGCCGCCTTAATCATATCCGCGGCACTCATGCCAGCAGGAACCTTAGCCGCCTCCGCCTTGGGTGAACCTTCCGCCTTGGCAGCCGCAGCAGCTGGTTTTGCAGCAGTCGCACCACCACCCCGAATTGCAGCCATGATATCAGCAGGACTCTTGGGTGCTCCCGCCGAAGCACCGGCCCCGCCCGAAGTACCGGCCCCGCCCGCCGGAGCCGCCTTCGCTCGGGCCGCTGCAAGAATATCTGCTGTCGAAGATGGAGCAGCGCCCCCCGAAGGCGCCGCAGGAGCACCGCCGGCCGCAGCACCTCCACCAGCCTTTGCCCGAGCTGCCGCCAGAATATCGGCAGTTGACTTCGGCGCGGCTGGAGATGCAGGGGGTGTTGCGGAAGCAGGCGCCGCACCAGCCGGAGCCGGGGCTTCAGACTGAGCCTTCTCGCTGCCATCACCAGCGGCCGCCGCCTTGGCGGCCCGAATCTTCGCCAGAATGTCGTTTGAACTTGGCTTTGAATCAGTCATCCGGATGCACCAGATTATGTATGAAAGAAATTCTGAAAGGAGAGACCGAAACGGTCATGGAACTCGAAGTCACTCTTCCGATTTGGATCACGACGGATTCGGCAAGATTCCGGCTGTTTCCCGGATTGTGCGCATTCCGCCACCAACTGGCCACAAGTCCATTCCGGATTCTGCCTCCCGCAATTCACACTGACAAGCCGGGGATGAAACCCAATTCTCTTTTCTCAGAGGCAGGAACCCAACTCAGGCTTTCAACGTACCGTTCGATGCCGTTCCCAATCGGTAAAACAATGCAATCGGCAGCATAAATGCCGCAAGACAGAGAAAGATGACGTTTTGATACTGGATCGCAAAGTCGATCCCCCCCAAGAGCCTCAGAATCCACTGAAACAGCCCAAGAAAAACGGCCGCTGCAAGAATCCCAACCCAGCTCAGCAGATTCTGCGTCCCAATCATCCGCCCCTTCAAACCGGCAGGAGGTGCCTGCTGCAGGAAAACCTGAACGGGTACAACGATCATTCCAGCAGAAAACCCCAGCACCACCATCGCACAACGAAGACCCCATTCCACCGAAGTCGCAGTGGTCACTGCCTTCACAAATGGCTCCACAGATGCACCTTCCGGCGCAAATGAAGGAACAACAGCTCGAGTCATCAGAAACACAACAATTGATACAGCAACAAACAGAAATCCACCCAGGTTCACCCACCGACCCTGCGACCGCCCACCAAACATACCCACGCAAACGCACCCTCCGGCAATCCCAAGAGCGATGCCCGATGCCAGCAGGCTGGTGCGCGTATCTGTGAGACCAAGCAGAGTCCCTCCAAGCAAATTCACAGCCGGCTGCGTAACCCCTCCAACAAACCAAAAGGTTGTTGAAACAAGCATTGCCAGCCGCAAGTCACGGTTTTCGCGAAACAAAACACGAATATCTCGCGGGATGGCGACATTCTCATTTTTCCATAACAGTCCCGGTTGAGATGCATTTAACCTTCGGATCAAAATCGACGTCAGCGTTCCGGTCATCGCAATGCCGACTGCAATCGTACTGCCAATCCAAAGCGAACGATTCAGCCAGTCCAGAGCTACGCCACCTGCAGCAGTCCCGAGAATAATGGCCAGAAACGTCGTCATCTGAACAACACCATTCACCGGCAACAGATGCTTTGACCGAAACAGCTCCGGAAGTGCTCCATACTTCGCTGGCCCGAAGAACGAACTGTGCGCTCCCATCAGGGCGAGGACCAGAATCAGCAGCGTGAGCTGGACCGATGCAGAAAGCCCAGGAATCAGCAAAACAACAACGGCCGTCAGCATTACAAGAATCTCGGCCAGCTTACACAGAACAATAATCGAACGCTTCGAGTACCTGTCTGCCAGGTAACCGGCGTATCCTGATAAAAGCACAAACGGCAGAGCAAACGCGCCCATGGCAAACGTCTGCCAGTCTGCACCACCCGCTGCAACCTGTGCAACACAGGTCAAAGCCACCATTTGCTTGAAATAGTTGTCGTTGAACGCCCCCAGGAACTGTGTCAGCACAAACCCAAAAAATGTGGGTGTCCACAAACGATCAGGAATCCCGGCCTCCGCACTGACATCCTGCATAGCTGCGGTCCTGACTATTGAGCACTCTTCAGATCGGGCCGCAACTTCTGGGCTTCTCGCAGATAAACATGCTCAATCTGAGACGGCTTCCGCTCAGAATTGATATGCAGCAGAATTCGAATACATCGAGGCATCGAATTTGGCACCGGAATTTCCCGAGCACACAGCAAAGGCACTTGATTCATCCCCAGAGCTCGAGCAGCCTCGGCCGGAAATGCAGAAACCAAATCTTCTGTGGTGGTGAAAACAGCAGAAATCACGTCATCAAAGTCGTGAATCTGATTCCGCCGCAGAATTTCTTCCATCAGCTCCTTTGCAGCCTCCCGAATAAGGACCGGCTCATCCGCCGTAACGCAGGTTGCGCCGCGGACTCCTCGAACTGCCATGCCACACCGCTCCTTAACGGTCGATTCACCAAAAAAACAATATCATTCGCCGCATTGTGCTGATTTAGCGGACGCCTGCAAGGTTTGAGACAGAAGTGCTTGAAGTTTGAGCAGTGGATTGCTACCGTTCCCGCTCGTTGTTCCGCTCACCCGACTCGGCGCACGTTTTGCGCGCCGCCCTCGGCATAGTTGTCCGAGGCATTCTGACTCTTCGGTTGACGTGGTTCACGGCGTTCTTACGGATCTCATCATTCACAAGGTTTCAGCTCAATGACTGCGGACAAAAAGTACGTTTATTTCTTCGGGGATGGTAAAGCTGACGGGAACTCAACCCTCCGTGACCTGCTCGGTGGCAAGGGCGCGAATCTGGCGGAAATGAGCCGAATTGGCCTCCCGGTTCCTCCAGGCCTGACCCTGACAACGGAAGTCTGCATTGATTTCTACAAGAATAATCGACAGTACCCTTCCGCTCTTAAGGGCCAGGTCGAAGCCGGGATGAAGCTTGTCGAACAAGTGATGGGCAAGAAGTTCGGCTGCAAAGAAAATCCACTCCTGATGTCCTGCCGCTCCGGTGCTCGCGAATCCATGCCCGGTATGATGGACACCGTTCTGAATATCGGCCTCAACGACGAAACCGTCAAGGCGCTTGCAAAAGCCTCCGGCAACGAACGGTTCGCATGGGACTCCTATCGCCGCTTCATCCAGATGTACGGTGACGTCGTTCTGGAAATGAAGCCGCAGTCAAAGCACGATGCAGATCCATTCGAAGAGCTGCTCGAGAAAAAGAAAGAACATCTGGGCGTTCACCAGGACAACGAATTGTCCGTCGAAGCGCTCAAGGAACTGGTGGCTGAATTTAAGGCCATCACCAAGAAACGCACCGGAAAAGATTTCCCAACCGATCCATGGGATCAGCTTTGGGGTGCAATCGGCGCGGTCTTTGGCAGCTGGATGAATGATCGAGCAATCGTCTATCGTCGCGATTACGGTATCCCACACGAATGGGGTACAGGCTGCAATGTTCAGGCCATGGTCTTCGGAAACCTCGGCGATGGCTGCGCGACTGGCGTCGGTCTGACTCGAGACTGCTCTATGGGTCACCCAGGCTTCTGTGGTGACTATCTTCTCAATGCTCAGGGCGAAGACGTCGTCGCCGGAATTCGTGCTCCGGAACGAATCGAAGAAACCCTGTCAAAGGATATGCCCGAAGCCTACGCTCAACTTGACAGCATCGGCAAGACTCTCGAAAAGCACTTCAAAGAAGTGCAGGACATTGAGTTCACCGTCGAACGAAATAAGGTCTGGATGCTGCAGACTCGAAATGCGAAGCGAACGGGTTTCGCCGCAGTGCGAATCGCTGTCGACTTTGTTAACGAAGGTCTGATCACACCAAAAGAAGCCCTGATCAAGCGTCGTATTCCGGCAGACGACCTCAATCAGCTGCTCCAGCCGATCTTCACTCCTGTCTCCAAGCAGGCGGCAACTAAAGCCGGTCAGTTCCTTGCGAAAGGGATCAATGCCGGCCCAGGTGCTGCCAGCGGTCAGATCGTATTCCACGCTTCTGACGCGGAAGCTCGACATCAGAAGAATCCCAATGTTCCTCAGGTTCTCGTCCGTCGCGAAACCAGCCCGGAAGATCTGAGAGGTATGCGAGTTGCCAAAGGGATTTTGACTGCCTTCGGCGGTGCAAGCTCTCATGCGGCTCTTGTCAGCCGCCAAATGGGTAAGGCGTGCATCGTCGGCTGCTCTGCTCTTAAGATCAATTACGAAGCAGGGACAGTGACCGTCGGTGAGCGTGTTCTGAAAGACGGCGACTGGATCAGCATTGATGGTTTCACTGGTGAAGTTTTCGCAGGCAAGGTTGATACCAGCCCAAGCGAAGTCATCAGCGTACTCATCGAAAAAACCATGAAGCCGGAGGAAAGCGAAACCTATCAGCGATTTGCTCAGCTTATGAAGTGGGCCGACGAGCATCGAAAACTCAAGATTCGTACAAACGCAGACCAGCCGGATCAGGCCGCTCAGGCAATCGCCTTCGGCGCTGAGGGAATTGGTCTGTGCCGAACCGAACACATGTTCTTCGATCACCTCGACGAAATCCGCGAAATGATCTGTGCAACCACTCCGGAAGCACGTCAGAAGGCAGTTGACAAACTATTGCCATTCCAGAGAGCCGACTTTGAAGGTCTGTTCCGGGCAATGGCTGGCAAGCCGGTAACCATCCGTCTGCTGGATCCGCCGCTTCATGAATTCCTCAGCGATCGCCACCTTGCAGAAAACAAGGACCTCGCTCCAAAGCTCGCAAAGCAGCTCAGTATCACTGAGGAAGCCGTTCGGACTCGAGTCAAGAGTCTGCACGAAGAGAACCCGATGCTCGGCCATCGTGGCTGTCGTATCGGTATCGTGTACCCTGAAATCACCGCAATGCAGACTCGTGCGATCATGGAAGCTGCATGCAACGTGAAGAAGGAAGGCGTCGAAGTTCATCCTGAAATCATGATCCCGCTTGTAGGGTTCCTGACAGAGTACAAGAATCAGGAGAAGACTGTCCGCGATGTGTGCGAAAAGGTTCAGTCCGAAAAAGGCACACAGGTTCCATTCATGGTCGGTACCATGATCGAGATTCCTCGTGCTGCTGTTCGGGCAGATCAGATTGCTACCGCTGCTGAGTTCTTCAGCTTCGGTACAAATGACCTGACTCAGACAACTCTCGGAATCAGCCGAGACGACTACGGTTCATTCATTGGACATTACCGCGAAAGCGACATCATCGGAGCAGACCCATTCCAGACAATCGATCAGGATGGGGTTGGTGCTCTGATGGAAATGGGTGTTAAGGGTGGCCGCTCAAGCCGACCAGCTCTCAAGATCGGTATCTGCGGCGAACACGGAGGAGATCCTTCGTCCGTCATGTTCTGCCATAAGATTGGTCTCGACTATGTCAGCTGCTCTCCGTTCCGAGTTCCAATTGCCCGACTCGCTGCGGCTCAGGCCGCCGTTTCCGGCAGCTAATCCTGAACGCTGAGTTGTTCTGAATGTTTTCCGCGAGCACAGCCGGTTATCCTGCTGTGCTCGCTTTGTTTTCCGAATCGCATGGCGTTCTGCCGGATGGAGTTGATGGTCGTGCCCAGACCACTGAATATTGCGGATCGACTCAGTGTGTCCTCACAGCTTTGCCCGTTGCAGCGAGCCGTTGTGTTCCCACATTCTCGCGATGCAGCCAATCGAGTCGCCTACACACACCTGACATTTCAGCAACTCGATGAAGAGGCAACCCGTGTCGCCCGCGGCCTGATCTCTATCGGAGTTCGTCCGGGCCATCGAATTGTCCTGATGGTTCGGCCATCGCTCGAATTCATCGCACTGACATTCGGCATTTTTCGCTCGGGTGCTGTCTGTACATTGATCGATCCCGGGATGGGCCGATCCTCTGTATTCCGCTGCCTCGATGAAGTCAACCCTGATGGATTTGTGGCAATCCCTCCGGTGCATTTCCTTCGCCACCTGATGTTCCGCAGATACCGCAACGCCCGATTCAATGTGATTGTTGGAATGCGGCGAGCACGACTTGGATGTGTGCCGTATTCACAGCTTCTCGACGACGGACAGGACTCGTCCCTTCCACTGCCGCAGACACTTGATACAGACCCGGCTGCCATCATCTTTACAAGCGGCAGTACAGGTCCGCCCAAGGGCGTGCTTTATGAACATGGAATGTTTGACGGACAGGTCGATTTGATTCGAGATCATTATGGGGTTGAACCTGGTGAAGTCGATCTGCCTGGATTCCCCCTGTTCGCATTGTTCAACATCGCGATGCAGGTGACCACAGTAATTCCGGATATGGACCCAACCCGACCTGCAAACGTCAATCCGCTGCGGATTCTGGAAGCAATTGAGAACCAGGGGGTTACTCAGGCTTTCGGGTCTCCGGCGTTGTGGAATCGGGTTGGCCGTTACTGTGTCGACAACGGTATTCGACTCCCGACACTTCGGCGGATCCTCTCCGCCGGTGCACCTGTACCAGTGCATGTTCTTGAACGAATGACCCGAGTGTTAAACGCTGATGCAGATATCTTCACTCCCTATGGAGCAACCGAATGTTTGCCAGTGGCGTCCATTGGAGGTCGCGATGTCCTGGGAAAAACTGCAGCTTTGACCCGGGAAGGGCGAGGAACATGCGTTGGCCGAGTCTTTGACGGGATGGAGGTTCGAATCATCGAAACCACGTTTGATCCAATTGACTCTATCAGCAAAGCAAAGTTCCTGCCTGCCGGCTCAATCGGCGAGATCATCGTGAAGGGGCCTGTTGCCACACGCCAGTATTTTCAACGTCCGGAGGCAACCGCCGCTGCGAAAATCCAGGACGGCGATGGTTTCTGGCATCGCATGGGCGACGTAGGATACCTCGATGAAGACGGCCTGTTATGGTTCTGCGGTCGACGAGCACACATCGTATGGAGTACCAACGGTCCAATGTACTCTGTCTGCTGTGAGGCGATCTTTAACAACCATCCTCACGTCTATCGCTCTGCTCTGGTCGGCATTGGCTCCAAAGGCAGCCAAACCCCGGCAATTGTTGTTGAACCGGAACTGACACAGTTCCCTGAATCACCGGGCAGCGAGAAGTCGTTCCGCAATGAGCTTCTGAAACTGGCTAAGGCAAACCCGCTGACAGCCTCCATTGAGACAATCTTCTTCCACCGATCACTCCCGGTGGATACTCGACATAATGTCAAAATCAACCGCGAAGAACTCTCCCAATGGGCCTCCGCGCAGAAACGTCCATCAAAGTTTCACAGCTAGCCGCAGGCGTCTGCGTCCAGCGGCAGGCTAGCCGCAATCGTCGGCATCAAGAGGTTATTGCCGGCAGTCGGTCCATGAACTCCCAGGCGGATCGCAGTGCACCGCAGGATTCGAACCACTCCAGAAGCGAAGCAAAAAACGGATCGGAGGCCAGAGTACTGCTGTCACCAATGATGATCAGTTTCCGGCGGGCGCGCGTCATGGCGACGTTCATTCGTCGAGCATCTGACAGGAAGCCGATTTCCCCGGTCAGGTTCGAACGCACAAGTGAGATGAGTACAACTTCCTTCTCTCGCCCCTGAAACCCATCAACGGTGTCAATTTCCAGTTGATTCCAGCGGGCATGGTCGCGCAACCAACGAACCTGGGCCGCATACGGCGCGATCACGGCAATGTCTGATGGTTTCACTCCTGCAGCGCAGTACCCATCGGCAAGGTGCAGGATCAGGTGGGCTTCGCCAACATTCCGACGACTCTCGCCATCGGGTTCCTGCTCTTCCACCCATCCAGTACCGGAGGTATCAAAGAAACTGACTGGCGCGTCGTCAGTCCATTCATGCTTCACGCCCGGAAGTTGAGACAACAAATGATGGCGTACCGTTTCATCCGCAATTAGACTTCCACCATAAAAGCGGTCAGATGAAAATCGCATGATGTCCTCATGCATGCGATACTGAACCGTCAACTGCCGTGTCACCAAATCACTGTACAACTGTACGAGTCGTTCCATCAGGCTGATGGCCAGCCCTTCTTTGGCAGCAGCATCTGAAAGGATCGTTGGGGGCAGCTGCAGGTGATCACCCGCCAGAATGATTCTCCCGGCGCGTCGCAGAGGCACCCAGCAGCCCGGTTCGACACTCTGACACGCTTCATCAATCACAACAACGTCGAAGATCTGTTCATCCAGAACGGAATCATCAAACGTTGTCGTCGCACAAATGACTCGAGCATCTCTAAGTACATCGCGGATGACCTGCTTCTCCAGAAGTCTGGCATGCTTTCTGAGTTCTCGTGCTTCCTGGCGCTGCTGAAATCGTTCCCCATGAGCCGGTTTTGCACGAGTGTACCGGGATGCTCGGCGTTCCAGCTGCTCCGCTTCCCGCATCATCTGCCGGATCAGGTGCATGGCTTCATGGCCTTCCGCCAGTGCATCCAGACTATGCTGACGGAGATCTTCACTGACTCGAGCGGGGTGCCCCAGTCGCACCGCCGGTTCTCCGGTTGCCAGAAGCCGTTCCAAAAGATTATCGACTGCTGTGTTGCTGGGCGCACACGCAAGAACTCGCTCACCTCGTTCCACCATCTGCCGTATTAGTTCCACGACCGTTGTGGTTTTCCCTGTCCCTGGCGGGCCGTGAATGATTGCAAGATCCTTTGCAGCAAGTGCATGACAGATCGCTTCTCGCTGAGACGGATTGAACCGATCCGGAATCTGAATCGTGTTGTCTCGCCGCCGCTCAAATTCCGGCTCGCGTTCGCCAGTGAGCACTTCCGTCAGTTGTCGTAACCGCCCAGTGGACTTCTCGGCAATGTCGAGTGCTGCAAGCTGACGTTTCCGAGTAATTTCATCTGGTGACAGGTCCAGTCGAAACCGATCTCCTCCGGGGCAGTCATCAACGGCGACTTCGAGCGAGTCCTGAGCACGAGCACTCACTACGCCCTGAAGTGTTTCACCGGATGCGTCCGAATCATCAGACAAGAGCACCGGACTGCCGGCTTTAAATCGATGCCATGGAAGTCGGTCCGGAGAACGTCGCTTTGCGAGCGTAAGCAGGTATCGTCCGCCAAGTCCGGTTGTGTGACTGCGAATGACAAGATCCAGCAGAGTCTCCCCGGATCGCTCCGCGGCAGCCGAAGAACGCGTCTTCCGGCGTTCAGAAAGTCTCAGCCGTTCAGCTTCGCCTTCCATTCCCAGCCATCGCCGGAAATGATTGAAGTGCTGCTCGGTCTGTAATGATCCGGCGCGACGATTCACAGTCCGAGAACATCGGCCATGGAATAAAGCCCGGCGCCCTTCTCAACCAGAAACTTCGCCGCAGCAAGTGCTCCGTATGCATAACTGTCCCGGGTATGTCCACGAACGGTCAGGTCGATCGTCTCACCCATCAGCCCAAAGACAATGGTATGCTCGCCAACATTGTCTCCGGTTCGCAATGCATGGTAACCGATTTCGTTCAACGGACGTTTACCTGTACGGCCTTCGCGACCATGTACATGATTGGTTTGCCCCATCTGCTCAGCAACGATCTGTCCGAATCGAAGGGCTGTACCGCTGGGCGCATCCTCTTTAAATCGATGATGGCGTTCGATAATTTCCACATCCACGCCATCCACATTATTCCGCAGGACACGCGCGGCATCTTCAACCAGTTTCATCACCAGATTCACAGCCATACTCATGCTGGGAGCCATGAGCACCGGGGTGATCTGCGAGACTTCCAGAACCCGGCCCTTTTGATCGGGCGTCAGGCCGGTTGTCGCAACAACCAGCGGAATCCGACGGTCTTCGGCCAGGGACAGAATCTTTGCCAGCCCGTCAGGTGTCGAAAAGTCGATAATCACGTCAACATGAGACGTCAGTTCAGAACTGATGTTGACTCCACAACGACCCACCCCAGCCAGTTCTCCGGCATCACGTCCAAGCACAGGGCTGGATGCTGATTCCAGTGCGGCAGCAAGTGTCAGCTCCTTGTCGGCAAGCGTCAAAGCAACAACCCGTTGCCCCATTCGCCCGCCAGCCCCGTTCATTCCAACCTTGATCGACATATCGCACATCCATTGACAGCGAGGTTCAGTTCAGACTACCTGCGTTCCGTCTACTTGCGTTCCGACATCGGAATGTAACTTCGCTGCGTAGCACCAGTATACACCTGCCGGGGTCGGTAAATTCGACTGGAATCGTCGTCTCGGAGTTCCTTGAAGTGAGCCAGCCAGCCAGGGAGTCGGCCGATTGCAAACATGACAGTGAACATGTTTGTCGGGATCCCCATGGCTCGATAAAGAATACCGCTGTAAAAGTCCACGTTTGGATAGAGTTTTCGACTTACAAAGTAGTCATCTTCAAGGGCAACCTTTTCCAGATTGCAGGCGATTTCGAGCAGTGGGTCATCGATGCCCATTTCCTGGAGTACATCGTAGGACATCTTCCGCAGGATCGTGGCACGAGGATCGAAGTTCTTGTAAACGCGATGCCCGAAGCCCATCAGACGGAATCCGGAATCCTTCTCTTTCGCCTTCATCACGAACTTTTTGTAGTCACCACCATCTTCATGAATCACCTGCAGCATTTCCAGAACCGCCTGGTTGGCACCACCGTGAAGTGGTCCCCAAAGTGCGGAAATCCCGGCGGAAATTGATGCAAAAATGTTCGCACGGCTGCTGGCCACCATTCGTACAGTTGATGTGCTGCAGTTCTGCTCATGGTCCGCGTGCAGTATCAACAGCATATTCAGTGCTTTGACCAGCACTGGGTTGATCTTGTACTCCTCCGCCGGAACAGCAAACATCATGTTCAGGAAGTTTGCACAGTATGAAAGCTCGTTACGAGGATAAATCGTCGGCTGACCGATCGACTTTTTGTAAGCGTACGCAGCAATCGTACGCACCTTGGCGATCAACCGAACAATGTTGACTTCAGTGCTCTCTTCCTCCGAATTCGGGTAATATGTCGACAGCGACGAGACCATTGCAGACAAAATGGCCATTGGATGGGCACTTGGCGGAAATCCCTCGAAGAACTTCTTCATGTCCTCGTGGATCATGGAATGGTAAGTCAGCTGAGCACGAAAGGCTTTCAGCTGTTCTGCGTTCGGCAGCTCGCCATTCAACAGAAGCCAACATGTCTCGACGAAATCCGAACGTTCAGCCAGTTCTTCAATAGGGTACCCTCGATATCTCAGGATTCCCAAATCACCATCAATGAAGGTGATGGCACTTTCACACGCCCCGGTGCTGTTAAATCCCGGGTCCATCGTGATGGCTCCGGACTGAGCACGAAGTCTCGTTATGTCAACCGCTACTTCGTTTTCAGTTCCTCGGATGACGGGCAGCTCGTAAGTCTTGCCGTCCAGAGTCAGACTGGCCGTTGTCATTGATTCCATTTCCCGCAAAACATGTCAATTTCTGCTGAGCAAACGTCGCCCTGAACAGATTACGGTATCACGAGAAATTCAAAAGTAAACTCACCGGGCTTCGTTCGGAAATTCACCCGAGTTTGAGAACCGAAAAGTCAGTCAAATCTGCCTAACCGGCAGAAATCAGGGATTCGTGGCAAAAGTAGCAGGCATTCTCCGAATGCCGTCCGCAACACCCTGCCAAAAAGTACTCACCACACTCCGCCGTGATGACGAGCATTGCCCCTGCACGAATGACGCCGCAATCACGAAGACGCCGCAATGTTGTCACTCTGCGCTCCTGACAATACGCCCCCAACACATCCCCAGGGGATCGCGACGGGCAGGGACGCGACGGGCAGGAATGCCCATCCTACTTATTATGCGGGAACAGGAACACTGTCCAGCAATGTCCGGAGGATCTGTGATGCTCGCTGCCGATGCCCCTCCCGGACGGCTCCACGACAGGCGACTCGATGAGCAAGCACCGGGACAACGATTTCCTTGATGTCATCCGGAATCACATAAGTTCGGCCCTCCGCCATCGCGAGGGCCTGAGCTGCCCGATACGCCGTCAGGGCACCTCGAGTACTCACGCCCAGCAATAAGTCCGGGTGATTTCGGGTTCGAGCCACAATCTCAAGCAAATATCCGGATACGGAATCATCAACGCGAATGTCTGCAACCTCTTTCTGCAACTGCAGAACCTGTGCGGGAGTCAACACCGACTGCAGCGATTCGACCGGCTGCCCCTCGCGATGTTGTGCCAGGATCTTCAACTCGACCGCCCGAGACGGATATCCAAGCT
Source organism: Planctomyces sp. (assembly GCA_016795105.1). GTDB lineage: Bacteria > Planctomycetota > Planctomycetia > Planctomycetales > Planctomycetaceae > F1-80-MAGs062. The sequence goes on from JAEUIH010000008.1 coordinate 168,505, forward strand.
CCAGACACATCATGAAACGGTCGAGCTGGTTTTCCGGCAGTGGATACGTGCCTTCAAACTCATAGGGATTTTGAGTCGCAATCACCAGAAATGGATTTCCCAGTGAATGAGTCACACCCTCGATTGATACCTGCCGCTCGCTCATGGCCTCGAGCAGCGCACTCTGTGTTCTCGGTGTTGTTCGATTGATCTCGTCCGCCAAAAGCACATTCGTAAAGACCGGGCCCGGTCGAAATTCAAATTCCCCCGTGACGGGTCGAAAAATGTTGGCTCCCACGATGTCACTCGGAAGAAGGTCCGGCGTGAACTGCAGCCGAGTAAACTGGCACCCAAGAGTTTTTGCTAACGCTCTTGCAAGCGAAGTCTTCCCCAGCCCGGGCGCGTCCTCAAGCAGGATATGGCCGTTCGCCAACAAGGCGACCACACAAAACTTGACGGCTTTCTCTTTTCCAAGTACAGCTGACTCAACGTTCGCGCGAATACGACCAATCACTTCGTGGCTCACACGGAAACTCCACTTTGAGTCGCCCGATGCCCTGAGAAGAACCTCACGGGACTATCGGCCATCAATTTGATGTGTACATCAGAATCGTATCGTTGACTGAATCCTCAACGATTCAGTCATGCACAATCCAGGAACTATGCATGACTGTTCGAAACGCGTCGGAAGACTAACTAATTCCCCAGGGTTCTCAAGGGAGTTTGCTCCTAAGGCAGTTGCTTCACTCGAATCCGACGATATTCCATCTGCCCCTGATCACCCTCAAGCCCAATTGGTCCCGTTTCCGGCAGCTTAAACTCCGCTTCCAGCACTTCTCCGTTACAAGTGCAATACGCGATGTTTCCTTTTACGGTGACTTCAAGTTCGTTCCAATCCTGAGGCTTATAGGATTTCAGGTTCTTATATGGACCTGCAAGTCGGTAGTCGCGACACTGAAGCTGAGGCTGCCGAATAAAGACTCCACTGTCAGCATTCGGAGTTGCTCGGAATTCCAGCTTCATCACGAAGTCTCCGGGAAACTTTCGTGTCGTCCAGAGCTGTTGAACCTTTCGGCCTTCCGGAGGCGTCGCAACCACCAATCGTCCGTTGATCGCTCTGTATCGGTGATCCGGAGTTTCCTTGGCGCCGTCAAACGCAGTCGTCTCGGTTTCAGTTCGAAAGCTCCAACCGGTCAGATCCCGACCGTTGAACAGCATCTCGAATCCTGTTTCCGGCTCAAAACCGTCCGCGTCCGTTTCCAGAAAGCCAAGCGTCGCGAAGATAGGGCGAAGTGCTGACGCCCATTTTGAGTAACCTGATTCATTGAGATGCAGCAAATCAGGGAAGTCACTCGCCGGTGCATCCCCATTCTCATCTGCAAACAGTGTCCAGGTGTCAACAACCGTGATTTGTGGCTTTCCTTTCGCATAAGCCATCAACAGAGCGTTTGTTGCTTTGATTTGATCTGCCGGACGATTCTTTGACGCGGAGCTGGGGAAGATCTGACAGAGCACAATCGGAGTATTTGGATTGTGCTTCTGAATGGCTTCTATGATCAACGCCACGTTTCCGGCAATGATTTCAGGAGTCGCTTTTTCTTCCAGATCATTCGTCCCCATCAACATCACAACGGCCGATGGCTCCAGAGACAACACGTCTACATTCAGTCGGTATAACATGCCTCGAGTTGTATCGCCGCTGATTCCACGATTAGCGATTCGCATTCCGGCGAACAGCGTGTCAGTCTGGTTGCCCCAACCCTGAGTAATTGAATCGCCGAGAAGGACAACTGCCCCTTTCTGTTCCGCCGCCGAATTTCGGAATTCGGTTCGGCGACTGTTCCACACATTGTGAAACCAGTCTGCTCGACGAATCGGGCCTTCGCCGGCCAAACCGTCATTGGTCTCTGGAATCCCCAGGTCATCGGTCTCTTCCGCCGCCTGAATCACGGAGGCTCGTTGACTGAAAACTGTAAACCAGTCCAGTGGAACAAGTATTGCCAGAGAAAACAGAGCAGTTCGAGCAATCCGGGTCATCCAATGAATCCTCAGCAAGTGACAAGCGATCCAAAATTTATTCGCAGTACATGTGACTCACTTTCTGCGGCACATGTGACTTTGAATCCGCAAACGCATTTGCAGGTGCACCTGGCAGGGAGCGGCATGTGCTGTGACTTCCCAGAGGGCCCGTAAATGCGGTCTCCGGAGTGTAGCCGGGGACTCAGTCAAGAAAAACCAAGCGACAAACCATGCGTTTTCGTTGAATTCCGCACTGAAAACACACCAAAAATCGTGCAATCCCAATTCGAATCCGAGGATTGCCTGTCTAAGATATGCGGGGTTAGCCGTATTCCTGTCGTGATCACCAGGGAAGCTCATTCCTTTCGCCGGCCGAATTTATGTCAATCGCAACTCCTCCGCCGACCCCAGCATCCCAGCCACCTTCAGAAGGCTCTCGCGAGGCATTGTCAAAACTGCGGATTCGTCGAGAACCCACTCCGAAATCTTCGCCGTTCGGGAAGCTTCTGAAATATTCGGTTGTCCTCGCAGGCTTGCTGCTTGTTGGGTATGTCGGAATGCTGGTGGCTGTTCGCGAAGGCTGGGTCAATGTCAGTGAAGTCACAGGCGGTTCACTTCTGACCGTACCCGATTCGCTGCAAAAGAAATCCGAAGTCCAGACAGGCCTCGTCAGCATCGAACGCGGACGTTCTGCGGATGCTGTTGTTGTTGGAACGGGATATATCGAATCCCGTCAGCAGGCGCGAATTGGTGCTCGAGCAACCGGACGTATCGAAGCTGTGCACGTGGAAGAAGGCAGCAAGGTTTCGGCCAACGATATTCTGGCAGTACTCGAACACGCGGACCTCGATGCTGCACTGGCAGCTGCGAATGCGACTCTCGCTCGCACCAAGAGCGAGCTTCTCGAGCAGGATGTCACAATTGCCCGCTTAAGACGCGAATTTGATCGATCTGAGCGATTGATCAACCTGAAGACCATTACTGACGCAGAATTCGATACCGCAAAATTTGAACTCGATGGTGCCCAGGCACGTATGGAATCCCTGAAAGCTGCCGTGCAACTGGCCGAAGCCCGAGTCCGAGAGTCGGAGCAACTCCGCGAGAATATGTTTGTCCGTGCCCCGTTTGCCGGGACCGTGATTTCAAAGGACGCTGAACTGGGTGAGTCAATCATGCCGGGTGGGATGGGAGAAGCCTCCGGTCGCGGCTCGGTTGTGACTATCGCCGATCTAGAACATCTGGAAGTCGACTGTGATGTGAAAGAAGGGCTGATCAGCAGAATCACATCGGATCAACCGGCCGAAATTGTCGTCGATGCCGTTCCTGACCGTCGCTATCAGGGAAAGGTTCGTAAAGTGATACCGATGGGCGACCGTGCTCGTGCAACCGTGAAGGTGAAAGTGGAATTCACGGATGCCGACGAAAAGTTGTTTCCCGAAATGAGTTGCACCGTTTACTTTCTCAGTTCGCAGACCAACGATTCAAAATCGGCCGACAACGCGTCGCCACGAATGTTCTGTCCGGCAGCGGCAATCATCGAGAAAGACGGTATGGCGAAGGTCTGGGAGGTCAAAGAGGACGGAAAGATTCAACTTAGGACAATCACGCCCGGAGATACACGCGACGGTCGAACTGAAATCCTCGATGGCCTTTCCGGTGGAGAAAAGCTGATTCTCAGCCCTTCTCCAGAACTTCGCGAAGGGCAACTTGTCACAGAACCTCAGTAACCTCCGACGGCCTCAGACAACTCTCTGATTTTTCAGCAATTACAAACCCAACAGAAGTCTCACTCCATACGGAAGTGTCAGGAAATCAACAGCATGTCTTCGGGACTACCTTCGTCAGACCCCATTGTTGAAGTGATCAATGTCTCCAAGGAATTTCGACGGGATCAGAATTCCATTCCAGTTCTCAATAACGTGAACCTGCAGCTCTTCAGAGGCGACTATTTGTCACTGATGGGTCCCTCAGGTTCCGGAAAAACGACTCTCCTGAACCTACTCGCCGGTCTGGATCGCCCGACTTCGGGAAAAGTACTTGTCTGTGGTGAAGATCTGGGAGTGCTTTCAGAAGGTGCACTGGCTAAGTGGCGATCTCGGCATGTCGGGTTCATCTTCCAGCTGTACAACCTGATTCCTGTTCTGACGGCCTTTGAAAATGTGGAACTCCCGCTGACTCTGACATCATTGTCGAGGAAGGAGCGGAAAGAACATGTTACGACGGCTCTGGAGGTTGTTGGGCTCGCAGACCGGATGGACCATTTCCCTCGTCAACTGTCCGGCGGTCAGGAGCAAAGAGTTGCCATTGCTCGAGCAATCGTCACTGACCCAACGCTGCTCGTCGCCGACGAACCCACAGGGGACCTTGATGCAAAGTCCGCCGGAGAAATTCTCGATCTGATGCAAAGACTGAACAGTGATTTCCAAAAGACCATTGTCATGGTCACTCACGACCCAAACGCAGCCGCCCGAGCGAAGCGAACAGTTCACCTTGAGAAGGGTGTTCTGGTCGCAGAGCCGACTTCGGTGAGTCACAGTAAGTGACATAAGGAGATCGTCATGAAAACATTTAAGTACATCTGGCGCAATGTCACGCGCAACTGGATCCGCAGCTCTCTGACGATTCTTTCCGTGGGCGTCAGCCTCGGTTTGATGACACTGCTGTATGGCTTTATTGCGTCTCAGGATGAATGGGGCAAAGAGGCCAAAAAGAACAATCGCATCGTGGTGATGAATGTTCAGGGTTTTTCGGGACAGCTTCCCATCGCATCCGTCGATACCGTCCGAGGTATGCAGGGTGTTGACGCTGCAGTTCCTTATTCCTGGTATGGTGGTAAATATCAGAACAAGGAAATGCCGTTCGCTCAGTTTGCAACGGACCCCAATGAGGTCTTCAACGTCTGGCCTGAATTCACGATCAGCGAAGAAGAACTCAAGGCTTTCAAGGAAAATCGTCAGGGCTGCGTGGTCGATAGAAGACTGCTGGCAAAGTGGGGCTGGAAGGTCGGCGATCGAATCCCCCTTCAGGGCACCTTCTATCCTTTTGACCTCGATCTCCAGATCGTCGGAGCATTCGACTCGCCACAAAATACAGACTCTATCTGGTTCAGCTGGTCGTATCTTGATGAAGGCCTCAAACAGAAGAACTTTGCACGAACTGGAAACTCAGGAACAATCTTCGCCAGAGTGGGCTCCGCTGAAGTCATGCCAGCCGTAATCAAAGCCATCGATGACAGGTTCGAGAGTTCCGATTCCCCAACTCGGTCTCAGACTGAGGCTGCGTTTGCTCAGATGTTCGTGGACATGCTCGGCAATGTTCGCTCCTACATTCAAAGCATTGCAATTGCTGTTGTCTTCTCTCTGTCATTGGTAACGGCAAACTCCATGGCCATGTCAATGCGGGAAAGAGTGACTGAGATCGCGGTACTTAAGGCAATTGGATTTTCGAGACTGCGAGTTCTCTCGATGATTCTGGGCGAGTCGATGGTGGTGACGTTCATCGGAGCCTGTATCGGCTTCCTCATTGGATGCATGTGGCTTCAGTTGCTCAACAGTGCGATCCCACAATACTTCCCGTTCAAACCCGCTGAAATGATTGGCCCATGGATGCTAACAACATTCGTCGCCGCCGCCGGGATTGGCCTTGTCAGTGGCCTGATTCCAGCTCTTAAAGCCGCCCAGCTGTCCGTCGTTGATGGACTCAGACGTATTGGCTAGGTCTTCATTTGAACGAATGTACCTTTCGAGAAAGATCGCTCGATGATTCCTGTTCGCTACAATGTTCGTAATCTGAGAGTCCGCTGGATGACAACGCTGATGACGGTCATCGGAACGGCTCTCGTCGTCGCGGCATCTGTACTCACCTTAAGTCTTATCGCCGGAATTGACCACGCCCTGCGAATCAGCGGGCATGAGTTGGACCTCATTGCTCTGAGAAAAGGCTCCACTGACGAAATCTCAAGTGGACTTGAACAGAAAGTCGCAAGAGAAGTCTCCAGCCTGCCTGGTATCGCGCGAGACGCTGCCGGACAACCCCTGTGCTCGGTTGAATTCGTGACGATCCTGACAAAACCGCGACGAAATAATCAAGGTACCACCAACATCATCGTTCGCGGACTTGAACCCGTCGGCAGAAGTCTCAGACCGGACTTTAAGATTACTGAAGGTCGAGATCTGAATCCCGGTCTGAACGAAGCCATCACCAGTCGACAAATGGCAGAGCGGTTCGAGAATCTGCGACTCGGAGAGAAACTCGAAATCAACAAGCGCGACTTCACGGTCGTGGGTTACTTCGAGGCATCCGGAAGTTCGGCCGAGTCAGAAGTCTGGACAGATCTCAAAGATGTTACACTCGCTCGAGCAACACCAGAAGTTGCTACGACTGTAAATTTGCGAGCACAGGATATGGATGCTCGAAAGACGCTGATCGATGCTCTAGAGAACGACAAGAGATTTCTGATGTCTGCGGTGACTGAGATCGATTACTTTAAGGAACAACTTTCCGCCTCATACGCACTTTGGGTGATCGGGATCATCATCGCTTCGTTCTTGATCGTGGGCGCATCGTTTGCCGCATCAAACACAATGTTTGCCGCCGTAGCCAGTCGAAGTCGAGAAATCGGTACGCTGCGTGCACTCGGATTTGATCGACGAGCAATCCTGATTTCATTCCTCCTCGAATCTGTCATCCTCTGCTCGCTCGGCGGTGTCCTCGGCTGCATCTGCGTTCTGCCGTTCAGTGGGTTCTCAACAGGTACCGCCAACTGGCAACAGTTCAGCGAAATCACTTTCTCAGCACGACTGTCCCCCCTGGTCCTTAGTGCCGGAATCCTCCTGGCCGTCGGGATGGGACTCTTCGGTGGCCTGCTCCCGGCCATTCGCGCCGTCGGAATGAACATCATCACCGCCCTCCGCGAACGCTGATAAAAAGTAGCAGGCATTCTCCGAATGCCGTCCGCAAACGCAGCCACCGCGGCGCGGACGGCACATGGAATGTGCCTGCTACTTTAGAACAGCGGTTGTTGCTGAGTCATACAGTGGTACGCGCCGAGGCCCCAGACGAGGTCAATGGCGTCGACTCCGACGATTTTCCGGCCAGGATGGTACTGCGCAATCAACTGCATTGCCTTGTCATCCGCCGGGTCACCAAATGTTGGAACGATCACACCCCCATTTGTCAGATAGTAGTTGCAGTAGCAGGCAGGCATTCGGTGCTCCCCTTGATATTTGGGGGAAGGCATTCTGAGCGGAATCGGTAACAGAGTCTCTCCCTGGGCATTTACGCCGGCCGCCACTGCATCAAAGTTCTGCCGTAACTCAGCCGCCTCTGGCGCATCGTCGCTCCAGGGCGCTGCTACGAGCACATGCCGAGTATCCGCAAACCGAGCAACCTGGTCGATATGGCCATCCGTGTCGTCCCCAATGATGCCGTGCCCCGGCACCCAGACGACATTATCACAACGAAGATACTCCCGCAGAATGTCTTCCATCTTCTGCCGAGTCATCCCGGCATTACGATTCGGATTCAGCAGACAGTTGTCTGTCGTCAGAATCGTTCCCGCTCCGTTACCCTCAATCGCTCCGCCTTCAAGAATCAGATCAGGCTTAATTGATGATATGCCAAGCCGACTTGCGATACGTTCTGCAACCAGCGCATCGTTGTCCCATGGAGGATATTTGCCGCCCCAGGCGTTGTAGTTCCAGTCCACAATAACAGCCTGACCAGATGCCGAAGTCCCCGGACGCCCCGTCAGAAAAATCGGACCGTAATCCCTCGCCCACGAATCGTTGATCGGAATATCAACCAGCTCAACAGGAAACACGGCTCCCGCAGCTTCACACGCAGCATCCAGCAATGGCTTCGCAGATTCTGCAACACCCTCGCCGCCAGCAAGTACACTGACTGGCTCGAACTTCGCAATCGCAGCCACGAACTTCGCATACGCGGGAGGAATCCGTTCAAAAATCCCAGGCCACGTCGCTTCACTGACCGGCCATCCTACCCACGTTCGGCTATGGGCCTCCCATTCCGCAGGCCACCGATAACATTCAAGATTCAAGTCCGTAGCCCTTTTGCATTTGCTCAGCAACACATAGCAGTTTGCTCAGCATCAAAGTGTCTGAATCAGAACCGCACGAAAACAGCGTTTACACAAATTCACACTAGCGTTCACACCAGCGTTTCTGCAGATCCCCAAAGGCATCAATCCGACGATCTCGAAAGAATGGCCAGTGCGTTCGAGCGGTGTTGATGAGCGACAGGTCGCAAGTCTGAACCATCACGTCTTCCTGCTCATGCGGAGCCTGAGCAAGAACGTTTCCGTAAGGATCAGCCATGAACGATCCTCCCCAGAACTGAATCTCACCTTCCCGACCAACTCGATTCGGTGCACCTACAAACAGTCCATTTGCAATCGCGTGACTGCGAATCATCGTTTGCCACGCGGAATATTGGCTGGCGCCGTAGATTTCTCGCTCTCCAGGTATCCAGCCGATTGCCGTCGGATAGAACAACAACTCCGCACCCTGCATGGCCGTCAGCCGAGCCGCTTCCGGGTACCATTGATCCCAGCAAATGCACACACCCACTTTGGCATACTTTGTTTGAAACGCCAGAAACCCAAGGTCCCCAGGGGTGAAGTAGAATTTTTCATAGTACAACGGATCGTCGGGAATATGCATTTTCCGGTAAAGGCCCGCCGTTGATCCATCGGCATCCAGCACAACCGCGGAATTGTGATACAGCCCGGGCGCTCGGCGTTCAAAGATCGGCACAACCAGCACGACCCCAAGCTCGGCTGCAATCTTTGACAACGCTGCCGTCGTGGGTCCTGAAATTGGCTCTGCCAGCTCAAAGTTGGAGTGGTCTTCGGTCTGGCATGGGTACAGAGTATTAAAGACTTCCTGAAGGCAAATCACCTGCGCTCCCGCAGCAGCTGTCTCCCGGATTTTGCCAATCGTACGCTCCAGATTCGCTGCCGGGTCGGCCACGCAACTCATCTGGATCAGGCCCACTCGCACATTCGACTTCGTCATTGATCCAACACCTGCTCAAGTCTCAATCAACAAACAGAACTTCAAAAGGCCCGCAATTGTAATGCCCCCCTCCTCTCATCTCCAGTCACCAAATGTAGGATGGGCATTCCTGCCCGTCACCAAATGTAGGATGGGCATTCCTGCCCGTCGCGAACCCTGCCGCGTTGCTGTGATGGCTCGGGCAGGAATGCCCAAGCTACATTCTACAGCGGCTCGGGCAGGAATGCCCAAGCTACATTTTACAGCGGCTCGGGCAGGAATGCCCAAGCTACGACTGGGCGGCGAGACGCTGAAAGAACTGGCCTTCGTTGATCGTCGGGCGTTCGGGACGTCCTTTGTATTGCCACGTCAGCTGCATGTTGTCGATTCCAAGCAGATGCAGGATCGATGCATGAAGATCATGAACATGGAGCCGGTCTTCTACGGCTCGCAGTCCAAGTTCGTCGGTCGCGCCAATTGTCTGTCCGCCCTGAACACCACCTCCTGCCATCCACATTGTGAAACCAGTCGGATTGTGGTCTCGACCATTTCCCTTTTCGGACATTGGAGTTCGACCAAATTCTCCGCCCCACACAACCAGCGTTTCGTCCAGCAGACCTCTCTGCTTCAGATCACGTAACAGGCCTGCGATCGGCAGGTCAACTGCCTTGCACAGGCCTGAATGATTGGCCTCAATTCCTGAGTGAGCATCCCATTTGCTTCCGGCACCATGGTAAAGCTGCACAAACCGAACTCCGCGTTCCACCATCCGGCGCGCCATCAGACACATTCGACCAAAGGTCTCTGTTTCCTTTTGATCAATCCCGTAGAGGCTGTTGACGAGTGCTGATTCCTGAGACAGGTCAATCAACTCGGGAGCCTCAGCCTGCATTCGAAACGCCAACTCGTACGCCGCAATTCGTGCTTCCAGTTCTGTCTGCTCCGAATGTTCACCAGCAAAATCACGATTAATCCGATTCAGATAGTCGAGTTTACCGGACTGTCGCGATGCTCCGACACCTTCCGGATTATTCAGGTTTGGCACGGGCTGACTGCCTTCCTGCAGACGAACACCCTGATAAACAGCCGGCATGAAACCGGCTCCCCAGTTGCGAGGTCCGTTCACAACAGACGACCGATTGTCCTGCATCACCACAAACGCCGGCAGGTCCTGATTCTCTGTGCCCAGCCCATAGCTCACCCAGCTCCCCAGCGATGGACGTCCTCCAAGAATCGAACAGGTATTCATCTGACAGACGCCTGCTGAGTGATTGATTCCTTCGCCCCAGCAGGAACGTATTACTGCCATGTCATCGACGTATTGAGCAGTGTGAGGCAGCCAGTCAGAGACCCATGTTCCGCTATCTCCATACTGCCGCCAGCGGCGTCTCGATGCCAGCAATGGAGATCGAAGCTCCCCCATCGCCGTAATCACTTCTCCAAAACTCGCCGGCAGTGTCTGGCCCGCCAGAGTATTCAGCAATGGCTTTGGATCAAATGTATCGAGATGACTCGGCCCTCCCTCCATGAACAGAAAGATCACGCTCTTTGCCGTCGCAGGAAAGTGAGGACCGGCAAGCGGTATCGCGATCGATGAATCTGCGGCAACTGTGATCTTCTGATCCGAAAGCAAACCTGCAAGAGCAAGGGCACCAAAACCTGCTCCGCTCTGTGTCAGGAACTCTCGGCGACTCCTCGGGATTTGAATGTGCTGTCGCATGGGTTAATCCACATAAAGGAACCGACTGGAGTTCATCACAGCATGACAGAGATCTTCAAACGCCGCCTTGTCAGGTGGCACTGGTCGTCGACTGCCCGCTGAAACCACAAGGTGCTGTTCGCGAACCGACGAGTCCCTCAGAATGCCGGGGACGGTTTCAAACTTCCAATAACCGACCGTCTTCGGATGCAGGCCTTCGGATGTTAACAGCAACTCATCCTGACCTAAGGTCTCGAACGATATCCGGATGTCGTCAATCAATCCGTCAAAACTCGTCTCTTCTGATTTCGCACGGCTTCCAATCGCCAGTGGAAGAGTACTTTGAATTCCTCCGACAATCGAGTGCGGAACAGTCGCCTTCAGCACTGGCTCATCAGCATTCGCCAAATCCTTCAGGTAGAACGTAGCTTCTCCCGGCTCCAGGTTCATTCCTTCCGCAACGGCAGTCGCTCCTGTCGTCAATCTCTTTGGCATTCGGAATGAAACGGCCGCGTAGTATGGTTTATTCAATTCGATATGTTGATCAGAGAACAGAGCCGCTTCGGTGAGTTGCCCGTTCGCGTCCTGGCCAAATACCTGGAGTACAAGAGTCTGCGGTTTTCGGCGAGACCCTTTGCCCGTCACTCCAAATGACCATCCGGGTGTCTGACTGCTTCCGTTCCACTGTGAAACCAGAGTTCGAACAGCCCCCGTATCATACACCGACCGAACCTGAAAATAGACTTCGATTGTCATTGACTCAGATTCAGCCGCAGCAGGTGCGGGTACTAACAATGGAGACTGTTTCAATTCCGGCTGAATAAGAAGAGACTGCCCATCGCGATACGGAAGTCTTCCCACTGGAATTTTGTTGACGGCTGATTCCACCTGTTCGCTCGAAATCCTCGCTGCCTGCTCCCGCAGAAATTGGAGCGACTCTTCAAGTTCATGAGAATCAGGCTCGCGCCCATAGGCAATCTGCCAAAGTCGATGAACTCGATCCGCATTGCTGATCGTCGTCCCGGTCGAAGCGGATCGGGCTGAAACATCCTGATCAACTCGACTCGACAAGAGCGATGCATGTTGTAACAGAGTTTCGCTGTTGAACATCATCAGCGCCTGCACCGGAGATGTTGTTGTGTCTCGCGCGGCGCTGCTGTTGAAGAACAATGGAAGATCAAAAACATCCAGCAGTGAATCCCGCTCGTTCCGCATATACCTCAGATAGACAGATCGCCGAGGGCTGTCTGACATAACACCCACACCGCCCTGCGTCCTGTCCAGCCGACCACAGGCCGCCAGAATCGAATCACGGATCTGTTCGGCATCAAGACGTCGAGTATTCGAACGCCAATAGAACCGATTCAGAGGGTCGATCCGCTGAAATTCGTCCATGCGGTGATGACTTGAAGATTGTCGCCATGTCGCAGATGTCAGAATCAGCCGATGCAGGTTCTTCATTCGCCAGCCATCCTGAACGAACCGATTTGTCAGCCAATCGAGCAATTCCGGGTGCGTTGGGGGGCCTCCAAGCTGACCAAAATCGCTGCTGTTTTCGGCAAGCCCACGTCCGAAATGGTACTGCCAAATGCGGTTTACAATCACCCGTGTTGTCAAAGGGTTCGATGGCTGAGTCATCCATTTCGCAAGCGCGGTGCGACGCCCGGTCGTTGGACGATTTCCGAGTGACTCAATTGGCACCTTTTGTCCCAGCAGCGTCAGGACACCAGGCTCGACCTGCGTTTTCCGTTTCGGTATCACGGTCACCGGGGCCTGACTACTGACATCTCGCACGACCATCGCCACAGGCAGACTTGCGGGTTTGAGTGAATCAAACTTTGCCAGTTCTCGTCGAACCTCAAGAAGTTGATCCTTCTTCGCATCCCGGAAACGGTCATCCAATCGCTCGTATTCGTACAGAACCTGCCGCCATGCCAGTTCGACGATCTGGCTCTCCAGAGAGGTTCGCTGTTCTACGGGCTTCGCAATGATCGCCTGAATCTCCTCAGGAAATCTGCCCACCGCCTCATTCTTTGCGGTTTCTCGAACCGGAGCCTCCAGGGCTTCCAGCTTCTCCCGAACTGCTACTGTCGCAGCTTCCCACTGCCGATGCTGTTCCTGAAACTGCTCCTGTTCTGACTTCGATGCAACAACCACTTCAGCAGGCATCAGCGGCTCAAAGTAAGCACGGAGCTGGTAGTAGTCCTTCTGCAGAATCGGATCAAACTTGTGGTCATGACATCGAGCACACTGCATGCCGAGCCCAAGAAACACGTCTCCGGTTGTGTCTGTCACTTCATTCAGAATGATGTCCCACTGGCCACGCACATCTCTGTTGTTGTATTCATAAATCCAGTGTCTCAAAAATCCGGTTGCAACCTGTGCATCCAAGTCGTCCGGAAACATCTCGTCACCCGCGATCTGTTCCTGCACAAAACGATCGTAGGGCTTGTCTGCGTTCAGGGAGCGAATGACATAATCCCGATAACGCCACGCATTCGGTCGGAAGTGGTCGATGCGATACCCGTCGGAGTCAGCATATCGCACCAGATCAAGCCAGTGGCGCCCCCAGCGTTCTCCGTATTCAGGGCTCGCCAACAGCCGGTCAACCAGCTTCTCCCAGGCAAGTGGATCTGTGGAACCTACAAATTCAGCGACGTCCTCCGGAGCCGGGGGCAATCCGGTCAGGTCAAAATACAATCTTCGAATCAGTGAGACTCGATTTGCTTCATGCGCCGGTCGCAGTCCGTGCTCAAGCTGTTTCTGGTAAACGAAGCGATCAATCTCGTTGCGGCTCCACGAAGCGTCGTCCATTTGTGGTGGTTCTGGTGCTGACAGTGGCTGAATCGCCCACCACGAACGATCCGCTTCTGTAAACTCTCCACTGTTCGTTCGCTTGCCAGGAGCTGCCGAGGAATCACTCTCCGGCCAGTATGCTCCCTGTTGTACCCACTGAGTCAGCTGATCGATGACAGGCTCCGGCAACTTTCCAGTCGGAGGCATTTCAAAGGACTCATGACGGACTGCCGAAATCAGCAGGCTTTCGGAGGCATTCCCAGGCACAACAGCAGGCCCTGAGTCGCCTCCGAGCATCATTGCATCAAGTGAATCCAGCCTCAGGCCGCCCTTCTGCTTTTTCTCACCATGACACTCAAGGCAGTGCTCAACCAGTACCGGTCGAACCTTCGCTTCAAAAAATACCAGTTGCTCCGCCCGGGCGTCCTGCTGATTGGCGGCACCTGCCGGCACTGCCTGCAGAGGAAACTGCATGCAGATCAGCGGCACGAGAGTCAAACAGGTTTTGAATGCGATCGACTTCATGCGTCCACCTTGTGTCTCCACCGCTGGACTTAATGCTATGCCAGCACATCCATGACCACGTGACCCTCGACGTCTGTCAGTCGTCGTTCAAGCCCGTTGTAGTAGAAGGTGAGTCTTTCATGATCCAGACCGAGAAGATGCAGAATTGTGGCATGGAAGTCATGAACCGTCACAATGTTGTCAACGGCCTTGTAACCAAACTCATCCGTGGCTCCGTATGAGAATGGAGCTCGTACGCCGGCCCCCGCCATCCAGCAGGTAAAGCCGTCCGGATTATGGTCACGACCGCTGGCACCTTTTTGAAATGTTGGCATTCGTCCGAATTCCGTACACCAGACGACCAAAGTGTCTTTCAAAAGTCCTCGTTGCTTAAGATCAGAGAGCAGAGCAGCGGTCGGCTGATCAAGAATCGGCCCATGAATATTGTACTGCTGTTCGATGACTTTATGGCCGTCCCAGTTGCTGACACCTTCGCCACCGGTCTGATAGGCACCATTAAACAACTGCACAAAACGAACGCCACTTTCGACAAGCCGACGAGCAAGTATACAGTTCTTTGCGTAAGCCGATTTCAGTGAATTGGCGGTATCGTCTGCTCCGTACATCTTCAGTGTGGATTCAGACTCAGTGCTCAGGTCACTCACTGCCGGAACACTCAACTGCATCTTTGCGGCAAGTTCGTAGCTGGCAATGCGGGCCGCAAGCTCCGTATCGCCCGGAAACTTCTCAAGATGCCGATCATTCAGCCGCTTCAGAAAGTCTCGGGTCGCGCGGTCCTTCGAATCGGTGATCGCAGCCGGGCGGGCAAGATTGCGAATTGGACTGGATGCGTTGAAGTCCGTACCCTGAAAAGCGGCCGGCAGGAATCCTGGTCCCCAGTTGTTCACCGAAGACTGCGGAGTCCCGCGGGGATCCGGGATAGCAACATATGCGGGCAATTCCTGGTTCTCAGTTCCCAGTGCATATGTTGACCACGCTCCAACGCTCGGGAATCCATCCAGAGTAAACCCGGTCGACATGTAGTTTTCACCAGGACCGTGAGTATTCGTTTTGCCCTTGAGTGAGTGCAGGAAACACATGTCATCCGCCAATGCCCCCAGATGAGGAACCAGGTCGGAGATCATTTTTCCACATTCGCCGCGCGGACGAAATCCCCAGGGGCTCTTCGTGATACTTCCCTGTTCCCCCTGAAACGTAATCAACTTGTCCGCACCGGGAAGCGGCTGGCCATGACGAGCAATCAATTCCGGCTTGTAGTCAAATGTGTCCAGATGACTGCAGGCGCCCGAACAAAAGATCACGATGACTCGCTTCGCAGCGGCAGGGAAATGAGATGGCCTCGGAGCAAAGGGTGCTCCAGGCTGAATGTCCGGTCGAACCGGAGTCTTCCCGCTGACGGTAACCGACTTTTCCTCCTGCTGCTCCGCAAGAAGCCGCTGCTCCGCCAGCATCATCGTCAAAGCAATTCCCCCCAGCGCCGTTCCCGTATCAGACAGGAAACGGCGTCTGTTGAGGAGCTGGTATGCATTGATTGAGAGTGGCGTCATAGTGACACTTGCCTGTCATTGAGGGTCACATCAGTGAGATGCAGCTGAGTCGGTCTTTGCCTTATCCCAAAACGCAACAACAAAGATCACAAGAACGATTGCGGCCATGATGGATGGCGACAGCCAGAAATTCTTCCACTCCAACATGGTTTTCGACAGCAGAGTCTGATCGAGGGATTCCGGAAGACTTCGTGAAAACATACTCAGGAATGTCTCAAAGAAGCCGACTTCTGCTCCGGTTCCTCGAGCTGCAGCAAGCGCTGGACCGTATTCCTCCGCAGAGACAACCTGCTTGCCGTACTCTCCAAATGTCAGTGGAATCCTCCCATCCATAATTTGGTAACCCACATACATTCCGACACCCTGAGTCAGGAATACCAACAATCCCTGAGCCTGGCCTCGAATCGCCTCAGGCGCCTTCTGGTCTGTGTACATGAACCCGGTCACAAAAAAGAAGTCGTAACAAATCCCGTGGAGGGCAATTGCAACCAGCATCATCCAGGTCGTCTGCTCCGGTGCGGCCATTGCAAACAAAGCGTAACGAAGAACCCAGCAGGCCATTCCAACGACAATCATCATCTTCAGCCCCAATCGGCGGAAGAAGAATGGGATCAGCAGCATAAAGATGATCTCAGACATCTGACCAAGCGACATTGTCGCCGCAGTCTGAGCAAACCCGGCGTGGTTCAGGAAGGTTGAAGCCGAGCCGTAGTAGTAGGCCAGGGGAATGCAGATCAGCGTTGAACATATTGCGAAAACAAGAAAGTTCAGGTCGCCCAGCAGCTTAAATGCATCGACCATCAACAATGAGCGAACGTCCATCGGCTTGCCACGCATTGGAGGAGGCGTATGTGGAAGCATGAAACAAAACAGGCCCAGCAGGATCGAGCTGATCGCACCCAGCCAGAAAATATTGAACGAATTCGACCAGCCCATTCCACCCACAAACAGCCCGGCTGCAATCCAGCCAATCGTTCCCCAAACTCGAATCTTTGGAAAGTCCTGTTGGCTCTTAACATGAGTAAATGCAATCGTGTTGCCTAAACCAAGTGTTGGCATGTAACACAACATGTGCCCAAGGATCAGCCACACCAGCAAACTTCCGTTCTCTGACCCCCCTGCTGCAATTCCGGGAATCGCAGCCATGATTCCTCCGGCAATCAACATCAGTACGCCCATGACGCGTTCAGACGAAAACAGCCGGTCGGCAATCAAACCCAGGAACAGGGGAGCAAAAATTGCAGCGATTGGTGCACTTCCATAGGCACTACCGATGATTGCGCCCATCTTGTTGGAATTCAGTGCAGCTCCCAGAGTTGTAAACCACGTTCCCCAGGCAAAGAACTGCAGGAACATCATGATCGAAAGCCGTAACACAATACTGGATTGCATGAAGTAGATCCCCGCGACTCAGCAACAGTCTCTTGCAGATAAGAATTCCCTATGAACTCAGCCCGTCAGATCATGACAATCCACCCCGGGATGAGCAACCTTTGAGACATCCGTTCCGGCAGTTTTTGCTGCTCCCTGACCAACTGTTCGGAATTCGCGGCCGGATTCCGCCGGGATTCCCGGCACATCTTTACGCAAACTGCTCTTTCATGTTACGTTCCCTGACGTCGGCTGTTTCTAATGAATTCCAGGCTGTCCTGGTGATTCACTTGCATCTCAGCCCGAAGGAACTCACGGAAGGTGTTCGCAATGATTCATACGCGATGGATTCGCCGGGCCAATATTTGCTCACTCCTGCTGGTCATCTCAATGACCGGTTGTGGTTCTGATCAGTCAGAGAATTCCGCTGGCATTGACGCTGCACTCATGGAAGAAATGCTGAGTGACGAAAAAGCGGCCGCAGGAGCGATACCTGAAGAAGACACAACCGAGGTCTCTCCCGAAATGGAGGAACTGCTGAGCGACTCAAAGCCGATTCGCAGTGCCTCCGCTGGCTCTTCGTCTCCACCGGTCGCCGTCGCTCGAGGTGAACGGCTCGAACTCAACCTCCGCAAAGGCGATCGCTTCCCGCTGATCAAGACCGTCGAACAAACACTGATTCAGAAGTCGGAACAGTTCCCGGGTTCAGCAACGACCAGGCTTCAGCTCACAATGGCTATCTCCGTGGATGACGTTCAACCGGATGCCATCCTGTTAAGTGTTCGCTACCCGCGAGTCGCGTACTCTCATGACATCAACGGTCAGCGAATGGAGTATGATTCAGGCTTGCACCGGGGAGCACCACCTGTTGATGTCGCTCCCTATGCCGGTATGGTGAATCAGGGATTCTCTTTCAGAGTCGGCCGGGACAATCAGATCCGGGAACTCGTTGGGTATCAGGAGTTTCTGCAGAAGTGTGTTGAGTTCGTGCCTCTCGAACGTCGCCAGTCGCTGCTTACGGAAATTTCCTCCCGATTCGGGGATGATGGAGTTGCCAACTTCGTGGATGACACAATCGGCCTGCTGCCGTACGACTCTTCCGTTTCAAAAGACTCCGCAACAAAGGTGCTCGAAGGAGATATGTGGACCCGCGAACGACGCCTGATGCAGCCCGCTCCTGTCTACATGACGTCAACTTATCAGCTTTTGAAACTCAGCGATCGAACCGCACAGATCAGTATCAAGGGCAACATCGCGTCCGGTGAAACAGTCGCACAGGAACAAGGTACAAAACTGAAAATCACCGGAGGCAACTGCTTCGGTGACTGCACTGTCGATCGTACAACAGGACTCCCACTTGAGGTCAACCTGACTCGCTTCGTGAACATGGAAGTCACGATGGCCGATGGAAGGTTGCTCACGCAGGATAAGCAAATTATCACAACAATTCGGGCATTTCCTGAATCCCGAGGACCTGTCGTTCAGGCTCCGCCCTCTGATTCAATCGATCATCAGGCCGTCAATCGAGGCATGATCCAGCCCGCCAGCTTCCCCACCCCCAAACAGTCCACCGGCTCCACAAACGCCGTCTATCCAGATTAAAAATGTAGGATGGGCATTCCTGCCCGTCCCCACCAGCAAATCGCAGGATGGGCAAAGCAAACAAATGCAGGAACACGGTTCAAACCATTCTGAGAGTGAAACAAAGACACCTCAACGACTGCCGCGCGTGCTGGGTTTGTTCGATGCCACAATGATCGTTGTGGGGTCCATTATCGGGTCAGGAATCTTCCTGAAAGTCAGCTCGGTCGATACAGCACTCGGGCCTTATGGCTTTGCCCCCATTATCGGCATCTGGTTGTTTGTAGGCGTCATCACACTCTGCGGCTCTCTGGCACTGGCTGAACTTGGGGCAATGTTCCCCGAAGCGGGTGGCCCATATCTTTACATTCGCGAAGCCTACGGCCGCCTCCCAGCGTTTCTCTGGGGCTGGACCGAGTTCTGGGTCGTGAGGACAGGATCAGTCGGTGCGCTCGCCTGCGCGACAGTTGTCTACTTCAATGAACTTCTTCCGCTGACTCCCTTCGGACAGGTGGCCCTTGCAATCACGATTGTCACCGGGCTCTCTGCAGTCAATCTTGTCAGTACCCGGGCCGGCGCTACAGTTCAGAGTATCGCCACCGTCACAAAGGTTTCGTTTCTTGCAGCACTAATCCTGCTTCCCTTTCTTTTTCGTCAAACCAATCCCGAACTCCTTCAGCCACTCTGGTCGTATCCGGATCAGCCTGGCGCATTGGCCGGATTTATCAAGGCATTCGGAGTCGCCATGGTGGCCGTACTCTGGCCCTATGATGGCTGGATCAATCTCGGGCCGGTCGCTGAAGATATTCGGAACCCTCAGCGCAATGTTCCGCGTGCCATGGCAATCGGACTTGGCATCGTTGTAATTGTTTACCTCGGAGCAAACTTCAGCTACCACCTTGTCCTCCCGGTGTCGCAACTCTCGGAAAGCCGCACAGTTGCGGCAGATGTCTTCGAAAAAATGTTTGGCGCAACTGGAGCCAAAATCGCCGCTCTGGGAGTCATGGTCTCAACCTTCGGTGCAACGAACTCAAATATGATCACCGGCCCCAGAATCTACCTCGCAATTGCTCGCGATGGTCTCATTCCGGCATGGCTTCACAAAATCCATCCCCGCTTTCGCACCCCCGCCAACACCATTCTGATCCAGGCAGTCTGGACCATCGTGCTCATTGGACTGTTTTCTGTCTGGGATCCAAACGGCACTCCGGACTCAACGGGAATTCGAGCGGAACAGTCGGCCCGGATGAAGGCCGCCTTTGACTTGCTGACGGATTCCGTCATTTGCGCAGGACTGATCTTTTATGGACTCGCTGTCTCCGCGGTCTATGTTCTGCGCTTTCGTCGTCCCGAAATGACTCGCCCTTACCGCACATGGGGCTATCCACTGACTCCTGCGCTGCTGCTTGCTGCATACGTCGCAACATTTGTCAGCATGCTGATTGAGCAGTGGAACAGTACTCGTCTGGTGCTGGCGCTCATCGCGATCGGAATCTGCTACTACTTCGCCGTGTCCAGCTTTGCAGGTCGCCGCCACGAAAACGGATCGGCTTTAAAGTAACAGCACCGCAATCTGAAAGAACGTTGTCACAGCAAGGACGTCCAGAATCGATGCAATCAGCGGATTGGACATTATGGCCGGATCCATACCCAACCGGCTGAGCAACAGCGGAAGCAGGGCTCCGAAAGACGTCCCGAGCACAACCACCGTGACGACAGTAAAAGCAATCGCAATCGACTCAGACTGAGATCGATCAAAGAACACTCGGGCGACAACGAAGTCCAGCACCGCCAATGCTGTACCAAGAGACAGGGCGACCATGAATTCCCGAGCAATCACACTGCGATTTTCAGCGAGCAATGAACGGCCGCTTCGTGATGTGCCCTGAAGTGCAATCATTCGTATAAACAACGTAGCCGACTGTGATCCCGCATTTCCGCCACTTCCCATCACCAGCGGCAGAAACATCAGGACCAATGTCGTAAATCGATCATAAGAGTGGCTGTAGTAGTCCAGCACTTTTGCGTTGGTCAATGCCATGACCGACAGAAACACGAGCCAGATGCCCCGTTTCCAGAGAATCGTGAGCAGTGGAGTGTCTTCATACGAGTCGTCAAGAGGCTGAACGGCACCCTGAAGGTAAGCGTCTTCCGTGGCCTCTTCTTCAACGACGTCGATGGCATCGTCATGCGTGACAATACCAACAAGGCGATCATCCGCATCGACGATGGGGACGGCAAGAAAGTTATATCGAGCCAGTGTACGAGCAACTGCTTCACGTTCGTCGGTCACACGCATCCGAACGACGTCTCGTTCCATGATATCCGCAAGATGAATATCCGGGCGAGCAAGAATGAGTTCTCGCAGCGAAATGAGTCCTTCAAGTCGTCGATGATCGTCAAGAATGAAGACGTAGTAAATCGTCTCGCTGTTTGGTGCCTGTTGACGAAGCTTATCAATCGCTTCCCTCACCGTGATGTTTGCCGGCAAGGACGCATACTCTGTGGTCATAATCGAGCCGGCACTGGACTCGTCATAGGACAACAACTTGCGGATTTCGTTGCGTTCAGAGCTGGCGAGCAGTCGCATGACGCTCTCGCAGCGGTCCGGACTCATCCGCGACATCAGGTCCACCCGATCGTCGGAGGACATGTGTTCGAGCAGTTCAGTGAGCTTTGGAAGTTCGAGCGATTCAACGAGCATCTCCTGCCTTCGCAGCGAGATGTGCTCAAAAATCTCGATCTTTACCGACAATTCCGCGTTGTCCAGTACCTGCCAGACCTGGTCGTCTTCCAGCTCCTCACAGATCTCAGCGATGACAACGGGATGCACAACACCGCAAAACGCCGCTAACCCGTCCCGGTCGCCCTCAAGGAGCATCAACTGAACATCCGGAAGGATGAGCGTGCGGTACGAGTCCAGCATAGATTCACTCAGCTACAGGCGCAATTTCAACTCGACGCAGCCAGTCCGGTCTAAAAAAAAATCCCTGCGTTGGCACCAATTGCCGGGCAGGGATCAAGCATTTTGTTGACAGCAACGCTGCCTCTGTGAAACCAAACTATCGCTTGGAGAACTGGTAGCTTCGGCGAGCCTTTCGGCGACCGTACTTTTTACGTTCAACCATTCGGTCGTCGCGAGTCAGCAGCCCGGCCTCTGCAAGTGCACCGTGCCATGATGAATTCATGCCCTGGAGAGCACGCGCGATTCCAAGAATGATCGCACCGGCCTGACCCGTCGTGCCACCACCATCAACTCGTACACTGATGTCAACCGCACCAACTTTGCCGACGACCTTCAATGGAACCATGACACTTTCACGGTCACGCTGAACGGCGAGGTACTCTTCCATCTGACGCCCGTTGACCAGAAAGGCACCGTTGCCTTCTTTGATTCGAACACGAGCGACCGAAGTCTTTCGACGACCGGTTCCCATCGCTACACCAAATCGATCCACCTTACCGCGAATCATCGGCTGGTAGTTCGGGTCAGCAACTGCTGCACCCGGTGCACCTGAGCCCAGAGTCAGCTCAGGAAGGGAAGAGGATGGCATTTCAGGAGCAGCCGTTGCGTCCGTGGATTCAGTGTTCTGAGCGGGATCCATACTCGTTTACTTCAGATCGAAAAAAGGACAAAAAACACAGGCAAACCGAGGAAACTACTTAATGGCCTTGCGTTCCGGCAACAAATGAGCCGGAAATGGCTTTGGCTGCTGAGCCTGATGAGGATGCTCGGTGCCGACAAACAATCGCAGACGAGTCAACATGTGACGACCCAGCTTGTTCTTCGGAAGCATACGACGTACGGCTTCCCGAAGAATCTGCTCCGGACGGTGCTGCCATGTCTCAATCGCTGTTCGCTCACGATGACCACCTGGATAGCCGGTATATCGAGCATACCGCTTCTCGGCCATCTTCGTCGACATGTACGGCACCTGGGCATGCTGCATTACACCACCCGAAAAGCGAACTCGCTCCACGTTGGTGACAATCACACAGTCCCCGCCATTCACGTGAGGCGTATAGTCCGGACGATGCTTGCCCATCAGAATGGTCGCGATCTGCGTCGCCAGACGCCCAACAACGTGACCGTCCGCGTCCACGATGTACCAGTCCGGATTGCAGACTTCTTCCTTCTTCGCCATCCATGTCTTGCCAAGTGCCAACATCGAACCATCATCCTCTGCGCCGGACCCACAAACCAGTCACCGTTCTCGCCGGTGCCCAATCTATGAATCTCAGCAAATGAACAAATGTATATGTGAACTTCGAAATCTCGAGAAAAACTGAAGTTTTCTACGAGTCTCGCCCAAAAGCGTCTGGAAATACCGGTGGTAAATCGGCAGCCTCCGCGCGGAAGTCGAGCAATTTAGCGAGTTTGATTCGGACAATCAATCCTCTACGATGTGAAAGTCGCCCTATTTCTTCCGGTTGAAGTCCCTGCTCATCACGTTTTCCCGCTATTTTCCTCAAAGATCCACATCGTCCGCAAATGTGGCCTCTTCCATAATAATCCGATATCGCTCTGATGCGTCCTTTCCCAACAACTGGTGAAACGTCGCGTCCGCGTCCAGCTGACTCTCTATATCCACTCGCAGCAACATTCGAGCATTTGGGTTTAAGGTCGTGTCACGCAACTGCGCCGCATTCATTTCTCCCAACCCTTTAAATCGGACCACCGTCGCGGTTCGATTGCCGGGCAACGAGGCGAGAATCTCCTCTTTCTCTGCGTCACTCTGGGCGTACCGAATCTCCTTTCCAATCTCAATTCGATACAAGGGTGGCTGTGCAATAAACAGCTTGCCCTGCTTAATCAGTTCCGGCATGTGCCGGAAAAAGAATGTCAGCAACAGGGTTGATATGTGGTATCCGTCGCTGTCCGCATCCATGAGCAGGATGATTCGCGCATACCTGAGCTGATGAATGTCAAAGCTGGTGCCAATACCTGTTCCCAGTGTATCAACAATATCCTTAATCTCATTGCTCTGCAGTATCTTCGAAAGCGTCAGGGCCTCCGTATTCAGAATCTTGCCTCGCAGGGGAAGCACCGCCTGAGTGGATGCCTTCCGCCCCATCACGGCCGTTCCACCGGCCGAATCCCCTTCCACAATAAACAGCTCACTGTCCTGCGGATCGCGTGACTGACAGTCCACCAGCTTGCCTGGCAGATTCGTCTTTCGGGATGTCACCGACTTTCGCTTCACTTCGTTTACGGCATCACGACTTGCCTGCCGGGCTCGAGCAGCCAGCACCATCCGCCCCAGCACCGTATCCGCTAGCGAAGGGTTGTTGTTCAGCCAGTTCTCCAGAGCTGGCCGGACCATGCCGTCCACATACGATGCCATCTCCGGATTGTTCAGTCGCTCTTTTGTCTGCCCCTGAAACATAGGCTCGCTGACAAACACTGACAGGACACACACCAATCCTTCACGGATATCTTCCGATGTAATCGTGACGCCCCTTGGCTTGAAGCCGTGGACGTCCATGTAGTTACGAACCGCCTTCACAACGCCGGTTTTCAGGCCGTTTTCATGTGTTCCACCGGCGTGAGTTCGAATTCCGTTGACATAGCTTCTGACGTGTTCGTCTGTTGATTCGGTCCATTTCAGAACAACCTCAACCCGTGCTTCCCGTTCGTCCTTCTCCGCAGTAAACAGGGGCTCATGGATCTCCTTCTTCCCTGTGTCCGCGATCACTCTCACGATGTACGATCGAATTCCATCCGGATGAGACAACTCGTGGGTTTCACCCTTCTGCTCGTCCCGAAAAACAATGGTCAGTCCACCGTGAATGTAGCTGATGTCTTCGAGATGCTGACGAATCGTTTCTGCATTGAACAACGTCCGCCGGAAGATTTCGTCATCAGGCCGGAAGAAGATCGTTGTGCCACGTCCCCGAAACGGACGCACTTTCTCAACGTTCCCCGTTGGCTTTCCCCTGCGATACTTCTGCATCCACTCGAACCCGTCCCGATGCACAGTGGCAATCAGCTCGGATGACAGAGCATTCACAACCGACGAACCCACTCCATGAAGCCCGCCACTGCGCGCATAGTTCTTGTCACTGAACTTCCCACCGGAATGCAGTGTGGTCAGAATCACTTCGAGCGTCGATTTCTTCATCTTCGGATGCTTGTCGACCGGAATCCCTCGACCGTTGTCCTGCACTGTACACGAGCATCCATCTTTGTGCAGAGTTACAGTGATCCGGTCGCATTCGCCGGCAAGAAACTCGTCAACACTGTTGTCCACGATTTCCCAGAGGAGATGATGCAGACCTCGAGAGTCAACACCTCCGATATACATGGACGGACGCTTCCGGACCGGCTCAAGCCCCTCCAGAACTTCAATGTCGCTGCCGGTATACGATGAAGACGACTTAACAACCGAACTCATGAGTGTTTCCACGTGTCAGAAGAGCAGCCGCGGTTCCATGCCGACGGTCACCTGGAAGGGATCAATTCCCGATTCGGGACGAATGGAGTACGGAAGCATAGGAAGTTTGTGTCATTGCGAGAAGGTTTGATGACGCACAACTGTGGCACGACAAAAACCGGCAGATTCTGCTGTTTTCGATCCACAACCGGGGTTTCTCACTGCGTTCGGTCAGAAAATGGAGTTTCTTTCTCCCAGTAAGGAAAATCGGTCGAGGACTGTCATCAGGTCCACGTTGACAGTGTCGCGGCGATGTCCAATAATCTTTACTGCGATTTTCTCTGATTTTTTGCTAAGAAGCGTTCTTGTAGTGTTGAGGAGAATCCTGGAATGGCAGGCAATCTGCTGGAGTTCAACGATGCAAACTTTGATCAGGCGGTTCTGAAAGCATCAGGGCCTGTGCTCGTTGACTTCTGGGCACCATGGTGCGGACCATGCCGTCATCTGCTGCCAACCATCGAAGAACTGGCAAATGAATATGCCGGTCGTGTGGCAATTGGCAAGGTCAATACCGATGACAACAGTAAGACAGCCATCAACTATGGAATCACCAGTATTCCAACCGTGATGCTGTTCAAGAACGGTGAACTCGTCGACAAGGTTGTCGGTGTTCCCTCAAAGCAGCACTTCGTCAATATGCTTGACAAGGCTCTGGTCTAGTTCGTTTTTGGCTGCTGCCGCGGCAAAGCCTCGGCAGCAGCTACCCGTTTGAGTTCGACGGCTTCTGGGAAGGGAATCCCGTTCATGTCGGATCAGGACAGCAATCTGGCGCCCGCAGATGTCGGTGAGGCTCAGGCTGCGCTCCTTCCTCCCATCCCCAGCTTCCTCAATGCTGGTGCAAATCAACCGCTTGCGAATCTCTCCGCCGCGAATCCAGCAGGCACGAATCCAGTAGGCACGAATCCAACAGTCACCGATTCTGCCGGCCCGGATTCTGATGCTCTGCAGATCCTCCTTCAGGCTTCTGCCGCTGCCGAAGTCCTCCAGTCACGATTTCGTGAACTTCAACAGCGACGAGCAGAAATCGCGGCTGAACATCAGCAGATGGATGCTGAACGCCGCGCCTTTGAACAGCGCGCTCAGGAGTTCGCGTCTCAGGTTGCCAAAGATCGAGCCGCTCAGCGGGAACTCCAGGCTGAACTCGAACAGAAACTCGCAAAGACGACACTCCTCGAAGAACAGCTCGAACAACAGTCAGCTGATCTCCGAGCTGCTCAAAGAAATCTGAATGACGAACGAGTGCTTCTGAAGCAGGCTCTCAAGTCTGAACTCGATGAAGAACGATCCCGCCTCGCTGAACAGCGTCAACAGGTGGATGCATTTCGCCGGGAACTGGAATCTCAACGTCTCCAGGATCAAAACCTGATCGCTGAGCGACTTCGTCAGTTTGATGAAAACCTGACCGCCGAGAAACTGAAGCTGGAAGACCGTGTCCGCGACGAAATGGCGTCCGAACTGGCGCAAATCAATCGAGAGAAGCTGGAATGGAATCATGTTCGAGATCAGCAACTCTACGAACTTCAGCAACAGGCAGAAGATCTCCAGCAGCAGCGAGAAGCTTTCGGGGAGCAGATCGAAGTTGAGCAGACTCGACTCCGAGATGAAATCGAAAAACGTCGTCAACAACTTTTAACAGAACAAAACAATCTCCAAAGACGGTATCGTTTTCAGTTTGAACATCTCGGACGGGCTCGCGAAGACCTCGATCTCGAAGTTCGCGATCTGCGACGAGAACAGCAGATGTTCCGCACAGAACGACAGCGATTCCTCGAACTTCACCGCCTGCGATCCAGACAGCTCGAACTTGTGCGAAGTCGACTCGAAGAGATCGAAGCTTCACTCCACCGGGAAACACGAATTGTAGACCGATCACGAGCCGCCGCGCTCGCGGATGTGCAGCGTTTGAGACTTCGCAGCGAAGAAGAACGCGAAGCAGTCACTCGAGATCTCGAAAACCGTCAGCGTCGCATTCGGCAGCAGGAAACCTCGCTCGCAGAACTTGCCGCCAGACTTGATGAACGCGCTCAGCGACTCGGACGCCTCCGCGCTGAACTCGACAAAACTCAGGCCGAGATTCTCGAACAACGACTGTCCATCGAAGAAGCTCGCGGGTTGATGCTTCGTGAGTCCGGTCCGTCCGAAAACTCGCGAGTCCGACTTGAACAGGCTCGCGGTGATGTTCAGGCATTCTTCGATCGAATGCGACAACAACTCAACGACGAACGAGACAAAATCGAATCTGCAGCCGCAGAAGTCGCTGAGCGCCAGACACAGTTTCGAAAGGATCGGGCTGAACTCGAACAATGGTTCGGCAGCCGTGAAGCTGCACTCTCAGAACGTACGGCAGATTCCGTTGTTGATCAGCAGCAACAGTCGATCATTTCTCTTCAGCAACAGCTTGCTGACCTGCAGGAACGCTGGCTCTCCGATCGCCGTGATGGCGAACGAACCATCCGTGACCTCCTGACTCAACTCGCTTCTCACGAAATCCAAATCGCCGAAACCCCAATGCCCCCACAAAGAGAAGCCGCATAGCTCTCAAAGTACTCCTCACGCTCCGACATGATGACGAACACGCTGGCTACGCGCAAACGCCCCAACGGGGCAAATAAGCCAGCAAGGGGCATCGCCCCAGGAATTAGCACAAAAGCGATGCAGCAACCCTGAAGGGGTGACCCACGTCCCGGAATTCTCCTGCCCCCATTCTTCTGCCATATCCCGAGCTCCTGATCTCCTGCGATTCCAGGCCGCGCTGGGTCTTCTCTGCGTCCTTG
>JAEUIH010000090.1 GCA_016795105.1 Planctomyces sp.
AACGCCCAACGCTTCGACGACATCTGTGAACAGTCGGCATCACCAGAATCACAAGCAGCGATTCTCCAACTCCTGAAATAGCAGCAAACACTTCTGCGGGATATCCTGTTTCCGGACCGCTCTCTCAGGTCACCCTCCACAAAAGCAAACCATCTTGCTTTAGCAGATTATTTGAATCAGTACTTTGTACGAGGTCAGACCGCAGCCCCGTCGCGACGAAATTCACAACAAATTCACGTGATTGCGACTGTTCATAGCAGCCTCAACCTGCGACGGGACCGACACGCTCTATGAGCAAGTTTGCGACGCAAGGGACACGCCAGCACAGCTGTCATTGCGACGCGACTGACACGCCGAAATGTGCGACTCCGTCCATTCGCGAGTAATGACCGAGCACAAAAACTGGCATGACCTGCGGCGGGATTCTGTGCAACTAGACCCTCAGACGCTTCAGTCCAGCCAACTCCGGTGTGTCGGACCGGAGCAGGCAAAGGCAGCCACGGGGGCAATCCGATTGCGACTTGCACTCCACTACGTTTCATTACCATTTGTGTAAAGTACCCGAGGTTGCCAGTTCGTCATTTGCGTGGAGAAACGACGGCTTTGGATGTCGGCGGCTTTACTGCGGCCGCAGGTTCTTTTGTTGAAAGGATCAATGTCTTGGGGGACTTCGCGGACTTGAGTTCAATTGGGTGTTGTTCGTTTCCGGTGATCTTCG
Organism: Planctomyces sp.; assembly: GCA_016795105.1. Lineage (GTDB taxonomy): Bacteria > Planctomycetota > Planctomycetia > Planctomycetales > Planctomycetaceae > F1-80-MAGs062. The sequence continues at coordinate 719 of JAEUIH010000090.1, forward strand.
GAACCCTGACCAAGACGTAGTCCAAGATCTCACTCCAAGTTGAATTCCCATCGCCATCCACGTCGCCTGCACCGTCCAAAGCCTCCAGTACTGCCTGCGTAAAGGCACCGTGTTTGAATTCGTCCAGTTCAAGTGATCCTTCCTCCCCTGTGCATGAAGCAAGAATCGCGACGTTTTCAACGGAATCAATTGCCTTGGCAAGGTCAGCCTGATTCAGGAAGTGATCTTTAGAAAAAGCACCGGCATGGCAGCAGTCTGATAAGAACAGAATCTGCGATGCCTTCGTCGCAGCCAACGACTTGGCCACATCGCTCCAATTCACACAGGTGTTTTGCAAGTTCTCCTCGTCGCCGTGATGAGTAAAGTAATACAGTCCTTTTCGCCCTCTCATCCCGTGACCGGAAAAGAACAACACCACAACATCCCGTTCCGTGCTTGACTGAGCCAACCAGTTCAAGCCATCGCGGACACTGTCCGGAGTCACTCGTTTGTCTTCGTACAACTTCACCTGAACGTCGCCATAAACTGATCCATGCAGTGCCTCAAACTTCTCGACCAGAGATCTTGCATCGCTGGCGGCGTAGACGAGATCCTTCTCGTCCAATTCATGGTCGCTCACACCGACGCCAAGAATGAACAACCGGGGCTTACTTCGGTCGATTCGCTTTGATTCTCGGCCCGGAACTGGTGTCGACAGTTCGACAAGGAGCTTCTTTACAGCGGCTGGCTCATGTCGAATCTCTTTCAAACTGCTGTAATCGTTGTCCCACAACTGTTCTCCATCTTGGACCCGATTGACCCTCGGCGTAACCACCCACTCGGGACTACCTGTCACCACGCCAACTTTTGTGTTCGCTAAGACGACCGCTGAATCCTTTCGCTTTTCGAGGGCCTGAAACGTCGCAGCAATCGTTCGGTGCGTTCCACGCTGGTACTTACTGACCCCCAAAACGAGCTGCCCGCCGGGAGCCCCCCTAGCATTTGAACTCCAGAGGAGAGCACTTGAATGAGGCATCGGAACGATTGTCTTTTGTTCTTTGGTGCATAGTCGCACAGGAATACTGAATTCAGATACTTTCTCCCCGGTGTGGAGATTGTACTCTCGACACACGTCACCCCATGTCACAAAGACGGAGTCTCTTTCCTCGAACAAAGAGATCGTGCCTCTGTCCATGTATGCGAAGTTTGTATCAATTCTACGAATCTCAGTGCGCTGCGTCGCGTCCCACACAACCATCATTGTTCGTCGTCCACTGCTGCCGTTTACTTCTACTTCCTGAACAATGAACTCGGCGCCTACTGCAAAGTTTCCATATTCATAAGTTGACTCTTCATCTTCGCTAAACCGAAAGTTAACCACGATCTTTCCGGTGTTAACGTCCCAGCATCGAATCAACATGCAATTGTGCTGTTCTTCAGATCTGACGTAGGCGTAAACATATTCCCCGGTCGGTGAGAACGCTGCAGCTATATTCTGTAGTCCCGCATCTTCGATCGTTCTAAGTACTTCACCGTCACTTGACTGCCGCACTAGAATTGTAGTGGGGCCACTGAGGGGATCCATCAATGTGAGAATTTGCCTGCCGTCAGGGGTAAAGGCAATGGCTCGACATTTGGTGCCGTATTCAGCGTGGCTGTCGTTCCACAGCTTTTCGCCCGTATTCAAGTCCCAGATGCTCACACCTGGGTCCTTGTTGTCGTTCCTTATTGCAGTCGCAACGAGGCTACTCGACTCTGATATCGAGACGGGCTCTATAATGGCGTCAGGACCGTGAGAGATTCGGCATTTTTCCTTACCTGTATGGAACTCCCACACTGAAACCACGTCTACGAGACTATCGTCGCCGCGAGCACAAAAGGCAACGTACTTCCCTCCACTTGAGCACCAGACATCGGCGATACTGTTGTTTGGAAAACATAGAACCGCATTAATCGCAAGAATTACGGACAGTGCAGGCACACGAATCGACATGGCAAGGTTCCTACGACGGACTCGCTCTTCGGCGATGAATTGCTAACCAATTGACACTACTGAGCATGTTAGATTGCGTCGAACTTATTATGGCCTGTTGTAACGAATACTGACTGTTGAGAGGACCTGATTCCCAATCTGAATGGGCTTTGCTTCCAGCTTTTCCTGCAGGCCCTCGCCCTTTGCTGTCTCTCCTTTTTCAGTTGCTCCCTTTACTCGACCTTTTCGCAGCTTTTGCCCCGGCTCGCAAGCTTCACGGAACTGAACAGTGATGACTCCAACCTTGCCTCTTGTCTTCAGGGCCGTCGCTGCGCCCTGACCAAGTTTGTTTACTCGGAATGAGAAGATGTTGTCTCCAATTGTCTGATCGACAGTATGCAACCAGCCTCGTATCGTGACGGTCTTTCCGCTGGGGACGTAGTAGCCTGGCCAACGGATTAGTTTTCCGTTGAGGTCTTTGTCAACGCAGAACGTGTTTGCCACATCAAGGCCATCAACCGTGACAGTTGCCACAGCATCGGACGAGTCATTATTGACCAGCTCGATTTCATAATATTCGTTGACCTCAATTGTCGTATAGGCGAGACCATTGACATTCTGGGGCGTTATGGGCGAAGTTGGACCATCGAACGACGGTTTCCTGAGGATGCCTACTGCCCACTGGGGCGCATTCTGCGCGGCGATGCGAGTGCTGACGGCCTCGAACGTTGGTTTCTCATGGTCTCGCTGAGCTGCCTGGTTGCGGAAATCAGCTTCTGTTGCCGTAGTGGTGTTCGGTGTTGCGGATCCTGTAAGTCCGAGTGCCTGATAGATGCTGTCTACATCGTTGATCTCTATCGAGATCGCTTTGACCTCGCGGCCCCTGGCATCCTTGATCTGAGCGGTAATAACAAGAACTTTGGAATGCGGAGACGCTACATCTTCTGACTGCAGATAGTGATAGCTTCCAGCAAGCGTGAAGTTCGATTTCTCAACGAGCAACGATGAGAGTGCCGCCTGTAACTGGCTGGCAATCTGCAGTCCAAAGTTTGAGTTTGACGCATCTCCTTCCCCATCGAATTGACCAAGTGCAAGTGACTGACCCATAACGCGTGGGTCAGATTCCATGACTTCCCTGACGTCTTCCGCCAAAGAGAGAACCCTTGATTCTAAGGTTTGACGAGCGGCAGCCGAGTTGGTCCAAGTGCAAATCGTTAGTGTGGCAATGATCAAAAGAAATCGCATGGTTCAATCCTATTTGGGGTAATCATTGAGGGTTTGAAGAAGGAGCAGTGGAATCCGGGAGCTGGTTTGGACCTGATCTGGAAACCCGGAAAGCATCCACATCATCAGAAGGAAAAGTGGAACTTCTAGTCCTTGAATTTAGGAGTCGTGAAGTTGAGTGTGTATGCCGTCAATTGCATGATCGATGTACCACCCTGCATGCTTTCCCAGAACGCCCTCTTGATTTTTCCATCCTGCCGGAGCAGGACTCCCAAACCAAGATTCTGAAGCAAGTCGTCCCCCTCGATTTTTGTCTTCAGGCGTTCAATATTGGGTTCGTGTAGCTCAGCTGCCACGGTCTGCAGATCGAGTTCCTCAAGCAAATAGTTCCGGGCGACTTCGCTCACGGGTTCAGGCAAATCTCCCAGGCTACGACCTGCGTGAGGCCCAGTTTTTATCGTGTTGCCGATCGCTTCTTCCAAGGCTCTCAGAAATCGATCGCTGTCTGCGGTAATCTTTGTGTCCATCTGGTCCTTTTGAGGATATAGGCGTTCGACGTGGTTTCGTTCTTTGCCGAAGACTCGCGAGAAGTCCCGAATTTCGTCGGCTGGTGGCTGAATCATTCCTTCCTTATGACATGACATGCACGACAGCCCGTTCACAATGGCTGGACTCCCCGACGTTTTCAGGGCATCGCTCACCACTTCGATCGGTCCTGCGTCGATGCGGTCATCCGCTCCATCTACCAGAAGGTAGCCTTGCAGCCCATTCGGGAGATTAAAGATGATCTCGCCGCCGTCATGTTCAAAGGCCAACTGCTGCGATTCATTCCCGGGAAAGTCCGGCCCCAGCGGAAATTGCGATAGGATGGATCGACGATTCCCGGCCTTGAAGTCGTAGCTTTTCCAATAAGCACCTTTGTATTTTTTGATACGGTGCCGCTCCAGCAGCCGGTTCTGGCCTGACACTCCGCTTGGCGTGAATCCGCAACGCATGGCGTGCTCCTCCCCGCGCAAGATGTTTGCGACCACATCAATGTCAAGATGGCGTTCCAGATCGGTGGCCGTCATGTGTTGCGGGTTAGCTGGATTCGCCAAATCTGGCGTACGCATCGTTAACTCTGGCAGCGTAAGATCATAGAGCAGCGCATGGTAGAGGCCTGGCTGCAGTGCGGTCGCGATGAACCAATCGGCCCTCACCAAGTTTAGAGGCTCGCTCTTCTCTGTCAGTTGTTGAATCTCGGTGTCGAGGTTGTGTAGGGTTAGGTCATCCAGATTGGAATACCCGATCGCATAGGGGTAACGGCCACGTATGGCGCGCCAATGGTCGCGAGTCCAGCCAAGACTTGTCACGTCGATCGCAAACAACGTCTGATGTGTCCCCTCAATCATTCGAGGATGCACGATTTCGGGTTCCCACGACAAACTATTGAGCGTTTTCGACAAGGCCGCTCGCGAGAGCAACAGGCTATCATCAGTGACCATTAACGAATTGTGTGCCTCAGCCAAAGTGAAGTATCGCTGCCTGCTCCGAGTGCGGGTATCCGGCAATTTTTTCAAATCGGCAGCGATTGCCTTCAATGTGACTTCGATGCTCACGAATGGACGCGCTACGGGACTTGGAAATTCCTTTGCCCCTTCCTTGATCCAGTCGAACAGAATCTGCGAGTCGTCACCCACGAGACGAGCCAATTGTGGATTCGACCTAGGTGGCATAGTGCCGCGATGTGCCATGAGCCAAAGCATCGAATCTTCGGGAGCCGCTGGAACGACGACGCCGTTCTCGATCATTGAACGCACGTCCCTAACATCAAACTTTGACTTGGACGCTGACCCGGCTCCTCGATGACACTGCAGGCAACTGCGTTCGAGGATTGCCCCGGCCCTTGCGGTACGTAACGAGTTGGTCTCCTCATCCGCAAACGCTGATACGGAAATGATCAACGACAGGGGCAGGCCCAGAAAGTGGACTGATTTCATACTCTGTTGTTCCGGTAGTTTCGAAAGACGGATAGCTTCGCTTCGAAAACGACTGCCTTTTCTGCTTCTTCCCAAGATTCTGGGCTGGATCGGCGAAAATTTCGAAAAGTTATTTTAAGGCACGGGTTGTCTGAAACAAGCAAGCTCAGTGGCGGGTAGTAGTGGTCGGCCTACAGTAACACCCTTGCCAGCGCGGGAATAGGCCATCGATCCCAGATCGCGAGCTACTCTGGCACGTTGGGATGCTGGAAAGGGCTTGACAACTGGCAAGGCGGCTTCCACCATGCGAAAGAGATCGTTCGGAGCCTACTGTGGGTGCTCCGATATCGCCGGGTGCCAGAATTTCAATGAAGACCTCCCATGAAGAATGCAGGGCATCCGAAATCGATTGGCTCCCCAATTCTTGCCACGTGGTCTTGTTGCGCGCATGAAGCGAACGAGAACTGGCATTCCGTCGAAATGACATTTGTGCCGTAGGGGCCAATCTTTCAAATTGTCGGGAAGATCCAAGAACGCTCGGCGTTCTCTGTCTCGGACAGCGGACATCAAACCCGCTCAATGATTTCTGAATGGCTTTTGAGAACAAAGGAACTAAACAATGCGGAACTTTCTTAACCTGCGAACTCTGGTGGCTTCTATGGCTTTAACGGGCGCGATTCTTATGGGATCGTCAACTGCGTCTGCTGGAGATTATTGCCACGCTCCACGCTACTCCTACAAGAACGTGACGGTCTATGAATCCGTTCGAAAGCCGTACGAATACACCGTCGTCAAATATGACCACTGCGGCGATCCGTACCTTGTCACTCGTACGGCCTGGAAAACTGTTCAGGTGCCAGTGACGGTTCGAGTGAAAGTGCAGTATTGATTGTTGATTTGTCGGGATCCTTTTCGCCGACAGAGCGGCGAAACAACGTCGGCTCGCTCTCCATGATTTCGAAGAATCGTCAGACAGAATACAAGCGCCTGAGACTTGGATGGTTTCTGGTTGCACGTTACTGTGCTCCCCATGAATTCGGGTCAGTCCCCATCCAACGACGACGCAGATCTTGTTCGTCGATTTATCGCGGGGGATCGTCAGGCATTTGACGATCTCTTCGCCTTGTATGCGCCGCAGATTCTGGCGTTTCTGGCGGCTCGAACGGACAATTTGGCCGATGCTGAAGACCTGTTGCACGATGTGTGGATCAAAGCGTCGACTCACGTGGCCACCTTTGACGGGAACAACTTCCGGGCGTGGATCTTTCAGATCGCCCGAAACACACTCTACGATTTTTCGAAATCACCCAGACGGCGAAAGAAGCCGTCAAGCATCAACGATGAACATGAACCCGGCGGTGAAGATGATCCTTCTGCTCGCATCTCGCGAGAAGAGGAATTGACGGCACTGCAGGTCTGCATGAACGCCGTCGGTGGGGAGTTTGTGGAGGCTGTACGAAGAAGCAAAGTCGATGGTGAATCTCCCGAGGATATTGCAAATGATCTGGGAATCGACGTTGGCACGATTTATAGTCGCATCCACCGAGGTAAGAAAAAACTGCTGGACTGCCTCGAAAAGAAACTGAAATGACAATCTTTATCACAACAATCCCTGACGATCCGAAAGAATGGGCCACCTGGCTGGAACAGCATTTGGTTGGGCTCAGGTTGCGTGATGTGATTGATGAATTGCGACTGCTTCCAGGATCGGCATCAACACCGCTGAACGGTCTATTGGACCAAAAACAATTGTTGCAGGTTCGACAGCGCGGCCTTTCTGCCTTGTCAGTGAATCAGGTCCGCGCACTCCTGGGTTCGCCGGAGTCATTGCTCGAACTGCAGGACGACGTTTTGCTTCGTGGCAGTGACTATTGGGCGTCGTTACCACCGTCCGCAGAAGTTCAACACGCCGCAGATCGAGTGAGGAAGCGACTTGGCAAGTCGCCAATTGCTAAAGAGCGGGCGGCAGTTCCAGCGGCTAAGCCCGATATCAAACATCGCAGTCGTGGTTTATCGATTGCACTGACATCCGTGGCTGCATTGCTCCTCATCGGGTTATTGACATGGCAAATTCAGCCTCGTGGTTCCGGAAGTATTCTTGGCCAACCGGGATTGCTGGCCAACGATGTGAGTTCATCCGCCGAATACCTGAACCGCATCGCCAATGCTGGTAGTGAATGGTTTAATCAGAATCCTCGTGATTCAGCCGAGCTCGTCACACTTCTGGAAAACGTCAGCAACGACTGCCAGATCCTGATCGACGCTGAACACAAGGCACTCACTCCAAAAGATCGAGACTGGTTTATCGAAAAATGTGAAAACTGGAAAAACAAATTCGACACCACACTAGCATCTCTCCAGTCGGGCCAACTCACCTTTGATGCAGCCAAAGCAGAGGCAGACAAGACTATGATGAAACTGGTCAATGTTTTGCGAGAAGGTCCTGCCGTGTAAGATTTCCTTCTGCAAGTTTCGTGCTGAAATTGCGGTTTCACAGCTGATCTGGAATTCAACACTTTGGCGGCTAGGAGTCTTGAATACGATTTGCGCACCGAGGAGCGACTCTAACACCTCATTCCGACGCAAAGCCACAGCACAATTTGATTTGCTGTGTCGAGTTCATTCTTATTCTTCGCATAATTGTGCCGTGTATAGATGCAATTTCGTTCGAGGTAGATTTGGCGATATTCGAGAAAGTGGCGACTCTACCTCGAGTTGGCTGAGCAACGCGTGTCATGCACGAGATTTTTCTGAAATCGAAGAGGCATCAAATTAACAAATGCACTCAGGAACGTAATCCGCGAACCTACGTCGGTGAAACCCACCGGAGCAGTTTCACTCGAAGTTCAAACTGCTCCAGTCACATCGACCGAGGCGAGTTACAAAAGGGCGTCGGAACTCCAGTCTTGCAAGTGGAACGCTCGCATCAAGAGCGATGTTTCGGGCTTTGATTCAGTGCGACTCGGTAATCATGTTGAAATCAGGCTTTGCTTGAAACTCCCGGCAAAAGGTTGAAGCGGGGGCAATCAATGCCCGTGTCGATTGAAGACTGAATTGTTGTTTGGTGCAATGTGGCGATGAAAGGTCCTTGAAATCGATGTTTCCACGAGCAACCTACCCATGGACGAATCTTCCGGATCGATCACGATGTTCCTGCATCAGATGATGGCTGGGGATGAGGCGGCGGTGGCGGTGCTTTGGGAGAGGTTTCTGCCTCGGTTGCTGGCTTTGTCCCGAAAGACGCTGTCGCGAGGCCACGAGCGGATGGCCGGGGTGGAAGATGCGGTGCAGAGTGCTTTTGCCAGCTTCTGGAAACGAACGACTCGCGGGGAGTTCGGCAATGATCTGGATCGCTTCGACATGTGGAAACTGCTCAGTGTCATCACCGTCCGCAAACCACGTAAGCGAATGCCTTGGCTTCGGCGTCGCAAACCGCCTGGGTCAGCCCATTGCGTAGTCCTGAATGATGATGAAGCCTTTTGGGAGCCCACATCCGAACCATGGCTGCGAATCTGTCGTATTCGTGCTGTCGAAACTTCTTTGTTTCTGTCAAAGAGCTTTGCGTTTTCTCGTCAAGGCTTTCATCTTTGCCGACAAGCTGCTCCATGATCTCCATCCAGATTCCGAAATCAGCGTCGGTCGGCAAACAACCTGGCACTGAGTCGCCTTCTGTCTGTGAGATATCAAATACCATACTTACTTTCATCGTCTGCCGTGAGATCACTGATTGTCTGCTGTTGTCGGGATCTCTCAGGTCGACATCGACCGAGGATCGATTTCCGAACGCTGGACACAGAATCGCAATTCCGCGTTCACCTTTGCGAACGTATCTCCCCTGTTTCTTCCACGCATCAAACCCTGCGACATGGGATGCATCGGGACGCTGGCGTTGAATGAGGGCGGCATTCCAGAAGCTGCCCATGAAGAACCTTGCCATCAAATCCAGAAATCCATTCAACGGTTGGTCGTCCCCAGTTCTCAATGCGTCATTCAGTGCAGCGATTTCGTTGTCGATCAAATCAAATGCTTCTTTACAGTTCATATTGTTCTCACCATTAGACCCTGTGACCGGCAATCGCAGGGCATTGTCATACGTGGCCCGTCGGTGGCTGTCCTGTGAGGAACACGGCAAGTCAAGGTGGAGCCTTTCGCACAGCGAAAGCAGCAGCGGACGCGAAAGGCGGGAGCGGACCTGGACGCCGTGGTACGATCAGGACTGCCAACGAGCGGCCCATTCTTTCTGCACATTTTTCTGATGCGTGACTTCACGCCGCTAAGTGCAGGACATCCCAGCAAGATTTCACGTTAGGGATGTGCAGGGTGCGCAGCAGTCCGGCCTGCCGGACCGAGCGAATGCGGAGCCCGGAGCAGCCCGGCCCAAAGGGAAACGCCCGATACTCGAGTTCACCGAGTATCGCCAGCTGTTCGTTGGGTTACCGTCCGTCACGTTCGCGGAGTTTGACTTGAAACTGCAATGGCAAGAACGTGAAGTGGGCAAGCAAATCTGTTCCGACGTAACGATGGAGGACGGGCTTCGTCAGGACGTCAGTGACGACGTACAGAACGAGCCGCGAATCTGACTTGGCCTTGTTCACTTCGTTGGCGGTCATAATGAAACGCTGGTCCGATCCTGAACTGCCTTTGACCTCAACGCATTCAACATCATCACCCCGTGTGCAATGAAGGTCGTATCCGACATTTTCCCGTTCGACCGACTTTACTTGCCAGTTGTCTGCCTCGTACTCGTCCGTCACAACACGAACGGCCGCTCTCTCGACGGCCACCCGGATCTCAGGGTCGCTTTGAAAGAACGCCCCGGAACGATTGGCAGGGGCCTTTGGAGACTTCGGTGGATCGATTGGCACACCGCGAAATCGTCTGTCCATATACGCGGTAGCTTTGGCGTCGAGGATTCTCGCCATGATTTGACGGTATGGTATGTGATAGCCGGAATGGGATTTGATTTCAGAAACCGTCAAGGGAGTGGACTCGGGAAGAATCTGAAGTTGGCTGATTGGACGAGAGAACTCGCCTGCTTCGCGAAATACTGACTTCTCCGGCACAGAGAAAAACTCATTCGCAACGGCTCTTACGATCACTCCATGTCCGGCACGAAAGTAGAAAATGACGTCACCGGGTTTGGGGCGATTCAGTGTCGCCTCTGCTCCAAGGCCTCGACAAGAACCCCATGCGGCAACGATCTGCTTTCTGAGCATGACCTCGTGCTTACCTTTGCCAGCGAACTCTGTTTCATCAGTGTTGAAGAGCCAGCATTCGCCGAGCTCATCGTCGAGATCTTGGCGATAATCACGCACCGAGTCCGACATCTCCCCCGCCTGACGTGAAATACCGGCTGCAGCCTTCTTCGGTGAAAGAGGCTCTGAATCAGAAACAGCAATATTGTGTCTGAGTCGTGAATACTCTGACGAACAGGCAATCCACTTGAATACGTCATCAGGGAAGTAACGATCACTGAGCACCACTTTGCCCATACCCAAGTCAGGTTTCTTCTTCTTGGTTACTGGCAGAAGCGGTCCGGTGTCGCCAATCAGACCGCTTTCCACGCCAACATGTAGACGCAGTTCAATCGTCCCATCACGCTTCGCGAGAATACGCCCCATGCAATCGTGATCGTCAGAACCATGCCTGGTCCATCCAACTCGAACCTCGGCAGCTTCGATCATCTTTTCTGTTGCATAGATCTCAGCACCGTGCCTGCAAAGCTCGGATCGCTGGTCATTCCTCAATCGATCGAGGAGTTGTCTCGACGAAGCGTTCCAGTTATCGAACATCAAGGCGGACCTTAAGACATCAGGATTCGATTTGAAGAGATCGCGCGGGGGGGGAATCGACACTGCTCAGAATCGTGAGCGAATCTTCTTGATTTCCCAGCTATTGCTCTTCTCGTTCAACGTGGCACAGAGAATGGTTTCTCCATCCGTTCGGACATTGACCAGACCGTAAATCAGCCCAGCCACGATGTGAGTGTGATCGAGCTTGCGACTGACCTTGCTCGGCTTCAAATCACCGGCCTTTGTGACAGCAGCATCAATCACAACGTCTGCCAGGCCGACGCCTTCGAATGCCAGCGGTCCGTTGGGACCAGGAACGGTCGCCTTCAGGGGCTTACCAAGATTTATGCTGCGTGCCAGTTCCGTCGAGTAGATGAGTGGCGAAATGAGTTCATCGCGGTCGACATGCAAATACCCAGTTGTCGCGCTCGCGGCGACGATGGATGGCCGAGGATGATCATGGCCCTCTGCATCCCCGGACGAAATCACGGTCACGGCAGGCTGCATGGCACTCAGGAACTCGTAAGACACATCGTCGCTACCGTGATGGCATGCTTTTGCGACATCACACAAAAACTCCATACGCTCTCCGGCGTAGTCATCCAGCAAAGCTCGCTGGCTCTTGGTATTCAGATCGCCCGTCAAAAGTATGCGAGACCTGCCGTAATCGAGCCTCAGCAAGATGCTGTTTCCGTTGGTGTTCTTGGAAGCCTGGGAACCGTAGTTGTGTAAGACAGGTTGCCCACTCTGGTCGAATTCGACGGGTGCGAGAACTCGAATGGCAACGCCTCCTGTCGTTCCATCAAATCCCGGGACAAACCGATCCACATGACTCAGACGTGCGATCGGGGTGCTTCCTCCTCCGCTCGTCTTTGTCTTTGTGACGGCTTCCATGAACTTCGCCCACTCACCCTGCAACTTGGGATTCGCGTTCGTCTTCAGGGCGTTCATGACCTGACTTCGGTTTCCCATCAACTGGGTCATGAACTTTCCGTCAGCCGAGGTCGTACCAAGCCATCGCTTGCCGTCAGCCGGATTGATCCACCAACCAACGCCAGCATGAAAGAACGAGTCTACTTGAACTTCCTGAGCATCCAGTTCTGCTGCCTGGGCAACGTCAAGAAGGTCCCACAAGCCGCCATAGTGATCTGCGTCGCAGTGCGATGACATCAGCACATCCAGATGAATGATGCTCTCGCCGTAGTCTTTCGCAAATTTCCAATCGACAAAGTCGGCAGCGTTTTTCCCGGATGGTTGACTGGCTCGCTTGTAGCCACCATCAATCATGATATGCCGATGGTCGGGAGTTCGGATCAGTACGCCGTCTCCCTGACCCACATCAATGAAGTAAATCTCCAACAGAGATTCGTCGCCAAGAGCTGAAGACTTAACATACCCTGACTTGCCCCGCGCCTTGACCTTGGTTCGCGAACCACTGGATGAGACTACGGTCACGCGGTCGCCCCACAACAGATCAAGAATCTTCTCGCTGCCGGTCGCAGCCTTGTAGAGCGTAGTTGTATCGTCAGCAACGTACTTGATCGCCATGCTTCAGCCCCTTTGCGTTACAGGTTGTCGATACGTTATCGATGCCGCCGCTCCCTGGCCTTAGTGAATGATAGCGAGGCGAGACAAGGAATTCGATTGGTGATGAATGTGGATCACGGTTTTCGGAACCTGCATGATCGCTCGGAAAGTGAGGAACGGTTGTATTCAGGCAGAAGCTGTTTCATTCGGCTCATCTATTGACTGAACCACAGGTTGTGGATCGCGTCCGAATGGTGCTGAGAAATTTCACGGCTCGCCCACTGGCTTGGCTTTCCGGTCATGCCGACCTGCAAGTACAACTTCTGGAACTGCTTCCAGGTGAGAGTTGTCTCATGAGCGTCTGGGTACTCTTCGATGTAGAACCATGTGACGTCATTGACTTCATCATTTTCGCGGTGCAGGATATCTGCATGGTGGTAGACAGAGCTTGGTTTTGCTTTACCCTCTTCAGTCCAGATGCAAATTACAACGTCGCCCTTCTGAGCTTCCCGTCGAAAGAGTGAATTGCCTCTAAATCGAATTCTCGAAACGAAACTGTTTTCCTCTCTCACACACTTCTCGGCCTCTTCCAGACCTTTTAGAGCTACTGCTTGTTCCTCTTCTTTTTCCTGAACGGGCTTCAGCCCAATCAGCCATGTGCGAGGATGGCCATCGTCGGCTTGTTGATGTTTCGCACCACTTGGAATTGCCTTCCTGGCTGTGACCGGCAGTTTGCTGATCCGTGAGATGAACTCTTCATCAACGACAACCCCGCGTTTCATCAAAGTTTCGATCAACAAACGGGCAGAGCTCACCACCGTTGGGAGATCCGTCAACAAGGCAGCCTCAGTACGTCGCTCGGATTCTTTGGAGAGGTTTGCAGACCCGATTACGGCGTATCGATCAAAAACATAGACCTTGGAATGCAGACCCGATACTGAGGCAATTCTTGCTCTTCGTTTCAGAGCAGCTTTCAGAACCGAAACGCTTGTCTGGCCTGACTTGATTGCTTCGTCGCTTGCGTCTGTAACGAGGATGTCGCCTTCTGAGAATTTCAGATACCTGGGGTGCTGCAGGTTCCAAGGACAGTCGATTCTCTTATTCTGAGCGTTTTGAAAGGTTCTCAAAATGTCAGCGAAGCGATCGTCTATGTCAAAGCCAAAGGGGCGTCGTCGATTTACTCGTGAGTTCAAGGAGGAGGCGGTTCAGATGCTTCTGGACGGTCATTCGGCGGAGTCTGTAGCGAGTCGACTGGGCCTGAGTGGTACTCAGTGTTTATATCGGTGGAAGAAGGAAGTTCTGACTCAAAGCGGCCCGATCGCTGGTTCTCTGGAGGGAAAAGTGCGGGAACTGGAAGCGGAACTCAGACGCGTTGAGCGTGAACGAGACATCTTAAAAAAAGCGTTGGCTATTTTCGGCCGCAGCGAATAGCGGATGTGTACGCGGCGGTGGAAAGTCTTTCGCGGGAAGGTCTGTGGTCGACGTTACAAATCTGTGAAGCGCTCAGCGTGACACGGGGTGCTTACTACCAGTGGCAGGCATCAGACATCTCGGATCGTGACGCAACTGAACAGACCTTGATACCTGAGGTGCGGCGGATCTTCCGACATCACAAACGGCGATACGGTGCTCGTCGGATTGCGAAGGAGATTCGTACGCAAGGTCACACCTGTAGTTCGCGAACGGTCGCAAAAGTCATGAAAACGCAGGGATTACGTGCGATTCAGCCAAAGTCCTTCAAGCCAAAAACAACCAAGAGTCAACATCGGCGGGGTTACAGTCCCAACCTGCTTCTGGAGGCACCGGAGCCAACCAATATTGACCAGGTCTGGGTCGGAGACATCACTTATATTCCATTGAGTGAAAGCTCTTTCTGCTATCTGGCGATACTGATGGATCGTTATTCTAGAATGATTGTAGGCTGGAATCTTGGAACAGATATGACTGACGCCCTGGTCCTCACAGCGCTACGGAGGGCCATTAGAGCTCGAGCTCCCCAACCCGGTCTGTTGCACCACACCGACCGCGGCGGACAGTACGTCAGCAAGGAGTACAAACGGATTCTTGAAAGAGCGGGTATCCGGTCCAGCATGAGTCGTGCGGATAACTGCTACGACAATGCTTTTGCTGAATCCTGTTTTGGAACCATCAAGAACGAACTGCAAATGACCGAATACCAAAACAGCCAGGAAGCCAGTCGTGAGCTCGCAGATTTTATCCGCTACTACAATTTTGAACGCATGCACTCCAGCCTCAGTTACCTCACACCTCACCAGTTCGAAGCACAGATCAGCTCAGCAAAATAAGCGCAAGCACTGTCCTTGGAACCTGCAGCACCCCAACCATCGTCGGTGACGTATGCAACAGCAGCCGACATTCTTCTCGCTCGCTTGGCAAACTTCCGGATGCGAGGCCACAATCCAGACGAAAGAAGTTCATTCATTGTCTTGTTCCTACCGTCCCCTGTCACAACTTTGCCAAGCCTACCAGCAATACAAATCAGGTAAAGATGTTTGTTCAGCTTCAGCGAAGCGCACTCTTGAGAAAATCGCTGAGCGCTCTTGCTAGATAAACAGAAAGCACACACGGGACACCGTTGCAAATCATCTTGAACTTTGCGGAGAGCGATATGCTATCTGGCAAAACGTATTCGTCGGGCACAGATTGTATCCTTAGAGCCTCGCGAACCGATAACCGTCGCGCTTTCCAAGGATGCAAGTGCACTTCCTGATTACCGTACCACGCGGTCGGACTAAATCGAAACCGGTGAAGCCTCTTGAATGACTTGCCTGCTACGTCCCCCTCCATCACTTCAGAGAACTTAGCTGAGTACGGATTGAAATACTCCATGCCGTTGGCAATTAGTTCCGGGTCTCCGAGACCCAAAAGTGATGGGTAAACCGTTAGTTCAAGCGGAATTCCTGTAGGCTTCATCGGCTCTTTGCCGAATGGCGTCACCTTTGGCCAATTGAGCGACTTCACATTCTTGTACTTGTTGTTCTCGGGCCAAGGAAACCAACCTCGCTCAGCCACCGCCAATTTACGCTTTAAAGCTTGTTGGGCGAACAATCGTTTGAACCCTACAACGAAAAGTCGTTCACGATCTTGTGGTACTCCAAATTCCAGTGCGTTGAGGATCTTGAGGTCAACTGCGTATCCACTCTCTTGCAATTGAAGAATCTTCTTGTCGAGGAATTGGCGATGCTTCTGAAAACGATAAAGCCCTGGTACGTTCTCAAGAACGAAGAATGACGACTTGAGGTCACAAAGCATCTCGACAAAAACTGTGGTCAACTTCCCGTTGATACCGTTGCCACCGGCGTGTGTACCACCACTGCTGAAATCAGGACATGGCGGTCCCCCGATGACTCCATATGTGTCAGGACGCGAACCTGAAAACGCTTCACTGAGGACCTTTCTGGCCGTTAAGTCGCAGACGTTGCAAGTATTTGAAATGCTAGCAGTCTTGCTCTTTGACTTTCCCAATGACGATATCCACGAAGACATTCCGTGGTGATATCCCTCCACAAATGAGGGGTTATTCTCGTTTGTCCAGCATATGGAGAATCCTGCCTGTTTGAATCCAAGATCAAAAAAACCTCCTCCTGTAAAGAAGGACAGAATTGGAACTGTCATCTAGCGCTCCGTGGCTCTCTACTGAAGAATCCGATCGATGGGTTCTCGATTGGGCCAACAACAAGCCCGCGATCAAGCATCCGGTTGAATTCCTCGCAGGCGGTCTCTGGTACAAGGCAGCAACCGTGGCATGCTGCGAGATTTAATGAGTCTGGCCCTTGTCCACCACTCTGGCCCATCTCCATACAAACGGGATCAGCAGAACACCATTGTGCCCCGGCGAGCGCTCTCTGCAACAGCGGCTCCAATCGGCCCGGCTTTCCCATGCGTACCAGTCCACCAAGCGTACCCTCAGCATCGCCGGCGGCTGTATAAATCAAAACGCCCGCCATCGGCGCTTCGCGGTTTTCTGAAACGTAGATTCGCTCACGAAGCGCCGCCGAACTGTAGCCGCACTCATAGGTGAGACGATTTATCAGTAAGTGCGCGAGCGTATGCAGAAGGACGTAACGGGCACCGATGTCACGGTTGCGGAGATGTCGAGCCTGCCGCATCGCCGCGTATCTTGCAAGAAGCGGCTCAACGCGGTCTTCAACCTCGGTCAGGCCTTCCCATTCGCGAAGCTCCTCCTCATTCAAGGAAAGGAATATTCCCTCACCAAATACTACGTATGCAGGTAACCACATCTCGGTCGGCGGATTAATGCGGAGCATAGCCTGCTGACTGGCGAGGTCGCGGTTGGTGTCGGCAAACACTCTAGTGAAGCCCGTCAGTGCCCGCGTTTCTCGAAGTTTATGGACGAGTGTGACATTGTGGAAGAACCGTGAAAACTCTGGAGCGTACTGTTGGAGATTTGCGGGCCTAAGCACGAGCTGATCGAAGTCGGCAGCGGCCGTGAGTGTGTCATACTCTTGCCGACGAAATCCTGTTTCTGCATCATCACCTGCCGTTGGTTGTAGCGGTTGTTGCTCCAGACCACCGCAAACTGTGTTGATCGCCTGCTCAAGTTGCAGATCTGTATAACCCTGAACAAGTTCGTGAAACTGGGCTCGCAGATTTGCAGGGGTCGGAACTACGCCAGCACTCCGCAAGATTCCAACAAACGTGCTGATCGGGGGTTGCTCCAGCAACGAAATAACTTCTGCTACTGTCGTGTCTTCACTTCGCGGGAGATAGATCGAAGTGTGAATCTGAGAAAAATAGACGTTGGCGGCACTGCGGAGCGTGCCCCTGAGCGGCCTACCACACCCTACGCTACTCTCGGTTCCAAGCCATGGCCGATGCCCCGGACACAGATGCGGAACTTGATTGCTATCGAGCAGTCGGCTTAGATCCGTTTCATTGCCATCGGGACTTGCATTTGTGATTCCGGCAAGTGTCCGCTCCGGGCCGCCGTCTACTTTCACCTTCTGTCCCGCCAGCGTCATGCCACCTGTCGAAATCAGCCGTATAGGTGGGTGGTTTTGTGGTGGGGCGGAAGTCTCGTAGACCCATTCAACCCACGGGAAATCCTGGATGTGCCCAGCGTCGCACATTGCGACGAAGGGAACTTGAACAATGTACCTTGTCCAGCCGCGTGCCTCGCATTCCGCGCATTTGATCCGTCCCTTTGTTACCAGAGGGACTCGGCGCATCAGCCCGCAACGCGTGCAATAGTGCCATTGCGGAAACCTGAGAAACGGTACCGTGAGAGAGCGGTTGGTCGGCGAATCGTGACGGCCACCCCGTCGATAGTCCGGCGGCAGGTAAAAACGGGCGACATTGAGGCGACCTGCAAGTCGCCATTCATCGACCTGATACTCACGTGGGTCAATATTGTCCTTAGTGCCATCTTCGTACTTGAACCAATTGTCAAGCCCGCCGCAAATTACGGAAACACCGTCAGGAAGAATCATCATTGCCCCGGGGCCAAAGGGCGAAATGAGTTGGCCACGGCGCACTGGTCCTCTAGGCATCAGAGACCTCTTCTTCATCAATAATGTAAAGCTGTGTGATTTCGACTTGGCACTCTGCATCTACGTTACGCAGAGATTGTGGGGTTGCCCATGAGACTCGAGCCTTTTCTGGTGTAACATAGGCACCTGATGGCCTCAACAGTGGCATGTTCTCCGTAGTGCGCCCACGATCCCACTGTGTCCTCTGCCATCTCTGCCACTCATCAACTCGCCGCTGGATGATTCGGCGAAGCGTCGAAAGCTCATCAGGGTCAACGTCTGCCGCTCGCTGTTCGAGGATGTATGACACACCCGCGACCAATGCGGTGGGGAACGGATAGGGACTTTCGGCTTGGTCTGAGTCGCCGAATTGCCGCACATAGCTTGCAATAACAGCATGGGCCGCTCGATCGAGAGCGGGGCGGGAAAACGGCGTCACACTCGTTGGCTCGACGTGCGCATAGAGCCGCTCATGATAACTCCGGAATTTCTCAAAATGTGAGCGGTCACGCGGCTTAGATGCAGCATAGATTGTCACGACGAGGCCCGGACGATCGGGTTTACGCCCGACGCGCCCTGTTACCTGAATGTATTGCGATGTGGTTTTCGGCTGGCCGACAACAGCCATGAGTGAAAGCCGGTCAATATCGACTCCTACTTCGATAATATTCGAAGCGAGGCAAACATCGACTGCGTGTCCTTGCTGTGAGTCCGTTGGAACTTCCAGTGCAGAAATCGCCTTTGGCACTTCATCACCAGGCAGACGCCCGGTAAGTTCGAGAATTTTCCTCAGTTGCCGGACGTCTTGGAACCCGGCTCCGAGACGTTGCCTGAGCGCGCCCTTCAATAAGTCTGGAATATCGGACTGAAACAGCGTGAGCGTTGTGCCGAGCTCCCGTAAACTGTTAAAAAACAAGAGCAGAGTCCACCACGGATCCCGTTCGACGGAACCCATTGGCTGCGGAGCTTGGAGCAAGGCCGAAAAAGTACGGACTTGTACCGTCTGGAGTGAGCCAAGCCCGGGGGCATGGACGCCTACGTAGATGCGCCCACGCTCAAGCGTCCCATCTGGTCGCCGAGCCACTCTTGCAAAAAACGAATCGTCGGCATCTAGTCCAGGCGGCGGAAAAAGACTAGTGCGGCTGCGTGCGTACAGTGCCTTCACCTGTTCGGTGTAGTTGCGAATCGTTGCCGTTGAGCTAACAATCTTCGGCTTCGCTACCCGACCATTGCGTCGATCCGTACAGAGTTCCTCAATGATTGGTTCATAAAGGCCGACCATCGAGCCAAGTGGTCCAGAAATCAAGTGCAGTTCGTCTTGGATGATGAGGCTTGGCGGTGAATAGGCTCGCGCACCATCCGCAGCGATACCGAAAAGTGAGCGTGCCTCCGGCCTCCAGGCGAGCATAGCGAACTTATCGACTGTACCTATGACAAGATCAGGCCGTTTCTCATAAATATCCTCGTCGATTACGTATAGTGGCAGCTGCCCGTGGAATTCACAGCGGCGGTCAGGGCAGGAGTAGATGACTGTATTGTCTCGAACCTCATAGCCAATAACGCGGGGAACGTTACCACGACGGCCGCGACCTCGTCCGCGACCAGGGGTCAGGTTTACTGGCCCCATTTCGGCCCCGCACCAAGGGCACCGATCGAGGACAAACTTGTTTTGCTCATGACCATCACCTTGTTGTAAGCTCCGCAGAATCCGGCGTGCTTCTTCACGTGAATTCGGTGTCGTAGAACCGCCAAGCCAGATGCCGGCAGCTATTTCGGTTTCACCAAGTTCAACGGCATTCTGTCGCCGAATGTGTTCCATAGCGCAAATCAAACGTGATGCACGTTGGAACTGCTGCGCGGTAAGCAGGCGAAGCGTGTATCGCATTAGAGTTTGGATACCAGTATCAGCCGGATTACGTAACCGGCGAAGAAAAATGCTGAATGCCGACAGTCCTAGGTACGCTTCTGTTTTTCCTCCGCCGGTAGGAAACCAGATCAGCTCGACGCGTTCACGATCGGTGTCATCTGCGTCGGCTGTTGACCGCAAAGAAGCAAGTATGAACGCTATCTGAAATGCCCTCCACAGGCTTCCGTTTGCGCGGTCTGAGTTCAGATCGATCGCCTCATACGGCGTCGCGAATTGAAGAGTTGAAGTCTCTTGGTCGAAGGTGGCAGCGCGGGCCTCGCGCCTCGACCTCACCTGCTGAGTGACCATTGCTAGATTCGCCAGTTGGAAGGCGCGTCCGATTTGTGCGTCGCTAGCCAGAAGCAGCAGGCCGTCCCGCATTCGCCTAGATGCTTGGGCGCATTGATCCATGTGTGCTTCGGCGGTAGCCCTCAATCCCGCTGGTAGGTCGGGAATCCGGCCCCGTTGCACAACAATCCATGCCTCGTACTCACTGACGATGGCCTCAAGCTGCTCTGTGCCGACAGAAGCTGGGTCAATCCCAGCCAGCAAACGCATCGACGCGACAAGTGGACGACCGCTATCTGTACGGATGTCAGGCGTCGTACTAGGTGTTTCATAGACTGGCAGGCATTCCGCAGTGATACATTCCGCAGAGGTTGGAGTGAGGCATGTCCAGTCAGCTGCGCAGCCGTGTCCAACTGCAAAGGTGAGTTTGTCGCGATAAAGCAATTCCTGTGAACGCTCATCACCATCTAGTGGCTCCGCCGTTGGGTAGGGAAGGATCTCGCCAGGTGACCCATGTCTCAACCGTACTTCGATCCGAGATTGGAAAAGAGATTGCGAATCCTTGCGATTCTCGGCGGCTTGGCGATTGACCAAACAGACAGTAGCGAGAAACACGTTCGGTCGCGACCGATATGGCCGTACGAAAGCTTCGATCCTCACATCAAGATTTTCGACGTTCTCCCTCACTGGATCTCGGGAATTCGCATAGGCGTTTGATGTGGGCATGTCTTCGCGGTGGAAGTGGCTTTCAAGTCTGACGGCAGAGCGGAGCCACCAGTCGCGTTCATAGTACCCAGCTGCGGCGGCCGCACCCTCCCCATGCTCCTCTTGTTGTTCGCCCCGACCGCGCGGGCGAGGAAGGGCGACGGTCAATTGACGATAGCGTCCCCCAGAGGCTGTGGCGACTAACACGGAGCTTTCTGGTAAATGCACAAGAAAGCTGACAGCCATGCTGCTTGGCTTGTAGGTATTGGCAGACGAGAGATCAAAATCATCCGAATCTGCTTCCGGGAGTCGGAATTCAGCTCGAGCGGCAATTGTCTCGCAGTCCTCCACAGCGGACCGTGACAGCACATCCCTTTCATTGCCCAACTCTAGGCCCATAGTTTCTTCTTCGGATGGAGGAAGCTGAGCACTCAATTCATCAGGGGGAGCAGGGGGCTCCATTGGGTACAAGACTCCCACTCCGTATCGTTTTGTGGGGGAGTCCCGCTGGAGAATCTCTTCGCCGGAACCAAGTTGACGATATGGCCGATAGGCTGATTCAGCGTCCTCAAACTGAATTGTCTGAGCACAATTGACTTCTTGCCCGAGGGGGCATGGCCCAACGAGTTCTTCACGGAGCGCCCGCAGCACTACATCACGATTTGCAATATGTGTCACCGGGTGTTCTCCATTCAACGTTGTGTGTTACCAATTAACGAGTGAACGATGGCAGGCTTGGCTGTCTCGTGAATAATAATGCAAAGCCGCTCCAACGCTCGGGTTGTTGCGACATAGAAGAGTGAAGAGAACATCTCGCCATCGAAGTGTTCGATGTCGGTGACAACGACGGCAGGAGCGTCGAGTCCCTTAAAGCTCTGGATTGTGGTATAGGGAATCTGACCGCGCACAGCCGCTTCGAATGGGGCGAGTTGATCACACCACGGCTTATCAGTAAGACCGGCCACAGCACAACGAGATCCAGCCTTCGGAGAGAGGACAACGATGTCATCGCTGCTGTAGGATTCCTTGAAGAGACGTTCGAGTATCTTGCCGAGTTCCTTCCGTTGCTGTGATGGCGTTGCATAGTAAGTCAAAGTTGGCTCGATCTGGTCGTCAGGTCGCAGGATGCGCGAGTAATTAGGCGTGAGGCGACCGAGGAGATGTGACAGTGTTGCGACGCGAGGAGTGTTTCGACAATTCACACGGAGCGAACCCTTGGCAAATGTGCCGCACCGTTTGGTGAGCAACATCTCAGCATGGTCACGGTCTTGCCCGTAAAGCATTTGTCGCTCAAAATCGCCGAACATTCTCCACGTTCCGTCGGCAAGCCCGCCTTTGACGACCAAGTCTAGAACGTCGAGGTAAGCAGGATGCAGGAGGTCCTGTACTTCATCGACAATCACCAAGTCAAACTGCCCGGCGTCGCTTTGGCGATCGAGCAGTTTCGACATGGCAGCGTCGGGTAAAGCCGACTTCCAGAACGAGTCATCCGCTCCTTCCGGCACTCTGATGCCTGCGATCCCTGCCATGTATTGGTGTAGAGTTCCGACCGTGACTACGCTATTTCGAGCGAGCGGTTGCTCGGACAACCAGTTACCAAGCAGACGGTTGAAGCACACAAGCAACACTTTTTTCCCAGTACACGCTGCCCGGCGTGCGGTTTCAAGAGCGAGAACGGTCTTACCGGTTCCGGCGGGGCCTGTAAACAGGACGCGAGAGTTATCTTCCATCGTGTCAAGGGCTGCGAATTGCTCTTCCGTATAACGGAGTATTTCCGACTGCTTGCGAGTGCGACGGTCATGGGCTTTCTCCGTGAATTCGAAGTTCGCCCTCAGGATTCTGGCTATCGCGGCGGACTGCTGAATGTCGGGCACGCGGTCACTATCGCGAAACCACTTGGCGGACGGCTGCGAACCAAGATGTGTCCTCGCACTGCGTAAAATGCTGAGTATCAGCGGACCCATTTGCTGCCGTTTAAAACGGGATGCATCTATTACCTGCCACGGGTGCCATTCTCCCGAGTCCACGCCGAATTCTATGTATGGGAAAGCCACCGCAGACCAAAAGGGGACACGGGAAAGCGACGTGTCGCTTTGTATGACTTGTTGTCGGAGGCTGTGCATTGCTTCCGCCGCTTGTTTAAATGGACCTCGTGGGTCACCTTTGGGATCTTTGCCATAAAACCAGAGGCCATCCCTGCGCACGAGTGAGCGGCAGGCCTTCACTTCGAGACAAAGCACGCCGAGTCCCGGAACGATAATCACGAAATCAGCCTCGCCGGATACTTGTCGCAAGTGCTGCGCAATATCAAGCGAGTGCAAGACGATCCATTCCCGTGTAGCGTCTTCCTGTTTGAGCTTCTCAAATATCTCTTGCTCACCGGGGCTGGAGCATGTAGCAGCTATCGTCGGAGGAATCATACGAGCCACAGCTATTCCTCCAAATCCAGTAGGACACCGATATGGCCGGCAGGAATCTCAAACTCCTCTTCCGATATGTCCATGATTTGAAATGCCGATAGCGTCCCGCCATCCTGCTCTCCGAGATCGAAGTCCATTAATCCGTCCCGTTCGAGTGGTTCCAGAGACGAGGATACAATCGTCTGCAGCAGCAGGCGGCGGATGGCGTGACCTGCTCTTCTATGCGCCTGGTCGATTTCGCACATCGCTTCCCAAAGTTCCTGTGTACTCTCTTGCATGCCCGCGAATGCAAGGATCGCGGCAAAATCCTCTTCCTTCCGAGGGTGGATGCACTTCGATGACATCCAGTATTGCACATTCGCAGGGCGGGCTTCCGAAAGTTTCTCCGTACGCAGATTTTCAGCAAGCCGGACAGCAAGTTCGCGACGGCCCAGCAAACCGAAACGCTGTTGAGCAACGGAGATCAATTTGGCTTTCCAACCAGCTTGCTGTGATCGCCTTGCTGATGCATTGGCGCCGAGAATGCGATCAGCAAGCGAAGCGATGAAGTCTCCTCCGCCGGATGTTCGTAGAAGTAAGTATTGTTCCGGCTCCAGTTCATCTGCGGGAATTCGCCTTACTACGGATTCATCCGTTTCCGAGGAATCAATGACAAGCGACGATGCCCCCTCATCAGACGACACAAAGACCGCTCGCCCGCCGCTCAGATGGCACAGACGGGCTGGCAGTGTCTCCTCGCCAGAAGCTGGATTCTTTGGCATTCCCAGAAAACGCAAGCTCGCTCTGTCAAAAGGCGGTAGCCGTGGGAGCAAATCCAACGGTTCGAGGTCCGGAGTGCCCTGACTGCCGGGTAATGCTTGGCTTTTCATCTGTGGCAATAAGCCGACTCTGTGCTTGTGTGCATTGCCCTCTGGGGAACCATCGGAGTTAAGGAAAACTGGCCCTGGTTTCCACGGATCCCGTATCCATCGGTACGAAACAACGTGGATTCGCTCAGCTCGCGGTGCTGAGAACACATAGTCTGGGAACCATCCACATGGACCAATTGCGACAAGCACGTTGCACAAAATCACTTCTCGCAATTGCCTAACACTAACAACCTTCGCATTCCGCAGTCCGGCGCTGGCAACAAAATAGGAGGCCACGGCCTGATGTAGCCGCGGATTGCGGAGTACAACCGACATGCCTCCGAATTGGCCATGAAGATTTTGCAGCGTTTCGGTGAATGGCGAACTTGGTTCAGAGCCCAGATTGTGCAATTTCTGCACGACGCTGGCAACGGCGGCGTGTGAATCTGGATAGAGTTGCTGGCAACGCCGCACTTGGAGATTCAATTTGTCCCAGTTGATGCAAGCAGCCGAGACTGCTCGATCAAACGGCAATGGGGTTGAGCATAGGGCAAAAGAGAGTCGACGGACAGGACCAAGCACCTGTTGCCAGAATTCATCTTCTACTTCGGTACCAAGAGACTGTACCAGTGCCCGGAGTGATTGCGATACATCAGCCAGCCCTGAATGGTCTACCCAATGACGGTTGATTTCGCATTTGGATGCGGTCTCGTAAACGCACGACGCACCGCCAATGGAAACGGGATTCATGAAATCTCCTCTCGGAAAGCCAGAACCTCGCCGCCGGCGGGGGCATCACTCGCGGGCAGAGGTGTCTCCGCATCGGCGCGGTTCTGCGAGAAGCGGGAATTGATGGCGGTTATTGCATCATCGAAAAAGCGTTCCGTGCGGTCGAGGATGATAATTTGATGCTGGCCCGGCCACATCGCTCCCCACTTCAGAAAGCCCGCTGCGCCATCGAACACGACGCCCATCTCGACCTTGCTAATAACGTCGCCAGTTGGTGAGCTGGAACCAATTGGCAAGAGGGCGGAGCGGTAGGATTGATTGTCGGCGACAAAGCGATCAACTCGCAATAGATCCTGTAACTGGCCCACGGCCCTGCAATCGCTGTTGGCGTAAAGAGCCAGGGGCGTGTGCCTTATTTCGTTTTCGAGTGAGTTTCTCTTTCCGACAATGGCGCACACGAGCTTTGACTGCAATCCGAGTTGGACTGGATCGCCATCTCCCAGCAAGTTGTCAACAAAGCTGTTGGCAAATCGTTTGTTTTCAGCCCCCTGTTTCTTGGGCAGCTTGCCAGAGTGTTTGGCAGGTTGAACCTGGAGCGAGTGCGACTCTTCCACCATGTGCGTCAGCCCACCACCAGTACGAGAATCCCTCGACTGTACTTTCACACGGACATACAGCTTCCCGTTGTACTCCATTGGTTCCTGCAGCACGCCTCTTAAAACCTTGCGCGGGCTTTGGCGAAGGATCACAGGTGTACCGACCGGAAGTTCGAAGAGCTTTTCAAAGTGGGCTGCTGCGGACGACGGATCTCGCGCTGCGGCATCACTGATGACCATTCCCAGGCTGACGAACGCCGCACAGTAGGCCCGCGTCGGTACGACAATCGCAGTTACAATCCGACTTTCAGAGTTCTCTGCAACTGCTAGATGCTTGCCCACGCTAATGAAATACTCAGCCCATTCCGGGAGGCTATGCCAGTCTCCAGAATCTTCGAAATGAAGTTTCAGTGGTGCGATTTGACTCGTCATTGATAGCCCCCATCATTCACGGCGTCAGGAATTCAATATGAGAGCTTGTCAATGTGAAGTTGCTTTCGCCCTGCGGAGTAGTCTGGTCAGGTCATCTTTCTCATACAGTCGGTAGTTATTGACAGGATGTCGGTGTTCGATGATTCTTCCGTCGCGGCCCCAGTTGCGGAGTGTGTTGGGTGAGACGCCGAGGTATTCGGCGGCTTCCTTGATTCGCAGGTACTCGTCGAGTTTTTCCATCGACTGTCCTCCACGGACGGCTGGGTGTTGCGACAGAACTCAGAACGTTTGTTAACCTTACCAAAAGCCCCCTTAGGGTACAATCGGCCTGAGCGTCTGCTTCTGCGGAAACTCTGAATCTAATTGGCTTCGAATTGCGGATTCGTCCGCAGAAGATTGAGCCGATTCTCACAACTAGAATCCGATGATCAAGTCCCGGCGGCATAGCGTTCACCGGCGGCAAGTAGGATTCCCGGGGGACGTCGGAGTCTTGAAGTCCAGCGTGTCAGGACGTATCAAGCGTCGCTTGGACAGATTTGAACGGCAAAACCGATTCTTCCTAAACAAAATTGATGGAACGACTGCGACATGGAGGTCCCGAAAGCTGTTTGGCTGTTTGATTGCCAAGCTGGAATCAACGTTGAAGCGGCTGTCGTGGTGTTGTCGCGAGAATCGGTGAAGTATCTTTGCCACGATTGGGTAGAACCAAACTGGTGGACCGAGACTCCGCTGCCCGACGAAGCAAGAGAGGAGCCAGACTACGACTGGGATTGGGTGGCCTTGCTCTCCCAAGACCAGCATAAACCCGGGAGGTTTGCAGTTGGTTTGCAGACGCCTGACGGTCGACTTCAGGGGGCTTTGGTTTATCGAGTCGGCGTGAATTCCGCTCTGGAACCGGCAAAAAAGGCCATTTTTGTCGACAGGATTGCATCAGCACCGGCAAACAGAGAGTATCTTGTGGAGGCGCCTCGATTTCGAGGTGTTGGCGAAGCCCTGCTGAGATATGCTGTTGCCGAGAGTTGGTTTTACACGTTTGGTGGTTGTGTGAACCTGTTCCCCATCGCGAATGTCGATTTCTACCTGAAACGGAAATTCAAACCAACGGCTACTTTTGATCCCAAAACGGGCGATATCCTATACGAGCTTTCCTCTGCGGACGCGGAAAGCTGGCTGCGAGAATGCGGAGTGTTGTGATGGCAAAATCCAATCGACTTTCAAACGACTCAATCTCGGTCGTCGGTGGG
>JAEUIH010000091.1 GCA_016795105.1 Planctomyces sp.
CGTCCGCGTGAACCCTGGGACGCGAGGCGGAAGGCATGTAGCAGGCACATTCCATGTGCCGTCCGCTTGAACCCCTGTGGCGCGAGGCGGACGGCATTCGGAGAATGCCTGCTACTTTATTCCATGTGCCGTCCGCGTCACTCTGGTTGCGAGTCCTACTCGCGGACTCGAACCAGCTTCATGATACGCCCGGAAACATTCCAGTCCTGAATATAGAGGTTTCCGTCTTTGTCCCAGTAAGAACCATGAGTTCCGCTGAACACGCCTTCGATCCACTTCTCCTGAGGCACATTGAAGTTAACTCGAGTATCGGGGTTCACATTGTGGCCCAGGACCGCCATGATTGTGTTGCTGCGATCCAGAATCACAACACGCCCATGCAGGTCAGGGACAGAAACATAGTCTCCCTGAACTGCTGCAGATGTCGGCATTCCCAATCCAGTGATCACTTCTTCGATGAAGTTTCCTTCCAGGTCATAGTGCAAAAGGCGTCCTTTGGGTTCATGGTTTCTGTCGCAGACCAGAAGCCGCGGAGGATCGTAACGAGTATCCAGCGTCATCCCGTGTGCAGTATTGAACTGCTTCAGGTCATTGCCCTGTTCTCCAAAGTGCTTCAGGTACTTTCCAGTTCGGTCATACTTGAAGATGTGGTTACTCGCATACCCGTCGGAAAGAAAAATATCCCCGTTCGGTGCCACTGTAATTGCGGTTGGGTTAAACCGAGTGAGCTTCAGTCCGGACTCCTCCGGAAACTTCAGGTGAAGCACAATATCGCCGGTTTCAGCATTGAATTTGATGCCTTCCGCGTTTGCATTGCGAGCACCATAAATGAACTCTCCGTCTGCCTCGTCACGGATTTCCATATCGTGAATATTCGAGTACTCATCGCCGACCATGCGACGAATGAGTTTCCCTTCCGGCGTAAACACAAACACTCCCATCTGAGCACTTGTGTAGACGTTCCCAGCCTTGTCGATAACAACGCTGCCGTGCGTCGGTCCAATTTGCGACTTACCGTCCTCCCCCAGTCCCCAGCCAGGAACTGTGTCAAAGGTCATAATTCCACATCCCATTCGGACGGGTGCCACAGGCTCACCGCCAAACGCCGGACGACCAGTTCCGACTGACAAAAGAGACGCGCCAACGAAAATGGCCATCAACACCACACGCTTCATGATCTGCTTTCCTGACTCGAAGACGACGGAAACACTGAACATACGAGCATGAAGTATTGATGGCCATGACTCAGTTTGCAAACCTGAGCTATTCAGCATCCCCAGGATTTTTCTGCGGAGTCAATTCTGCAGATTCTGTGGGCTCGACTCGCTGCAGATCATAGATCACGACGCGTTCCGCCTTTGCGTTGGCTGCCGGATACTTTTCGCGAGCCTTGCCAATCGCCTGCCCTCGAGCCGTGTCGTCAATCTTATAACGAGCATGCAGGTCCTGATGCTGATCGGCCAGTTTATTGAGTTCTTCACTGGACTTCTCCTGAGTACCATCTTCTGCCAGCGAGGCCAGATTGCGATACAACAAAGCGAGGTTGTAGTGCGCGTCAATGTTCTCAGAGTCCAGCTCCAGAGTTCGATGGTAGACTTCAACGGCCTCTTCAAACAGCTCCCGACGTTCAGTCTTACCCGGTTCAGCTTCGGCACGTCTGACATTGCTTCCGAGGTCAAACAGAGTTTGTCCAAGCAGATTGATGACTTCGTAATCCTTACTGAAATCAAACTTCCGTTTGATCGTATCCTCTGATTTATATTCCAGAACCTGCCGAAAATTCTCAGCAGCTTCCTTCAAAAATCCCTGTTGCCGATTGGCGACACCACTGATCCACGCCAGCGTCCATGGCGGAGCTGCCGGCTCTTTGTGAGCCGCCGCTCGTTTGATTGCATCCACTGCCTCTGCCAGCTGTCCTTCACCCGCTTCTTCAAGGAGAACTCGAGCAAGATTTAACGGACCATCATAGCGTCCAAGCTTCTCGACTTCGCGAAACGCGTCTGCAGCCTGCTTCAGTTCTGCTTTGCCCTTCAACAGCAGTCCGATGCCATAATCGTTCCATCTCTGCCATTCAGGAATCTCACGTTTCGGGTTGTCAACAACGGCTTCAACACCTTCTACAGGAAATGTGACTGAATCTTCAGCCATTACAACAATCGGAAGCTCATTTCGGTAAGGCTCTCCGTCCTTATGTCCTCGCACTGTTGTCCCCATTGAGGTCAGTCGTTTGTCAACAAACTCCATGTAGATCTTGTCGAACTTGCGATACAGCAGTCGAACCTTGACAGTCACTGGAGCGTCCACATCCTCCGGAACTCGGAAACTGTAATGAACCGTCTGGCCTGCTCCAGGAGGTATCTGGTTGTTGTACAGAGGAATAAATATGTCCTGTGCATTTCGGCGATCGATTCGATTCCCTTCCCGATCAATCATGAAGTTGTTGACGAAGTGTGCCCACGGGTCAACACCTTTGTCTTCGTCCATCAGTCCACTTGCTCCGATCTGACGATCTCCGGAAGTCATTGTCACTTCCAGCCAGACTTCATTCGAGTCCGTTGTTCCCTGAGTAAAGTGGTGCCCCATTTTGAGCGTTCGAATCACAGTCTCGAGCAAATACTTCTGCCCCTTTTTCAGAGATGGAACTTCCGGTCGCAGAGGTGCTGACAGTGGACTGTCGATTTCTCCGCCTTCCCGAACTCCAAAAACATCCACACGCATGATGCCCTGCAGAAACTTTCGGTGGGCTTCGATCACTTCCGGTTTGTCATGAAACCATGCAACCGCTGTATTGGCGGATGGGAACAGGTGATCGTGAGTCTTCAATTGACCGGATTCATCAAATAGCTTTGCACCCAGGTCATCAGACTCGCCGATTGGCATATGACATTCGTTGCAGTTGGTTTGAGCTTTCTCAGGATAGTAGAAGCTCCTCGCACCATGTCCCGAGACGCCGCTCAGCAGCCACGGATCGTAGTGGTTTTGGCCTCGCAGAAAGTCCTTATAGTGGTTCAGTGTGTATGGCAAATGCACTTTATGGCACGAACCACAAAATTCTGCTGTCTTATGGAGCGGTTTCAGAAAAGTCTTCTTGTGGAAGGCAGGCTTAGCCTTCACCAGCTGATTATTCACCCATTGCAGCACTGCGTTTTCACTGTACGCGAACGGATAATGGAGTGGTTCTTCAATGGTAAAGTCTGCGTTCCCGCGAGTACTGTTCACGTGCGTGATCGCATGACACGTCGTGCAGGTGATCCCCGCCTGTGCTGTGGGATGATTCAGCATGTCGAACTTCGGATCATCAAATGCTCCGCTGAAGAAGGGTACCGGATCATGACACCCCGCACAGAATCGGGAGCCCTGCACGGTTCCATCACGTTTCATTCCAACTTCCCGAGTCTCGGCAACCGTCGCAAGATATGCAGGGTTGTTGAATGAACTGAAGCGATGAGCACTTCCAGCCCATTGATCATGAGCATCTTTGTGACACTTGATGCAATAGTGATTCATGTCGAGCGTTTCCGCCGGAATGAAGTTTCCCGTCGCTGTTCGGGCAAGCGATGGCTCAAAGTACTGAGCGCCGGATGCAGGTCCGACTGCATTCCATTCGCGAGGATCCTGAGCCTGTAGATACACCATCACAGCAGCGGTCGCTCCAGAGACGCCGGCCCATGCCAGCCCCGATTTCCAGCGCATCTTCGGACCGACAAGCCGATGCAGCCAATAGAGCCACAGACCGACGACAGGTCCGGCCACGTGGCCCCAATAGACCATTGACTGCACTACCGGATTTCGAAGGTTCAGGACGCCCTCATTGCGCATGAACATCAGCAGAAATCCGGACACAAGAATCATGATGCACACGCCAAACAACGCATATCCAATCCACACGGTTCGGCGAATCTTTCGGTCTTTCGTATTTCGAATATGGACAACTCCAAACACAAGGAAAGGAGTCACGATGATGAAGCCGACGACAATGTGCGCAAGAACCATGCAAAGGTAGAAGTAGTCCTGATAAACCTCGCCGGTCCACCATTCCAGAAAACTGATGCCACCCAGATAGACACTGTTGGCGCCGATCAGCGCCAGAAGTGCCAGCATGATGTTAAATACGATCCGTAGTTTTGGCCCCACGGCCTTGTGAACGACCTTCTTTGGTGCCGAAGGCTGCATTGTTTGATCCGACATATCGATTCTTCCGCCTGAACAATTCTGATGCGCAATAGCAATAAGGGAGGCCGGCTGTGTATTCGCCGGAACATCTGGGGCAGCGACGAACGTCGGGAGATACCGAAACGGCCCTCCAGAACAAAAACCGGTCTGCTGCTCTGGTCACGCAACTTCAGGCGGAATCTCAGGATGCAGAGGAAATCCTCGAAGGGGCCTGGCGAGTTCATTCGCCATCAACAAACTTCCGCCATGCAGGTCGGAATGAGGGACTCGGTACAGTAGTTCCATCAGGTCCTTCGCATCGCGATGTGTCACCATTGGACCATCCGGTACCGCAACGTTCACAGGTGCTTTCTGGCAATGTGGCCCCCGACATGCGGTTCGACCAAACAACTCAAGCACCGACGAAGCCTGATCGTGTATCGATGGTCCAGGTTCGAACATGCCCCAAACCGCGGACCGGCCTCCAGCAACCGAACGCCGATTCGCCGAAGAATGTTCCCGGTTCGCTGTTCCACCCTGCATCACAACTGTCGAGTTGTCATGGGGGTGGGGCATCCGGGAATACCGGCTGTAGACATAGTCACCACAGGAAGCCTGTACGTTCTGCGATGAACACAGAATGAATCCCAACAGGGCAATAAGCCCCATGCAGGATCGCCTTTCTGTCATTCCTCGAGACGTCAGCATTTGGGAATCCGATCAACGGCAAACTTCACAATTTCCAGTATTGTCGAATACTACGTTCGTTCGAACCACTTTCGCCAGAACAACTTCGGCGGTTTTTTGTGGTTTTCCAGCACTGCCTGCGATTTAACTTCAACATCATGACCTCTGAGGTTGAATGATTTCAGTTGGCAGGTTCAGGCCCGGAGGGTCGACACACCATCACTCCTCTGTTTTGAGATGTAAAACTCTGCAAAGCAAAGTTCTAAAACCCGGGACATTCGCCACCGGCTGACGATGTATCGGCCCCCCCCCGGGCCTGAATCGCCGGTAGTGTCGGTCTTGATGTTTTGCAATCGACCGCTGCTTCATGCAACTCGATTGATAACCACGAACCACACGAAAAATCACAATCGGTTACTTCTGCGATTCTTCCGCGTATTCCGTGGTTAAAACGCCAGCACTGACTGCGATTCGAAGACTGGCAGGGGACGGGACGGGCAGGAATGCCCATCCTACGTCTTTTTATTGAATCACGTCGTCCAGGAGCGAAACGCTTACAATTTGTTCCAGCCGAACATGGACTCGGTTTCGGTTTGGCTGAATTCCGTGCAGACGAGCATCGCGGACATAAACTTCGCGGGTTGTTGTGGAATCTCTCAGGTCATGTACGTCGGCATTCTTGAGCACCACTGTCTTTTGACCGACTTCCTGCAGACGACCGAGATACACGAATTGTGAAACAACATCCACAACGACGTTTTTTCCGACCATTTCTTCCATCGCGGCTGCCTTTCCCTGCGGATCCCTTAAACTGTTCGGTAACCCTGCTCATGCAATTACTAAATTTGATTTTTGCGATCTTCCGGATGAAGACCAGTGTCCCGACACGGTATCCTCCTTTGAAAATTCGTATTTCAACCTTTCGAGAATGCTCATGACTTCCGTTTTTCGACCTGCCGTCGACCTGATGGCAGGATACACACCCGGCGAACAACCTCAGGAAACTGGCTGGGTAAAACTCAATACGAACGAAAACCCCTACCCACCGTCACCGGAAGTGGTCAAAGCAATCCAGCATGCCGCCATTGGGCGTCTCAATGTCTACCCGGACCCTCATGCGATCACGTTCAAACGTGAAGCTGCCGCTCTGTTTGGACTTTCAACAGACTGGATTTTACCGGCCAACGGAAGTGACGAAAACCTCACGATTATTACTCGATCCTTTTGCGACTCAGGACAACTGATCGGGTACCCATATCCCAGTTACGTGCTCTACGAATCGCTGGCACAGATTCAGGGTTGTGGTGTTCGAAGGCTTCGTCTGAACGCAGACTGGCAGTGGGATCCGGCCGAAGCGGCGGAACTCAGGAAGTTGGTTCGAGTCTTCTACGTTCCAAATCCAAATTCTCCGACCGGTAATCTGTGGTCGCGAGATCAATTGCTGCAGCTGCTGCCTGATCAGGGTGTTTTAATTCTCGATGAGGCCTACGGCGACTTCAGCGATCAACCGCATCGCGGTGAACTGCTCAGGGATCCTGCCTTCGACGGTCGACTGATTGTGACTCGCACATTCAGCAAGTCGTACAGTCTCGCAGGAATTCGCTTTGGCTTTGCGATGGCTCATCCCAAACTGATCGAAGGAATGCAGAAAGTCAAGGACAGCTACAACTGCGATGCGGTCTCCATCGCGGCTGCAACAGCCGCCTTAAAAGACCAAAACTGGATGCTGACCAATCGAAATCAAATCATGAAGACTCGCAGTCACCTTTCTCACGCACTCAGCAATCTCGGTTTTAATGTTGCCCCCAGTCAGGCAAACTTTGTCTGGGTGACTCACCCGTCCGCTCAGCACCGCCAACTTTATGAACAATTAAAATCCCGAAAGATTCTGGTTCGATACATGAAGTTTGATGGTCGCACTTCTGACGCTCCCCCAATCGATGGTCTCCGAATTACAATTGGGACAGACACCGAGATTCAGACTCTCCTCGACGCCATACCACTTTGTCTTCAGGAACTGAAGGGTCTTCAGGAGTTGAAGGGTGCATCGGTATAGACAACAGAACCGCATCCCACGCTCTGCCTGGCAGATCAGGAATCCTGCCCGGCAGTTCACAATAGCCCTGATCATACTGTCTGAAATCGCAGGGTTCGGGACTTCTGCGAATGAATCAGGACTCGTTCGGGCTGACGAGTTTCGTTCAAAAATCCTGCCCATCCTTGCGGAGAACTGCTTTTCGTGCCACGGCCCCGATGCCGCAAACCGCAAAGCCGACCTTCGGCTCGATCAGCGAGAAGACGCCCTCAAGGTACTCTCACTCGAAGACCCTGACGCGGGAGAATTCCTGAAACGAATCACGAGCAGCGATCCGGACCTGATGATGCCGCCACCCGGCGCCAATCGCAAGCCAATTCATCCGCATGACGTCGATCTGCTCCGTCGATGGATCGGGGAGGGTGCCCAGTGGTCCGGACACTGGTCTCTTTCAGCACCGGTGAGACCCACCGTCCCAGGTCTCGCACCGCATCCGATCGACGCCTTTGTTCTACACAGTCTTAATGAACGCGGCCTCTCCCTCTCGAAGCCCGCGTCTCGCACGACTCTGGCTCGACGACTTGCCTTCGATCTCACCGGGATGCTGCCTCCCAAAGAACAGATCGATGAATTCCTGAAATCAGAATCGCAGGATGCCGTTGAGCACTATATCGATCAACTTCTGAACTCACCTCATCATGGCGAACGCCTCGCCATGTGGTGGCTCGATGCCGCCCGCTACGCAGATACAGATGGTTTTCAGCAGGATGCAACTCGCACAAACTGGCCATGGCGAGACTGGGTCATCGAAGCTTTCAACAGCAATATGCCATTCGATCAGTTCACGATCCATCAGTTTGCCGGTGATCTCATTCCGGAAGCCAATTCGAAGTCTCGCCTTGCCACCGCGTTTCATCGAAACCATATGACAAACGGCGAAGGCGGACGAGACCCGGAAGAATCGCGAGTTGACTACGTGATAGATCGAACAAACTCAATCGGTTCGGTTTGGCTGGGAGTTACCCTCGGCTGCTGTCAGTGCCATTCGCACAAGTATGATCCCATTTCCCATGACGATTATTATCGTCTGGCCGCATTCTTTAATTCCATCGACGAAACCGGCAAAGCAGGTCGTGAAGCGGGGCCGTATCTTTCTGTGGAATCCAGCACTGTTGCTCGTGCACTGGAGGAATCCGATCGCTGGCTTCAACGCCGCAGCTCCGAAGAAGTCGCCGCGAAGGCCTCAGCAGAACCACGCTTTCAGCAATGGCTGAAGGAACTCTGGCAACTTGCCGCCGAGGAACCTCAGCGGTTAGTTGCCTGGACGAATCTGCCGGTCGCGGCACTGGAATCAACAGAAGGAACAACTCTGACGGCAGATTCAGAGCAGATCATTCAGGCATCGGGTAAGAACCCTGTGCAGGACGACTATCGTGTGGTGATTCGCCCTGGCAACAGCAGAATTACCGGGATACGGCTCGAAGTCTTCCCGCACACCAGCCACACACAAGGCAGATTCTCCAGAGGCAGGGCAGGCCACTTCGTTCTGACGGATGTGAAGGTTCAGGTACGAGAGCAGGGGAGTTCACAGGTTCGTGATCTCCTGATTGACAACGCGGTCGCAGATACTTCGGACGATCCTGCAAAGTACGAGGGGTACGGCAGCATCAAGCACGTCCTTGACGACGATCCTCGTAATGGATGGAGTATTCGTGATGCGGATCAGACAAAACCTCATGTTGCCGTCTTTGCACTGGCGGAACCATTGCTTCTGCACGACACAGAATCGCTTGTATTTGAACTGCGAATGCGATCGACTCTCGGTGATGCCAACATGGGCCGCTTTCGAGTCAGTGTTTCTGATCAGGCGGGTTCAACCGTTCGATCTGTTGAACAGGCCCCAATTGACCGACTTCGAGAGTACCTGAGTTCCGGTGCTTCTCAGGCCGATCTGCCTGACCACCTGCTTCAGGCACTTCGAGAACAATTTCTTGCTGATCATGAAGCATATCTGACCGCTCGTCGAAACCTCGACCTTGCAGCTCGCCAGAAAGACGAGATTGCCTCGGCACAAAAAGTCGATGTCATGGTTCTGGCAGAACGTAAAGATCCTCGAGCAACTCATGTATTGATCCGTGGGGTTTGGGATAAGCCCGGAACACAGGTATCGGCAGGAATTCCATCTGCGATCGGCGGCTGGACCGAGAACGCTGCACCGGATCGTCTCGGGCTTGCTCGATGGCTCGTCTCAGAACAAAACCCTCTCACGGCACGTGTTGTTGTGAATCACTTCTGGCAGATGATGTTTGGCCAGGGACTTGTGCGAACAGTGGAAGACTTTGGTGTCCAGGGCGAACCCCCGACACATCCAGAGCTTCTGGACTGGCTCGCCGTTGAATTCGTTGAGAGTGGCTGGAACATCCGACATTTGCTGAGACTCATGGTCACGAGTCAAACTTATCAGCAGACTTCCGTGATCAGCCCGGACCTTCGGATGAAGGACCCTGAGAATCGATGGCTCGCACGGAGTCATCGTTTTCGAGTTCCCAGCTGGATGCTGCGCGATAACGTACTCAGCACTTCGGGACTCCTGAATCCTGCGATCGGTGGTCCGCCAATCCGCCCATGGCAACCACCAGGAGTCTGGGAAGAAAACTTTATGGGGCGTTTTCGATATGAACCGTCACAGGGACCAGCCCAGTATCGCAGGACGATTTATGCGTTCTGGCGACGAGCCGTTGCTCCGACATTCCTGTTTGATTCTGCTCAGCGCAGAGTCTGCGAAGTTCGCAGTAATCGAACCAATACTCCGCTCCACGCACTGACTCTTCTCAATGATGTGGGCTATCTGGAAGCAGCACGCGCGATCGCCGAAGCAACGATAACTCAGCAAAATTCCGAATCTGACAGAATTCAGAAAATCGCAGAGCGAATTTTGTTGCGTCGCCTCAACGAGCAGGAACTTTCGCCGCTGCTGAATACATTCAATTCCACAAAACTGTGGTATCAGGATCATCCGGATGATGCACTCGCTTTTCTGCAGGCCTGCAACCCCAACGATCTGTTTGTGAAGCATTCAGCAGACACTCATTCGAGCGATGATTCCGCTCAGCTGGCTGCATTCGTTGTCACTGCGGCGTCCATCTATAATCTCGATGAGGCGATCACCCATGAATGAGATGCCGGATGGCCGCATGCAACTGACTCGGCGGGTTCTTCTTGGCCGTGCCGCGGGATTCAGCCCAGGTGCAATTGCACTTGCCAGTCTTTCAAGTCAAACAGCGGTCGCTGATCCGGACAGGATTTCTTCACTGGCCGCTAAAGCTCGCCGTGTGATCTTTCTCACTCAGTCAGGCGGTCCGTCACAACTCGAGCTGTTTGATGCAAAGCCTGATCTGCATCGCTGGGCTGGAAAGGAGTTACCGGAATCAGTTCGACAGGGACAACGCCTGACAACCATGACTGCCAGCCAGAAACAGCTTGTGATGCCGTCACGTGTCCGCTTTCGAAAGTGTGGAGAAAGCGGTGCCACGATCAGTGAATGGCTGCCATCGCTCAGAAACGTGGCAGACGAATTGTGTTTCATCAAGTCGATGTACACGGATCAGATCAATCATGCGCCCGCCATGACTCATCTGCTGACCGGACATCAGCTGATCGGACGCCCCAGCATCGGTGCCTGGGTCAGTTACGGGCTTGGAAGTGACAATCAAAACCTGCCGGATTATGTAGTGATGATCTCCCGAATGCAGCGCCCCAGCGACCAGCCGCTGTATGACCATTACTGGGGAAGCGGATTTCTGCCGTCAAAATACCAGGGTGTCAAACTGCGTAACTCGCGAGATCCCGTGCTGTATCTCCGCAACCCGGATGGCCTGCCTCCGGAAGTCAGACGAACAATGCTCGATGGGATCGGCAATGTGAATGCTAAGAGATACGAGGAGACCGGTGACCCGGAGATTCTCACACGCATCAGTCAGTATGAGATGTCGTTCCGAATGCAGACCAGTATCCCGGATCTGATCAATACGGGAGATGAATCGGAATCCACCTTTGAGCTCTATGGACCGGATTCACGACGCGCCGGCAGCTACGCGGCAAACTGTATCCTTGCTCGACGGCTGATGGAACGTGGCGTTCGATTCGTACAGCTGATTCATCCGGATTGGGACCACCATAGCCGACTGACTTCGTGGTGTACTGCAAGATGTCGAGACACCGATCAGGCGACAGCCGCTCTTGTGACAGATCTGAAACAGCGAGGTCTTCTCGAAGACACACTGGTCATTTGGGGCGGTGAATTTGGTCGCGGTGTTGCAGGGCAGGGCAACTGGAACAGCCCCGAAGCGGGTCGCGATCATCATCCACGGTGCTTCACGATCTGGATGGCAGGTGGAGGAATTCGCCCAGGAACAACGATCGGTGCCACCGATGAATTCAGCTACAACGTTGCCGACACACCCATCCATGTTCGGGATTTGCACGCCACAGTACTGCATTTGCTGGGAATCAATCACGAAACTCTGACGTATCGCTACCAGGGACTTGATTTCCGACTCACGGGTGTTGAACCCGCCCATTTGATCAACGGCGCATTGTCCGGCTGACGGAGTCTGCCGCAACTGTAGCAGGCACATTCCATGTGCCGTCCGCAACGCAATGACTGCGCGACGCGGACGGCATTCGGAGAATGCCTGCTACTTTATTCCATGTGCCGTCCGCTGAACTCCGTGGTCGCCCGGACTTTTTTCTGTATCATTTCGACATCAGTGTCGTTGGTATCGCCCCAGGAGTCCGTTTTGAAAAGCCTTGTTGCTCGTATCGCATTGCGATTCATTCAGCTGATCCTCTTGCTTGTCATTGTTTCCGGTCTCAGCAACGTTCGACCGCTTGTCGAGGTCTTTCAGGAAAACGGCCCGGTTAACTGGACGAATGTCTGTAGAAAGATTGTTGCAGTTAGTGGCCCGGTCTTTCCGTCTGTGGTGGTGCTCGCTGGTCTACAGGCGCTTATTCGTTATCTCACAACAGTGAAAGTCAATCCGTCGCAGCCATGGCTTTCGAATCCGGAATGGGCCGCAAAACATATTCGACTCAATAATCGCGGAATCACAATCACAATTTTGATCTTCGCAGCCGGTTATCTCACTGTCTTTGTCCCTCTGGCTGTACTCTCGGAGACGCGGCCGCTGCAGATTATCATAGGCGTCATCGGACTGGTCCTGCTTTTGATGGGCCGAGTCTTCTGGATGAATCGCAAGTGGAATACGGCAGAACTTCGAATGGCTCAGGTCCCCGGAGTCATCGGAGGCCCCTTCACGGGCGTTGTTACACTGCAGCAGGACTTTCCGTCCGGAACTCCCTTCGAAGTATGCCTCAAATGCGAACGCACTCACCGCAGTCGATCATCACGCAGCGGCAGCAGAAGCGACAGCCGGACAACAACAATCTGGAGCTCAACACTCTACATTGACAAACCGCTGAACTCAGAACCAGGCAAGACCAATATTCCATTCAGCTTTGCAATTCCATTCGACTCTCGATCAACGACATCGTTTCTTGATGGAAACTCAGATGTCTACTGCTGGATGGTTGTTGTAAACATCAAGGATACTCCAAACGCAGGCGGGTCCGTCTTTCCCGTGCCAATCTTTCGAACCGAAGAGAGTCGTGAAGACTATCGTCTCAGTGACGAACTTATTGCTCCATATCTGCAGGAGGTCGATGTCGATGCGGTACTGGCCCGAATCGGTATGCGTCGCTCTGTGTCGAAATCAGGCCATGATCAGCTGGAGTTCTTTCGCCGGGACTTTACCGCTCTCGCAGCTCTCTTCGTAATGACTGTCCTCTGCGCGGTCGGAGTCTATCTGTCGTTTAAGAGCATCTCCGCTTCTGGATCTGCCGCGTTTGTTGCACTTTTTCCGGGATTGCTGGCCGCTTTGTTCACCTACTTGATGGTCGACATGCTTTTCTGGAAAGCGTCCATTGAACTGAGCCCCGAAGAGCTTCGATTTTCAACAGGTATCGCCGGGTTCAGACAACACGGCCGAGCACCCCGAGGCCCTTTGACGAAAATTCTGTGCGAACTGGATTTCCACAAGCAGAACGGCGAATGGTGGTGTCTGAAGATTGAACCACCTCCAGCAATGGAAATCTTCACAGATGAAACCGTCGTCACCCGATTCAGGACGGTTCACGACGCTGACGATGCTCTGTTCCCCATCAAGGGAATCCCTCTCAAGATTGTGAAACATCTCAACGGCAGAAACGAAGCTGAGGCCGTTCAAAAGTGGCTGGCCGGTGAAACGCATTGCGCCGCTGTAGCACTCGAACAGGCGTGGACAAGTCGTAGCTTGGGCATTCCTGCCCGAGCCGCTCTGCGCCGCTGCAGCACCCGAACCAGCGCGTGGACAAGTCGTAGCTTGGGCATTCCTGCCCGAGCCACTCTGCGCCGCTGCAGCACTCGAGCCAGCGCGTGGACAAGTCGTAGCTTGGGCACTCCTGCCCGAGCCGCTCTGCGCCGCTGCAGCACTCGAACAAGCGCGTGGACGGGCAGGAATGCCCATCCTACATTTGAGCCGTCCCAGTGCCGCGGTAGTGAGCGAACCAGGGCGGGGATGGGCAGGAATGAGCATTCTGGAATTTTCTTGTCCGGGTTCGGGTGATTTTGCGATTTAGGGGAGTTCGTAGAGCTTTTTGACTTCCTCTATTTCAGGGAATTTGTCCAATGTCTGATCGGCTTCGAAACCGAAATGTCGCGAAAATCCAGCGTTTTTTCCTGAGATTGACCATTCTGGCAATCGCGCTGAGCCCATCGTACTCGCGATTTTGTTTGGGTCAGAATCCTGCAGCCGACGAATTCTCCCCCACGGCACCCGTAAGTCCTGCGACAGAGAACTCAACGACAGACATACAGGAAGAAGTCGATGAAATTTCCCGAAGGATCATTGCCCGGGACTATGACGAAGCGATCCAGCAGGGACTCAAGTGCATTCGTCATCCGGAATTTGACAAGGCACCGGACAATCTGAAAGCAATGACGTTTGCCTGCCTTGGGATTGCGTACAACTCGAGCGGTCGCCATGAAATGGCCGCACATGTGAGCCTGATGTTTGGGCAGATCTTCCCGGACCATGGACTGCCACATCTGATCAGAGCAGAAGCTCTCCGCAATATGAAGCAGTTTCGAGCCGAACGCGAAGCATTGGCTCACGCGTTGATCATTACACCGGAATCCGTTGAAACAAGGATACGGCTTGCACGATCGCAGGCGGACTGGCCTGGCAGCACAAAGGCAGATGGTGAGGCTGGACTCCGAATACTGGCCTCGATCATCGAGGACCCCAATATCAAAACAGACTCAGTCGAACTGCACGATGCCGTGGCAATCGCGGCAGCAGTTGCAGGTGAAAAATCATTGGCACACTCAGCCGCTGTAAACGCTGTGGTCGCAAGCGACGATGATGGTCGCAGTGAACGTGAGCAACGTCGTAAAATGATAGATATGGATCAGCCAGTTCAACTCAAAATGACACCTCCCGAACATGTTCTCAATCGAACAACTGCAATCGACTTCTACAAAGACGCGGTACTCTCACTTTCATTTGAAGGCATTGTCAGATGCAGACCAACAGAGTCTTCGCAGCCCGCTGTCCTCGCCAAAATCACTCGCGAGTATCCCGGTGTTCTCATCGGACCTCTCGGACTGATTCTCTCAACCAGCCGAATCGCCGAACTCCCGGAAGACCTCTATCCCGGTCACGACCTCGAATGGGAATCATTGCCAGTCATCACTGTTTCTCGACGTGATCCAGACACGGGAAAAATGATGCAGTCCGGAACTGCTGTTGTTCGTGCGTTCAGTTCAAATCACGAACTCGCCGTTCTGAATCTCGAATCTCAATCAGGCTACTCACCCTTCGAAGGGTTGCTGGATTGGACACCGATCGCCATTGCAGCCGACTACCGAATGGACTGGATGCTCCAGACGCAGGACGAAAACCACATTCTGCACGTGGCTGCGTATGATCTCGTGAAACAACAAACCGTGATCCGAAGTCAATCGCTGAAGGAAAGCATCGATTTAATCCGCAAAGGAGAATTCCCTCCTGGCACACCAGTCTTCAATGATTCCGGTGAACTGATGATGATCGCCAGCCCGCCGCGCAACATCTCAAATGCAGGAGATGAGAATGATCCACGGCTACCCGTCATCGTTCATTCTTCAGAATGCTCGTTTGTTTATAACTGTCTAAGTGCATACGGCGAGATTCCTACGCGACATCTGCCGGTTCCGGTAGAGTTTAAACGCCGCGGCGAGTCTTCTGAAGGCGACGGTTCATTCTCCCTGGTTGTGAAGGCAAACAGCGCTGATGGAGCTCTTTCAGTCGGTGATGAAATTGTCTCATTTCGTTCGATTCCAATCTCGTCACCATCGACGATCGAGACGATCCTCCGGCTCGCACATGAATCATTCATCGAAAACATTGATGTTGAACTGAAGGACGGACGAACTGTCAACATTCCGCTTGTCGCTTCAGGTCAGCGGGGTGATCGAGAGTCGGCAGACCGGCTGTCGGCAGACAGACAGCAAACCCTGTCGAACCCCAATCAGAGTGAAAAAGAAACCAGATCTCTGCGACAGCAACTTACACAGTGGTTGACGGAGAACGTTTCAAATGGTGACGCAGTGCAGCTAATCGAGGACGAAGCCGCAAAAGCGGAAAGACTGAAAAAAGGGATCCGCACGCTGATTGGTTCAAGCTTTACAAAGAATGAAGTGCCCGTCGTTCAGTTTGATCGATCGGGAACCCTGGTCAGCTGCGAAGTCAGCCCAACAACTGCTGCTTTGATGGGACTCAAACCGAATATCCTGCTGGCACATCAGGTCAGTTCCAACCTGACACGCGTCGAACCATTGTTCAGCGTTGAAAATGCAGCCGTCTCGCCAGTCTTCAAATCATTTGCTGCAACCGAACCAAAGGATCGTGGACTGGAAGTGACCTTTGAACTCAAAGCTCTGAAAGAAGTTGATAACAATACTAAGGTGATGGTTCGGATTGAAACAGGAAACGGTGGATTCTCGGCATACTACACAGTCCGAAACAGACCATCCGCGGGCGAATCAACAGAACTTCGTCTGATCATTGAACCGGAACACCTTGAGATGCCCCTTGCCGATGCTGATTTCCTGTTTATTGAAGTCTGCATTCAGGATCCTCAGCATAACATCGGATCAGAGACATTAGATCAGGACAAACTCTCCATCTGCGGAGACAGCGTATATCGACCCTTTGAATTCAATTGAACCACCTCCATGAATATCCCTGGGCTACTTCACTTCGCTCAGCTGCAACCAGGTTCAATCAAGGGAATCGAGCAGCTCATTGAATTCGAATCGCAGGCTGGGCTGGTTATTTAACCACGAAAGACACGAACCACACAAAAGAGTCGCAGGCGGATGCGGGAATGCCTGATAGTGGGCATGCAACAATAGCGATGGTTTTGGCTGAAGGATCATTCCGTCCCATCGTACTCGTTTGTGTTTTTTTCGTGTGGTTCGTGTATTTCGTGGTTACCAAATCACGCTGGCTACATGCTGCATGAAGTCGGAATCAACGCACTGCAATCCTCGCTGCGCAAAACGCCCGCACCAAATCACTTATGCAACTCGCCGTTTAAAATCTTTGCGGCTCGAAATGAACTCAACTGTTAGTAGTTCAAAAACCCGCGAAACGATGAACAAGAAGTATCCCCGAGCTGAGCCGTACTAAAACTGAATCTGAAGTCGCTGAGCTTCGGCGAGCATCCGCGACTTGACATAAATTGTGTCCTGGACTCGAGCAT
The DNA here is from genome assembly GCA_016795105.1 of Planctomyces sp. Taxonomy (GTDB): domain Bacteria; phylum Planctomycetota; class Planctomycetia; order Planctomycetales; family Planctomycetaceae; genus F1-80-MAGs062. The sequence continues at coordinate 16,718 of JAEUIH010000091.1, forward strand.
CTGCACTCACAATTGGTACCTCAAGACGAACGAAGCCATCAAGCACTGGTAGTCGTCCCTGGCGACCGCCAGGAATCGGTTTTCGATAACCGTCCGATCCGACAACAATGCCCTCCAGATCCGTCAACGGATATTCACGAATATTGTCCGGAAGACGAATCTGGATGATGATGGTGTAAGGCTCCCAGCGCTTAGGATTCGCCGGAACTGTCCACACGGAAAAGCTGCCCGCAGACGCTGCACCATAGGGCAGATTGGCCGCTTCCCCGGCGTTTGCCTGCATGGCGGGTTTTATCGACTGCGATTTCTCTGCTCCGTCATCCGTTGCTTTTAGCCCCAGCGATCGAACGGCGTCGGGAAGAAATGAATCCGGATCCGGAAGATCGAGCCCCGCTGCCAGCGGATTTATAACGGCGACCGAAGCCACCGATTCGTCGACTGACGTCACCTCACTGCTCTCAGAGGCCTCGGAAGCTTCTGACAGAACCGGAAACGGACTGACCAGTTCTACAGGATCGTCAGCCTGATCGTCTGTCAGGAAGCTCATGCTTAAATTCAACTCTTCAAATGTCTCCGGCGAATGGACAATCATCATCGTCAACAATAGCACAATCAGCCAGTGAACCCAGGCCGCAGTCACCCACACAAACCATCGCTTTCGGAGGATCCGTTCGCGCAACCATTGCATGTATGGCATTTGCTGGGTCTTCTGACGTTGAGACCTCAAGGCAATACGCGGCCTTTCACCGATCGTGCTTCGGCGTTTTCTCCTGTCCGGACCTGATAAAGTGCTTACCACGACTGATACTCCAACTCACCACTTCAAAAGCAGGCCGTTCGCAGACCTGAGACGCGTCTCTGCCGAACGTCAGTTCCTGATATAGTGAAATTCACGTGAACGACGGACTCCCGTCGGAATTTCCTTAAACTGCTTGGCAATCCGAAATCGACGGACTTCATCCTGAGAATCCAGAAACACAACAACGAGCGTATAGGCGGTTCCCGATACCGAATACTCGTTTCCAAAGTTGATTCGGGCTGCAAAGGAGTTCCCCTGAATCCCCACGATCTGCTGCACCCACCAGACGTCGTCGGGAAGGTCCGAGCGAACAAGGGCAACCGGCCAACCAGTCGCTCGAGTGACCCCAACAAGATTCTCCACACGTCCTACTCCAGCAACTTCCAATGGCGTCTGGATGATCAGGTCCTCGATCAATGCCGGATCCGGAACAGACTGGACCTCGTCGTGTGAAGCAGTAAATGGACTTCCAACCCCTTCCTCCGGAACTTCCTTCAAGTTGCTGCCTTGCCTCAGAGATCGAGTTGCATCCTCAATCTTCGCCGCACCAGTGGCCCCCACGCCCAGATGACCGGTTGCAGCCGTCAATGTGGAATCTGGCATTACCGGTTCCGGCATTACCGGCGGGCGTTCGTCGAGTTGATCCACCAGGTCTTCGTGATGTCTGGCCCCCTGCGAGGCCCCCTTTGCTGGCGGAGCATCCGGAGTTCCGGAATAGGCGCTATCCAGAAGAGTTGTTGAAGGCAGTTGAGCGATCCGATTTGGCGTCAAGGCATCCGGCCGTGGATCGACAATCACAAAACTCTCCGCCGGAATTGGCGTCTCGTCGAAACCAGCAGATTGGACTGGCGGGTGACTCTGTGGCGCTCCGATGGCTACATTCGGTGAACTGGTCGTGCCGGCATACTGCTCTCCTGACGACCGCAGCCAGGAAGAAAACCAAACGGCCAGTGCGGGGACGATAAACATTCCACCAACGATGACTGCAGTCACAGCCGGATAATCGCGTACTCTCATTACTTAGCTCTCCGCGTCCAGTGAACTCGTCGCGCCGCGGCACCGTTACAACCGGTCGACATCAATGACGGACAAGTTCCTATCAAGTCGCCGAGGGTAAACGTTGTGCCCACCGCCTCAACTCTTTGTTGTGCGTTTCTACTGGGTTTCCCCCAGGGGACGTCCTGCACATCGATCACGCAGGACAGGTTTTCGGCGCAATTCCGGAAGTGCAGCTGAAGTCAGAGCGTTCTGATGGCTGTACCGATTATGAGCAATATTCGATACGACGCAGAGCAAATGTGGCAGCAGAGTCGTATGCACAATCTCCAAATTGCAGCCGACAACTCCCCCAACCCGCAAAGCCAGCGGGACAGTAAAGATCATCCTCTCGCCCCTAAGAAGTCCGACCACATGGGTAAAGTTACCTGGATGTTTACCCTACGCCACCTATGTTTCCAGAACACACCACATGAGACCTTTGTTATTGAGCATCTCACACAAGGACAGGAAACAGGAAATCAGGTTGCCATGAATGGATCATTCGTAAAGCCCCAGCAGGAAGGGGCACACAGCATTCCGCTCAGCATTTCGAGACGTACAGCGTTTCGATTTTCACAGGATCGTGTCGCCGGATCCGCTGGAGCGTCAGTCGCGCGTCCTCCCCAAACAACACCAACTTCTGCAGCCACGCCACCGGCGAGCCGTTCCCGAGGGCGACTGTTAATTCTGTTGCTGCTGCTGGCCGCCGGAAGCGGCGGCATCCTGACGGTCTGGGATTCACTTCTTAGATACAAGGCATACGGCGTGGTCACTGGTCACATCATCAACGTCGCGACACCAATTGATGGTGTCGTCAGCACGGTGCATGTCAGAGAAGGCGAATTGGTACGTCAGGATACGCCACTTGCTGTTATCCATGACCTTAAGCTGGAACAGTCACTGGCCCGAGTCACCGACGAGCTGCGAGTTGCCGAAGCTGAACTGAATGCTGAACTTGCCAAAGTGCAGTGGCAGTCTCACGTTGAAGAAACCGAGATGACACGGTCAATCGCGGAATTCTTCGAGAGCACAGGCCGCATGCATGCCGAGCTTGGAAACCTCGAACTCATCCGGGAACAACTCAATCGGAATACAATTCTAGCCGAGCAGCAGGCGACATCGATGTGGGAGAAGGAGTCGTTTCAAATTCAGGAGAAGGCGGCCACTGAAAACCTCAATGCGATTCAACAGTCTCTTGTCATCCTGAAAGAGCGTGCCGAGAAAGCAGCAAGTTCACCGCGTCTTGGCGCTGAACAGATTCAGCCATTGGTTGCAAAATCAGAAATGCTTCTCAATGAAATCCAGAGAATCCGGGGATTGATCGCCCTGGGCGAATTAAAGTCTCCCGTCAGTGGAACCGTCCTCCGCAGACACCATCCTGCCGGCGAATGCCTGAAGTCGCACGAATCGCTGTTCTCTGTAATCGAAGAATCGACGCTGGAAATTGAACTCTTCCTGCCACAGGAGATGAGCCGCAGATATCAAGTGGGTGACAAAATTGATGTACGTATCGATCCGCTCGAAGAACTCGTGGCATGTGAAGTCGTCAGCATTGGAAAAGAACATCGAAGCCCTCCGCAGCAGATTGAAATCTTCTATCGTTCCAATATCCAGTTGCTCCCGGTTCGGTTGAAGCCACTGAAGCCTTTTGCAGATGAGAATAAGCTTCCAGTCGGTGCTGTCGCCAAACTTCCACATATCCGTTCCATGTTCTGAAACAAGTCTGCTGTCCAACCATCATTCAGAACCTAAGGAAGTCAAAGATCATGAATACTCCGTCGCTGCTTATTGTCGACGATCATCCGGATTCGTTGTTTGTGATTCGGAAAACGATCAAAGAAACTGGTGCAACAGCCGTCTATTGTTCTGAGACGGAAACAGCGAAAAATACGCTTCGAAGCCGCGGCCCGTTTTCCGCTGTCGTCGTTCGAATGCTCAGCCAGAGTGTTGACGGACTGGATCTACTCAAGTCCATTCGTGCTTCAGCGTCTCCTGCCGAGCTTCCGGTGCTCCTGATCATTTCGGATTCCGATCTGGAGTTCGCGGTGACAGCAATCGATTCCGGAGCTAACGACCTCTTGATGTCCCCATTCAGTTCTCAGGAATTCTGTGTTCGGACAGGTATCAGAGGACAGTCCGCCCGGCGAAGGATCGATACAACACATCCCGTCGTCCCGGACTCCGCAGATGTCTCCCGCGTTCATTGTGAAATGCCGAAAGTTGATCCTGAAACGTTTCGCTTTTCGTACGGTGTCCCGAATGATGTTGTCAGTTCCTGGAACCGCGATGAACTGGTGACCGCGACACAGCTGGATACGGTCCTTGTTTGTCCGGAATGCAGCGGAATACCAACATTTCGTCATGGCTGCGAAGCCTGTGGTAGCGCCATGACTGAACCGGAGGCCATCATCCATCACTACGCCTGTGCGCATATCGGTGCAGAATCAACATTTCGGAAGGGCTCGTCTCTCTCGTGCCCAAAATGCCTTCAGAATGATCTGGTCGCTGGAAGTGACTTTGAATGCGTCTGTGGTGCGCACCGCTGTCAGGACTGTAACCATGTCGCGAATGATCCAGTACTGATCGGCCATTGCCTCAGCTGTCAGTGCCGGTTTGCGGCATCTGAAGCAATTTCTCTCCCCATCATTGGATACCACATCCCGGCTTCAAAGCGGCAGCTCCGCAGAAATCGCCGCAAGACTTCGGTCCGCGCTGGTGCAGATTCGGCTGATTCATAACCAGGAAGAATTCGAATGTTTACGGAATGGATCTACTGGATTCGCAGCATGCGAATCGATGAACTGGTTATGATTCTGGGCATCCTGCTGCTCGTGGACGCACCTCGATATGCATACAGCGCTGTACTCTTTGCCTGTTACGATGGCATGCGCTGGCTGACCACCGGCAGGACGCCCGGAATTCAAACCACACCTTACGAATACTGCCCACCGGTCAGCGTGATCATTGCCGGATACAATGAAGCGGATACGATTGCCAGAACAATGGAGTCCGTTTGCCAGCGGTATCCGCAGGTTCAGTTGATTGTCGTTGACGATGGTTCAACGGACGGAATGACGGAGGCAGCCATGACCGTTGCCGCCAGTCGCCCGGAGATCCTTGTGATCCGCAGGGATCGCCGCGGAGGAAAATCATCGGCCCTCAATTTGGGACTGCATTACGCCATTCATGACATTACAGTCACGGTCGACGCTGATTCGAGACTTGACGACACCGCAATTTTTGAACTGCTGCAGCCGATGAGTAATCCTCGAGTGGCGGCTGTTTCTGCAACCGTGCTGGCATGGAATCCGTTTGCCAGCCTGGCCGCATGGCTGCAGGCCTATGAATACAGACAGACCATCTTCATCAGCAGAATGACTCGCGGCCGAACAGGTATGCTGGGAATCGTTTCCGGTGCCTTTGGGGCGTTCCGAACTTCAGTGCTCAGACAACTGGGCGGATGGGACGTCGGTCCCGGGGAAGATGGCGACCTGGTATTGCGAATCCGCAAGGCCGGTTACGACATCGGAGTCGCTCCCTATGCCAACTGCTTTACGAACGTCCCCACGTCATGGGTACGGCTGTTCTGGCAGCGTTGCCGCTGGGATCGAACCGTGATTACGTTTGAATGCCGCAAACATGAGGACCTGGGATTTCCGTGGCGAAAACACTTCCGCTGGTCCAACTTCTTTCTCTTGCTCGAACGCTGGGTCTTCAACGTCGTCTGTGTCTACACATTCTGGCTTTACGGTTTCTGGCTGCTGCTCGAATACCCGGAAAGCAGTCTGCGTCTGCTCGGATTGCTGTACCTCTGCGGACTCAGCATCGAAATTCTTCAGTTGCTGGTACTGTTTTTCTACTCAGACAGACCGAAACATGATCTTCTGCTCAGCCTCGTACTTCCACTCTACCCCATATATCAGGTCTACATGAAGGCCATCGACCTGTTCGCCCTCACCCGGGAAATCGTCATCCGCGACTCCGGCGACGACAACTTTGTCCCCATTCACGTCCGCACCAACACCTGGCGCTGGTAATCGAGGGTTATCATCGCGCTCCGCTTTGATGTCCACTACGATCACACATCCCTGATCGAAGCGATCACTCGGAAGCGAACCTCACCGCCCGCCTCAGGTCGGATCCATCAGGTGATCGTAAACGTCATCGGCAGACTCCAGGAACTTGCTTCGCTGCTGTTACTAATCGCTCGGACCCAGAACCGATACGCCCCGGCGGGCATTGCATTCTGCGGCAGATAAGAGATCGTGGTAATGTTCGTGACACTCAAATACTGATACTGAACTCCCACCCGTTCGACAGACAATTCGTATCTGACAGAATCCTGCACCGCTTTCCATGTAAATGTTGGTCTTGTGTTTGACACATTGCCAGACGGGGCGAGCAGGTCCGGGCGTCCACCGACATAAAAATCGACCGCTGCGCTGGATCGGGTCCGAAAACCTGTAGCCGATTCCCCAAACACCCACCAGCGATAAGGACTGTCAGGCAGCGGTGTGGAAGGGGTCCATGATGTACCTGAAATATTGGCCTGATGAATTACGACAGCACCCGTATTTCTGTTCCGTACGACGAGCTCGTAATCCAGTGCCCCCGCAACGGCGTTCCATGTAAAGGTCGGGGTTCGATCAAATGTTGAACTTAACGGCGCAGTCGGCACTGGTTGAGTCACCAGAGAAGTCACTTCTGCGGTCGACCATCGCGCACCTAAGCCAGACGCATCTTTCGCACGAACCCAAATCTTGTAATCTCCGATTGGCCAGTCACTCGGTGCCGTCCAGGAGGTGGTGGCGAGATTCGGCATTCGAACAAACTGCTGAGTACCGGTCGTGACACTGTCAACCCACAAATCATAAGTAACGGCTCCAGGAATGGCCTGCCATGAGATTGCCGGTCGTGGAGTCGTCAAGGAGTCAGGAATCGGATCCAGTTGTACGGGCGTGTTGATGGTAAACGTCGCCTGATCGCTCCACTGCCCTTTGACAGTGCCGAAGACAGGTTGTATCCAGACTCGAAAGCGACCGACCCCCAAATCGACTGATGGAGTATACGATGGATTTGCAGACGTTCCCTGATGGAACGGATTCACGTTCGTACTGAGATTCTTGATCCAGATGTTGTAGGACGTCGCATTGCGAACCGGCGTCCAGGTGATTTCCGGACGCTGCTGTACACCGCTGGCAACAGGTCCGGTCAGGTGCGCAACATCATCCAGCGGTGTTCCGTCAAAACCTGAATATTCCGGCGCATACCGCAGTACTCGAAACGTTCGACCTGTTGCCTGATAATCCCACACTTTCTGTCCCGCAGGCGTAACCTCGAAAAAATACGAGCTCGGACCATTAATGATCAGCGTGTTACCATTGGGAAGACGTTGAGCACTGGACATGAAAGCGGCCACAAAATCCGCTGGATTGTTTTCGGTATATGTCCAAACCGTCGAGTCTGGTCCGTAGGCTTCGCCGGAAGTCAACGCATAGGTCCCATCAGGATTCACGGGAGCAATCATTTCTTCAACGGATGAATAGTCCCCGCCAGGTCTCCCAATCCCGTTATTAAAGATCATCAGATGGCCTTCGCCAGGAAGTCCATCACCAATCCAGTGGGCATTGTGTTGTACAAATAGTGTCTGATCAGCAGCGGTTCCCGTCTTATAAGCAGCGGGATTGCCCCAGCGATATAGCAAATCTCCACCACGACCACTCCTGCCACCGGTATGCCCGGCAGCTTCCTGTGTTGTTGTGCTGTGGTCAACAACCCAGAACTCACTGAACGAACGCGAACTCATCACAATCTGATCGAGCTCTGCGTTGTAGGCCACCGAATTCATGTGTTGCCAGTCGGCAATCGGCGCGATGTTATAGTTGATGTCGATCAGTTCCGGATGATCGGCCACAACTCCAAAGTGATCCTTAGTGTTATCAAAATCCTGAATCAGGTGATCCCACGAATTCCATTCCCAGACTATATTGCCGCCGGAACTGCCGACGGGCTCGACTTCAATAATGCTGTCAGGCCAAAGCTCTCCATTGACGAGGAGAGCAGGATTACGGCCGGCAGCGATCGCATCTGCACCCGTTTTCTCCTGCCATGTGACCATCATGACATTGCCATTCGGAAGCATCGTGACATCGTGGTGCTGCAAATGTGCCGTGCTGGCGTATTGATACTCCCAGGTGACTGTGCCGTCCCAGGCAATCATCTGCACATTGCCGCCACGACCGCCAATATTGAAGTCAGCACTGTTGACACTGCCGGCGTAGAGCAGTTGACCATTTTCCAGCAGTGAAATCGCTGCACCGGGCGTGTATTGCACGTTCCAGGTATGGACAATAGTCCCGCTGTTGTCCATCAGATGAACAGTATTGGTATCCTGTGCGATAAACAGCGTATAGCCCTGAAAGCTCTGACCTGTGTTTGTTGCATACGCAACAATGTCGGCTGTATCCGTTGCAGTCAGCCCATGATCATCGGTGACTCTGACGGACACTCGAAACTGGCCAGCTCGAGCTCCGAAGTATTCGGCCTTTACTCCGGTGGCATCGTCGAACTGTCCATCACCATCGAGATCCCATGCGTACGAAGCGATCGACCCATCGGGGTCATAGGACTTTGCTGCACTCAATGTAATGGTCTCAGCAACAGCCATTGACCGAGTTGAGCCGGCATCTGCGATTGGCGCCGCAGCCAGCAGGAGTCGCTGCTCCAGCACATCGGCCGACTGTACACGCATAGGACGCCGTCGCCGCTTGACGAAAACTGCTCGCATTGATTCCAGAAAGATGGGAAGTCCCAGACTACGAAATGCAGTGTTGAACAGCATAGCGACTCAGTTTGCGTTGGGCGGTCGAGGTCATCTGCCCGCTGACATCCATAAGGCAGCCACATTGAACTCCAGCCAAGCTTAACTCTCCACCCCGGATTGACCAATACCGAGTTGAATCCAACACCCTTCATCAACCAAATTTCCAAGGCCTTCCCAACGTTCGTCGTTGATCGCTCCGCGATCAAATGCCTCAACCGACGCACGACACCAACCGTCCGGCAGCGACGGCCCTCAACTGGAACGGCCTGACGGTCGATCAGTGGAATGTGCTGAGTGTCAGCGGCTGGGACACTCTGCTGGTGGATCATGTGCCGACCGGCGGAGCTGGAATGCTGGAGTACTCACCAACGGGGAACCGGCTGACTCAGACGGATCCCGTGACGGGCGATGTGGGAAGAACGGTCGGAACGACCGCGCGACCGTTAAGCAGCAACACAGTGAATCAGCAGTGATCGACGACCATGCGTATCGGGTTTGTTTGGTCCCTTCACTTCAATCGCGAACGGACTCGTTCCTGCAACTCGGCCAACTGCGTCTTCAGTTCAACGTCGGAACGACCGGATAACTCGTGACTGCTGGAAACCACGTCGCCCAGGATCTGCTGTAGCGCCTGGATTGCACCGTGAATTGTGCCTTCTTCGCGCCCCTGCTCAATTCCCTGTTCAATTCCCCGCTCAATTCCCCGCTCAAATCCCTGCTCGATCCCACGTTCGATGCCTTCTTCCAGTCCCTGTTTGCGAGCAGTCGACAGCATCCAGTCGTAATCCCGCTGAGCTTTCTCACGTTGATCGTGCATCGCTTTATCCTCTGTCTTGAAAGAAATCGTTTCGAGACACCCGATTACCGGCTGAAATTCGAGATCCGGAAACAGCCCTCGAAGTTCTTCCGCTGTACATTCATGAGCATTCAAAATCAGCCAACACCATTGAGCAAGGCGGTTCGCCCCGGAAACGTAACTCCGATCGCTTCCGGACTTGCTCAATTCTACCGTATGAACTTCGATCGCTCTATCCAGCTTTCGGCCACTTTTTTCATCCATCATCTGAAATCGATGATGCACCTGCTCCGATTCCTGAAAGAGATTGGCTGTCATCCGTGACCTTCGCTTTTCCCGTCACCGCATGCAGCACGACAGACCGAGGTTCGACGAGTGCATGGCATGCAAGCGGTCATCGGTTCAAGTCCGTTATCCTCCATTCGCTTCGCGAATAGAACGTTGATGAGCAGTTTAACGGCGAGCCGCAGGCGTCTGCGCAAGTTTAGCGGCAAGCCGCAGGCGTCAGAACACCCACACAAGCCGCAGGCTTCGAAGCCCCGCAGGGCAACGCCGTTAAGGATTTTGAGATGATGAAAATCGGTATTTACAAAAAACTGAGGATATGAAAAAAGCCAGACTCCCGCATGTGGTGTGCGGACTGAAAATGTTTCAGCCCAGGAAGGGAGTCTGGCTCGAATGTCACGGAAGACGCAAACGACCACGTCAGTGGATGCAAAAAAGAAATCCCCAAAGTTTACTCATGGCGACTTGTTGCGGAAGGCGCTGACATGGTTGCTCAATGACCGTATCTTTGCCGACATCAAACTGCATGGCAATATCAGTTGGACACCAAAGCAACTTGTGATCGTTGCCATTCTTTGGGTCTGGTCCGACAAAAGCACGCTCAGTCGCGCTTATGTGCATGCACGGCGGTTATCGCTCGTGATGTTTGGCAGTGTCGCCATCAAAAGCTTCCCAGGAATGACGGGAGCGCTAAAAACCTGGACCTTTCAACTGTTGCCGAGAGTTCAGCAGCGGATGCAGGAGCTCATGAACGAGGTGAGCGGTGACCACTGGCGGGTTGGTCTGTGGCTGGCACTGGCAGTCGATGGGTCC
>JAEUIH010000092.1 GCA_016795105.1 Planctomyces sp.
CGCGACGAACTTTTGAGACCGCGATTTCTACGGTTTCATGCATTTCAGGACAGACACAAGCTACGACTTGTCCACGCCCCGGTTCGAGTACTGCAGCGGCGCAGGGACGGCTCGGGCAGGAATGCCCAAGCTACGACTTGTCCACGCCCCGGTTCGAGTACTGCAGCGGCGCAGGGACGGCTCGGGCAGGAATGCCCAAGCTACGACTTGTCCACGTCCTGGTTCGAGTACTGCAGCGGCGCTGGAACGGCTCGGGCAGGAATGCCCAAGCTACGACTTGTCCACGCCCTGGTTCGAGTACTGAAACGCAGCAGGGACGGCTCGGGCAGGAATGCCCAAGCTACATTTGACCGCCCCGCTTCGATTCCAGTTGCTCAACCGATTCACATTTGGCGCAGGGCCAGAGGGGATCGTCTGTGCAACCGATCCGAGAGAGAGAACCGCAATGTGGAGAATTCTCCAGCACTGGGTATGTTCAATACTCAAAACAGTGAGTAGAGCGCAGGAAAGTAGACCGAGTTATTGAGCGAAAACCGCGAGTTTAGCCGGGAAACCCATCTGTCAGATAATCGTTGTAGGCACTATTGTTCAGTGATCTCCATAATTCGAGATGCGTCTATTTAGAATTCAGGAGGAAAACGATGCATCAGAGATGGCAGCAATCAACGACGATTCGATGGGTGAGTTTGGCACACACCGGACTGCCACTACTCGTCTCAATCATTTTGATGCACAATGCTGTTTTCGCTCAATACATTTGTGATCAGGTGAGGTCCGAAGCATCACTCTTGAATTCTGACGGGAGACAGATTGGTTCGTACAGCCGAGTCCGTTCTGTAACGTTTTCCCCCGACGGAAATTTGATCGTGACCGCAGGGTGGGGCCCTGTCCAAATCTGGAATGCATCCGACGGACGATTGATCCGGCAGATTGGCCTGGTTCATGGCAAAGTGGACTGTATTGCATTTACGCCGGATGGTAGCGCCATCACAATTGCAACTTCGCATCCCAGGATTTCACTCTTAGAAGGCGAGGACTCGTTTTGCTTCCCGCACGACTCATCGCATAGCAGAATGACTTCGTGGGCCGTCGAAACCGGCGTCCTGATTCGAGAATTCGAAGGAGAGAAGGACCTTATTACGACTCGTGTTGTTGCCCCTGAAAGTCAATCGAGGATCAAAGAAGTACGCACATATGAAGGGCAACGAGAAGTGATCACATCGATTGCCTACTCCACAGACGGCACGACACTGCTTTCCGGGGGGCAAGCCGAGACGTCTTCGTTCAGTCGAGGATTTGGCCAACTAAAAACCTGGGATGTCCGCACCGGAAAAGTCAAGGTGATGCTGGACAGGGTGAAAGGGCAGTTTCAGCATGCAAGGTTCTCTCAGGACGACCGAATCGTCCTTTCGGTTGCATATCGATCGAGAGTGGAATCAGCAGATCCACGGAGCCTGGAATCAGAATTATCTCAAGATCAAATTCAGATTGTCACATCGGACGCTGAGACCGGAGCAACTCAGTTTCGAAGTGGTTTGGCTCTGGCTCCACATGGCTTCGGAGGCATTCGTCTGGTCCTCTCTCCGAGTGCCCAAATCGTAGCAGCAGTCAGTGGGAAAGAAATCTGCTTGTATGCTGTCAACACCGTACAAGAACCGCGTCTGCTTTCGGGGTGCAGTAAATCGCTGTCCCACGCAGCGTTTTCTTCGGATGGAGACAGAATCGCCGCCAACAGTTACGAAGGCCCCATCTACGTATGGGATTTGTCGAGTGAGTGTAATTCACCAATCGAAATCAACACAGAGGGTGATCCAGTCAGTGGTGTCGCCTTCTCGCCTGAGGGACGGACTATAGTTGCTTGTGGGCGACGTTGCCTGCGATTCTGGAACGCTTCGACAGGATCTCCGGTGCTTGACGACAGAGGACATGTACTAACGATCCCGCGTGTCGAATAATCCGCGTACCGCCTGTGCATATACTTTAGTGTCAGTCGCTTTATGGATCGCAAGATACTTGATGCTGCTCTTCAGAGTCTCCGAGCCTGCCAAACTTCGTCCCCGGCTGCGAAGCCGATTGGGTTTCATTGTGGAACTCCGTTTAGTGGACGCAACCTCAAACACGTGCGCAACAGCTTGTTGAATTCACAGTGCAGCACAGATACGATCTCAATACGTAGATTTCACAGGAATGAATGATGCCCGGATGGATCAGTTTTCTGAGCAGTTTGGGAATCGAGGACAACACAGTTCATGGACGATCCGGACGAACCTGACCACGATGATGAGACAGAGCTTGTGGAGTTTCAGCCTGCTCGTTTTTCGTCCGATCATGGCTTGCCTCCTGGCCATGAACAACAACTGAAGGACGCCGCTGCTGCCGTACGGCAGGAGTTTCGAGACAGTTCTCGCTGGAAGCGATTGAACTGCAGGAAGATCAGCATTTTCGCTGAAAGGGACCGAGGAACGGTCTATGTCGTCCACATCGGTAAGTCCGTCGAATTTAATTGGACATGGGAAGGTGCAAGAGCGTTCTGTCCCGCGACGCTCGAAAATGATTCAAGGGACTCCGATCATTTCTACGAAGAAGCCGAATATGAAGATGACGTTGTTTGGTCGGGCGAGATTGTCGAGGTCGATGAACAAAACGGCTGTCTGTTTGTAGCACTTGATGATCCTGAAGCGATTCCCACAGTTGGGCCTTTTTACGTGCGCCCCTTTGAGTTCCTGTCGGTGCTCGATGCCGTGTACAACGGCGAGGATTTCGAGACGGTTCGAAAGCGTCTACCGGAGAGACTCGCAGCCTCGGAAGGCGACATTCATCCCGAATTGTTGCCACAGTCTCATGTCGGCTTGCCGAATCTTCGTGACTGGTGGCAACACTCGTGGATCGTGCTATGGGGACCACCGGGCACTGGAAAGACCTGGACAACCGGCCAGCAGATCGCAGCCGTGCTTGAAGATGCCACCGAACGCATCCTTGTTGTCTCCACCACCAACAAGGCAACTGATGCTGTTGCATTGTCGTTGGGTGAGGCGGCTAAAGAGAAGTGTGCCCACGAATTGGAAAGCGAAACGCTGTTGCGGATCGGAAAGGGTGCGTCGTATCAGTCTTTCGTCAACCGACAACTCGACTCGATGCTTGCAGGAACGGAGTCTGAGGTCCTGTCAAAGATCGATGACTTAGCGCAGCAACTTCCTTTGTTTGATTCGTGGGAAGAGAAAGCCCTCACACGAAAGCAGATCGGCGAACTCAGAGCAACCGGAGATGACCAGAGCCATCGAATCTTTGTCGATGCAATCAGAAGAGTGATTGTCTCTACGGCGTTTAAGGCGATGAGCTACCTGAATCACGAAACAATCAGGAAGATGATCGAAAACGGCGAAGCTCCATTCACAACGATCTTCATTGACGAGGCGGGATTGATTTCAAGGACGGCAGTTGCCGCTCTGTCACTCTTGGCCGCTCGACGTGTTGTCCTTGTCGGAGACTCTCGACAACTTTCACCCATTAGCCGCATTTCACGAGTGCTTCCAACACGCCAACAGACCTGGCTCGCAGCCAGCGGTCTCAGCCATCTGGAAGAAACGAATGAAGTTCCCGCTGCCGTTCACTTGTTATCAGAACAACGTCGAATGCACCCTGACGTGTGCAAGGCGGTTTCGGAGTACCAATACAACGGAGTTTTAAGAACGGCGAAGGATCGAGCCGAACAGGAGTCAACGCTTTCTCGCTTCGTTACAGACGTTTCAAGAACGATTTGGTACGTGCTGGACGAAGAGGACTGCGATCTCGCTGCGATTCGGGCCAGTCGAGGACCAGGCAACAAAAGCTGGGTACGACAAATCACTCAATCCGTCCTGCAGAAGCTCTTCAGCGACCCCGGGATCCGTCAGGCACACGGTTTGTTCATTTCACCGTTCAAATCACAGGCAATTGCCGTCAGCGAATGGCTGGCTGGATTGGGTATGGACTCCTGGGAAGCCTCGACGGTTCACAGCCAGCAGGGATCGGAAGCCGACATCGTTGTGTTCGATACAGTGAATGCAGGAAATCACACGTGGGGGATTGTCGAGTGGAAGCGACTTGTAAACGTCGCCATAAGCCGAGCACGGGAAGCCGTCATCGTCATCGCCAGTCGGAGCGAAATGGACGAGCCGTATCTCAGGCCTCTCAAGCGTCACCTGAAACCACTTGTCCTGGTGAAAGAAGGCACCGACTACAAGTGGAGCACCTCAGGCCAGTCATTCTCATCATCACAGCCAGCGTCAAGTCGCGCATTGCAGTCAGAAGTTGCCGAAGCACGAACTGGTTATCTCGTCAACAGGGCTCAGTTGGCCGCCCCCAATGAAATCGGAACACGGTTCAACAATCGAATGGGTGATCAGTTTTCCGCCAGAAAGGGAATGAAGCCCCTGTTCTCGCAGGAACAGCAACGACTGACGAATCTCGAACTGGACGGAAAGCCGCGACTGGTTCGTGGAGTTGCCGGGAGTGGCAAGTCGGTCGTTTTGTGTAACTGGCTGGCGAAAACAGCAAAGCGGCTTCAAGGCAGGAAGGACGCTCGCATTTGGGCCGTCTACGCCAATCGAAGTCTTCACAAACTTCTGTGCGACTCGATTGAATCAGCATGGGAAAGCCTCAGCGATGGCGACCTTTTTGATCGTTCCGAATTCCCCTGGCAGAATGTTGAGCTACTTCATATAAAGGATGTGTTGTCAGGAATGTTGCCGAGCGTTCAAATGACGATGGATCAATTTGGCTTCGACTATGACCGGGCCGCAGAAGAGTTCCTGAATCGACAAGATGCTCAGCGTCTGATACCTCGCTGTACAGCATTGTTCATTGATGAAGCACAGGACATGGGGCCGTCAACACTCAGGCTCCTGTTGTCAGTTGTCGAACAGGCAGACGAAGCCGATGCCAATAGCCGATCTGCTCACATCTTCTACGACAATGCTCAGAATGTATATGACACAAAGACGCCGAGGTGGTCTGAGTTTGGTCTCGATATGCGTGGCCGCTCGACCATCATGCGAGAAAGTTTTCGTGGAACTCGGCAAATCACGGAGCTTGCTGTCAACGTGCTCCACCGGCTTTCGGGGAGCGTTGGCAGACATGATCAACAGGAACTGATCTCGCTGGGCCTTCTCAAGCCTGTGAAACGCAAGGATGAAGATTGGCTGGAAGCAAGATTCAGTCAGATCGACGGACCGAAGCCAATCTTTCACAGCTTCGACCGACGACTCGATGAAATCGCTGCCATTGCAGGACACCTGCGACACCTGATTGAAGTCGATGGGATTTCCCCAACCGATATTTGCGTCATTTATAACGGCGGGGCGGGACGAATTCTCGAATCACACCTTGCCCCGAAACTCGCAGAGTTCGGGGTCGAGTTATCGCTCCAGAAGAATCGGTCCTTCGAACGCAAGTCGAACACTCTGCTCGCGACAACTCCGCACTCCTACAAGGGCTACGAATCAGAAGTGATCGTCATACCGTGCGTCGATCACTATGTCGCTCCGGAAGGGAAACTGATTGCAAACGGCCTGTACGTTGCCATGACTCGTGCTCGATCACTTCTGGCGATGTACGGTATCAATAGCGGTTCGGAAGCGAGCCGGAAGATCGTTCAGACAATCTCGGCCTGTGTTGAGAAGCAGCGAACAGCACCACAAGTAGAATTCGAAGATGAGGAATGAAAATCCGCCTTCTACCCGCATGACACATTATCGTTTGTGATGTCAATCCGCCCTTGCTCAAGTACTGGTGCGTCACAAATGTAGGATGGGCATTCCTGCCCGTCCCCCGCTGGTTCGAGCACTGCCACGGCGCAGGGGCGTGCTCGGGCAGGAATGCCCAAGCTACGACTTGTCCCACCCTGGTTCGAGTACTGCCGCGTCGCTGCAGCGGCTCAAATGTAGGACGGGGATTCCTGCCCGTCCCCCGCTGGCTCGAGTGCTGGCACGGCGCAGGAACGGCTCGGGCAGGAATGCCCAAGCTACATTTGACCGTACCGCGGGAGCAGCTTCTGTCCTGTTCGTCTCGATCGATTGACACTCAGTTCTGCCGCTCTGGCCCAAGCCGTGGGGTAAACGCAAAGAAGTACGAGCGTGGCGTTCTTGCCGGGGCATCGTGCGAAAACGTTTGCGGAACAGCGATGAGCAATGTCGCGTCAACGGGAAGCGTGACCGCTGTCTCTGCTGACGCAGAGATCATCTCCGGGACCTGAACCAAACGAAAACTCGACTGATCTTCGGGCGTTTGCTCAAACCCTGCTGCAGGACGACCGTTAACGCCGTGCTCTAAAGCCGTCGGAACCCTGACCAGAAAGTATGCTACAAAAGCAATCAGCAGCACTGCTGGATTCATGGAACCAAGGAGTACCCCAGAGAACAATACGAGAATTCCGGGGCGGATCAGGAGTTCAATGACTCTTTTTCCGGACTTGGCAGGGTCGCCGACCTTTCCGAGGAAAGACTGGATCTGCGGGAGCCACATCCTCAGAAGGAAGTCGCCGGAAAGGTATGCAGCAAATAATGTTACGAAGGATTCGAGCATCAGACCGATACAGCCTTCCTGAACTGCACCTCAAAAAACAGCCATTTATGGATGTTGTTTAAAAAACAGCCATCTATGGCTGTTTTACGAATTCCTGATCATCTCATTTCCGCCAGAACCGTACTCCATTTTGTTTTTTCGAATAGGTCAATCACTTCTTCCACAACCTTCCAGTTGGCGGCTTGAAGTGAACTGTTGACCGACTGTTGCCGAACCTCAAGTTTGCCGGCAATTTGAACATGCGTTGACCGTGGTCACGAAGATGAGGAATGAAAATCCTCGCTCTTCACACATGGCACAGCATCGTTGGCGATGTCAATCCGTGGGGCAACTCGGTTTGCAGAAGAACCAGTTCGCCGGATGGAAGCAATGGGTTGTGTGAGGCTTCGTCTCGTGAATTTAGCCCGAAACTGTCGCCTCGAAGATGGGGCAGAACTCAGAAGTGCAAAAACACTGGCAGCGGCCGACGCAGGTTAGTAGATGACAATTCTACCCTCTGGAAATTCGCCGTCCCACCCGCATGGAAAATGCCCATTCACGTACCAATACGCCTGGCTCGCATAATACCCGGGCGGATAAATGTCGGCATACTCCGCCTCCATGCAGACGTGAAGAATGTCCCACTGAACCGTATCTTCAAAAACCTTGGGTAGGCTGTGCTCGCGAACCACCGATTCAATCTTTCGGCGAACAAGGGATTCTGTCGTGGGCTTCAGTTGATCAACAATGTCATTCCATTGGCTGAATCTCTCCATCGACCTTTGCACCAACCTTGCTCGATAATGATTCGCTGCTTCGATAGCAAGGTTCTCCCACTCGACGGAACTGCAATACTCAATGGCTTCACTCCACGATGAGACCATGATCGCTGTGGTTGCATCATTCACTCCGACAGATGCGAACCAATTCGCCTTTTCAAGTTTCGAAAGCGTTTTGGTGGTCCGTGGGTGCATAAAAATCCTAGACGGTGCAGGGACTAACGATTGGTTCATTCGCCCAAGTATTCCAGGAACTACAACGTTCGGAGCAAATGATGCCAGCCCTTACGTTCGTGTCAACATGGAACCCAATGATTCTGAAATGGATGAAGACCAGGTTCGGACGAGCCGCAGGGCTGCAGATGGGTGATTTGAGCCAGCATTGTGTATTTGAGCCCAACGGCAACAGGGGCAGTGGAGTCTGACGGTGCCCAAAAGCGGACAACGAAACCATCGGCCCGGGGAGAGCCAGATCTTCAACGTGCTGACACCAACAAAAAAGGGGTTTCGAAGAAACTTCGAAACCCCTGAAAACACGGTCATTTTTACTGAGAGCGATGGGACTTGAACCCATGACCTACGGATTAAAAGTCCATTCAAAGGGTTTGAACAGCGTTTGAACAACGGCTGAATCGCGAAAAACACGGCACTTTTTGAAATCCACTCCACCCCGCCCACCCCTCACCAACCCCCTCCGAGGTGACACTTGAGGTGACACTTCGATGTCTTGACCGACGACTGAACGTTGTAAAGGGAACAGGACATTGGTTCCCTATTCAGGCCCTGTAGAAAGTCTGTCCGCGATTTCCCTTATTCGCTGTGGAGAGCTCTGGATGCATTCCTTCAGGAACGCGGTCTGTAATTCGTCAAGAGTGTTCGTCTCGAGCAAAGCGCGTGCCCGTGGCACTGCTTCAAAGTAACGTTCTAGCTGGACGAGGAGTTGAATTCGAAAGAACTCCCACTGACTTTGTGCTTCCGCAAAGTACTGTGAAGACAACAATGAAGACTCTTCAAAAGCGGAGAATTGCACCGCTTCCAGCCCCCCAGCTGGGACCATATCCCTAGCCATGCACATCCTCTTCAAAGAGGTGCAATTGTTGAAATATGTCACTGGAGAGAGCTCCGGCAATATTCGAGTCTATTCAAATAAGCGTCAGTCGTTCGGCAGTTTCTGCCAATCGTCGCATGAAAAAAGTGAACGGCGACTGCCAGACTCATTGACGTCACCGGCCGTCAACTTCTAGGACCGAAGAGTTGCGTTTCAGCGTTCGCAGAAACGCCCAAACGAAAGTGCCGCTCAGCAGAAAGATGCACCACGGAATGGAAACGGAAAGACGTTTTGTATCGAACCAGTCTCCAAAGAATTCCAGCAAGAAGCCAACAACGACGATCTGCAGTAGCGTGTTGTATTCTCGACGCAGCACATTGCGAATTGAGAACTTTAGACTGGGAGGCGTGTAGTTTTTCCAGCGTGGGATGAAGGCCGGCGTTTTCTGAATCCACTCGATGAACTGTTCACCGAACTTCGATCGCAGGAACGCCTCTTCTGCTAACATGATTCGTTCGTAGTACAACCAGAACGCCAAGGTGTACATCAACGGAAACCACCACGTCAGAGTAAAACAGCTGAGGCCAAGGCCGATCAGAAAGTTGCCGAGGTACAGAGGATGCCTGACCGTTGAGTAAATTCCGGTCGTGTTCAGCGACTCTGCAACTTGACCAGCCGTGTTCCGCCCCGATGTTCCGGCCGGAGTATGGCCAACCGTCATCGCGCGAATCAACATGCCCAGAAAGCTGATCCCCAGACTCACGATTTCAATGGTGTCAGCAATCAGGCCGTCGTTTGTGGGTTGTGCAATTGGCAACATCGCAATAACGGCACACAAGACAACTGTGACAGGGAGAAAGCTCCGCCAGCGAAAAAGCCAGTTACCTGTGTTCGTCAACTCACGTTGCAGACCCATACTCAAAACCTTCGTTCTCGTTAACATCTATGGAATATCCGGCCGACAGTCGCAGTGCAGCAGGTCCGGGATGAAGATTTCGAAACGATAGTGAAACCTGACGATCTGTTACAGATGTAGTAGATTAAATTGAGTTTATCTGGCTCCGCTCAACTCCTATACAGTTCGGCTGATCGGATAGACTGGATTGGCGTTTCACACTGCCTGGCGAACTATCTTGTTGGCGATTCCATGTCACGGGTTCTTGTTGTCGAAGACCAACCCAACCTGCTGAGAAGTATTGTGTCGGCGACGACCGAGGCTGGGTTCGTCGTCGTCGGAGCTTCGACTCTGGCCGAAGCCACTGAGCAATTCAAGATGACTCCGGATCTGGTCATCCTCGACATCATGTTGCCCGACGGCAGTGGACTCGAATGGCTGAAAGGTCGCCGAAGCGAGAACAACGACGTACCTGTATTGCTGCTAACAGCCCGCGACTCCGTTGAAGATCGTGTCAAAGGTCTCGACTGCGGTGCGGACGATTACCTGATCAAGCCGTTTTCGATTGATGAGTTGCTTGCGAGAGTGCGAGCACTGCTGCGTCGACGAGTTCCAGAAACCCACAGTGACACACGTGTACTGCAGATACAAGACATTCAGGTCGACCTGATGTCCAGAACTGTCCTTCGCGGCGGTCGCTTGATAGAACTTCAGCCACGGCAATTTGAACTGCTTGTCTTTCTGATGCAGAATCAAAACCAGATTGTCACACGCGAAATGATCGCTGCCAGCGTGTGGAAACAGCCTGATGCCACATGGACCAATGTGATTGAAGTGCATATCAATCATCTTCGGAAAAAGCTGGAATTGCCGGGCTGCGTGCCGATTCTGCAAACAGTTCGTGGCAAGGGATACCGATTAGGAGACGCACTATGAAAAGGCTGTCCATCCGTTCGAGGCTGTCTCTCTTCTTTGCCATTGCTGTGGCCGGAATTGTCCTTGGGTTTGGGATCGTTCTGATCCTCATCACGCGGCAACAGTTGTTGGCACGAACGGATGCCGCATTGCGGGAAGAGTTGCGTGAAATCCTGTTGGAAGCGGAACTACACCTGTCTGTCACCGATTTTCAGAAGGCTGCTCAGACGCGTTTCTATCATCACGACATTTATGACTTTGTTGTCGTGGATGAGAGAGATTCGATAGTCTTTGTCAGTGCAGGACTGACCCGCGAACAGAGCGTTCAACTTACGCAGAACGATGATGCTGAGTCTGTTGTTTTTGCAACCAACCAACTCTCCGGAACCTCAACGATTCGCTCAGCTCAATCGACGCTGAATAGCCGATTTGGAAGTCTGCGAGTGTTCTCCGTCACTTCTCTGCAACCATTGCTGGATGAACTGCAAACGCTCGAAATGGTGGCTATCGGCCTTGTCCCGGTTGCTCTGCTGATTGCCGTGGCCGTGGGATATCTGCTCGCTGGACGAGCATTGGCCCCCGTCACCGCGATTTGCGAAACCGCCAACTCGATCACGATTGATAGCCTCCATAGTCGAATTGAAGTGCCAAATCCGCACGATGAGCTGGGTACACTCGCAGAAACTCTCAACTCGCTCATTGCCCGTCTGGATCGGGCCGTGGGTGAAATTAAACGATTCACAGCCGACGCTTCGCATGAGCTGCGAACGCCTCTTGCGGCGTTGAAACTGGAAGCAGAGCTGGCCCTTCGTAGTGATCGCACGCCGCAACAATATCGAGCGGCACTGAGCGTGATTGCTGAAGAGACGAATCGGCTCTGTCGACTTGCCGATCAGTTGCTGAACCTAAGTCGCGAGGATGCGGGAATTGCTCAGCCGATGGAAGACCGGGCTCCTCTTCATGCAGTCTTGTCCGATCTTGTTCAGCAGTTGCAGCCAAGGGCTTTTGAAAGAGCGATTACGCTGACCGCCGACAGATTGCAGCCATGTGAAGTGGTTGGAAACGATATCCGGTTGCGACAGGTGTTCCTCAACCTGCTGGAGAATGCTCTGAAGTTCACACAGGCCAATGGCTCAGTTCGAGTCCGATGCGAGTGCCACGAGGATGCCGTGATTTGCAGCGTGAAGGATACTGGAGGCGGAATCGCAGAGGAGCACCTTCCGTTCATCTTTGGGCGATTCTACCGAGCAGACCTCGGCCGAAGCTGTGAGTCCGGCGGTGTCGGACTCGGCTTGTCGATCGCGCAGCGAATTGTGAAAGCTCATGGAGGAACCATTGACGTCTGCAGTGAAGTTGGTGCCGGTACGACGGTTGTTGTCACATTGCCTGGCAGAATGCTGCCGTACTCAATGGAAATAACGGCCGACACCGTTGCCGTTTCAGCCGATGTTAAGTTTTCGGAGATGACCGCGTAATGCCACAAATCTCGATTGAGTATTGTTCTCTAAGTCGTTGGTTGGCCGTAGTTGTCTGTTGCATAGTCGTATGCTGTTGCGTTGGATGTGATAGGTCGTCTGGCGAGAAAGCCGAAACATCGCCTGTTCCACCCGCAAAGACGACACACTCCGTCTCTGAGACCAGCCTCAATACGATCGAATTGACTGAAGATGCTGTGCGAAGATTGGGCATTGAAACTCAGTCGATGGCAGATCGCAGCATGCCGCGTTTTCGCACCTATGGAGCGGAGGTTGTGTTGCCGGCAGGAGCCTCAGTGGTCGTGTCAGCTCCGCTCTCGGGGACGTTGAAGCTTCAGAATGAACAGCCCATGCTCATTCCTGGCCAGCGGATCGAGAAAGATTCGCAGGTCCTTCAATTGCTGCCGATGCTGTCGCCTGAACGCGATGTGTTGACACCGGCTGAGCGAATTCGCTTTGCCGAGGCAAAGAATACGATCGCTCAATCACAGAACGATGCGGCTGCTCAGGTGCAGCAGTCCGAGGTACAGATTGAAGCCGCTCAGATTGCTCTCGATCGCGCAGAACGATTGCTGAAAGATAAATCGGGGACGATACGAGCGGTTGATGAAGCCACCGCACAACTCAAACTGGCCGAAGCTTCTCTGGAGGCTGCGAAGGCTCGCAAATTGATTGTGGATGGAATCAAACTGGATGCGGAAGCCGGAACTCTCCAGCCCATCCCGATCGTCGCGCCCATGTCCGGACTCCTCCGAAGCGTGCAGGTTCAACCTGGGCAAATCATGGCGGCTGGCTCGGCAATGTTTGAGATCATTAACACCGCGACGCTTTGGGTGCGAGTTCCCGTATATGTTGGCGACCTTAACAGTCTGGAACTTACCGGAGATGCTCAGTTAGCGGCTCCCGGAGAACGCCAGACATCAGAACCTGTCAGTGTAAAGCCGATTGTCGTTCCACCAACAGCACAGGCCCTGGCCTCGACTGTCGATGTGTACTACGAATTGCCGAACGAGAACACAAGGTATCAACCGGGACAGAGGCTCAGCGCTCAAATTCGAATGAAGGGCGATACGACAACACTATCCATTCCCTGGTCAGCCGTTTATCTCGACATCTATGGCAACCAGTGGGTTTATGAAAAGACCGGCGATCGAACGTTTGTTCGGCAGCGAGTTGAGGTTGCCTATGTCGCGGACGGCTGGGCCGCGCTGAATCATGGACCAGGTGTCGGTGCTTCGATTGTCACCGCAGCTGTGGCTGAGCTGGCAGGGACTGAATTCGGATTCGCGAAGTAACGAACGGGCAGTTAGTAGTGTGGCAGATTTTCGCAGGGTGATATCACCATGAGTTGGTTGATTGAGTTAGCACTACGAATGCGAATCGCCGTTTTGGCGTTGTCGGTCGTGCTCATTGTTGTGGGACTGCGGCTCGTTCCATCAATGCCGCTGGACGTGTTTCCGGAATTCGCTCCTCCTTACATTGAGATTCAGACTGAAGCTCCTGGCTTGTCGGCCGAAGAAGTCGAAAACCTCGTCACCTTTCCTCTGGAGAATGCTCTGATCGGGACACCAGGACTTGAGACACTGCGGTCAAAATCCGTAATGGGGTTGTCATCAATCCGCTTACTGCTGCATCAGAATGCGGACGTTTATCGAGCTCGTCAATTGGTACAGGAACGGCTGGCGACAGAAGGACCGCGACTTCCTAACGTCGCGAGGCCGCCCGTGATTCTTCAGCCATTGTCGTCCTTGAGCCGGATGCTGAAGATTGGGATCTGGTCCGACAAACTTGACCAGAGTGATCTCACGGAACTGGCCGTGTGGACCATTCGGCCTCGACTGATGGCCATTCCGGGGGTTGCCAACGTAGCTATCTGGGGGCAGAAAGATAAGCAACTTCAGGTCATCGTTGATTCAGAACGTTTGCTCGCCCATGACGTCACACTCGACGGTGTGCTGCAGAGTGCTCGCGATGCGGTGGCTCTGGATGCTGGAGGTTTTGTTGATACGCCTAATCAGCGACTTGCCGTGCGGCAACTTTCGTCTGTTAAAACACCGGAAGACATGGCCCGCACGGTCGTGTCATTTCGAGATGGGGCCGCACTGCATCTGGGCGATGTCGCCGATGTAAAGATCGGAACTCCGCCGGCAATTGGTGATGCCATCATCAACGATCAGCTTGGGCTGCTGCTGATTGTCGAAAAACAACCTGCAGCGAATATGCTCGAAGTGACTCGAAAAGTGGAAGCCGCCCTTGAGGCGATGCGACCCGGCTTGAAAGATGTCGAAATCGATCCAACCATCTTTCGACCGGCGACGTTTATTGAACGCTCGATCGACAACCTGACGTCATCACTGTTGACGGGATGCATTCTGGTGGTCGTGGTCATCGGACTGTTTCTCTTCGACTGGCGAACAGCGATCATCAGTCTGACCGCGATTCCTCTCTCTCTGATGGCCACCATTATTCTGCTGTATTGGATGGGATTGACGATCAACACCATGATCATCGCCGGTCTGGTGATTGCACTGGGAGAAGTCGTGGATGATGCTATTATCGATGTGGAAAACATCGTGCGGCGTCTGCGAATCAATCGTACGCTGGCAAAGCCGCGGTCATCCTTCCGAGTTGTCCTTGAGGCATCGCTCGAAGTCCGCAGTGCAGTGGTTTATGCAACAGTGATCATCATGCTGGTCTTTCTTCCGGTCTTTTTTCTGGAAGGACTTCCCGGAGCGTTCTTTCGGCCTCTGGCGATTGGATATGTCGTCGCTATTCTGACGTCACTGTTCGTTGCGTTAATCGTGACTCCGGCGATGTGTCTGCTGATTCTGCCGGGACATCAGGTGTCAGAGAAAGAGCCGCCTCTGAGCCGCTGGCTGCGTACGCCCTATCGAGCGATGCTGCCATGGTTTGTAAGTCGTCCGAAGTCGGCGCTCATGTTCCTGGTGGCGTCGCTGGCCGGTACGCTGCTTGTCCTGAATGGACTGGGGCAGGAGTTTCTGCCTAATTTTCAGGAGACGGATTTCCTGATGCACTTTGTTGAGAAGCCCGGCACGTCGCTGGAAGCGATGAATCGAGTCACGATTCAGGCCAGCCGCGAGCTTCGCTCGATCCCCGGTGTGCGAAATTTTGGCAGTCATATTGGCCGTGCTGAAGTTGCAGACGAAGTCGTCGGACCGAACTTTACGGAACTCTGGATCAGCATTGATACGGATGTGGATTACAACGAGACGCTCGGAAAGATTCAGACGGCGGTTGACGGCTATCCCGGGTTGTATCGTGATGTGCTCACATATCTGCGCGAACGAGTGAAAGAAGTTCTTACCGGAGCCAGTTCCAGCGTGGTCGTGCGAATCTATGGTTCGGATCTGAACGTCCTGCGGGCCAAAGCCAAAGAAGCCGAAGCCGTGATGGCAAAGATTGAGGGCATTAGCAATTTGAAAGTGGAAGCCAACGTGCTGGTGCCTCAACTCGAAGTCAAACTGCGGCACGATGCGATTGAGCAATTCGGACTGACTCCGGGCCAGGTGCGTCGCGCCATCACGACGGTTCTTCGCGGTACAAAAGTCGGCGAAGTGTATGAAGGGCAAAAGAAGCAGGATGTTGTCGTTTGGGGCACAGAGGCAACTCGGACGGATCTGAATTCGCTCCGAGAAATCCGAATCGATACTCCAACCGGAGGCCAGGTACCTCTCCGAGATGTGGCCAATGTCGCCATCGTCCCGGCTCCGAACGAAGTGAAACGCGAAGGCGGATCACGACGAATCGACGTCACCTGCGACGCCAAAGGACGTGACCTCGGTTCCGTCGCGCGGGATGTGGAAACTGCTGTGCGCGGTCTTTCGTTTGACCGTGGGTACCATCCGGAGTTTCTGGGAGAATACGCGGCTCGTCAGGAATCCCAGCGTCGCCTGATTGCTCTGGGAAGCGTCTCGTTGCTCGGTATTTTGCTGATCCTCTACATGGATTTTCAGTCGATCAAGCTGACCGCCATGGTCGCGTTGACGATTCCATTTGCTCTGATCGGAGGAGTCATCGCAGCGTGGATTGCCGGAGGCACTCTATCGCTAGGATCACTGATTGGCTTTGTCACGGTTCTGGGGATTGCCGCCCGAAACGGCATCATGCTCGTCAGCCACTACCGCCATTTGCAGCAGGTCGAAGGCGAACTGTTCGGCCTCAGCCTGGTCGTTCGCGGTGCTGAAGAACGCCTGATTCCGATTCTGATGACGGTGCTGACGACCGCCCTGGCCCTGCTTCCCCTGGTCATGGCGGGCAACAAGCCTGGGCATGAGATTGAGTATCCTCTGGCGATTGTGATTTTGGGAGGAATCGTCACGTCCACGATTCTGAACCTGTTTGTGCTGCCGCCTTTATACCTGCTCTGGGGGCGTAACGCAGTTCCACCTTTGGAAGATAGTGAAGATGTTCCGCCTGTAACGACCTGACGGCACATCCAGACCAATCGATACAACTCTGGCCATCGGAACCTGAGCGGCAATTCCTGTCGATCGAGCCTCCATGAACCGCAGATGCAAGCTTAACTTTGGCTTATCCGGCTCAAGGACTTTGCCTTTTTGGCGCCTGGATAGACGAATTGAAACGGGGGTATTATCTCGTACATCGGTCAAACGCGTGTCTTATGGGAATTTGTCACCATCGACTGTCTCAGATGTTAATTCTGGGAGCCTTGCTCATCGCAGGATGTCGTTCTGCCGATCCGGGATGGCGATATACTGCCAGGAGTCCGGCAGCTTATTCACCGGCTGTGCCTCAACAGGAAACGGCAATCCTGCCCAAATCAGGCACGAATGAAGAGCTAACGACTGCTGAAATCTCCGGAGTCCCGCTTCGGGCGGCATCCCTGGCGAAGGTGCTGCCTGAGCCCAGTCGAACAACCGCCAGTAACGCGGCATTCCCTGATCAAACGGCCGTCGTTGGGATGTCTCTTTCAGAACTGAGCGCGACGGCGGTTGCGCAGAATCCGGATCTTGTGACGCTGCGCCAGTCCGAACGAGTGAGTATGGCCGCGAAGGGTGTTGCGGAAACGTATCCGTTCAATCCTTTCCTTCAAGTGCAGGCCACGCCATTTCAGGATGCAGGAAATGGTGGTCCGAACAACATGTACCATTACGTTCTGCTGATGCAGACCATCCAACTAGCTCACCAGCAGGACTTTCGCGAACAAGGAGCAAGGTTTGCTCTCAACAGTACGCGATGGAACATTCATCATGCAGAGCTACAAACACTCGCTCAGGCCCAGCGTCTTTACTTCACTGCTTTGTATCTTCGAGGGATCCGCTCACTGGCGGAGACCAGCCATGAGAATAATCTGCAATTGCTGAGGATCCTCGAAAATCAACTGGATGCCGGAGCGGCTACAGCGGCCGATGTCGCAATTGTTCGCGTCGATACAGCTTCAACTCGCCAACAGCAACAACTTGCATCGGCGAACTTCCAAAACTCTCTGCGAGATCTCGCGCGGCACGTTGGGGTACAGCCCGGTACTCTTCCGGACATTGCTGGAGACCTTCATCAGTTTGAATGGCAGCTTCCCAACATCTCCGCACAACAGTCTTCATCGACACTGAACGAGTGGGATCATGCGGTCGACAATTCCACCAGAAACGTTGTGGGTTGGGCTATGTCCCGTCCGGATGTCATGGCTGCTCGTTCGGACGTCGATATCGCGCGCGCAAATCTGAGGCTTGCTTCCGCAGCAAAGACACCAGATCTTCAGGTGGGACCTTACTATCAGTCCACTGCAGACAGCACGACCTTCTTCGGTTTCCGTGCTCAAGTGGATCTGCCAGTTGTCAATAGCGGAGAACCATTGGAACGTCAGCGTCTGGCTGAACATCACCAGCGAGTCACGGCATGGAATCAGACCCAGCGACGAGCCGAACTCGAAGCCACAGCCGCAATGGATCGCTACGCGACGGCTCTCATGGTCGTGGAATCCGACGACCTCGAGGAAGCGTCCACTGATCTTCCGACAGAACTCAAAGGACTTGAAAAGCAATTCGTCGCAGGCGAAGTGGACGTCGTCCGAGTCGTACAGGCCCGAAATAGTCTGATTCTCAATCGCCGCGCTCGTCTTGACCTGCTTAACGAACTCAGCCAGGCCGCCGCAACGCTGGTTGGAGCAACTGGCATTCCGATCGAAAGCATCGTGCGATTCAATCTCCATGTAGAGTAACGCCGGCGAGACGGTGTATCCCGCCGTTCCGACTCTTAAGTGTTCGAAATTTCATTTGATAGCCGACTCAGATTATGCCCGTCGACGTGATTTCACTCCAGCCGTTCGCTGCTCCGGTCACCTCGGTCGAAGCGGCAACCGATTTGGCGACAGTCCCGCAAGTGCGACCAAATTGATGGCGATTGAGATGCATTTTCCAACCACACTCGCGATCGCCAGAATCCGATTCATTTACCAAAACCAGAGACAGATAATTTAGAGTAATTGCTCATTCAGAATGAACCGGAGTTACGGCCGAAAGTTGTGTTTGACTGAGGGTTGAAAAAGGCGGCGTATTTTGAGAAAAGTTGGTTATCAAACAAAGACGGATTCTCTCGAAAGGAACGCCACCCATGAAAAATCGGAGTCAGAATTCCGTTCCTACAACAGTCTGTTGCGTCGAAAATCCGGATGCCTCCTCGGAAAACGGCGCGAATTGTGAATCGCGTGATGTGTTGAGTCAGATTCTGCGTGAGGGAGCTCAGAAGATGTTGCAGACTGCCATTCAGAAGGAGGTTGATGAGTACCTGCAGTGTCGATCCGTAATCGTTGGTGAAGATGGGCGTCGACATCCGTGTGACAATCGTCAAGCTTCCTCGGTTGAATGACGAAAGCGACTCTGCGCCGCTTAAAAGGGCGTTTTTCCTGATGGTCATTTCAAATAGTCAGCCGAAGAACATACCGTTTCCTTTGGCGGAAACTTCGCCTTCTGAATAACGCTCTATCGCCAAGCATTATTCGCTTGCACCAACAGATCATAGCAATTTTCTAGCCAGTGATCGTTCAATCGACTTCCCCGAACCGATACCAAACTCATCCTGGCTTATTGAGGTTCTTCCGGCTGCGGGGATACTTCGGACGGAAGATGTAGAAGTGAATGTACAGATCCGCCTCGGAGAAGAATCGACTTCAGGAATCAGCTTCGTGTTTCTCCTCGGCACTCAACGGTCCGAGTCTCCTGAAGGTTTAATTGCCCGATAGGTCTACCGTTGTATTGATGAATAGATCATCCGAGGCCTTGCCACGATTCACGTCGCCCAAATCAAATCAGATGAAAGGAATTGATCCGTATTGATTTACGATCCTGAAAAGCTCCGATACCATTGCCTCGAAAGCTACCAAAACTCGGGTAACTTCACTCGCAGCCGGCAGTCAACTCGTCCCCATCCAGGTGAACATGCACAGGTGGCCTTGTTGTGAGAGGCAACAGTCACTGCCGTCTGAACAAAACTCGTGACAGGGATCGAAAATTGAATACGCTTCGAAACATACTTAAGCCTGTTGCAACGGCTGCTTCGATCGCGAGTGTTCTTTTTCTTCTCGTTGTTGTGCCGACCGTAATCCCCAATGACTCCGGTTTTCCAGCGCCAGAAATCAGCATTCGGCTCTTTCTTCTCCTTGGGATCACATCCCTGGTTTTCTGGCATCGCCACAATCTTGCACGGTACGATTACTGGCAAAGAAACTGGTACTCCTGCATTGCACATATTGGCGGTACCGGAATCCTCGCCTCGCTGGCTCTCTGTGCAGTCTTTGGCATTACAATTTTTCTGGTTCAGCGGCTGCCTCTGGAATCTGCACGTGGCCCTGTCGCAACACTGATTCTGGGACTCTCTCTTTTTCCGATCTCCTATTACTGTGGTAGATGGGCTTCTGATTTCCTGAGCGGTGACTGGCAGCAAAAGACTGTGCCGGAATCCGACAATCGGAGCCCGTATCAAGAAACACAAAGTCATCTCCTCCACAGTCCAAGTGATTACTTTCGGGTAAACGAAGACCATGCAGTATCGTACCAAATCACGTGGATCCCATTGCTGCTGATGCTTCCTGGGCTGTTTTATCTGTGCCGCGGGGTTTACAACGACCTTCAACCTTCGGACGTCGTTCCGGAGGTGACGCCAGCAGTCGAACAAATCGAGGAACCGGCGAAGAATGAGCCAGTGTTGAGCGAGTAAGTCTTGAGAGCACAATTCAGTTGCCATTTTGCTGCTCAACACTTCAGCTTCTTATGAATCTCAAGCTGTCTCAGGAACTCTATGAGCTGATCCGAACCCGTCGTCCTTCATATTGCTCAATCAAAGCCTGCAGCAGTCTCTATTGCCTTGTCACCATGCCGACACTGGATGCGACGTGCCCGTTGTAGTGCCGGACAGATCGCCAAATCCTGAATTTCCTTGTATGGGTTTGCATTGCGGGCTGAAAAACCTGACTGGGCGATTTGATAGAAATCGCGGAACGCAAACAAAATAAATCCTAGAGTTCGTTCGGGATGTTGACACAAACTCTGTGTTTTAGGGGAAGTCGTGTAGTGCAGACACAGAAATGCGCCTCCCGGAGGCACCTTGATTTTCAGAACCGGAGCGCTGCCGCTGCCCAGATTTCTCAGCATGGTGAGCTATCTGTGGCCATTTGACGAGAAAGACATGGCCTCAAAGTCCTTCGTTCGCCTCAATGAACTTCACGTTCAATTCAAATATCAACTTCCATGAAAGCGCAGAACGCTTACTCCTCAATGTACCACCCTCTCACTCGTTTACTTAAGGATCGACGTTCAGCATCACTGATTTCACGGAAGCCGATTGAGGCATGTTCAAAAAGACTTTGCTGAAACTCTGCTGCTTTGTCACTGTGAAGCCCTTCAATTGCGACGGCCTCCCATGCAATCTTCATTGCGATCGGCTTTTCGACCTTGGCTTCAGTCAATCGTGTTGTCTCAATGAGCCACATGGCCAAGGCTGACTCCACGTTATCACCATTGGTAACAGGCATCGAACGTGCCGTTGCTGCAATTCTCCGACACGATTCCAGGAACATGACACGCTCTGAGTTACCTCCAGACTTTTCAAAGAGAAAGCTGAAGTCGTCCCGTGACAAACAGGGTTCATAGTCTGTTGTGATCGCCAACTTCTTCCCGCTCGCGAGGGACTCTTGCAACTCACGAGTCCTCGAAATCAATAAGTTGCGAGCATTTCCAAGAGCTGCCCTGACGCGTTCCAGCTTCTCATGTGTTTCGAGATCACCGTTCGATTTGGGGGACTGTTCGAGGTTGAGTCCTTCCAACACCCCTGCCAGCATCACGGCGTTTCGGGAAAGGTCCGTAACTCGCTTCTCCAACTCTGTAGGAAAAGCCAAGGTCGGGCGAACTGGCGGGGCCTTTACACCCAGTCCCTCTGGATCAGCAGTTTGTCGATCTCCGTGTTTTTGGACAAATGCATTCCATGATTCATCGTCAGTCACGAGTGCTTTCATTTGCATCAGCGAATCAATTTCGTGGACCATCAGTCTTAATTGTTCAGCCAAATCAAAGCACTCCAGTAGTGTTGCTGCATCGTTCGAAAATACCCGCTCGGCCTCGTCGTCCTGACGGTCTGCCGCAACCTTCGCGTGGCGATTTTGGGAAACAGTTGATACTTCAACTGGACAACAAAGGCCCGAAATCCAAGGCGAAGAAAAACTATGCTTCGCGGTCAAGCTCGATAACCCCTCGTCGCCAAACAATTGGTTGAACAGCCTTTCAGATTCAATCAAACTTGGCCCTGCCACTGACCACACAGCGATGTCATCAGGATCTGCGGCTGATTGCAGGTCTGATTCAACCTTTGCCCAAAGCGCCAACAACTCCGAAATGCGCCGTGGTATGACTACAACTTGTGTTTTTTCGTTGGCTTGAAATCTGTGAAAACGCCTATGCGGTGGTACGTATGCCGGGATTGTCAGCCGCATTTCTGATTCGCGTTGCCGCCGAATTGTAGTTAGGTGCTTTACTGCAGCTTCTACGGCGATATTCTGGTGAAGATCACATGCAGGAATTCCCCAGACCTTTGCGGTTTCAAGCTGTCCCTGGGCGATAGAGACGCGATTCAGCGACTCAGATGCAATTGTGCCTGAGGCAAGCCCCTTGTGAATCTCAAGTTCCAGCTCTTTCCACGATCGTTCTATGAATTGATGAATTAGGGCGACAGCAAAATCGGCCTCTTCAAATACGGGTGGCCCATCGACAAACTTCGCCATCAAACCTCGCTCAAGTCGCCACGCATCTGTCCCGAATCGTGTTGACGTCGACGTCTCCTCAGCAATCGCTGCTCCTCCGGGTGGCAGAATCTGTTCTCGTAATAACCAAAAGCACTCTCGATTGAACGTCAGATCAGGAAATGCTGTTCGAACAACCTGTGCTGCTTCTTTCGTCTGAGCTAGATTTCCCACCGCAGCCGTTGCGTGATACTGCTGCAGAGTCTTCGCCTCAGCAAGCTTGCTAAGCTCGGCGAGTGGCATCGTCGCAGCATCAGGACGTTTTTCCACGGGGAGAAGTGCGCCGACAGCCTCGCGAAGAGCTTTCTCATCACCAAGCGTCAGACAATCTATGGCGCGACCGCTCAATCGGATCGTCGACACAGGCCATCGTTCACCAGACTTGTTGAGGACAAAAGTCTGATCGAGAACGATAGTCGGAACCA
Source organism: Planctomyces sp. (assembly GCA_016795105.1). GTDB lineage: Bacteria > Planctomycetota > Planctomycetia > Planctomycetales > Planctomycetaceae > F1-80-MAGs062. The sequence goes on from JAEUIH010000092.1 coordinate 22,345, forward strand.
ATGTGATTGGAGGAGTTTCCGGAGAGCTCTCTACATTGATCGCCTTAATGCTGGATTCAATCCGACCGATCCCCAGCCGCTCCGCCAGACGAAACGACCAGGGAGTTAATGACAGTTCATCCGAAAGGCTTAGTTCCAATGGGATTGAGCCAGAAAAAACCGCCTTCCCGGGTCGGGGCGGATGGATTCCGTTCTCCAATACCCAGTCGTCAAAGGCGTTCAAGCCTGAACTTTGTGAGACGGCCGCAGCAAAGGCGGTTTCAGTGTCATGCAACAGTTGCACGGAAGCAATGATATATTGGCGAACGGCCTCTCGTCGCTCCAAAAGAGACGGATCACTGGATTCACCATGTTGAGTCGATGTCTGTGACTGTGATCGAACGAAGGTCATCTCCCGCAGGGACAAACCCCGCTCCAAAGACTTTAGGAGGCAGTCCCTCAACTTCGATTGAATTGCTTCAATCAGCAACTCTGCTCCAGGCGGCATTGGAGCCAACTGCTTCCGCAAAGGCACCTCTTGCGCGATACCTTGAACTGCACGGGTTGCCACCAACCAGCCCATTGCATCAAGATTCTCTGCGTTCAAGGCTCGAATTGCATGATCAAGACATTCCTCAGTCTCTTTCAAGACCAACATAAGCCGAACAGCGTGAGGAAGAGTTACCTCCGTCCGAAGACCTTGTCCGGCAACTCCAAATTCTCGTTCCCGTCTGAGCAGTGCGCCCAGCTTGACCGACTGATTCATCAGGCCCCGGTATAAGAGGTCGGCACCAGGGCCAGCAGGCGAATCCAATGTTCCGTCAAGTCTGGATCGAGCGGGATGGTTCGGGCCGACGTCAACAAACATATCCTCATTCAAGCCTGGGCCCGACAGCGCTAACATGCAAACGACGAAACCAAGTGTCATTGATCTTCTCCAAGTATAACCGCCAATCGTCTGTGAGGCTCATCCAGATTCCGGAGGATCCACTCATCGTTCGGTTCACCGCCAATTTGTCGACATTCCGCCTCCAAATCGATTCCAAGCGACTTTGCGGCGAGCGCCAGTCGCATTAATGGACCATCAATCTCAACGTGGCGGGGCGGTCCCATTTCCGCTTGACGCGATATGGCTTCGGCAAGGGCACCACGAAGTCGTTCCGTATTCTGACGCATCGTAAGTGCCAATGGGACTGTTGGACTTCCGTCCGGACCAGGTTCGACCATACCTGAAATTCGCAACGGCATCACTGTAACTTCCGGCACTTTCAGGTGCTTCGCAAAAGTTGTACGACTGAAAGCGGCATTCTCTCCAGCAATCGCATCCATGAGTCGTGTGTCCAACTGCTGGGGCATCGTGAGTGCCGCGAATTGTTGAATTGTAGCCTGTGTTCCATGCAGTTCTCGCACTGCATCCCCGAGCTGTCCCAACCCCTGCTCGGTCGCCAGCAACTGGCGGTTCATGAAAGGCAATACCTTGCCGCAGATGTGGTCCGCACAGCGTCGTTCGACCCATTGAAGTAACTCGGCACCACGCTTATTCTCCTCTGCAAAAGTCTGATCCGCTTCCTGCATTGGAGATGCCAGCCAGTTCGAAACAAGTGTCGACCAATGGACTTCGATTTGAGCCTTTCGCACGCCGGCTATTTCGGTTGCGAGAACGGCGTGAGGAACGTCTCGACCTCCACCAAAGATCAAGAAGTCTCCCTCTCTTTCGTTGTAACGGTGAAAAGCACGCCCCGGCGATTGCCAGTCGTCTGAATCCTTCAGATCAGCGTGGGCAGGATTTCCGGAGTTCTCCGTCTTTTCATTTGAAAAGTGATCAACATTGTTGATCACAACTTCTTCCGGGCAAACGAGCCGACGGCGCACAATCGTCGCGAACCGCGAGCGATCATCCAGCGGTTTTACACTGATTCGCAAAACCGTGAACACTTTACCCCGCCATTGCGGAACACCAATTCGCGTTCGACCGTAATATGTACCGGTCGAACCATTAAATTGTTCAGATCTGATAATTCGAGCATATCTCCGCGTGTTTGCATCTGGCCAACCATCGACTTCCTTTTCAACTTCGATTCTCCGTACCTCAGTAAATCCAATCTCGTCAATCGCAAGCTGAATATCGATCAGCCCTAACTGCTTAGCCATGCGCAGAGTTTTTGGAATCGCACTTTCAACTTTTTCGCCGTCCGGGAATGTCAGCAATTTCACGTCCGGTAGTTCAAACGGGGCCCTGCCACTATGGAGTCGCTCAATATCCAATTCAACCTGAGTCGGGCGAAAGACCGACTGGCGTGGTTCCATCAAGTCTTCTGAGAATGGATTTGTCCCCAATTCCCTTGCCAGCTGCTCTCCCTGCAGCAACAAGTGCTTTTCAAAGTTTGCAATTGCGGCGAGCTGAATATCAATCAACTTCTCAAACAACCGATGTTCAGGGATCGGGGCACTTCCCATTCTGTTTGACGTAATTTGCCCCAGAACTCGACGCAAACGCTCACCAGCCAGATACATCTCAGCGAGATCTTTCCGGCGCTCAGTATCATTCTTCACCAATCCGCCTGTTTCATTCGAAGCCAAAGCCAATTCAAGGTAGGCGTTGACGGCAACTTGCCAAACCTGCGGGTTGATTTGTGAAGTGGCTTCACCAGCGTCACCGATCCCCTGACCACGACTCAACTTTACAAAATCGTTGATGGAGGTCCATGCGCCATTCGGACTATCTGAAATCCAGCGCAGCTGTTTGGCGTATCCCTCACCCAGCACAGGTTCTGAATTTGAAGTGTAAACACCGACAAAACGACTGTCGCCGCCAGCAACAAGAGGCGATGCCGCTCCATCCGTGGCATACGACCGAAATGTACTCAGATGATTAGCTGCTTCACGGATGATCGCGTTGTCGTTCGGCTGGCGAGCCAACCCCTCAACGATGTCAGACTTCCGGCCAGCCATTTTGCGGTACTCAACGCTAAAGCTCACCTTCATCAGATCCGCAAGACGGCCGAGGATTTGTGCATGGTTGGCCATTTGACGCTGCTCGATCATGTTGACACGAGCTTCAACATCAGATAGTTGGCCTTCCATACGATTTAGCTGGCGAGACAGATTTGCTTCCGCAGCACCAATTCGCATCAACACTTGATCACCAACATCGAGAAGTTCCTGCCGGAAGATGACAAGCGAGAGACGCGTTTCGGCACGGAACTCCGCCATCTCACGGCGGAGTTCCGCAAGCTGCTCAAGAATCAGCTGAGACGCATCCGGACCGCCCCCTCCGAAGAGTCCCAACAGGTCAAATAGGCCAGACGCGATTGCAAGTGGGGGAGCAATCGCCGCCATTGAACCAGTGACAAGATACGCTGATGCGATTCGAGTGCCCACATTGACGGCCACATGCACCACCTGTGCAAATTTCGCAGCATCTCCTCTCAGATGCTGAGCGATTCGGCCAAAACATTCGTTAGCAAAATTCAGTGCATCAATATCCTGTTGCAGCTGCTCACGCTGGGTTTGAAGTGACGCAGACTCTTCAATTCCTCGTCGCAGCGCTTTCACTTCCTCAAGGATATCATTCAATCGTTCATCGGTGGCACGTTGAAAATTTTGTACAAATTGTTTCGACTTCTCTTCGACTTCATCTGGAGATGGCAAGTTCTGCCGCATCCCCTTCAACGCTTCGTCTGACAGACCCGAGTAATCGACACCCAAGACCTTAACAAAGCGATCAGCTCGCTCCGCACCAGCGTCCCCGCTATAACGTCGACCAAGAACATCTTCCATCATCGCAACCATGCTGTCGCGTTTTACACCAACATGTTCAAGAAAATTACTGTTAAGATCTCCGGATAACGTGGGAAGCCTTCGGAGTGAATCCTCCTGACTGTCGCCAATCATGAAATCAGCAATTGGCTTCGCAAAAAACTTGCCGGTCGATGTAAGCAAATCCACTGCGCGACTGTACTTATTGGGGCGCATCTTATTGAGCAAACTGACTCCATCCAAAGTCTTCTCAAGCGATTCACTTCTGTAAGCAGAAGTGCTTTGCCCAAATGTCCCGTGGCTCCATTCGATCGCATTTGTATAGTCATCCATGTCCACCTTATACCGGGGAATCCTCCTAAAACCCCACAGCACCGGCTTTGTTCCATCCAGTCCCTGAAATTTGGGGTCGTTCATGACTCGCCATTCCGCGGCGATCACCGCATAGCGACCAAATTCGCGATTTGCAAGCAGTGAATCAACGGTCGCCTGAGCTTCAAGTCGAATCCTGTTTGGCGACTTTGGGGCAAGTGTCGTTCCCTGTCCTGAAACCGTCGAAACACACAACAGCCACGAAAAACAAAACAGAGTGAGGGAGTGATTCAAAGTGGCCTCGTTTCTATTCTATTCGATGAAAACCGTCGGATGGAAACTGTCGTTTTCTTCAAGACCGACATCCAATGAACGAATCCTCATCACTCCGGAATCTCGTTACATTGAAGAAGCTGACTTGCGAGTCTAGGGAGGCTACCAAGAAACGGTCAAGGACCAAAAAAGTGGGAATTGAGAGAATATTCTGATGCCAAACCAGACTCCCAACTCCTGAAGAACGAGTGATAATGCCAGAGGCTTCGACGTTCTCAAATTGCACTGCGGCAGAAGCTGACTCCGGCTTCAATCCCAGCAACATGTGTTCCGTGACGGCCGTTGTGGGGCAATGCGAAAGTGAAAAAACAAAAGGGGATACTCGTCCTCTGTGTAAATGACCGCGTAGATCAAGCTTGAGACAAGTACGAGGTCGTGAGTGTCGTGACGATAGCCCTATGCAAAGAGACTAAACCAACTTCTTCTCGAGCAATCAAGATTGGGGTGCTGCAGGTTCCAGGGACAGTATAATCTCTTATTCTGAGCTTTAGAAAGGGACCCAGCGATGGCTCAGAA
>JAEUIH010000093.1 GCA_016795105.1 Planctomyces sp.
GCAGGGGTGTGCTCGGGCAGGAATGCCCAAGCTACATTTGCAGGGGTGTGCTCGGGCAGGAATGCCCAAGCTACATTTGCAGGGGTGTGCTCGGGCAGGAATGCCCAAGCTACATTCTGGAATGTGCTGAGAACTATTCCTTCTTTGTGACTGCTCCACTTCCCATGATCGTTGATTTCACGTCACCTGCTGAGCCGCTCCAGACGACGTCACCACTTCCGGAAACCGAAACCTTCAAAGACTTGTCGGCGTGAACTGCGACATCTCCACTTCCTGCAATGCTGATCGAGACATCATCTGCGATCAATTCCTCAAGCATTCCGTTTCCACTTCCACTGATGGACAGATCAAGCTGAGGTGATCGGCCTTTGAGGGCAATATCACCAGATCCTGCAACAGAAAGGCTGAGTGAAGCTGCATCGACATCGCCAGTCACACTTCCAGCGCCTGCGATCACGATCTTCCCTGCTTCACACTTCATCCCGGCAACCTCAATGTCTCCGCTGCCCTCGATCATTAGCTGATCCACGGACTTGACCTGAATTTCAATCAGAGACTCAGCGACAGGATCCAGATTTTCGTCTGAACGAATTTCCAGTACCCCATTCTTCACCTCAGTGATAATCAAGGGGATGATGTTATCGTCTCCGGTGATCTTCAGAGCAGGATCCTGGTCACAGGTGACTCGGACATTCATTCCGACGGACACTTTAACACCATGAAAATCCCCAATCTCGCGAGTCTCAGACTTGCTGACCCCGGATCCGCTGACATTCGGCTTCGTCGGAATTCTGATCGTGCAGCCTGTCAGAGTGAGCAGAGTGACCGCAATTGTGGTGATCAGCAGGCGATTCATTCATTCTGTCCTTAGTAGACGGTAATAGACGGTTTCCGGAAGACACAGTTTCTGGCAAGCGAATTCACTGAGGGAGATTAGCAGAGTGTGAAGAACTCTGTTCGCTGCCAATCCGAGAATCCTGGTGAAATTCTGCCGCTTGCAGCCCGCTCGTGAAACTGACACACTCCGGGACGGAGTAAACCGAGGTCCTCGATTTGCGTCGCCACGGACCTGTTGGAATTGTTTCCAGAGTGCATCAGAGAATCACAGTCGCACGGAGCCCGCAAAACATGTCTCGAGTCTTCAGGAATTTTCCCGCTGTCATTGCCGTTGTGTGTGTCCTGATACTGCTGATTCCGGCAACCGTGAGCAGAGCAGGGGACTGGTCGCAATGGCGAGGCCCTTCAGGACTTGGACTCGCTGCTGGCGATGGCGAAATCCCGCTGAAGTGGAACGAACGACAGAATGTCATCTGGCGCACCCCGGTGCCTGGCCGTGGGCATTCATCGCCAACCATTGTTGGTGATCTCATCGTGCTGACCACTGCTGACGAGTCCACGCAGACTCAGGGACTGATTGGATTCGATCGCAAAACAGGAAAACAGAAGTGGATTACTCCCGTTAGTCAGGGTGGCTTTCCAAAGATCCACGCCAAGAATACTCACGCATCTTCGACCGTCGCCAGTGACGGTCAGCTTTTCTTCACGGCCTTTCATCACCATGACAAAGTTGAAGCAGTTGCTCTGTCAGCAGATGGGAAGATTGTCTGGAAGCAGGATGTCGGTCCGTTTCGTCCCCAACTTTATGAGTACGGATATGCCGCCTCTCCAACACTCTACAAGGGAACTCTGATCGTTACCGGAAACTGCGATACGGCATCATGGATGAAGGCGCTCGATCCATCTTCCGGAAAGATTCTCTGGGAACAGGAGCTTCCAAAGATGCTGGTGTGGTCTTCACCCATCGTGGGACAGATTGCAGGCAAAGATCAATTACTTCTCAGTGGCTTTGAAAAGATGTCCGCTTTTGATCCTTCAAATGGTCGGCAACTCTGGAGCACGCCATGCCTGACAGTTGCCACTTGCGGCACTGCAATCTGGTCCGGTGACGTAACGTTTGCCAGTGGTGGCTATCCGAAAGCAGAAACCGTCGCTGTTAAGGCCGACGGATCCGGACAGATTCTCTGGAAGAACAATGTCAAATGCTACGAGCAGTCGATGCTCATCAAAGATCAGCACGTATATGCCTTCAGTGATCAGGGAATTGCATACTGCTGGGATGCACTCACTGGCAATGAGAAATGGTCAAAGCGACTTCGCGGTCCTGTCTCCGCCTCGCCCGTCCTGGTCGGAAATCAAATCCTCGCGACCAACGAACTCGGTACCACATTCGTGATTGAGGCTACACCCGAAGAGTTTCGGTCTGCCGGACAGAATCAGCTTGGAACCGATATGTTCGCCTCGGCTGTGGTCCTTGATGGCCGAATTTACCTGCGAGTCGGACAACAGGAAGGAAACGGTGCTCGACAGGAATTTATGTATTGTATTGGACAGTCGAAGTGAAACAGTTCTCGTCAGATCTTCTGATCATTGGTGGCGGTGTTACCGGACTGACCACAGCATGGCTCGCCGCAGAGCAGGGCAGGCGAGTCATCCTGATCGATCGTCAAGCTACCGGTCAGGAAGCTTCGTGGGCCGGCGCAGGGATGCTGCCCCCAGGCAACCTTGATCGAGCGTCTTCCCCTGAAGCGAGACTTCGAGCATACAGCCATTCACTCTGGCCCGAATTCGCTGCACGATTGAAGTCGTCTACGGGAATGGATAACGGCTATCTTCGCTGCGGATCTCTGTTCTGCTGTGTTCGTCCAGACGGGAACACTCTTCAGCAGACGGATTCCCGGCCGGCTCCGATGGACACGTGGCAACACCATATCGCTGCCTGTGAATCGGAAGGTCTGAAGGTCGAACATCTCAGTCGCGCTCAGAGTCTCGAACGAGTTCCGGCATTGTCGGAACTCGTTGAACAGGCCTGCTTTCTGCCGGACTTTTGTCAGGTACGAAACCCTCGGCACCTTAAAGCGCTGAGAGCAGCATGTCAAAAAGCCGGAGTCATCTTTGCTGAACATCAGACGATACTCGGTTTTCAATCGACAGCTGATCGCATTCACTCGGTCAACTCAGCCGATACCCGGTTCGCAGCCGACGCAGTCTGTATCACAGCCGGAAGCTGGTCTGCAGATCTCCTGAAACTCGTCGGTTTCGAGATCCCCGTTCAACCGGTTCGCGGTCAAATCTGCCAGCTGCGGGTGAGTCAGCTGCCGTTCCAGTGTGTTCTTGAAGTTGGCCGCAGATATCTCGTGCCTCGCCCTGACGGGCTGATCCTCGTAGGATCCACTGAAGAACATGTGGGGTTCTGCAAAGGAAACACGGCCACTGCGATTGCCGAACTTTTGAAGTTTGCATTCGATCTTGTCCCCGCTCTCGCAGGTGCGGATTTGGCGAAAACCTGGTCAGGATTGCGTCCAGGGTCTCCCGATGAACTCCCGCTGATCGGAAAAGTGCCTGGCTATCGGAATCTGTTTCTGGCGGCAGGACATTTTCGCTCCGGACTTCAAATGTCGCCGGCCACTGCCCAGATTCTTGTCGATCTGACGGCCGGAATGTCCCCCCGCATTTCACTCGATGGCCTTGAATGTGACCGCTGGTTGACGGCAAAGCACGCTTCAAGCCCAACAGCCTGAATTCCATTCGGTTTCCGATTCAACGTATTCATCCCCCTGCTCTTTCCGCAGAAGTCCTGTTTTCGTCAATTCCTTCACAGAAGCTGCAATTCCATGCGTGCCGTGATCCAAAGAGTCCGCCAGGCGTCGGTTACTGTTGACAAAGAAATCATCGGGAAAATTGGTACAGGTTTCCTCGTTCTCCTGGGCGTTGGCGAAAACGACACCGAATCGGATGCCAACTGGATTGCCGCCAGAATCGACGGACTTCGAGTTTTTGAAGATGGTGACGGAAGGATGAACCTGTCACTGGCAGACGTCGGTGGCTCCGTTCTTGTTGTCAGCCAGTTCACGCTCTATGGCGACTGTAGAAAAGGACGCCGCCCCAGCTTCGTAGACGCTGCTCGACCTGAAAAAGCCAACGCACTCTACGAATCGGTTGTTGCAGAACTTCGAGGCAAAGGACTCACTGTTGAAACCGGCCGCTTTCAGACTCATATGGACGTTGAACTGCTCAATGACGGGCCTGTGACCCTGTTGCTGGACAGCCAGAAGACATTTTGATGCAGGGATAACGACTTCTGCGAAGCTCCATTGTGTGAATCGAAGGCCCCATTTGGGGGCTTTGCCGCAGCCGCAGACCGCTCAGGAACCTGACAACAGACCTTTCCTGAATCGTGCAGCCCACCTATACTTCGTCGGGCCTTGTACTCTCATGGATGCCGTTCAGGCCGGACGAGCCAGATGAACTCAACGCAGATTTTCGACTTTATCGTGCTGGGAACGCTGCTGTTCTGCGCCTGGAAAGGTGCTTCGCGCGGCCTGATTTCTCAGGCTGCGTGGATTGCGGCCCTCATCCTGTGCTTCAAATTCTCCGGTGTTATGGCTCCGGCGATTGAGCCAATGCTGGCGGTCGATGAGCCGTTGCGACACTGGATTGCCATGGCAATCGTTTATCTCGGCCTCTGCCTCGGGTCGTTCGTCGCCGCAAGTATCCTGACGAGCTGGCTGGAACGTATGAAACTCAGAGACTTCGACCGCCATCTTGGGGCACTGCTGGGACTGCTCAAAGGCGTCATCATCTGCATGACAGTGATGTTCTTTGCCCTGACTCTGTCAGAATCCACCAGATCGACAGTTGCACCATCCCGGTCCGCCTATATGGCGGCACGGCTGCTTTATCACCTCGACCCGCTGATCCCGCTTGTTCCGGCGGAAGCTTCGGAGACCATTCATACGGTCATTAACGCTTTCAACAAGAACATCGTACCTCCGGATCATCTCTCAGGCGGAACAACTTCCAACGAAGCCGTCTTTGGTGATGCACCGGAAACGGATTCTGGCGGGAAGGACAACTCCGGGGGATTCAGCCTTTCCGACCTCTGGAACCAAAGTCAAACCTCCGGAGGCGGCTCAACGCCAATCCCGCGGGACCCGACGTTTCAGGACTTGTTGAAACGCCTGCCGCAGGATGTTCCGGCCGAGATGACTCGCAAAGCGTCTGAAGCGTTCCTTGGTTCTACCGCGGAAGACAAACGTCGACTGCTCGAGCAACTTGAAACCGCAATCCCGGAAGACTCGGCTGCAATACTCGGAGACTTTGTCCGATCTCTGGGTGGGCAGGGGGCCAACAGTTCCGGCTCGCCAACCGGGACGGCGGCATCGGGAAGTGCTCAACTCAGCAGCCAAAGCCGACAGCTCGTCGACCAGATCGCCGAGGTCTATGGCGACCGACAATACATCCTTTCACAGACGCAGCAACGGTTTGCCGGAGTACCGGAACAGGTCCAGAATCGAGTGCTTCAGGACTGGTACGCTGACCTGATGTTGCTGAACGAAGATCCCGATCCGGGCACCACGATTCGCAACACTGTCGACGAACGAATTCTCCGTCAGCTCAGCAAAGCTGGAATCTCTCTGGATGGTCTCGATCAGGCGCTTCGAACCCGTTTGAATCTGTCGCTGAAACAATGAGGCTCGGAAATGGGGCCGCATAAAAAGCAGGATTTTTTACGGTTTAACCTAACATAACGGACATTATCGGACGTTGGTGGTACCCGTTTCAGGGGGCGAAAATTTCCCGCCGCCGGTCCTCACTCGCGCCTTACGCAGACTTCGTGTCCGTGTCGCCTTCATGGAATACACCCATGCGACGATAGCGCTGATAACGGTGTTCAAGCAGCTGAGCTGCCGACATTCCGTCCAGCTTCTGAATGGCTTCCATCAGACTGCCCTTCAGTGTCGCTGCCATGTGGAAATGGTTTCGATGAGCGCCCCCGAGAGGCTCCGGAATCACCTCGTCCACAATCCCCATCTTCAGCAGATCTTTGCTCGTGAACCGCAGCGCCTTGGCCGCCTTGTCGGCATGACGAACATGCTTCCAGAGAATCCCGGCACAGCCTTCCGGACTGATCACTGAATAGTAGGCAAACTCCAGAATCGAAACATGATCGCCAATCCCAATCCCCAGCGCACCTCCGGAACCACCCTCACCGATGACCACACAAACAATCGGGACCTCCAGAGTCGACATGTCACGCAGGTTGACGGCAATATTGTAGGCCACACCACGCTCTTCGGCGCCAACTCCCGGAAACGCACCCGGGGTATCGATCAGACAGATGATCGGCAATCCGTATCGGCTCGCCATTTCCATCTTCTGCATGGCTTTTCGGTAGCCTTCCGGATGAGCACACCCGTAACAGCATTCGTTCCGTTCTTTCAGGTTTCGGCCTTTCTGATGGCCAATCAGCATCACTTTTCGGCCAGCCAGCTTGGCAAATCCCGTCACTATCGCCCGGTCGTCACCAATGGCACGATCCCCATGCAGCTCTACAAACTCATCAAACACCAGCTCAATATAGTCGGGAGTCTGTGGTCGTTCGGGGTGACGAGCAACCTGGACAGTCTGCCATGCATCCAGATTCTGATATCGCTCGCGGGTCATCTGAGTCAGTTCAACCCGCATTCGCCGCATGCTTTCCCGCTCGGCTGGTGTGGGATCCAGCTGAGATTCCAGCTTCAGAAGACGTTCTTCGAGTTCATAGAGCGGCTTTTCGAACGGAAGTTGATGAACAGGAGGCATCAGAATAACTCGCGGATAGTTACCGGAAAATGGCAGAGAAACGACCCCTGAGGGCCTCGTTTCCTGCGCCATCGATTTCAATCCGGGAAGTGTATGAGATTTTGGACCGGAGGAAAACTCAAAGAATGTCGGGCAGTTCGGTCATGAAATCCAGATCCGCCTCGGCGCCCGGTGCCAGATTTGGGGCCGGAGCCGATCGCCTTTCCAAAGGCAAAAGCACTTTTCTGGCCGGCTGAGCCTGATCTGCACCCGCCGGAGCCGTACCTGACTGGGCTTCGGCTGGCTGCGGATTCACAGGTGGATTCACAGGTTGTGGATTCGCTGGCTGAGGCATCACGCCAGGAGGCACCATCTGCTGAGGCATTCCGTAGCCTGGCTGAGGCATCATCGGTTGTTGGGGCATCATTGGCTGTTGCGGCATCATCGGTTGCTGTGGCATCATTGGCTGCTGGGGCGGCATCCCGTAGCCCATCGGTGGCATCATTGGTTGTTGAGGCATCATGGGTTGCTGAGGCATCATGGGCTGAGGCATACCATAGCCCATCGGAGGCATCATGGGCTGAGGCATTCCGTAGCCCATCGGAGGCATCATTGGTTGAGGCATCATCGGCTGCTGGGGCATCATCCCCTGCATTGCAATCGGCTGCTGACCAGAACCCGCCTTTTCTGATTTCTTCACAGGTTCCAGATGTCCAATAGCAGCTGTCTTGGGCTTGGACTTTTGGTGCTTCGCAGGGGCTGCAACCCCCATTGCTGTGCGGTCTGCATCGGCTCGACTGTCCAGTCTCTTGTCGACACTCATCGTCGCATTCAGTTTGGCTTCTTTCGTCGACTTCTCATGCAGTTCGAATGGATCTTCCTTGAAGCACTTGAGCAGTCGCATGGCTGTCATCAGTTCCTTCAGATCGGTGTATCGATCTTTCGGCTTCTTGGAGAGCATTTTGAGGATGACAGCGTCGAGGTCTGGGGCCACATTCGGATTCGCCAATGATGGAGGAGCCGGTGGTTCGCTCAGGTGACGCTTCAGCAAGTCGTTTGGATTGAGTCCTGCAAACGGCGGAGATCCCGTCACGATTTCATAAAATGTCACACCAAGGCTATAGATGTCTGACTGAATGGTTGGGTTCTTCTTGAGAATAATCTCCGGTGGGATATAGGTTCGAGTTCCCTGGATGTTTTTGGAGCCTCCCAGCAGGTTCCCCAGTGCACCCGAAATTCGGCTCGACAGAGAGAAGTCGATCACTCGAATCTCGCCCGCTTTATTCACCAGGATGTTTTCGGGCTTGATGTCCCGATGCAGCCAGCCTTTGTCATGCATATGAGAATACGCCTGACACAGTGCCTCTGCCATTTTCTTAAATCGGGACTGTGTTTCAGGCAGATTTGAACTGATCTGTGCCTTCAGACTGGGCGCCCGAAAATAGTCCATGATGAAGAAACCATGATCACGAGTAATCTCGATCTTATGGAATCGCAGCATGTTTGGGTGCTCCAGAGCAGCCCCGACTTTGAATTCGTGTTTGAGGACGGACTTCTCTTCTGAATTCTTCAGTGCTTTGGGCAGCAACAGCTTCATAGCGAACTGAGCTGTCCCACCTTGTTCAGTAACTTCCCAGATTTGAGTGGCATTGCCGGTTGCAACGCAGTTGCGAAGCTCGAAACCACCCACAAGTGATGACAGGCCATCTGACACGTGCATTCCCCTCTGAACGATTGCCGAAATCTCCGGCTGACTCTTTTCCCGATTCAGCGAATTATACGCAGAACCAATAGGCCTGAGTGAAGTGTAATTCCCTGAGTCTGGCTCCTGAATTCGACCATCCGGCAAAGTTCTGGCCCGTATTCAGCGTTTCTCGCTCGTTTCCGGCTCAGACTTCAATTGTGGTCCTTCCGAACTTCTGACATAGTTCGGCTCTCCAAATCAGTGTTCGGCTCTCCATTTCCGTTTGCCTCTCCAAAATTGTCAGGTAGACGAACTCAATATCGTTTCCATTTCCTCGAGGATAGACCGCATGAGTGCGGATCGTTCGTGCCGACGTGGCCTGGTGTCGTTTTCAGTTGTTTTTCTGCTGAATTTCGTGCTCCCTGTCAGCTTCACACTCCCAGTCAGCGCTGATCGGACGATCGGGACTGAAGCATATGGAGCCGAAATCGTACAGGTATCCCGGTTCGTGGGCGTTCTTCGGCAGGAAGAAGGCAACAGTGAGACAATTCTGAGACGCTTCGAGGCTGCTTTGCTCGATCATGAATCTCTCAAGTTCTTCCATGTGCTCGACGATGCAAACGCCGGATGTGCATGGCCGGAGAGTTTTGGTCGGCTCGATGTTTCTGGTGCTCCCACCTCCGTTCAGCCCCACATCGTCTATCGATATGACGGAAACCTCTATTCCATCAATCTGCCGCCCCTCATGGTGAAGCTTCCCGAAAATCCGGATGTCGATGCAACATGGGACCAGGATATCTGGAAGCTGACTCTGTTGGAACGTGTCTCGGTCGAAGGAGTCGACTGCTGGAAAATTGAAGCCAAAGAACGTCGTGGTCGCCGACAGGAATTGCTTGTTGAAGCAACTTCCGGAACACTCGTCAAAGCCGAGTCGACCGTGTTTATGGGTCAGGGTGATCAGTTTGAATTGTCATTCAGCCGAATCTCATCGCAACGTGTCCCGAACGAAACTGCGGATGCAACACTCGAGCTCGAACTTGAACTTCTTGATCTTCAGAAGACACTTGCTCGCCGCCCCGATACACAGCTGACCGAACTCTCACTTCGTCAGGTCGAAGATGTTCAGGCTCGACAATCGAGGATTGCCGAACTTGCAAAACAAACTGAACTTATGGAACTCTCCCAAAGGCTCTTTCGAGATCTCGAGAAACAGCAAAAGCGTCACAAGACCACGACTGATCGAGCTTCGAAACTCAAGGGCGAAAAATCGCCCGAGTTTGTTCTCAATCGGCTCACTGGCGGCACACTCGATTCCCAGTCTCTCAAAGGGAAAACCGTCGTTCTGCATTTCTGGGATTACCAGGACAAGCCAATCTCAGAACCTTATGGTCAGACCGGCTATCTTGATTTTCTCTACAACCAGCGGAAGAAGGCAAACGTTGAAGTCATCGGGGTCTGTGTTGGTGCGGATTTCCTGTCTGCAGAGAATCTTGCTCGAGGAAAACGGTCCGCTCGGAAGCTCGCTGAGTTCATGAATCTTACCTACCCGCTCACGTGGGATGACGGCACGCTTCTTCGTGCTTTGGGGGACCCCCGAGATTCCAACGGACAACTACCTCTCTGGGTTGTCCTCTCTCCGGATGGAACAATCATTCACTATCACGCAGGCTTCTACGAAATCGATACCGCAAAGGGACTTTCAGATCTCGATGCGATTCTGATCGAAAGCATTCGCAGTGGCAGAAGGCAGAAGGCCGAGTAAGACTACTGAACTCGACAGATAAAGACCTTTAGATATTCCGTTTCCGGGCAGGTGGCACTGACCGGATGGTCACACGGCTGACCATGCGTTTCAAGAATCTGAATGTCGCGACCGCTTTGTCGAGCAACATCGCCCACCATTTCCACAAACTCAGCTCGCGTCACAAGACCCGAACAACTGCAGGTCACAAGAATTCCGCCAGGCGGAATGAGGGGCAATGCATCGAGATTCAGGCGAGTATATCCCTGAATAGCGCGGTCCATTCCGCCTCGAGTTCTTGCCATACGCGGCGGGTCAAGAATGACGACATCAAATTTGGCCCCCTGCCCTGACAACTCAGAAAGCGCTGGCCGAACTTCGGACTTCTTCCACTGACATCGATTGGCGACTCCATTCAATTCTGCATTTGCTGCCGCCAGCTTCAGAGCAGATTCAGATGAATCAATTCCGACCACAGAAGCCGCGCCTCCGCACTTCAAAGCCGTGATTCCAAATCCACCCGAGAAACAGAATGCGTCAAGCACTCGTGCTCCCTGTGTATAGCGGCACACCGCAAGTCGATTCTGCCGCTGGTCCAGAAAGTAACCCGTCTTCTGACCCCGCTGAACATCGACACCAAACTGCACGCCATTCTCTTCCAGAAATAATGGCTGCGGTGGCGCTTCACCCTTCAGCAGACCATCCTCAATCTCAAGCCCCTCAGCTTCTCGCATTCCCTTCTCTGTTCTTAGCCACACACCCTTCGGCTTCAGGCAGGCTTCGAGCGCCTGAATCAGAGTTTCCCGATATTCGAATAGTGCCAGGCTCTGAAACTGCACCAGTACGTAACCTCCGTAGAAGTCGACGGTCAGTCCCGAAAGACTGTCAGCTTCTGAAAAGATCAGGCGACATCCAGTCGATTCGTTCTTCAGATCAAACTGACGGCGGCGACCCTCCACGGCACGCTCAACCTGCTGCTTCCAGAATTCCGGCGTCAGTCGCTGCGTTTCTCGCCATGAATACAGACGGACGCGAATCCGACTGACCGGATTGAAGAGTCCCCAGGCAATAAACTTTCCTTCAGAGCTGAGCACTCGAACTTCTGTGCCAGCCTTCAATTCAACGCCCGGCGCAACACGCACCTGATCGATGGCACCTGCAAAAATCCACGGATGCCGACCAAAAAACGGCTGCGCTCGACGACTGCGAATCACGATCTCCGGAACCGCATCGCCCACTGTTGGAAGACTCGACATGTTCAACCTTCACCGCGAAGAATGCGGTGTTCCATTTCTTCAAGATATGCCAACAAACGGTCCCGCTCATTCGCCAGATGACGCACTCGAAGAAGCGATCGAACTCGTGTTCTCAGTTCCAGTCGATTCACCGGCTTGGTCAAAAAGTCATCACAGCCCGCTTCCACCGCTTTTTCAATATCGCCCATTTCATTCAGTGCTGTGACCATCAACACCGGAATCCCACGCTTCGCAGGATCCGCTTTCAGTTGAGCACACACCTCGTAACCACTCATGCGTGGCATCATGATGTCCAGCAAAATCAAGTCGGGATGGTGCTGATCCACCATCTGCATTGTCTGCTGTCCATCGTTCGCCATAAAAATCTGATAGCCCTCGTCGGCCAGGTATGCCTCCAGCAATTCCCTGTTCTGCTGAATGTCATCCGCGATCAGAACCCGCGAGGATGAAATATCGACTTCCGCTGTACTCATCTGCTGTGAACCTGCATCAAAACCGGCGATTGATACCATTTTACGTCCCCTGCCCTGCAATTGGACGCCGCCACGAAGTGTAGCAGGCTTTGTTCCGTTCGAAAACGAAGCCATTCGTGACAATATCGGCCGATGTTCGGAAGAAAATTTCGCAGCAAATCCTGACTCGCGATGGAGGTCAAATTCACTGCCCGGATCTGTTTCAGTCGCTTGAATCAGGCACCTGGTTCGCAGAATTCTCGCTGCCCATTGCTTCATTCTCGTGGCCTGACGCCTGTTTCTCGCGGCTTGCGACTGCCTGCAATTCTAAACCGTCCAGCAGCCGCTGAAGCAAAATCGGATGTACGGCTCCTCGAAATCGAATTTTTCCGTCGATCTCAATCACCGGAACCGATTCTCCAAATTGACGCATCAACTCCGGATCGTCGCTGATGTCGACCAGATCAAACGGAGGAAGCCGGTCTGATTCCTGCCTTAACACCTGAATCGCCTCATCACACAATGGACATTCCGGCTTCGTATAAATACAGACGGCTGTGACGACGGGATCTGACTGAGCCTGCCGAGCCGCAGAAACGGGCATCAGCAGGACGAAGGCAAACGCAAACAACATGACACAGACCAGAATCTGCAGGCTGCCCATCTGTTTCCAGATCGCCGGCATCGCCACAAAACTCATGCCGGTTTTGTCGGCAAAGATCGCCAGCAACGTGAATGATGCCGCAGCCAGCATCCCGGTCCCCAGCCAGCCGTTGATCCGATAAGCCAGCTCCTGATCGTCGTGCGAACTCAATCCCCTACCCTCGTGTTGCGTCGGCAATTCATTGTTCATCGTCGTGAGAGGATACCATGAATTCCTGAGAGTTTCCCTTCCACCGGATTCTGATTCGCAGATTTCCGTTGCACGCCAGCCGTCATTCCGGCAGCATATACATCTGTCGTTGAATTTACGTCTGGGGAATGGACTCTGATGAGCCTGCAGCTGACCACAAATTCTTTCTGCCAGCTGCTGGAAAAGAGCCAGCTGCTGACCGAAGAACAACAACTCAGGCTCCAGACGGAACTTGGAAAGAATCAAGCACTATCAACAGCGTCCAGCATCGCGAACTGGCTCATCGGCCAGGGCTGGATCACTCAGTGGCAGGCCGAGAAGCTCCTTCAGGCAAGGCATCGGGGTTTCTTCCTCGGACGATACCGTCTCCTGAATCGAATTGCTCGCGGAGGAATGAGCACCGTTTATGCCGCCCAGCATGTTGAATCAAGGGCCATCTGTGCCCTGAAAGTTCTCTCACAAAGCAAGGTCAATCACTCTTCGTCGCTGCCTCGCTTCTATCGTGAAGCTCAGCTGGCAGCACGCCTTGAACACCCTCACATTGTGAAGGTCTTTGATGTCAGCTCCGACAATGATGGTCGCGACGAAATTCACTTCATTACAATGGAGCTGCTCTACGGTAAAGATCTGGCAGAGCTTGTCAGAAGCATGGGGCCCCGGCCCTGCCGAGTTGCGGCTGACTATATCCGACAGGCAGCTCTAGGGCTCGAATACGCACACGCCGCCGGACTCGTTCACCGCGATATCAAACCCGGAAATCTTTTTCTGTCCGAAGATGGAACCATCCGCATTCTGGATCTGGGGCTCGCTCAGGACTTTGAAAGCGAAGAAAACCTGACTCGGGAATATAATGAACGAGTCCTCGGAACAGCAGACTACCTTGCTCCTGAACAGGCAGTCGACAGCCACTCCGCTGATGCTCGAGCTGACCTCTATGGTCTCGGTTGTACGCTCTACTTTCTCCTGACCGGTCAACCTCCATTCAATGAAGGTACCCTGGCTCAGAGAATCATTGCTCATCAGACAAAGCCTCTGCCCTCGGTGGCAGCAGTGCGAGGAGATGTTCCGGAATTCCTCAGTCAACTGCTGACTCAGCTCGTTGTGAAGGACCGCCGTAAGCGAATTCAGTCCGCCGGAGAAGTTGCTCAACAGATTACTGCATGGCTGGATTCCGATCCATCCCTTGATTCCATCCGTTCAGCTCCAACAGAACCACCTGCTCGCAGCAAAAGGAAGAATACCGACAGCCATGTAAACTCGCCGACCGATTCGATCGTCGCTTCTGAAACTGATACGACCTCAAATGACAGTCAGCGACCCGTCTACCAGCCGGAATTCGCTCAGTTCCTCGCTGAACTGGACCGAGCTCAAAAGCTGAACCTTGTGATGGATCCAGATTCTCGATCAGCTCAGCTTGAGCAACTCAGCAGCCAAACCGATCGCCAGCCCGTTGCACGAACAAAGGCTCCCGATGATCTGCTGCGAACATCTACGTGGGCTCATCGTATGCAGCGGCATAACCAATGGGTGATCTCTCATATTCTCATCAACGCCGCTATCTTCCTGATCACCGCACTCGTGCTTTCAGCAATCTACATCGCTTTTCAATGGAAAATCGCTGCCCTATGAAACGCTCCTCGTGTTTCGAAATTGTCTCAGCCTTCTTCCTCGCACATTTCATATTTGCCACAACACAAGCCGCAGACGATAAACCTGCACTCTTTTCAGATTCAAAGAATGACGCGCCACAAGTCAGCTTCGTCGTTGGACAGCGAACTGTGGCAGAAGGCGGTGCATGGAATCCCGAACAAAGCCCTCTCCTCAGGCCGTTTGGTGTCGCGTTTACTCAGACACAACAGACTTCATCACAGCAGACGACAACACAACAACCTCTTCCCGAAAATACGATGTTGATCGTCGAACTTGAGGGAGGTCGTGTTTTCAGCTGGGCGAACGGGCAGCTTTCGGGTCGAATCTCCGGAGATGGCAGTCGCTCCTATCAGGGAGACGGACATCATTTTAAGCAGGCGACGTATAACGGTATGCATAACTGCGCGATTGACTCCGCGGGTATGCTCTATATCTCCGATACATGGAATCACTGCGTTCGGAGAGTGAATCTGAGGTCCGGTCTTATCACGACCATCGCGGGTAACGGGACCGCCGGATACTCAGGTGATGGCGGTCCGGCAACCTCCGCAACCTTTGACTATGTGATGTGTGTAAGTCTTGATCCTGCCGAACAAAATCTCATCATCACGGACCTCAATAATCACCGTATTCGCAGTCTGAACCTCGAATCCGGAATTGTTCAGACGATCGCCGGTAATGGTCAACAGGGAGTTCCCGCGGATGGAGAACCTGCGGTCCAAAGTCCGCTCAAAGATCCAAGGGCCGCTGTGGCCGATGCCGCAGGAAATCTCTATATCCTCGAACGAGGTGGCCACGCTTTGAGAGTAGTTTCTGTTGATGGAAAGATCCGAACTGTGGCTGGCACCGGTACGGCTGGTTTCAAAGACGGACCAGCTCTCAGCGCTCAGCTCAACAGCCCCAAACACCTCTGTCTTTCAGGTGCCGGACTGATCATGATTGCCGATGATGAAAACCAGGCGATTCGTGCTTATGACCCTGAATCACAAACTCTCACCACGATCCTTGGTCGAGGATTTGGCGATCCACAGATTCAACTCTCTCATCCTCATGGCGTCTGCTGGCATAACGATGCGCTCTTCGTTGTTGACTCCAGCAATAATCGCATCCTGAAACTCTCAAACTAATTTAACGACTAGCCGCAGGCGTCGGTGCAACGTCCTCACCAATGTTGACTACGTCAACACTTCGCTCACGCCAACGGAAGTCCTCGGGCGGACGGCAGACGGAGTCTGCCTGCTACTGTAGCAGGCACATTCCATGTGCCGTCCGCCACGCTCTGCTTACATTACTACTGGCGTTTTAAAGCTCACTGCAGTCAGCCTGGCACGACGCGGACGGCAGACGGAGTCTGCCTGCTACTTTTTCGTAGGTTCACCGCGACGTGTGATATTCTCGGAGACGCTGACGGGGATCATGAACTGAAGCAGATAGTCGGGGCCGCCTGGTTTGTTTCCGGTTCCCGACATTCGGTATCCGCCAAAGGGCTGTCGGCTGACCATTGTGCCCGACAAATCGCGATTCAGGTACAGAGTACCGACTTCAAATTCGTTTCGTGCACGTCGCAATGTGGAGGGGCTTCGACTGTAAACGCCGCCCGCAAGTGCATATCGGGTTCCATTGGCATATTCGAATGCATGATCAAGTGACTTGGCTCGAATGACTGCAAGCACCGGCCCAAAGACTTCATTCTGTGCCAGATTCGAAGCCGGATCAACATTCACAAAGACATGCGGTCCAACATATGTTCCCTGCTTTGCCAACGGACCAGGATCGAGGCTGACTGCGAGGATTCCGTCAGATTCCGGATCAACTTTTCGGATATGTTCGAGAATCACGCCCTTCGCTTCTTCATCAATCACAGGACCAATCACCGTGGCCGGATCGTCAGCTGCGCCAATCTTCAGCCCCTTCACTGCTTCTGTAAGTCGTTCAACAAACTGATCGTAAATTCCATCCATCACGATCACGCGAGAGCAGGAGGAACACTTCTGCCCGGAATAGCCAAACGTACTCTTGATGACCCCCGTCACTGCCTGGTCGAGGTCAGCGTCATCATCCACAATGATTGCATTCTTTCCACCCATGTCAGCAATCACACGGCGCACGTTGCGCTGGCGATGATCGGTATCAGCTGCACACCGATTAATTTCCAGCCCCACGGATTGTGAACCGGTAAATACAACAAGATCCACATCCGGACTTCCAACCAGGACAGGCCCAACATCTGGTCCGGATCCCGGCACGTAATTGACGACTCCATCAGGCAGATGCGAGTTTCGAATGATGTGCATGAACCGCGATGCAACCACGGATGCCTGCTCCGCTGGTTTCATGATCACTGTATTCCCCGCGACCAGCGACGCTGCCGTCATACCTGTCAGCACAGCCAGAGGAGAGTTCCACGGCGAAATGACAACTGAGACACCGCGTGGCTTGTATGAATAGAAGTTCTCTTCACCTGGGACATCGCTTCGACGCGGCACTCCAAGCCGACGCATTTCAGCCGCATAATACATACAGAAGTCAATGGACTCTGCAACTTCCAGATCAGCTTCCGCCCAGGGCTTTCCACATTCAAGGATGATCCACGCACACAGTTCAAAACGTCTCTCCCGCATCTCGGCTGCGACAAGTTCGAGATAGTCGGCACGAGTCTCAGGCGGCGTGTTTGACCAGGTTCCAAATGCCCTTCGCGCTGCATCAATCGCGTCCGATGCCTGCTCGATACTTGCCGATGCGACTCGACCGATGATCTCTGACGTCTTCGAAGGATTTCGGGACACAATCGTTGCTCGACTGTCACACGACTTCCCATCAATCACAAGCGGATATTCCTGCCCGAACTCGTCCCGCACCTGTGAAATCGCCTGAATCATCGCTTCCCTGCTTTCAGGGTTCCCGAAGTCTGTCAGCGGTTCATTCACAAATTCCTGCTGCGTCTGCTCAGCTGCCTTTAACTCGGTCTGCACACGTTTGGATGGTTTCATAAGGATTGACTCAGGTTCAGGAAGTTCCGAAAAGATTCCCCGCAGAAAACCATCATTTGATGGGTTCTCCAGAAATCCTCGTGCAAGACTGGACAATGTCAGGACCGAAGGTCCGTACGGAGCAGAAATTCTCACTCGATAGTCGCGTTCGCGAAACAGCTGAGCAAATTCCTCACTGACGCCGTGCATCAGTTGGAACTCCAGATCACGCTCCGGAACACTCAGTACTTCCCGCCATGCAAGCACATACGACAGGCTTCGGATATCATGAACGTAAAACAGTGGTCGAATGATATCGCTGTGACGAAGCAGTTCCTCTGCCAGTTGCTCAAAGTTCTGGCTCGCTTCGGATAATCCGGATGTCACCCGGTCCTCCCAGCGATTGCGTGCCGAGACAACTCGTTCGTGATCCCAGGTTGACCCCGTCATCAACCGAATACCAATTCCATGTCCGCGGTCCCTGACCCATGCAATCCACGACTTCAGGTCTTCTTCCGCCGAGAGATTATATGCTTCAATTGTGATGCCAATGTCGGTGAAATCGAGGAACTCGGGTTCGCTGAGCACACTCTTCAGAATCGCAAACATCATCTGTCGCAGTTCACAGTGCTCCGCTGCAATCTGAAGAAATCCCTGTTGTTCCTTTGCTGCCCGCAGGATCGGTCTGAATCTCGACAGGATTCGATCTCTCGTACCCACATAGTCAACGGGTGAGACATGACCGTCCAGCGATGACAGCCTGAGACTGACATGCAGTCGAGGAATCTGGCCCTGACTGTTTAAGTCCAGAACTTCATCGTCCGGCCACTCGTTCATCTGCGACAGCAGCTCACTGATCAGGGACACATGAGCATCCCGAAACTGATCAGCTTCCCGGTGACTCAACACATCTGATCGAACCATCTGCAGCTCGGTCGCAAATCCGCTTCGCCTCAGACGACGAATTCCCAGCAGCGCTTCTTCATGAGTCCCTGCGAGAACGAATCGCTTTGCCATTCGAAACGCGTTCGATCGAACATTGAACGCCAGGGCTCGGCTCAGGATGCTGTTGTTGAGTGACAGGTCGAGCCCAAGTCGTGCGGCTTTTGGAAGCCGAAGTCGGACCTCTTCGAAATAGTCTTCGAGGTGTCTTGCAATCGCGACATGGTCACGAAGTACAGGAAGCACGTCTATAAATCGGAACAGCTGAATTTTGATCGAATCATCATTCAGCGCCCATGCCATCAGTCGGTCTTCCCACCATCGAGTATGGAAGATCGAGGGTGATCGACGCGAAAGACGCTCGTGAAGCTCACGACCGATCTCGCAGGTACGCTGCTCGATCCGATCTGCCTGGGATGACTTCTTCGCCATGTCTCATTTCGCCGGACTGAACACAGAAACGGGGTATCGGGGTCGGAGTCTGCCGATGTCCCGTTCAATGGAAAGGGGGGGATTCTAGAGCCTTGCGGCAAGACAAACAGCGTCCCCCGCAAGTTTTATGTCGTGTACTCAGAATTCAGACGCACATACTCACATGTCAGGTCTGATGTCCAGAATCGCGCTCGCTCCATCCCCGATGATGGTCCACCTGCGACACTGAATTCAATATGAACATCCCGGTTCTCTCGCATGCTCGCGGATAATTCTGCCGCCTTGAACACAACCGGGACTCCGGCACGATAGACCTCCGTGCCGTTGATCTTCAAAGTCACCCAGGACGGCTCAAATGGTACTCCCGCGTATCCCGCGGCTGATACAATTCGCCCCCAGTTCGGGTCAGCGCCTGCAATCGCTGTTTTTACCAGCGGACTGTCTGCAATTGACCTCGCCATACGAAATGCCTGGTCCCGTGACGATAGCCCCGTCACGTCAATCGTCACGAAGTGACTGCACCCTTCAGCGTCACGTATGATACTCGTCGACAGCGCCTGACAAACATTCATCACCGCGTCGCGAATCTGATTGCTCTCGTCATCGGTCTGAGCGTCCACTCCGGATGCTCCATTCGCCAGCAACAATACCGTGTCACTTGTACTCGTGTGCCCATCAACACTGATGCAGTTGAACGTTCGGTCCACCGCATATCTCAGTACCCAGTCACATTGTTCCGGTGTCAGTCTGGCATCGGTCATAATGACGGACAGCATCGTTGCCATGTTCGGAGCAATCATGGCTGCTCCCTTGGCAACTCCCGCAACTCTCACCGTTCCTCCCGCCAGCTGAACATCCACGTGACACAGCTTTGCAAATGTATCCGTTGTCATCATTGCCGTTGCCGCAGCCATGAATGACTGTGACTCTGAACAAAGCTGTGACACAGCGTGCGGAATTCCCCGAAGAATACAATCCATCGGCAGAGGCACACCAATCACGCCCGTGGAACAAATCAGAATTTGCTCTGCGTCACATGAAAGTTCAGAGGCGACTGCGGCAGTCATTTTGCGAGCATCGGCAAGTCCTGGATCTCCGGTACAGGCATTGGAGTTTCCGGAATTGACAATAACGCCGCGAAGTTCAGAACCTGGCACGCGGCTTTTCGAAACAGTCACCGGGGCACCACAGACACGATTCTGAGTAAATACGCCGGCACCACTCGCGTCACAATCGGAGACAAACAGAGACAAGTCAGACTTGCCGCTTACCTTGATTCCGCAGGTTGTCCCCGATGCCCGAAATCCTTTTGGAAGCTTTGCATGATTCTCCTGAGCACCCGCACTGCTCGCTCCTGACATCTTCTGATCACCTTTTCACAACAAGAGAACAAACGCAATCCGAACTTCGATCAAATAAAAAATGCCGCTGTTGTTCAGCAGCGGCATTTGTATCGGATTGACATCGACCTGGTCGAAAGGTTCAGCTTTCCGAAGTCGGAAATTCTTCAAAACGCGATTGGCGTCTTAAGCCAGATCAAATGATTCAACCTCTGCACTCTCTTCGGAAATCTCATCGTCAACGACCAGATTCCCAACACTTCCCGGTCCGTGATCGTAACAATCGTCCTCGTGCCACAGTGGAAGCCCTGCTGCGTACCGAGCCGCTAACATCATCACCTTCTCTTCAGAACCGGGTTTTGCAGCAGTCGGAGCAGATGGATCAACACCCAGTGACTTTAACTCTTCCTCAAATCCAGCATCCAAATCGCTGAGAAACTCGTAACCTTCGATGTCGGCCAAAGACTCAAGACCAGAGTCCGCATCGGAAAAATATGACGACATTCAATAGCTCCAAGGGTGGGGGGCAAACGGTGGGGGCAAACCAGTTGCGATAACAGTTAAATCGCTCCATCGCATCCATCCATGGAAGCACGTCGAGGTTGGCACAGCCTCACTCACCGCTCTGTCCCAGCGATTTCGCTATACTGACAGATAATCGGGGGGCTGAGTGCCGTTACCACACGAAGAAATCATTTCCTTTCGAGCCCTGATTGTTGAACGCAGACGCTCAATTGTCAACAAAAATTCACATTCGAGAATCCTCTTTCCGGGCTTCTGACTTTTTCCGACAGTCTGCCTTTCCATTTCTCTCAGTCAGCGTCACTCGGGCCCAAAAATATCCGAGTAAATCGATTCATTCAGATTGCGGTTTCGCCTCTGGTGCTGGCCTTCGCCACAGAATCCATTGGCCGACCATGCCACAACAATTTGCCGCTCCGGATCGCAAAACGCCATCGAACACTGCGATCCGCCATGCCCAAATGCTGCCTCTGTACTCAGCCGACCAAATCCATATGGCACCGTCTGTTCGCCGTATCGGTTTGAGTTCACAATCCAACCCAACCCAAAGTCCACAGTGTGCTGAAATGTCCTGTCATACTCAGCTTCACGGTGACGCAGCGTGCATTTCCGGAGCAACTCATCACAAATCCAGCGCTCACCGTTCGACGTCACGCCCCCTCTCATCATCATCTCATAAAATCGACCCAAATCCCGAACGGGGCCTCGAAGACTTGCTCCCGGAGATTCCTGCGTGGCATAAGGAGGCTCTGAATATGCCGAAACCTCCATACTTGCGCCAACTCGCTCATACAGCGTTGGCATTTGCTCTCGTTTCACCCAGTACTCCTCAAGGCTGCGACCAGCACTGGTATCCAACATCCCCAGCGGCTCCAGCACATGCGCCAACATCAATTCACTAAACCCAGCTTCCGTCCCAGACAGTCGTCGACAAATTTCTCCAAGGAGAAACCAGGAGCTCTGGGGGTGATAGGCGGCAGTCCCAGTCGGCGCTTCTCGAGTTGCTCGTCTCAGGCGTTCCAGAGATTCCTTCCACCCAACACTCGGCCAGCCTGTCTCCGCCATCGGAAATCCACCCGTGTGCGTCAGAATCTGCTGAAGTGTTGTGTCGCCAATCTCGCTGTCTGCAAATTCCGGCAGCCACGCTTTGACCTGCGTCCTCAACTGCTCATCGTTCAATTCCTCCCTGCCTGGTTCCATGTTCTGGTTCAACATTCGAATCAGCAGAACAACAGTGAGCGGTTTGCCGGCAGACCGCCAGGGCATGATCGTATAAGGAGTCATTGGGATCGACCTGGTTGCCATCCCATATCCACCATCAATAACCGGCTGGCCCCCAACTGAGACGTAGATCTGAATCCCCGTCTGCAGTCCTCGACTGATCCCGTCCTGCACAGCCGCAGAAACACGAGGAAACCCGGGAACGATCTCACTCACGCTCGATCACTCCACCGGCAGGCCGCGGTCCAGTCGAATCCTTCGAACTTCCGCAAGCACGCCTTCAATAATCATGCCGTTTCGATGAATCGCAATCAACTCCATGATGTTGACAATCAGATTCACCGATGCTGTCGTGATGGCGATTGTAAAGTGAATTGTTGATCCGGACATACCAAGGAACCCGTCGAGGGATACCGGGGTTGCGGGATCTGCTGCGGCTCCTAACGCACCAGTGGTGATCAGGAGAAGCAGGCACACCACCATCCCGGGCAGTGTGCCGTATTTGATTCTCTGATTCTCCGAATGCCAGGCCTGATCCAGGCTGTAGGCTCGACTGGTCTCTTCAAGCCAGCGACCTGTTCCCATGAAATAGGTAAACAGGATCGCATGCACAAGCGTCGCGAACGTCAGTGCACCCAGGCCGATCAGCATATGAGTACTGATCCGCTGCTGCACAACCAGATCGCGAGTATTCGGGTCTCCAACCCAAAGCCCGAAGAACAGTGCCGTGACCAGCACACAATTGGCGATGACAGCCAGCGTCAGAAAGATGCGTTTCAATGTCGCGGTCCCGGCACTTAGATCGGTCTATGGATTCAGCTGCATTACGGTCTTCTGGACCGTCGTCTGATCCACTGAAGTTCCGTCGCGCGAAACTGTCATGGTCAGTGTCAAATCCAGCTCAGATCGAGAGATTCGGCCTTTCACCTGATCAAACTGAACCTGCCCGACACCCTCAGCAGACTTCAATGTCATCTGAATTGCGGCATTCTCTTTCGGTGTGATGGAGATCGAAGGCTTCATTTTGATCTTTGCCATCTTTGTCGTGGTGTCAATCCCCTCATAGGTCATGTTTGAAACGATTTTCATCTGTCCGAATGGAAGATCCACTGTCTGAGTACTGTCCCATGATTGTCCTGCGGCGATTGGGCCACCCGGCAGTGTCACAGATGCCTGCTCCATCATGGATCGCAGGCTTTCCTCTGTGAGTGGATTCGTTGCAGAACCGGCTGATTTTCGGATTGACTGCAGAAGCGAATCGGGAATCTTCACGTTCTCAACTTTTCCGGTCGGCTTCATGGTCATCGCAAATTCCTGACCAATAATCTTGCCATACGTCTCCGAAAGTGCATTCAGCTGTGGTGAAGACGTGTTCTTCTCCGCTGCAGAATCAAAAGTGACCGTTCCACCCGGACCTTCAGATGTCAGCTGAACTCGGTCGACACTCTGCGTGACAGTTCCATCACCTGACGGTGCTACAGCACCGATTTTCCATGACATGTTCATGGTTTGCTGAAGTGATGAGTTGAATGTTCGGCCACCAGAGGTGAGTGACGTCTGCATCTTCTGCTGAACGGTATATTTAAGCGTTTCACCGGATTGAAATTTCCACTGCAAATCCTCCTGAGCTATCCCGGCGGCCGGAACAAACATGAGGACTGACAGGGCAAGCTGCATTACCGCCGCACGAATGGTCATGATCAATTTCTCCACGAAATACGAAATCCCGGATGATTCGGGCGATTTTAGAATCGCACAATTGGCCGGAATCATAGCAAAATCGGCAGATCCAGCTGAAGACCGCTTTTTCATCGGTCTTCAGCAGATCTTGATTTCCGCAAAAACGGGGGTTCAGGACAGTTTTCGCTCGCGAATCCAGTCCGTATGGAACTTTTCACCCCGAGGTTTGTCAACGCGTTCGTAAGTGTGAGCTCCAAAGTAGTCTCGCTGAGCCTGGAGCAGATTCGCCGGCAATCGTCCTCGGCGATACCCATCATAGTACGTCAAAGCCGCGCTAAACGCCGGAACCGGCAGCCCAAGCTGAATGGCCGACGAAACCACTCGCCGCCACGCTGGCTGCGCCTTTTCAATCGCTGTCCGGAAGAAGTCGTCCAGCAACAGGTTCTCAAGGGCCGGGTTCTTGTCAAAGGCTTTCTTAATGTCTTCCAGGAACCGCGACCGAATAATGCAGCCGCCACGCCACAGCAATGCGATCGGCCCGTTGTTCAGCTTCCAGCCGAATTCCTTTGCCGCAGCGTCCAGCTGAACATATCCCTGTGCATAACTGCAAAGCTTCGATGCATACAATGCCTGTCGGACATCGTTGATGAACTGCTGCTTGTCGCCGTCAAACTTGCCTGTCGGTCCGGAAAGCACCGCTTCAGCACGGACTCGAGCATCCTTTTGTGCAGACAGACATCGAGCAAACACGGCTTCTGTGATCAGGGTCGTTGGTACGCCAAGGTCCAGTGCATGCTGGCTCATCCACTTACCGGTCCCCTTCTGTCCGGCAGTGTCCAGAATCAGATCGACAAGGTCCTTGCCGGTCTCTTTGTCCTTTACAGTGAAGATATCACGAGTAATCTCAATCAGGTAACTCTCCAGTTCTCCTTCGTTCCATTCACGGAACACCTGGTAGAGCTCGCTGTTCGTCAATCCCAGAGCATTCTTCAGAATGTAGTACGCCTCGCAGATCAACTGCATGTCGCCGTATTCAATCCCGTTGTGCACCATCTTCACATAGTGGCCTGCTCCAGCTTCGCCGACCCAGTCACAACAGGGAATATCGTTGTTCGGTCCAACCTTGGCACTGATCTTCTGCAGGATGTCCTTAACGAATGGCCAAGCTTCCGGATGTCCGCCAGGCATGATGCTGGGCCCCTTCAACGCACCCTCTTCACCACCTGAAACGCCGGTGCCGATAAAGCGAAACCCTTCTTCTGCCAGCTGCTTGTGACGGCGATTGGTGTCGACATAGTCGGCATTGCCGCCATCGATGATGATGTCTCCCTTCGCCAGCAGCGGTTTGAGTTGATCGATCACCGCATCTACGGGAGCTCCGGCCTTCACCATGATCATGACCCGACGTGGTGATGCGAGGCTGTTCACAAAGGACTCAAGTGTGTCATAGCCTTTGATTCTGTCCGGTGTTCCTGGCTCAACGACTCCCGCCGGTCGATCTGCGAGTCCGGTGATGAACTCATGAGTTGTTTCTGTGGTGCGGTTGTAAACACCCACAGAAAAGCCCTTGTTGGCCATATTCATGACCAGGTTCTGCCCCATCACCGCCAAACCAACCAGTCCAATATCATGCTTTGACATATGCGTTTCTTCAGTCTTCTGAGGATCAGTGTTTCAGTGAAAATTATATACAACGAGCTTCTCCCCGCTGAGCAGGGAGAAGCTCAGTCTCTTGTTCTGATTTGCACCAGCGATTATCGCTGAATTCGAGCAGAACCACCGGACGCAAACGCCTCGACGTCCTTAATCGTTGCCATTGTTGTGTCGCCAGGATAAGTCGTCAGCAACGCGCCGTGAGCCCATCCCAGTCGGAGAGCCTTTTCTGGTGATTCACCCTTCATCAGTCCATAGATCAGACCTGACGCGAATCCGTCTCCACCACCCACGCGGTCCAGTACGTCCAGGTCCGCTTCAGGTGCCTGATAGGTCTTGCCTTCCAGCCACAGCACTGCACTCCATTTGTGACGGTTCGTTGACTGAACTTCACGCAGCGTCGTCGCGACCGCTTTGACGTTCGGCAGGTCCTGAGCAACTGCTTTCATCATGCCAAAGAATGCAGATGGGTCCAGCTTCGATGCTGATTCCACATCCTGGCCTTCCAGTCCAAGCCCCTTCTGAAGGTCCTCTTCGTTTCCAACCAACACGTCCACATGTTCCACAATCCGTCGAAGCGTTTCCTGCGCTTTATCGAGCCCCCCGCTGATCTGCCACAGCTTTGCTCGATAGTTCAGGTCAAAAGACGTAACGGCTCCAGCCGCTTTGGCTGCCTTCATACCTTCGATGATCAGGTCCGGTGTCGTTGGTGACAGTGCAGCAAAAATCCCTCCACTGTGGAACCAGCGAACGCCTCCAGCAAAGATCTCACTCCAGTTAAAGTCTCCCGCCTTGAGCATCCCGGCGGCTTCGTTGCTGCGGTTGTAAAACACCACCGGAGGGCGAACACCGCATCCCTGATCGCTGTAAACGGTTGCCATGTTCGGGCCGCGGACCCCATCATGAACGAATCGCTTATAGAATGGCTTCACTCCCATGGCGCGAACACGCTCATGAATCAGATCGCCAATTGGATAGTCCACCATCGCTGTCGCTACTCCGGTCTTCAACTGAAAACAGTCGGCCAGATTGGCGGCACAATTGAACTCTCCTCCACTCACATGAATCTGAAGCTGATTCGCTTTGCGAAAGGGAATCCGACCTGGATCCAGTCGGTGCACTAGCGCTCCCAGTGATACAAAATCCAGAGCTCCGGAAGCAGGAATGTTGAGCATGCGTCGTTCCTTTGCGGTAACCTTCCAAAGGGGTCACCTGTTTGCAAAAATCCTGAAAACACCAATTTCGCCGCGTATCCTAGGGGTTCCGCGGATCGAATTCAAAAGCAAGAATGGCGTTTCACATGTTGATCTCAAAAGCAGATGTTCAGGCGGTTTTCGGTTTCGCGTTTTCCGGAATCGAATCAAAATCGCTCAATCTTCTCGGTTTTTTCGTGCTTTTGCTGGGCTCACCCCTCTTCGCAGAAGACTCGATTCAGCCAGAGCCTCCCCGACCTCAAACGCCCCCGCTCGCCTCCCCTGCAACCAATCCACTGATTTCCCGCATCGCTTTCGGCTCCTGCGGAACTCAGGACG
>JAEUIH010000094.1 GCA_016795105.1 Planctomyces sp.
ATTCTTCTGCCATATCCCGAGCTCCTGATCTCCTGCGATTCCAGGCCGCGCTGGGTCTTCTCTGCGTCCTTGCGCGTCCGCGTCTCTGCGTTCCCTTTTCCAAAACGTTGAGGATCTTTGTTCTGAGTTCAGATACAGGCATGTCGCCGTGATGACCAACCCGTGCCCCAGGCGCCCACCGAGAATCCAATCACAAACCCGGCCTCGGCGGTTTAACGGGCGACTTCCACGGATCAACTCCCGTTGCCTGAATTCTCCGGCGATACACACCGTCTCCGCACGTGACGTATAACGTATCCCGCTTTGGACCGCCAAAAACAACATTCGACAACCACGCAGGGCTCGGCTTTCGAATGATAAAGTTGACACGGCCCAGTTGATCGAGAATCTGCAGTCCCATCGATGTGGTGACGTAGACGCGACCTTCCGTATCAACGGCCATCCCATCGGCTCCCGACTGCAGATGATCGGTCACATGCAGCCATCCGTATTCCTGTTTTGATGTCAGACTCCCGTCGGGTTGTATTGTCCACGAGTAGCAGAACCGTCCTCGAGTATCAGAAACGGTGAGCAACGTCTGGTCCGTCGATGTGATCACACCATTGGGGAATTCAATCCCGGTGTCCACTTCCTTCTTTTCTCCACTTGTCGTAAACGTCCAGAGCTTTTTAGCATCCGGCTCAGTACAGTAACCACGACCGTTGGAAAGAACGACCAGGTCGTTACCACGAATCCCGTCCACGACGACCTTCATTGAACCATCAGGCGCATAGCGGACAATCTGAGCATCTGCGGTGCGGCATGCGTAGAGCTGTCCATCAGCGCCGAACATCAGCCCATTGGCGCTGCCGGTGTTCTCTGCAAACACTGAAACACTTCCATCCAGTGCGATACGATGGATGCGACTGTTGGGGATGTCCGTAAAAAACACCTCCCCTGCTTCATTCACTGCCGGACCTTCAGTGAATCCGTGTCCGGAACTAACGCTTTCCCAGTCTTCCCCGTCAATCAGGACATCAACACGACGTTCTTTGGCCTTTCCGACTTTCAAAGGCTCTGGATAATCGCGCCACAACCATCTCAATGCATCCGGCAATACCGCAGCGCCGTGCTTCGCATTGTGACCGCCAGTTCCCCAGACATGATGAACGTCATAACCTGCATATTGCAAAGCAGATAACATGCTTTGATTCGCATGCCACCAGCTGCCTGCATAAATATCCAAATCGTTGCTTCCATCCTGCAGGAAGACTCGCAAAGGCTTTGGTTCGACCTTTCGAACCAGCCCTGGAAACTCATCCCCTCCCCGCAATGCCACGAACGTTCCGATCGTACTCAACACTCGCCGGAACGCATCCGGTCGTTCCCAGGCGGCTGTAAACGCGCAGATACCTCCGGAACTGGCTCCGGCAAGACACCTGTCATCCGGGTTGTCGCTGAACTTCCAGCGAGTCCCAATTTCAGGGAGAAGTTCTTCAATCAGAAATCGAGCATACCGATCCCCAAGTCCATCGTATTCGAAACTTCGATTGAATCGCGGCTGAGCATCCTCGTTTGGTGCGGGAACCATCCCATGATTGACAAAGATTCCCAGCTGCACAGGAATCTGGCCAGCATGAATCATGTTGTCCAGCACTGTTGGCAGATTCCAGCCCTTTGCCATCCCATAACCGTCCTGCACAATCATCAGGCAGGGAGGCTTCGAAGGATCGTACTGAGCTGGAACATAGACCCAATACTCTCGCTCCGTACCGGGGAAGATCTGGCTTGAAGAAAACTTAAACGGCCCCTCGACTTTGCCCTGGGGCACGCCTGCCTGAACAACTGCCTCAGGCGGCACTTCATAGGTCTCTTCCTGGCCCACAACAGCCTTTGTGAGTAGCCCGCACTGAATGAACAGCCCGGCACAGATCAGACTTCCCGCCTGAATCCACCTCGAAACGCGCCGACCGCAACCAAACGATGAAGAAAACATCTGCTGGAGTCCTCCTTAGAAGAAAACAGCAGACTAACGGAGCGCGTTCACAAATGCCAGGTTAGAGAGACTCAGACGTCAGGAATGGAAAGCGGGCGAGTCATCGTTGCGGGTTTCGATGACTCGCCCGAGTATGGGAACGTCAGCAGTTCTGCCGGTGTCGCTGAGTGGAGGAGGACGTGATCTCAGTGACGAACGAGCCTCAGAGGCACGCGCCGACAGCAAAGTCAGAACGACTGTTTCTGCCCGGGGAATCCTGCCCACTGTGGAGTAGAGCCGGAGACCTCGTTTCGTTCCCGGGGGAGATGAACACTTTCAAAGAAGAGCTTCTGAGATGGATTCAGTTGCTGCAGCGATTCTGCATCCTGGGTTTCAAATTCAGTGCTCGTCGACATCAACGAAGATGGTCGATCATTCGTCAGACTACGACGTCCGGGAATATCGACAGCCTCGCTGGTAATCTCGCCGACAGCGGATCGCTCACGGTCGTTTCGACTCTGTGCGTCTTCAACACTTCCCAGCGTATCGCTAAAGAACGGAGCGTTGTCGGATGACTCATCAACTGATACCGGAGACGCCGGAGTTCCCACTCCTGACTGCGGAACCGCAGCTTCCGTCCCTGCAATCGAATTCTTTGGTTCCGGTTTCGGTGCCTCAATCGTGGCTCTGCGGGGAATCCGCTTGTGAGCGTCCGCTGCCTCCTGAAGGCCTGAACCTGCGGCTGCCGTATTTGTTCCCGTTGCTTGAGGATTTGCCTGTCTGACGCGAGATGAACCTGAATCAGACACATTCGCCGACCGAGAAGGTGTTGGACCGGTAGCGGCGGCCACCTGAGGACTATCGGGGCTCTGAGCACGGACCGCCCCGGAATTCATACCCGCTGCCCGAACAGCACTTCGTCGATCCAGACGTGTTTCAGTTCCCGATGATGCAGCCGCGACGGACTCTGTTTTCGGCGTTACCAATGAAGGCATTCCGGCGAGCACCCAGCCCTGCCAGTTCTTCTCAAGTGATGCAACACCTTCGTGATCAAAGTTACGGCGAATGGCTTCTTCCCATCCATGCTTCTCGCCATCTGCAAGGAACCGCAGATAAGTCTGTCGCCCCTTCTGCTGAATCAGGAAGTCGACTAGTGCATATCCCTGTGCGTACAGAACCAGCATTGGACGATGCTGAGTCGGATACTCTTTCATACTCATCAGCTTCTGCAGACTGAAGCGTTCTTCGTCATTGCGAATGACTTCATTCAGGATCGCCAGCTGTTTGAGTTGTTCAGAGCGGTCTTCAAAGAGAGTTGCAGCCCCTTCATCTGCCCAGCGTGGAAGCGGACGACGAAAGTGGCAGGCAAAAATCGTGTGATTGATTTCATGCGGAAGAACAGAATCCAGGATTCGCTCAAGTGTTCCCTGAACGTACATGTTCCAGTTGAACACTTCCCCTCCGGAAAACTGAAACGTTGTCTGCCCGCCTGCCCCGATGACACCTTCACGAACGCGGATTCGACAAGGCTTGCTCCAGTTCGGAAGTGGTTTGCCCAGCCAGAAAATCGCCAGATCATGCCGATATGCTTCTGCCGACTGACCCACTTGCTCCGCGATCTCCGGCGTTTCGGCTGACACGGAGAAGTTGCGAGTCTGAAAGGTGGCTGCATGGAGGGCGCCTGAGATGACTCCGGACACGAGCGTCCACAGAGCAATACAGACACCGACACCTGTCTTCAAACCGAAGCGAAGTCGGCCGTTGAATTGAGAGCCGCTGAATGGTGAGAGTGTGCGTCGCAGCTGCTGAGCTTCCATGCTCATTCCTTGCGTGTTCAGAAGTCAACATTGGTTCACTGTCGTTGCCACCTGCAAAGACAGAAATTTCCATCCGAAATCCATTTCAGACGGTCATTTCTGACATCGCAAGTCCTGGTCCAAAATGTCAGAAATCACAAAACCAGCCTGCGTTTTTCATCGCAAACCATTCCAGAAACACAACTTACACTCACTGGAATTCGGGATCGGCGATTCCTGCCACACCGGACTTCAACCGGCAACTTTTGCAGATGTTACAGAAATTGTCATTCTTACATCCATACCAATTTCTTCCGACAATTCGTGCCAATTCAAAAAAAGGGATGAAAATGAAGATGCGATTTTGAGGAACTCTTGGCGTTCCTGAAAAAACCAGGGCTAAACTCCTGAGTTAAAACAGTTTCCAGCGATCCCAAACGGGGATTCATTGAGCGATGAGAATTCGAAAAGCCGTAATTACGGCTGCCGGTGAACATCACAGCAGCCTTCCTCTCCAGACCCTGGTCGATCGACAAGGCGAAGTTCGTACCGCTCTGCGGTTGACTCTGGATGATATCGTCTCCGCTGGGATTGAAGAGATCGCGATCATCGTTCGCCCAGGCCAGTCAGCCCCGTATCTCTCGGCGGCCGGTGTTCACGCGTCACGTCTCGTCTTCTTTGAACAGGACAATCCACGCGGCTATGGAGATGCGATTCTGCGAACTCGCGAGTTTGTCGGAGAAGAGGCATTCCTGCACCTCGTGTCAGACCATCTCTATCTGAGCAAATCTGAATTGAACTGTGCTGCACAGCTGATCCAGGCAGCCTCTCGGCATCAGTGTTCGGTGAGTGCAATTCAGCCAACTCGCGAAAACGAAGTCATTTACTTTGGGACGGTGGGCGGAACGCCGGTTGCTCAGCACGATGATCTGTACGAAGTCCACACTGTCATTGAGAAGCCAACTCCAACGATCGCTGAACAGAGACTTGTTGTTGCAGGCCAGCGAGCTGGATATTACCTCTGTATGTTTGGCATGCATGTGCTCACACCGGGAGTCATGAAGCTTCTGAAGCAGTCGCTGGATGCCGCGACTGCTGGTCAGTCAATTGACCTTTCCGGATCATTGAACCAGCTCGCTCAGACGGAACGATACCTGGCTCTTGAAATCAGCGGACGACGTCACAACATCAGTTACAAGTACGGACTTCTGCTGGCACAGCTGGCTCTGTCATTGAGTGGTCGCGATCGCGATCTCATTCTCACAGAACTCGTCAACCTCCTTGCATCCCGCTGAAACCATTCTCCGGCGAACGACGAATTCACTTATGAGCCGACTCATCGACGTCATCACTTCCAGCCGTCCTGAACAGCGAAACCTGCCGCTGGATCAGGTGTGTGGCCCTCTGAGCATCGATCAGCTGTTTGAAGAATGTCATCAGCTGGATCAGTTCCGGCGCCAGCGCGAAAATCTGTACGAACGCGTGCGGGCTCTGTTCTTTCTGTATGCGATTCACCGGTTTCATTTGCCGAGGCGACTGGCCGGAAAAGAACTGGGAAAAATCCCTTACCACGGTTACGAACACCTCCTGAATCGCCGCTTTCCGGAAGCCATCGATGTATTTCTGCACGGACAGAAATCATCGGGACCGTCCATCGCAATCAGCAGCGCTCTCGGTGAAGCCTATCATCGACTCGCGTTTCAGACTTTGGCAGATCAGGTTCGAAGAAGCGTCCGCACGGTTCGAGGAAACCAGTGGATGTTTCGTACCGGACATCCTGCAGATGTGCCTTTGCGAATTCGACCGGAGCTGCTGAAAACCGGCGAACACATTGCCGGCTATCCGGTTCTTCGGGAACGTACCGCGGTCCGTATGGACTTTTCGCACAGCGGGTGGAGTGACATCTTCTTCCTCGGAATGGACTTTCCCGAGGGAGCCAGAGTCATCAACGCATCGATCGACCTTGCAGTTCGAGGACGCCATCAGCATCCGGTTCCTCCGATCGATTGCAGCCTGCGTGTGATCGACGAACCGGTTCTCAGGCTGGTCAGTATTGACCTGGATGCGAAGGTCGACATCGAATCGATCAATGAAGTCTTCGATTTCGCCAGAGATTATCTCGGTCTGCTGAAAGGCGCCGTGATCGCCTCGGGCATCATTCCTCCCGGGATGGAAGGCTGCGGGGGACGCATCGAAGATGTCTTCTCCAGAATGATCGGACCAGGGCTCGGTCTTGAAATCGTCAGTCGTGTCAACGATATCCCGAAGGGGTCCCGACTGGCTGTCTCGACGAATCTGCTCGGTTCTCTGATCTCTGTCTGCATGCGCGCAACGGGTCAGGTTTCTTCGCTGACCGGTGAACTTGCGGAATCCGATCGCCGTATCGTGGCTGCTCGCGCTATCCTGGGAGAGTGGATCGGCGGGTCGGGCGGTGGATGGCAGGATTCCGGAGGGATCTGGCCCGGTATTAAACTGATTCAGGGCACTGTTGCCGGAGCTGACGATCCGGAATTCGGCGTGAGTCGAGGTCGACTGATGCCAACTCATCACGTCTTTACCGAACAGGAAGTCTCACCGGACACCCGCAGAAAACTTCAGGACAGCCTTGTCCTTGTTCACGGTGGAATGGCTCAGAACGTAGGGCCCATTCTGGAGATGGTGACAGAGAAATATCTGTTGCGCAGCGAGAACGAATGGCACGCACGCCTCGACGCCATTGGTCTGCTGGACAAGATGATCGAAGCGCTCAACAAGGGTGATATTCCTTCGGTCGGTGCGGCCACACACAGAAACTTCCACGAACCTCTTCAGGCAATCATTCCGTGGTGCAGCAATGCCTATACTGAACGTCTGATCGCAGAATGTAAGAACCGCTACGGCACAAAGTTTCAGGGATTCTGGATGCTGGGTGGCATGGCGGGCGGTGGGATGGGGTTCATCTTTGATCCATCAATCCGAGCAGAAGCGTCGGACTGGCTTCAGGAAATGATGGTTTCCGTAAAACGCAGTATGGAGGCATCCGTTCCATTTGCGATGGACCCTGTGGTCTATGACTTTGCAATCAATGATCATGGGACATTTGCTGAGCTGCGAATCGATGGCGATGTTCCTCAGGGTTATCATCCGTTGATGGTTCCCGGCTGGCTGCGCAAGGGCATTTCTGCTCTGTCACCGATGGTGCGAGCGGAACTGGAACGCGTTGGCAATGCCGTGCGTGAAGGTGGAAGTGAATCAGGACTTGCAACGCGACTAATGAATCGAATCCTGCCAAGCACCGTCAAAGAGTCTCGAACATCCGGTCGTCTCGATGACCTGCTGCTGGAAAATGGCTTCGACCCAATTGCCCACGAACAACTTCGAGAAGACGTGCTTTCGGGGCGCTTTGGTCTGTCTCAAAACCGGCTGCACTCAACAGTCACAATTGAAGACGTGCGGGCCGACGAAATCCTCGACGCTCGAACTTCCGTCAGCAACGACGTTGTGGCCGTCGGTGAGGCGGCTCTGGAAGCCGGACAGGTTGGCGTCGTCACGCTGGCTGCGGGCGTCGGCAGTCGCTGGACACAAGGTGCAGGTGTCGTCAAAGCTCTCAATCCGTTCTGCCGCATGGAAGGACGATGGAGATCGTTCCTCGATGTCCACGTGGCCAAGTCACAGAAGACAGCCGCTGAGTTCGGTAAGAAACCGGTTCATATTGTCACGACAGGTTACCTGACCGACGCACCAATCCGGGCAGAGATCGAACAGAAGTTTCGCAATCAGAATGTCTTTGCATCAAAAGGCGCATCGGTTGGTCTTCGGCTGATTCCAACAATCCGTGATCTGCAGTTCGCATGGGAAGAAGTCGCCCAGCAGGTACTTGATCAGCAGAAGGAAAAGGTCCGCACGAGTCTTCGTGCTGCCCTGATTAACTGGGCACGCTCCGCAGGCGAAGGATCAGACTACCGAGACAACCTGCCGTCACAGTGTATGCATCCGGTTGGTCACTGGTACGAAGTTCCCAACATGCTTCGCAATGGAACATTGCGAACAGTGTTGTCGGCACAGCCACAACTGCGGTACCTGATGCTCCATAATATTGACACTCTCGGCGCATCGCTTGACCCCGCATGCCTTGGACTGTTCATCAAATCCAACTCGGACCTGACGTTTGAAGTGATCGGGCGGCGTCTTGAAGATCGAGGCGGTGGGTTGGCCAGAGTTGATGGTCGCATTCGTCTGGTCGAAGGGCTGGCAATGCCGCGAGAAGAAGAGGAATTCAATCTCTCCTGGTACAACTCGCTCACAACATGGATCGATATCGATCGTCTTCTCAATCGATTTGCGTTAAATCGCGAAACTCTGCACGACCAAAAGAAAGTCGATGCTGCCGTTCGTGAATTCGGCCGTAGGATGCCAACCTATATCACTCTGAAAGACGTCAAGAAACGCTGGGGCAACGGGCAGGAAGATGTCTTCCCTGTCATGCAGTTTGAAAAACTCTGGGGCGACATGACTGCATTGCCGGACGTGCATTGCCAGTTCATCGCAGTTCCAACGGTCCGAGGACAACAGCTCAAAGACCCGGCTCAACTCGACGGCTGGCTCCGCGACGGCTCCGCCGCTCACGTTGAATCCCTCTGCAATTGGAAATAGACATAGTTCGACCTGCAAAGTACTCATCACGCTCCGTCGTGATGTCGAACCCCGGCAAAGTACTCATCACGCTCCGTCGGATACAGTGTGTCCAGTCGCAGCCAAGTGCTCGACATCACGGCGGAGCGTGATGAGTACTTTGGGGGATGCGCGACACACTGGGAGCCAACAGGACTCCTGCAGCACTCGAACCAGGGCGGTGACGGGCAGGAATGCCCATCTTACATTTGTGACGGGCAGGAATGCCCATCCTACATTTGGCGACGGGCAGGAATGCCCATCCTACGTTTGGTTAGTAGTCATTATCGCTGACGGGGTTTTCGGGGACGAAACCGTCGAAGCGTGATTGAGTTCCTCCGGGGGTGAGGAGCCGAAGGTAGGCAACTCGATCGATTGTCTGGCTCAACGTTTTCACAGAGCCATCGCACATCGCAACCACTACGATCCCGGGATGATTCGACGATGGAAATGGTGTTCCTTCGCCAGCTTTCTTCATTGCATTTGGAAGACTGCTGACGCCAGGCGGGACTGGTGGATCACTGAAGTTTGTGCGATTAACGGCCGTTGCATCAATACCGTATACGAACGTGCAGTTTGGTGGTGCCGGATCTGACCAAACGCCTGACGAACCAGCATTGATGTTCTCTGCCAGCAACAGCGTATTGCTGATACCGTCTCGAATCGTACTCAGCGACTGACTGTAATTGTGAGATCGAACATGGATCCATGACACACCTGTGTCTTTCGTGATTTCCTCATCTTCCTTGTCGATCCACACCGGGCTTCCACCGGGCTCATCTCCGTCTTCGTCCCAGTCCGCAGGAATCACGTTGTACATGTGCACAATTCGCTGAGTTGGAACCTGACCGGCTGCGATTGCGGCAGAATACGCATAGAAATTATCGCGCTCTGCATAACCACTATTGATCACATAGCTCAATCCACCTGGTTTCCCGGCGGCCGAATCATCATCGGGACATGTCAGAACCTGCAAACTTGTCAGCCCAAGCTGAAGATTGGTTGTATCGCCCGGCTGAGATTGAAAGTTCCAGCGCTCAAACAGATCCTGACGTTCAAGTTCTCCAAGACATTCAACGACCCAGTTGACACCACCCAGAGGAGAACACCCGATCTGCGATGGAGATGGATTCGAAACCCCGGACGGGACAATCGGGATAAAGTGTCCATACCCCGGGATCATGTCTTTTCGCTTTGTGGTGTTGGCAAGAACTGCCACTGTGACATTGCGAATGTTGTTCATGCACTGAGTCCGCCGGGCAGCAGCACGAGCATTCTGAACTGCGGGCAGGATCAGTGCAACAAGCAGCGCGATGATTGAGATCACCACCAGAAGTTCGATCAGCGTAAAGCCGCTTCGACCGACCTTTGCACAACGCGTCCTGAAATCGTGCATGCCGCAACCTGATGCCTCGCGAAGCCGTCCCGGTCGTCTCATTGCTGATCTCCTGCCAACTCGTTGAAATCCGTCAGGTGTTGAAGATGCGGTCCCCGGCGTCGCCAAGTCCCGGCACGATATACTTTTTCTCATTCAAACCGCGATCAACCGCACACGTGAAAATGCGGATTTCGGGAGATTCTGAAATCACACGCTGGATGCCTTCGGGCGTTGAGATAATCGAAAGCATTTGAATTCGAGGAACTCGCCAGCGCTTCAGACTCTGAATCGCCATGCATGCCGAACCACCCGTTGCCAGCATTGGATCCAGCACGACTGCCACGTCAGGCGGATTCTCCTGTGGCAATTTGTCGTAATAGTGAACTGGTAAGGCAGTCTCTTCATCCCGATAAAGTCCGAGATGCCAGACTTCCAGATCGGGAATCAGATCACTCAAAGGAGCCACCATTCCAAGACCTGCTCGCAAAATCGGCACAGCAGCAAATCGACCGCCAAGCTCATGGCAGGTCATCTTCTCAAGCGGTGTCTGAACCTGAACGGGTCGCACAGCCAATTCCCGAGTCACTTCCGCGGCAAGCAGTGTCGACAGGACTCGAACGTGCTGCCGAAACTCATATGGCCGTGTTCCAACGCTCCGCAGGCGGCTCAGGTGATGCCGAGCGAGGGAATGGTTCAGTTCTGTAACCTGAGGGTGGTGAAACGTCATTCAGTCAGATTTCCGTAACTTCAGGCCGTTGTGTGCCAAATTGGGGAATCGAGCCGTCTCCGGGAAACAAATCGCACTGCCACGACTCGCTCTGCCCTATCTCCTGCTTACAATCTCCAGTGTCGTCCTTTTTCGCAAGTCCCAAACCTTCCACCACCCGATCAATCCGGCGGACTCAGGCATAACCGAACGCAAAGTCCACGCCGGACTCGTTGCTGGAAACGAAAATACAGTACCTAGTTCCGGGCCCATCCATGAAGTTTTCTGTTGTTGGCAACAATCCGGCGGCCATGGATGTGATTCGAGAAATCCATGCATCACGCGAGGACGACTTCGGCCCGTTCCATCTCGCGGGTGAACTTGCAGCGCTCGTGGCTGCTTCCAGCATACCGATTCACCTTGAGGATTCCGCAGAAGCGGCAATTCTGGCGAACGGCGTTGACGCTGTAATCCTGGCAGTTCAGGACACAGAAGAAATACTGAGTCTGACGCGGTCCGCGACTCAGTCCGATCGCCACGTCATTGTCGTTCTTCCCAATGACGTCTCTACGGCCTTCAGTTTCGAACTGCATCTGCTTCTGGATGAATGTCAGATGGCCGTCATTCCGTTGTCCGGTCGCACTCGATTCGCGGAGCTCCCGACGGAATCACCGAAGCACTTAGTGAACACTTCTGACCTGTTCCAAGTCAGCCAGGAAACCGTCATTCCGGCATCTCAGTTGCCCGGCCTGCGCTCGATCCAGGCCGCCATTGTCGACATGCTTTCATCTACCGGAATCCGCTTCACTCAGGTGACTGCGGTAGAAGCGAATGCACCATCCGGTCAGCTCATTTCGCGTTCGCTCACGTTTGCCGCGTCGGCAACCGCTGAGCAGGCCGTTCCTCCGGCGACGATACTAATTCGTGTCGTCCCACAAACAGAAGACGGATCGTGGCAGGCTGCACCTCTGAAACTGATGTATTCAAACGGTACATTCGCAGAGCTCACCCCGGGGGAACCAAGAGCTCTTGCCAGGATTCGATACCTCTGCAAAAACAGAGAACAGTGCTCGCACTGGATTGAAGAATTCTCCACGACGATGGAACTTTGTGACGGTATCGATAAGTCACTTCGCCGAAAGCGAACGGTCGACGTGTACTTTGATTCCGGCAGTGAACGAGGAGTCTTCAAAGGGATGATGACAGCCATCGGCTGTGGCGTACTCCTGTGGACTCTGTTCGGCATGGTCGTCTTCCTGATCGTCGCAAAACTTACATCACTTCCCGGAACGGCACTTGAGGTCATCCGAATACTCTGGATCGCCCCGCTGATCCTGTTCCTCGTCGCCCAGTTCCTTCTCCCCCTCGCCCGCGACCGTTCGACCCGCGGATAACACAACCCCAAAGTACTCATCCCAAAGTACTCATCACGCTCGGGCAGGAATGCCCAAGCTACATTGCAAACGTGAGACCGCTTTGCCAAACTGGGATATGTCACGTTTGCTGTTCTGTTTGAATGATCACGAAGCTGAGGACTGTTCCGAATGACGTCTGCCGCAAGAACACTTACATTGGCGCTGATTCTCACGACGTTCTCTCATTCACCGATCCCTGCAGCTCATTATTCGCCGGCTGACGGCATCGGCCTTCAGCAGGACGATCAGACGAATGTGCACATCCGAGGAAGTCTGTTGAATTCACTCAACGCAATCCAGGAGAAGAAACAGGCTCACGTGGCATTTTTGGGTGGTTCCATCACCGAAATGAATGGCTATCGACCGATGGTTGAGAAATGGCTGTCGGACCGATTTCCTGCGACTCAGTTTCAGTTTACCAACGCCGGAATCGCCTCAACGTGCTCCAACACCGGCGCATTTCGGCTCCGCAGAGATGTCCTTTCACAAGGTCCGGTCGATCTGTTGCTTGTGGAATTCGCAGTCAACGACGATCAGGATGCTCATCATTCGGCCGATCGATGCGTTGCAGGAATGGAAGGCATCGTTCGACATCTTCGGCACTACAACCCAAATGCGGACATTGTGATGGTGCATTTTGTGAATCCTGAAATGCTTGAACTCATTCAGGCCGGGAAGGAACCGCTGAGTTCCGCTGAACATGAACGAGTCGCCAAACACTACCAGGTTTCATCGGTTTACCTTTCCCGCGAAGTAGCCAGACAGATTAAAGACGGAAAACTTACATGGGACCAGTTTGGAGGGACTCATCCGGGGCCTCGTGGAAATCAACTGGCCGCGGACATGGTGACTGAACTGCTGGCAACCGCGTGGAAACTGGACGGAGATCGCGGAAAGACAGCCAATTGCCTGAATCCGAGCCCCCACGAAATGCCATCCCAGCCTGTCTCAGAACCATCACTCGATGCAGCCGATTTCCTTCCACACAATGCAGCGTCCAATGTCAACGGATGGACTTTGGGGATTCCCGACTGGAACGCACTTGAAGGCAGCAAGCGAGAACGATTCACCAGTGAACAGCTCTGGACCGCCGAAAAACCGGGCGCTGAACTGAAGGTTGTTTTCGAAGGAAATGCGGTAGGCGCATACCTGCTTGCGGGTCCGGATGCCGGTATGCTTGAGTTTCGTATTGATGACAGCGAGTGGAAGTCTGTCGACCTGTATCATCAATACAGTGCAGGCCTGCATTATCCGCGTTCCGTCATTTTCGCCGACGGACTCTCTCCAGGACCACATGTCCTTGAACTTCGAGTTTCCGCTTCGTCCAATGCTCAAAGCAAAGGACATGCGGCACGCATCCTGGCATTCGCAGCGAATGCACCTCACGGAAGCAATTAGGCCTCAACGTACCAACTAAGGATGTCACCTGTGAACACTGGCGTAAGCCTGGCAGATGTTAGTGCAGCAGCCGCTCGTATCCGCGGAGCTGTGATGAGGACCCCGTTGTTGTATTCTGAGATGCTCAGCCGTCAGCTGGGTTGCGAGCTTTGGTTCAAGTGTGAAAA
Organism: Planctomyces sp.; assembly: GCA_016795105.1. Lineage (GTDB taxonomy): Bacteria > Planctomycetota > Planctomycetia > Planctomycetales > Planctomycetaceae > F1-80-MAGs062. Next base: position 13,465 of record JAEUIH010000094.1, read on the forward strand.
TCTTCAGTACATCGGCGCGTTTAAAGCTCGAGGTGCCTGCAACGCCGTTTTACAGCTCACCGATGAAGAAGCTCGATCCGGCGTTGTCACGCATTCTTCCGGAAATCATGCGGCCGCCGTGGCTCGTGCTGCTGTTATGCGAGGCATTCAGGCCCATATCGTAATGCCGCACAACTCAGCAACCGTGAAACTGAATGCCGTTCGCGCCCTCGGAGTTACGCCAATTCTCTGCGAACCCAATGCAGCCGCCCGCGAAGCAATGGCGGCGGACGTCATGCATCGAACAGGCGCCACAATGATTCATCCCTATAATGACCTGCGAGTGATCTCGGGGCAGGGGACCGTTGCACTGGAAATTCTGGAGGATCTCCCCGAAGTCGATGTGATTGTCGCGCCCGTGGGCGGCGGAGGACTTCTTTCGGGAACTCTCGTCGCTTCAAAAGGGATCAAACCCTCAATTCATGTTGATGCGGCTGAACCTCTGCTCGCCAATGATGCCGCTCGAAGTTTGAAAAGCGGACAGATTGAACAGAATGACCGGTTTGATACCATCGCCGATGGCTTGCGAACTCCCCTTGGCACACTCACGTTTCCAATCATTCGAGACCTCGTTCGTGAGGTCGTCGTGGTAAGTGAACAGGCAATCGTGGAAGCGACTCGCACCATCTTCCGGACGGTGCGAGTCGTCACCGAACCTTCTGGTGCCGTGTCGTTCGCGGCAATCCAGCAAAATCCGGAACGATATCGAGGACAAAAGGTTGTCGCCGTAATCTCCGGCGGCAACCTTGATCTCAATATCCTGAACGATGCCACAACGTCCTAAACAAGAATCTGACGTCCTGATCATGACATGACCATCACGACCAGACGCAGCTATGATTTCTTCGCTCGTGCCTTCTTCGCGACAGTTTTTTTGGCGACCGTCTTCTTCGCGGCCGCCTTTTTGGCACCGCCCTTCTTCGTGGTCCCTTTGGACGCACGAGCGGCCAGCCAGTCGACTGCCTGTTCCATTGTCACAGTATTGATGTCTGTTTCTTTTGGAATCGTGGCATTCACCTGACCGTGCTTTACATACGGCCCATAGCGGCCTTCAAAAATGCTGACCGGCTTTTCGTCCTCTGGATGAGCCCCCAACTCCCGCAGGGCCGTCGGGGCTGCCCGCTTCTTGGTGTTCCGCAGCATTTCTACAGCAACGTCCATGGGAACGTTCAGTACATTATAGACTTCACCGTTATGTTCGAATTCATGAGTCTTTCGGTCGAAGCTGGCGAAGACTTTGTCGTGAGTGACATAGGGCCCAAACCGACCAATACCGGAATTTACAACCTTGTCAGTTAAAGGATGCTTACCAATTCGACGAGGCAGTGCCAGCAATTCGACGGCTGTGGCCAGGTCGAGCTCTGTCGCTGAGAAGCAGTTCGGGATACTGCAGCGTTTTGGCTTCGGTGTTTCATCAGTCACTTCACCCAGCTGAAGGTATGGACCATAAGGTCCGTTCAGCTGATAGATGGCCTGATTGGCTTCCGGATGAATACCAAGAGCCTGCGGTCCTCTCTGCTTGTCTTCGATAATTCGCTCGGCCACAGACTTCGTGATGTCTGCCGGAGCAATGGTCTCCGGAATCGAAGCAGTAACGACAGACTCTCCATCGGTCTTTTCAAAATACGGTCCAAACTTCCCGACACGGACGGCGGCATCAAGGCCATCGATTTCCAGAGTACAGGCTGTTCGAGGATCAATGTCAGAATCCCTCAGCCGAACCTGTTCATCCAGACCATTCTGCCCGCTGTAGAATTCCCGCAGGTAAGGCAGACGATCGGCCTTTCCAGCAGCAATATCATCCAGCGACTGCTCCATGCCGGCTGTGAAGCCCAGGTCTACCAGTTGCGGGAAGTGCGACTGAAGAAGCTTCGTAACGGCCATCGCTGTAAAGGTTGGAACCAACTGGTTTCCGACTTTACGGACATAACCGCGATCCTGAATGGTCCCGATGATACTCGCATAAGTACTCGGTCGCCCAATCCCTTCACTTTCCAGTACCCTCACCAGTGTTGCTTCCGTAAACCTCGCAGGTGGCTTGGTTTCGTGAGGCAATGCATCCAGCTGATTGCACTTCAACTGGTCGCGTTCAGAAAGAGGTGGCAACGTTGAATCCTGATCTTCAATGGCTGCTTCCGGATCGTCAGACCCTTCCACGTATGCTCTGAAGAAACCGGCAAACTCAACTGTTCGTCCTGTCGCGCGGAACTCGACATTTCCAACTGCGATCGTGACGGTGTCAAATCGAAGCTGAGCTTCCGCCATCTGAGTCGCCATTGTCCGCTTCCAGATCATCTGGTACAGACGAAACTCCTGACCGGAAAGATTCAGCTCTTCAGCCGTTCGCATTTCCGTTCCGGCTGGCCGAATTGCTTCGTGAGCCTCCTGAGCGCCCTTGGTCTTGGTTGCGAACTGTCGAACCTCAGGACAGAGATAGTCGTTTCCGTAAAGCTCCTTCACGCGACCTCGAGCCGCCGCGATGGCTTCTTCACTCAGGCTCACACTGTCAGTACGCATGTAGGTGATGTGACCGTCTTCGTACAGTCGCTGAGCGAGCGTCATGGTTTGACGAGCCGTCAATCCAAGTTTGCGGTTTGCTTCCTGCTGAAGTGTACTGGTGGTAAACGGAGCATAGGGTTTTCGGATTTGCGACTTCTGCTCAATCCGGGAAACAACCCAGCGACCTGACTGAAGTTCCTGAAGAAGCTGCTTTGCACGCTCTTCTTCAAGAAGAATCACGTCGGCCCCTTCCTTCAGACGCCCAGTGTGCTCATCGAAGTCACGCCCCGACGCAACTCGACGACCATCAACTGTCTGAAGAACGGCTTCAAACTTTCCGCCGACTTCCGTTTGTAAAGCGGCCTTCAGGTCCCAGAATGCGCCGCTGCGGAACTTCATACGTTCAATTTCGCGTTCGACCAGCAATCGAACGGCAACACTCTGAACGCGCCCGGCGGACAGCTTCGGCTTGATCTTCTTCCACAGCAATGGACTGAGAGTATAGCCGTAGAGACGGTCGACGACGCGGCGAGTCTCCTGGGCCTGGACGAGGTTTTCGTCGATTGGCCGAGTATTCCGAATCGCTTCAATGATCGCCGATTTTGTGATTTCGGAAAACGTCATGCGGCTGACCGGAACGGAGGGTTTCAAAAGCTGAGCCAAATGCCAGCCAATACTCTCCCCCTCCCGGTCTTCGTCAGTCGCCAGAACAAGTTCATCGACCTGCTTCAGGCAATCCTTCAGCTCGGAAACCACCTTTTTCTTGTCCGCAGGAACGACATACAGAGGATCAAAGTCGTTTTCGACGTTGACGCCGAGCTTCGACCAGGACTCCTTTTTGACGCTTGCGGGAATATCGGTCGCCTTCGCCGGGAGATCGCGTACGTGCCCCATGCTGGCTCGAACGATATAGTCATTCCCCAGAAAACCCGCGATTTTCTTCGCTTTTGTTGGTGATTCCACAATCACCAACGCCTTCTTCCTTGCTGCCATGAACAATCCGCTGATTCGACGATGCCCGAAGACACCAGTCACAAAAATGAAAGGAAAGATTCAACCATCTGGAAATCACATCACAGAACAGCCGCCTTTAACATCATATGGCAGTTGACCTTGCGTGACGAGGGGTGGCGGCTAGAATCCGCGTCTTCCCGTTTTGGTCCGCATCTCAAATGCAGACAATTCCAAATTGTTGACAGATGTGATTCGTCTAGTTGACAGATGTGATTAGTCTAAGAGCGTGCCAAATCCTGAATGAGTCGTCAATCCAAACGGCCTGAGTGGTGGGCTGGATACGGCATTCGGCAGGGGTCTGTCAAGAATCATCGGTCCTGTACAACTCGAAAACACCGAAATCACTAGAGTTTTAATCACAAGAGTTTTTCAATGGCCTCACCTTTTTCGTTTTTCCGACGCTATCAGAAAAATTTGATGGTTGCACTCGTCGTTATGGCGATGCTCGTCTTCACCCTCGACAGCCTATTCAGTTCACAGGAGCCCCAGTTCCCTGTTCTTGGACTTGTTGTCGGTGGTGCCATTTTCGCGATCGCCGGGATCGGCAAAGGAAAATGGATGCAATACGGGGCCAGTGGCGCATTACTTGGCGCTCTTCTTGGCTGGATCATGCCCGGGCTAATCGTTCCGGATTCAGAAACAGCCCTCAACTCGAGTCTCGGGATCTTCGACCGTGAACGCGTTGGTGATCTTTCGAACCGTCGTGAAATCGCCAACGGCTTCCTGCAGATGGCCGTTATGGAAAGCGCCGAAAAGGATTCGTTTCCAAATATCCCGCAGTTTACCCTCAACCAGGGTGTTGATGACGTTGTCTTCGGAGAACTGATGCGTAGCGAAGCTGACAACCTTGGAATTGTTGTCACCGATGCAATGGTCAGCGACTTCATCAGCCGAGCAACCGACAATCGGCTTTCTCGTGAAGCGTATGCCAAAATCAGAAACAAACTCTTCTACGATGGTCAGAAAATCTCCGACGAAAAGCTCTATGAAATCCTGAAGCTCGAAATCAAGGCCATGCTGGCCTACCGTGTTCTTGCTCCAACATTCAGCGCACTGCCGCCAGCTCCCGAAGTCTATTATGACATGTTTCGACGCCTGAACGTGCGTCAACGCATGAATACAACGGTTGTGGATGTCGATGCGTTTCTCGATCAGGTCGGAGAACCTTCAGATGCAGAGGTCACCGAACTCTTTGAAAAGGCCAAAGACAAATTCCCCAACGAAGTAGAACCCGGCTCGCCAGGATTCCGCCAGTCGCCAAAGGTCAAGCTGGCGTGGATTGAACTTGGCTACAAACAAGTGGAATCTCAGGTCGCAGCAATCACTGACGCCGAAATTGAAGCGTTCTACAACGAAAATAAAGAAACCCTCTACAAACGACCAGTCGCCCCTGAACCTCCAGCTCAGCCTGCCACTACCCCCGCTGAAGGAACTCCGACTGAAGAAACTCCGGCAGAAGGAACTCCGACAACCACGACTGAGGGTGCACCTGCGACGCCAACCGAAGGCACACCAGCGGCTCCCGTCGAGGGAGCTCCTGCAGATGGCACACCAGCAACTCCTGCAGAACCAACTCCGGCAACTGAACCGCCAGCTCCTGCCACCGAGCAACCAGCTCCTGCCACCGAGCAGCCAGCGCCCCCAGCCGAACAGCCAGCTGAACCGACCCCAACACCGGAGAATCCTGCTCCCTCAGAATCACCTGACGGCTCGTGCGGCCCAGTCCAGGAACCTGTCCAGACTGACGAAAACCCAGCCGACGAAACTCCCGCAACCGAATCCCCGGCTGCTGAAACGCCAGAAACCGAAACCCCGGCGACAGAAACTCCAGCAGCCGAGACACCTGCAGCGACAGACCCTGCGGCACCCCAGGCAACCCCAGCGGCGGATCAGCCACCGGCAACAAATGAGCCCGCAGAAGGAACAGCGACTCCGGCAACACAGGAACCGCTGGTCATCCCGGCTCAGCCTGCGGACCCTGCGACACAGTTTCCGGAACAGAAGTTTGAAATTCGGCCTCTGGATGATGAACTGAAAGGCCAGATTCGCGACCAGCTGTTGTCTCGCAAAGTTCGCGAAACGATCGACAAGAAGATGAATTCGATCGTGATCGAAATGAAACGCCTTCAGAAGCAGCGCAGCAGCTTGCGACTGAAACTATCGGGCGACTCAGACGCCAAACTGACGCCCGAACAGATCTCGGAGAAGACCCGAGCGCTTTCTCCCGAACTCAACGAAAAGGCCAAGGCGCTGGCTCAGCAGAATGGTTGTGAATACGTCGAAACACCATTGCTGAATGAACTGGCACTCTCAAACACAGACAACTATCCGATTGCCGAAGCCACACCTCCCGGCAGCAATCCGTTCATGAACAATGGACCCAACGTGTTCATGGAAGCCTTCAACTCACGACTCGAAGAACTTTACTACACAGCACGTCGAGCCACCGCGAATTCATTTGATCCGGATGGCGGTGAGACTCACTACGCATGGTGGGTAATTGATTCGTCTGAGACCTTTATTCCGACGCTCGACCAGCCCGGGATCAAGGAAGAAGTCGTTCTTACATGGAAACGGATGAAGGCCCGAGAACTTGCGAAGAAACGTGCAGAAGAACTCGCCGCGCTCGTCAAAGCCGGCGTTGAAAAGCCGGATGACCAGAAGGTTCCGATGTCCACTTCACTCGAAGGACAGACGATTACCGGAAAGGAAACGTCGGCGAAACTGGCGGTCCGCCAGACACAGCAATTCAGCTGGCTCGAACAGGATATCCAATCGCTCATTAACCGAAATTCAGAACCTCGAGCAAACCTTGCAACGATTCGATTTGAAGGCGAAACGGACAGTTATATTCGCTACGCCGGGAACGACTTTATGCGAGTTGTGTTCGACGAAATTCCGAACAATGGCGTCGGTGTTGTTCCCGATGCTCTGCTCTCTCAGTACTACGTTGTGGAAGTCAAAGACAGAACGCCTGACGTGAACGCCGGAGAAGAAGCACTTCAGCAGAGATTCCTCGCCGAAGGAAAACAGTTCGGTTTCGCAGCCAGCCCGGTCCTGTCAGAATCTCAGCGGTCCGTTGCTCGTCCCGTCGTTGTCGAATGGGTCAAAGCAATGTGGAAGAAATACGGCATCGATCCGGAAGCTTCTTCCGGAACCTGAACGTAGCTCGCACCTCGTCACCCCGTGTCACAAGCCACGGGGTGACGAAGTCAAGTTTAACGGCAAGCCGCAGGCGTCTGCGCAAGTTTAGCGGCCAGCCGCAGGCGTCAGCGCAAGTTTAACGGCCAGCCGCAGGCGTCAGCGCAAGTTTAACGGCAAGCCGCAGGCGACTGCGCAAGTTCGCGGCCAGCCGCAGGCGACTGCGTCCATCCCTGCCGCGATTCACCTACCCCGTTTTCCTGCCATTCTTCAAGCCGCCGCTCCGAAACTCCCTCGTTTCAGTCGCTCCGAACCTGAATGCCAGACTGCATCCGGCGTTCAACGGACTCTCCCAGGCACTTAGCCGCCCTCGTTTCTGCAAATCAACCCCGGCCATCTGGTCCCGTGTAGCCATCGACTCTGCCGTAAAAATTGACTGAGATGAGTCAATCAACGTTTGACGTGGAAAATTCCGATGCTTATTCTTGTGTCTGGTGAAATTCCCGCCCGGCAACAGCCGATCCTCGTGTTACCCTGCCCAAGCCCGATTCAGCCGTAAGAAGTCCCAAACTTCGTGGGCTGATGTTTTACTCGGCATCGAAACTACGATCCAGCTGAAAACCGGAATGGAGTTCTACCTGAACACAGGGTATCAACTTTTGTGCGTTGACGGAGCGACGCAAGGTGTCGAATTGATTCGGCAGACCTCAGTCGGAGTGCCTCGATGCGTGCCGTCCTGTTTACAGCCTTGTCCTTCTGTCTGGCTGGTGAGGCCTATTGTATTGACAACCCTGATGTCATGATCAAGGTTGGTGATCCTGCTCCAACTTTCGAAGCCAAAGATCATGATGGCAAGATTTGGAATTCGGAAGAACACTACGGCAAGAAAGTCGTAGTGATCTATTTCTATCCCGCAGACCTCACCGGCGGATGCACCAAACAGGCGTGTGGATTCAGAGATCAATACGCAGAACTTGAGAAGTCCGGGGTAGAAGTGATTGGTGTCAGCGGTGACTCCCCCGAAAATCATCGATTGTTTCGCGAACTTCATAAACTCAACTTTTCCCTGCTGGCGGATGAAGATGGGAAAGTTGCGAGGACTTTTGGGGTACCTGTGCGTGAAGGTGCGACGATTACGAAGAATATAGATGGTGTTGAGAAGACTTTGACACGCGGCGTGACGGCAAGTCGGTGGACATTTGTTGTGGGCCTGGACGGGAAAGTCATCCATAAAAACACCAGTGTGAATGCTGCAGAAGACAGCAAAACTGTCCTGGAAGCCATTAGACTTTTGGCGACCAGTGGCGAATAATACGGTCGACAGTGACCTCGGTGTCTGTTACTTCAGTTCGATTTGATGAATAGGGAGTGTTGAAGCATGAGGAAGTTTGTATCGGTTGCAGGTTTGGCAGTTGCAATGTTGGTATCCGGCATCGCCGGTGCTGCGGACATCAAGTCGGGTCTTCAGGTTGGGGACTACCCGGAAGCATTTAACGTAACTGACATCACTGGCCCACAGGCTGGCATCAAGCTGTGCTACCGATGTCAGTATGGAAATCGACCAGTTGTCAGCGTCTTCGCTCGAAAGATGGACGACAAGGTTGCAAAGCTCGTGAAGGAAATTGACGGCGTCGTCGTAAAGAACTCCGACGAAAAGAAGATGGCAGCATTCGTTACCGTTCTGACGAACGATCCAGATGCAATGGAAACAGAACTGAAGAAGTTCGCTGATACCAATGGCATCAAGAAGACTCCACTGACGGTCTATGAAAACAACGTCGGCCCAACGAAGTACAAGATTGACGAGAAGGCTGAAGTCACCGTCATGATGTGGGTCGAAGGCGACGTGAAGGCAAACTTTGCTTTCGGTGCTGGTGAACTCACTGAAGAAGCTGTTGGCAAGATCGTTGCAGACACTGCCAAGATCCTGAACTGATTTCAGGAACACCATAAGATCCTGAACTGAACTTCAGTCCAGATCAAATTGAATTGCCAAGCCCGTTGTCTTCGTGACAACGGGCTTTTTTCATTGATCCACTGAATTGGCGTAAACACCCGCGGCTGGTAATCTGCAATAGGTTTCAACTCGGTATGATCCCTCGACTCCGTCATACCATCCGACTCCCATCGCTGCAAAGCTGAGGAACATTCATGTCTGATCTGTCTCGTCGACTCTTCATGCAGGCCGCAGGCCTGTCGGCTGCTGCTGTAGGTGTCAGCACGAAAGACGCACTCGCACATCGCAGTCCTGATGCTCCCGGTGTGAAAGTCATCGCCAGTGCAAACGGACTGGAAACGGTACGGCTTGCTCACGAAATGATCACGGCTGGAACAGATCCCGTCGACGCGGTCGTGGCCGGTGTTGCACTCGTCGAAGCCGACCCGGAGGACACCAGTGTTGGTTATGGAGGACTTCCCAACGAAGACGGTGTTGTAGAACTTGACGCAGCTGTGATGCATGGGCCGACTCATCGGGCCGGTTCCGTGGCATCCATTCGCAACATCAAACATCCGGCTCAGGTTGCTCTGAAAGTGCTGCGTCGCACAGATCATGTACTGCTGGTGGGTGTTGGTGCTCTCGAATTTGCCAAAGCACATGGGTTTCGGGAAGAAGAGCTCCTCACTGATAAATCTCGTCGCATCTGGCTCCGCTGGAAAGAAACGCTGAGTGAGCAGGATGACTGGTTGCCAGCCCTCAATGATGCGGACGACGACGTCGCAGAATTCTTCCGCAGGAACTCGCGTGTCTATGGTCAGATCGCCTCATACGCCGGCGACTCAGGAAATCCTCGTCTCCGATTCCGCCGTCCAACAGGAACAATTCACTGCTCCGCGATGGACGCGAAGGGGAATTTCTCCTGCACCACAACCACCAGCGGACTGGCCTTCAAGATTCCAGGACGTGTGGGAGATTCGCCAATCATCGGCGCTGGACTCTACTGCGATAACGAAGTTGGTTCCTGCGGAAGCACGGGACGCGGTGAAGCCAATCTGCAGAACATGAGTTCGTTTGCCGCCGTTGAGTTGATGCGACAGGGCGCTTCGCCGGAAGAAGCAGGGATGGAAATTCTTCGTCGAGTCGCGAAGACGACTGAACCGAGGCTTCGGGATGCTCAGGGGCGTCCGGACTTTGGACTCAGCTTTTATCTGATTGCCAAAGACGGTCGACACGCAGGCGTCAGTATGATGGGGCCGGCACAGTATGCAGTTTGTGATGATTCCGGTGCGCGTCTGGAAGACTGCAAAGTTCTTTACGAAAAGGCATAGGAACCCTGAAAGGCCTGGCACGATGGCAGTACTTATGACCCTGCGAGTCCGTCGGATCGAGGATGGTCTGCCCATGCAGATTCAGATCCTTGAGGGGCGGATTGTTCAAACAGAGTTACTGCCTGTTGAGGCGGAAGCACTTGAGGGTATACCGTTTATCGGGCCGGGGCTGTTTGATATTCAAATCAACGGTTATCAGGGAAATTGGTTCTGCGACGAACACTTGACGATAGACACCGTATTCGATGTTTCCCGTGCGCTTGTGAACAACGGCGTGTCGATGTTCTTTCCGACGCTGATTACGTGCTCAGCTGAGGCCATGGAACACGGGTTGAACGTCATCAACCAGGCGTGCCAGTCCGATTTCCTCATCAATCAGATCATTCAGGGTTGCCATCTTGAAGGACCATACATCTCGGCAGAGGATGGTCCTCGCGGAGCCCATCCAGTCCAGCATGTTCGGCCGGCATCGTGGAATGAATTCCAACGGTGGCAGGAGGTTTCAGGAAATCGAGTCCGTTTGGTGACGCTGGCCCCGGAAGCCGGCAACGCGTGTGAATTCATTGAAGCAGCCGTTGCGTCTGGTGTGAAAATCTCTCTGGGACATACTGCTGCCAGTCCGCAGCAGATCCGAGCCGCTGTCGACGCGGGCGCCACGTTAAGTACTCACCTTGGAAATGGCTGCCCCGCCATGATCCATCGGCATCAAAATGTGTTCTGGCCACAACTCGAAGATGACCGTTTAGCGACCAGCGTGATTGCAGATGGCTGGCACGTTCCAGCGGAATTCCTGCGAACGGTGTGGAAGTGCAAAGGCCACCAACGCACAATTCTGACAAGCGATGTCTCAGGATATGGTGGGTGTTTGCCGGGCCGGTACGAATCCCCCAACGTGGCCGTAGAAGTTCTGGAGGACGGGCGGATTGTCGTGGCAGACCAGCGGCAGTACCTTGCCGGATCGGGCGCTCTGACGGGAGACTGCGTTCTGCACATGCAGCGTACCTGTGGTCTTGAACTTAAAGAAGCCTGGAATCTGGCATCGGCGCTTCCCGCAAAGATGTTTGAGATCCCCTGTGGCGGAATCGATGTTGGTGATGAAGCCACATTGACACTGTTCCGTATCGAAGAGGGCAAATTCGTGCCAATTGGTTCCATGGTCAAGGGAGTTTTCATCACAGGAGAATTCACCGGATGACAGAGCAATCCACACCATGGAAAGTTGCTGACTTTGATCAGATTCAACCGATCGCCTGCCCCTGCGGCTTTGCTCGACGCGCCTTTCAGGGTATGCCTGAGTTTCCCGGAACCCTGCACATCACTGAAATCCGGGAAGACGCTGAGCTTCACTATCACAAGCGACTGACAGAGACCTATGTGTTTCTGGAATGCGGCCCCGATGCTCAAATGCAGCTCAACGAAGAGCTTATCCCAGTCAAACCCTTGATGAGCATCGTCATCCCCCCAGGCGTCCGTCACCGTGCGATCGGACGGATGAAGGTCATGATCGTTTGCCTCCCGGAATTCGACCCAGCCGATGAATGGGTGGTTGACCATTGATTTCGTGTCTTTCGCGCACGCCAAAGTACTCATCACGATCCGAGATGTCGGACCCCTGCCACTTATAGTAGGCACCACGTGTTACGTTGAGGGTTTCACAGATCTGAGACGTCGGTCAGGGACCTTCCTGCGTAAGACATTCCACTGCCGCATAGACGTCCGCTATTCGCTGCGGCGGAAAATAGCCAACGCTTTTTTTAAGATGTCCCGCTCACGCTCAACGCGTCTTAACTCCGCTTCCAGTTCCCGCACTCTTCCCTCCAGAGAACCTGCGATCGGACCGCTTTGCGTCAGGATCTCCTTCCTCCACCGATATAGACACTGAGTGCCACTCAGACCCAGCCGACTGGCCACTGACTCTGCCGAATGACCGTCCAGAAGCATCTGAACCGCCTCCTCCTTGAATTCACGGGTATAACGACGACGACTCTTCGGCTTTGACGCAGACGATCGCTTCACTGACATTCCGAGACCCTTTCAAAACGCTCAGAATAAGAAAAATAATTGTCCCTGGAACCTGCAGCACCTCAAACCACACGAAACAGCACAAACGGGCACTTCTGCAATTCTTCCATTTCTTCCGCGTATTCCGTGGTCAAAACGCCAACGTTGCCTGCGATTCGAATTCAAGTCCTTAACAACTCAATTTCTCCGACAGCGACCAGCATGTAGCCAGCGTGATTGGTAACCACGAAAGAAACGAACCACACAAAAAAACCACAATCGGGCATTTCTGTAATTCTTCCGTTTCTTCCGCGTATTCCGTGGTCAAAACGCCAACCCTGCCTGCGATTCGAATTGAACCGACTGTTCGTAGTGCAGTGGACGGAATTCGGGCCGACTGGAACCCCATGACTTGCAAACCGGAAAGCGGTCTGCCATCATTCTTGAACGCCGAATGCATCAGAATATTTCAACAGAGACTTCTGACGCCATTCAGCTTCGGGCTATAGCGCAGTCTGGCTAGCGCGCTTGACTGGGGGTCAAGAGGTCGTGGGTTCAAATCCCGCTAGCCCGATTTTTGGCCAAAGGCCAAAAATAGAGAGTAGATGGGAGAGAGTAGAAAGTAGAGGTTGTGGAAAACTCTACAAGCCCTCCCGGGATCGACGCCTCCAACCGTTCGACCCTCTCCCATCGACTCGGTCTACTCTCTACTTTCCACTCTCTTCCGCCCCTGCCAAGATCGCTCAATGGCGTTCAGTTTTGAAAAGCTGTTCGTCTATCAGAAGGCAGTCGACTTTGCCGACGGTGTTTGCACTGTCCCTGAGCAGTTCCCGCGGGGTTACGGTTTCCTGGTTGAGTCCTGCAGGGTTTTAGGCCTCCGATCATCGAAACCTCTTCCATCGTCTGCCCCAACAGACCCCTCTGGCCCTGTGCCAGAGGTG
>JAEUIH010000095.1 GCA_016795105.1 Planctomyces sp.
TATCTTCGTGGAGCCTTTTTATTACTTTTACCAGTGTTTTGTCTGCTCAAACACATTTCCGGACAGACACTAGCTTGTAGTTCTCCAGTTTTGACCTGCGACCACGGACTGCGACTGATTCATCAACACCGGCAACCAACCTTGCTTGCTGCAAGTAGTAGTAAACTGTTCGTCGCGCAATTTGAAAGGTCTCGACCGCTTCGGGGATCGACATCCCTCCAGTGATCGCATCTACGATTTGTTCACACAGTTGCGGTGAATTCGGCTTTGGCATCAAACCCCTCTGCATAGGCAGGATATCGCCCAAATTCTACACGTCAAGGTGTAGATTTAGGTATTCTCTTGCGTCGGGAAAGCAGATTTCGTCGCAAGCTGCTGAGTTGTGCGTCGCGAAAGGGTGTCTTGTCTCGCACTGGTTGGCGTTCCAGCGGAATCCGCCGAACGGCTATGGAAGCAGACCGAAGTGCCTCGCCGGTTGCTGCCGAAGTTCCTCGCTCCCAGTAATAGGACCGTGCGAGAAAACAGCAATTGCTCTGTACCCAGACCGCCGATGTTCTTTACATCGTCAGTAATTCGGGACATTGATGTCCGCAATGCTTGGTGAAGTAGTCCCCTGAAACTGGTGTCAAATGACCAGACTGCGACTGAATGATGCGGTCATGCATCGGCGAGTGCTCATTACCGGGATTGGTATTGTTAGTGCGGTTGGCCGAACGGTAGCCGGACTTTGGGAATCACTTACGTCACTCGACGATCCGGAGTCAAGTGATCGGAATGCTGCCCCTCGTCACAACGGACTGCAGCAAGGAGTTGCTGATTTCACTGGCCGCATTGATGACTTCTGCGAATTGCCTGCAGTCACACGGAAGGCGATACAGAAATCTCTAAAACTGATGAATCGCGAGACTCAAATGGGAGTTGCCGCAGGTCAGCAGGCATTGCAGGATAGCGGATTGCTGTTGAACCATGATCCGGAGCGAATCGGGGTCTGTTTTGGCGCTGAGAATTTTCCTGTAATGGCGGAAGATTTTCAGTCAGGCGTTCAGGCTTGTTCTGATGGCAGTGGATTTGATCCGAACCGCTGGGGGCAGGATGGGATTCCGGAAGTCGCTCCGTTGTGGCTGTTGAAATGTCTCCCGAACATGCCCGCGTGTCATCTGGCGATCCTCAACGATCTGCGAGGGCCCGGAAACACAATCACTCAGCGTGATGTATCGGCAAACATGGCAATTGCCGAGGCCTGTCGTATCATCAAGGACGGCACTGCGGATGCTATGGTTGTTGGCGCAACCGGAACGACGTTGAGTTCTGTCGATCGTCGACCTTCCTGCCTTGAAGATTCTGTTTCTAACAGTCGGCACGAAGCAGTGTGCCGTCCCTTCGATTTGCGTCGTCGGGAATCAGTCCCCGGTGAAGGGGCCGGAGTCATTGTGTTGGAAGAAATGCACTCAGCGCTGCGGCGCGGAGCTTCCATCTACGGAGAGATCCTTGGTGCCGGCGCTGCATCCTGGATGACACAGGACAGTATTGTGTCCGGCCGGACTGCTTTAGTCAAAGCGATGCGGCAAACACTGCAGCGTGCTGATGTCGCGTCGGACACACTTGGGCATATTCATGCTCACGGTCTGGGGACGGTGATGTCCGACATCGCTGAGGCACAGGCAATCAGTCAGGTACTCGGCGATTTCGCTCAGACAGTTCCAGTTGTGGCCGCCAAGAGTCATCTTGCGAATGCCGGAGCTGGTTCAGGAATGCTGGAACTGATTGCAAGCTTGCTGGCACTGCGGCATGGCCACTTGTTTCCGGTGCTGAACTACAGCGAAGCCGATCCGGCGTGTCCCGTGCGGCCCGTCAGGAACTGCCATGACGCAGCCGGAAGTTGTTTCCTCAATCTGAATCTGTTTGGTCGAGGCCTCGCGAGCTGCGTTGCTGCAGGGACATTTCGCGGTTAGCAATGCTTCTTAATCAGGAATGTGTGTGTCCAAAGGAGTGGATGGAATGAAGCGGCGAATCGTTGTGACAGGTATCGGATGCGTCACGCCGATCGGCAGGACGATTCAGGAACTGCAGGCGAGTCTTTATGCAGGACGCATCGGCGTAGGCAATCTCACGCTGTTTGATGCCACTTGTTTTCCCGTACGAATTGCCGCCGAAGTGCGAGACTGGGACCTCAGTCAAGTGGGAGTAGACTCGCGGCGATGGCAGCATTGTCCTCGACAGACGTCTTTTGCGATTGGCGCCGGATTGCAGGCTGCTCATCAGGCTGGAGTCCTCGACGCTCGGATTGATCTCGAGCGATTCGGTGTCTATCTGGGATGCGGCGAACCGTTTGAAGACTTTCAAACATTTGCGGCGTCAATCCACAGTAGTTCGCGGGAAAGCGGCGGCGTGGAATCAGACAGCGCCACACAACATGCGCTACGCGTGTTTGATCCGGACACTGAGCGAGAATCAGAACCGGACATGCCGGCAATGCATCTTGGGGAAATGTTGAACGCACAGGGGCCGATCCTCAACTGTATTTCCGCCTGCGTGTCCAGCACTCAAGCGATTGGTGAGGCGGCCAGGATGATCCGCCAGAACGAAGTGGATGTCATGCTGTGCGGCGGTGCACACAGTACGATTCATCCTTTTGGTGTTACAGGGTTTCAACGGCTGTCGGCGCTGAGCACTCGGAACGACAATCCTCAGGCGGCAGTGCGCCCATTTGACGCCGATCGCGACGGGTTTGTGATCGGTGAAGGCGCGGCCACGTTCATCATCGAAGAACTGGAACATGCTCGCCGACGCGGTGCCGACATTCTTGGTGAGTTGACAGGTTATGGTTCCGCTCAGGATGCCTACCGCGTCACAGATTCCCATCCGGATGGACGCGGAACCACGTCAGCTTTGCAACGAGCTCTGGCCAGCGCCCACTTAAATCCTGAGGATATTGACTACATCAATGCCCATGGCACGGGAACGATTCTCAACGACCGAGTTGAAACGCTCGCTATCAAGCATGCATTTGGTGAGTATGCGTGGAAGGTGCCGGTTTCCAGTACCAAAAGTATGCTGGGACATGCGACTACCGCGTGTGGAGCGATTGAACTGGCCGTCTGCCTGTTGAGTCTTCAGTCGGGCATCATTCCACCGACCATCAATCACGAAAAACCGGACCCTCAGTGTGATCTGGATTACGTTCCACGAAATGCGAGAGAAGTGAATTGCCGACATGTATTGACAAACAACATTGGCTTTGGCGGACAGAATGCGGCGTTGATTGTATCGCGTTTTGATGAATCATCGCGGGCTGCCAGACGAGCCGCGTGATTGAGTCACAGGAATGAAAACACAAATGGAAATGCATCAGCCGAAACCCGAGATTCAGGATTCTCGCCCCTCGAATTCATCCGAATCGCTCCATAGCCAAGGGACCGTCAGCATCATTGGTGCAGGAGTGATGGGGCGGGGAATTGCTGCAGCATGTGTGCGCGCCGGAATCTCCGTTCGCATCAGTGATTCTAACTTCGCTGCCGCGAAAGAAGCTGTCGCTCAGATTGTCACGGCCTGCGATTCGCGAGCGAGTCAGTATCCTCGATTTGTGGATCCTGCAGCCCGCCCGCTGATATCACTCGCCACAGACGATGAAGAAATTGCCGATGCCGATCTGATCATTGAAGCCGTTCCCGAAGACTTCGCACTCAAGACTGCGATTCTGGCGAGGATCGAGCCGCACCTGCGCAGCGGAACCATCATGGCCTCCAACTCGTCCAGCCTGTCGATCGCACAACTGTCAGCAGCACTGCAGGCCCCCGGCCGATTCTGCGGAATGCACTTCTGCCACCCTGTCATTGAGCGGCCGCTGGTCGAAGTCATTCACACAGATCTGACAAGCAGGGAAACGCTCCGCCAGGTCTGTGCGTTCGCAACATCACTCCGGATGATTCCGGCAGTCATGCGAGACAGTCCCGGCTTCCTGCTAAACCGACTGCTGGTGCCTTATCTGAACGAAACACTGGAACTGTTGCTGGATGGAGCCGACATTGAAGAGATTGATCGCGCCGCTACAGCATTTGGCATGCCGCAGGGTCCGCTGGCGTTATTCGACGAGTTTGGGCTCGACGTCGCTATCGCTGTCGGGCGGTCACTGTATCGGGCATTTCCGGAACGCATCGTCCCGTCAGAATTACTGATTGCGATGTACAAATCCGGACGACTAGGGCGCAAGTCGGGTGGCGGCTTTTATCAAACGCAATGCGATGCAAGTGCAGGTCGACTCGATCCGCATATCATGGATCTGATCCGGGAACGCCGCCGTGGAGAGAATAGTCTGAGCGAGAATGCGATCACGCGTCGATTATTTCTCCCTTTCCTGCTGGAAGCAACTCGTACTTTGCAGGAATCACTCGTCGCCTGCCCTCTGGTGGTTGATGCCGTTCTGCGAAGCGGACTTGGCATGAGTGGTTCTGGTTCAGGCATATTTGCCTGGGCAAACTCGATTGGAGCCCGCACATTAGTCCAATGGTTGCAGCCGCTGCACGCATTGGGCAATCGATTCGAACCGACATCTCTGTTGCTTGACGCTGCAAGAAAAAACCGTTCCTTCAGTGGAACTGACAGGAACGCAGCCTGATACAGTTGATTCTTTTGCTTTCTGAACACCAGGCAGATGTTGAGCCTCTCCAGTATCAGGCACGAATTCAATCCGGCATCAGTTTTGCGGATCCCCGGTACGGTTTACTTTTTTTCTAAGGAGAAGGCTTCCATGGCGACATTTATTACGACGATTCGATATACGCAGCAAGGATTAAAGGGTATCGCGGAGACAACTCGCCGTGCTGCGGCGTTGAAGCTGACGGCAAAGAAAATGGGGGTCAAGGTCACTGGGCTGTACTGGATTCTTGGTGACCATGACGGATTGCTGATTTATGAAGCACCTGATGACGAAACAGTAACCGCCATGCTGCTGTCACTCGGTTCGCATGGTAACGTGCAAACATCAACAGTTCGTGCTTTCAATTCAGCGGAGATGGACAGCATTCTGAAGCGGTTGGAGCTTGCATAGAATTCTGAGGAACATCGATCCTGCCCCGAAACCCAGTCCCAGTGGGACCCGTTTCTTCGCTTCACACATCAGAGTGATGATGCCAAGCTAAGCGAACTACTCTCTCCGCCGTCTTAGAGGTGAATCCTTTCGATCGCCGCCGAGGCGATGTCGAACCGGCGATTCAGTGTGCATCGTTTCGTGCCATGTGACTAAATGGTGGGAAGCCTTTGAAAATTCTCTTGAAGGATTCACGGGCATTCACCGCGCTTCTAATCGACTCTTCCCGGGCGGCGTTTGTTAGTAGAGTAGTCGTGCAGTCCGCGATCTGACGTCATCAGACTTTCTCGTGACAAGCCTTTCATCAGCTTCGAAAGGTATAGGACTGGCAGCTGAGTGATTTCTGCCAATGACAGCGATACACGGCGGCCCTCGTGCAGAACAAACCTTTGGCTGGTTCGCACGGCGTATTCAACGGTTTATAAAATCACGGCGATGAAGACAATCGGGCTTCACCACAGCATGAACAAACCGGCACACAGACTGTGCGAAATCATCACGAGTGTGCACCTGACCGCACAGAACTGCGCATTTCGATGTTGCTCTGCTCTGAGATTCCAGCAATCTTCTCTATTATGGATCTTGACATCTTGTTTTCACAAAACTACGCTCCATCTAAAGGGGATCTCTGGGTCCTCTTATCGTTTTTAGAGACGAATCATTGGCTTCGGAACGTTGTTTGCCTTTGAGTCTGACGCGACTCGCTCTTTCAGCGACCATGATTGGACGGTGCCATGAAGCTTGCATTTTCATTGGATGGCAAAGCAACACGGGTGTTACCAAATCAAATGCACACTGTGCATGAGAGACACCGTCTTCTGAGAGTGTCGCTTCAGTGTCTCGGGGTTTCTCTGGCTCTCTTTGTCTCTTCTGCAGGCTTTGCCCAGGACACACCGGACTATTACCGCCAGAACTGTATGAACTGCCACACGATTGGTGGCGGGAGGCTGACGGGGCCAGATCTGAAGAACGTCGGTCAGCGGCGCGATGCGGAATGGCTTATTGGCTTTATGCAGAATCCAAAGGCAGTGATTGAAAGTGGTGATGCCTACGCCGTGAAGCTCGCTGAAGAATCTCGCGGGGTTGTGATGCCTGTCGCTCCGGGAATGACACGCTATCGGGCTGAGCAGATCCTCAAGCTGTTGGAGACGGAATCGGCACTGGAGAAGTCGCAGTTTGAAGGTATCAAGATTTCGAGCCAGCCATTTACCGACCAAGATCGACTGAATGGGCATCAGTATTTCGTCGGTACGTTCAGTCTGAAAAATGGCGGGGCGGCTTGTATCTCCTGCCATGGCATGCACGACATTTCCGCACTGGGTGGTGGACGACTTGGTCCGGATCTCACTCGTATCTACGAACGACTCAAGGGCCGTAAATCCCTCAGTGCATGGCTCATGGCGCCGGCGACAGAAACGATGCAGCCAATCTTTAAGGGCCATCCACTGGAAGCAGAAGAAATTCATGCTTTGACGGCATACTTTGAGTCGGGTGCGGAGCACGGAGAGGTAGAGCCGTCTGTCAGTCGAATTGCATTTCTGCTCACCGGTCTGGCGATCGCTGCTGCTGTCATATTTGGGTTCGATGTTATCTGGAAGGGACGATTCCATTCGGTGCGACGCGCACTTGTGGAAGCCAGTTCGCAACGGAGGAAGTCATGAGTATTCTCGATGCACTCGCCTGGATCAAAGATGAAGTGACTCCTCAGGGACGGCAATGGGAGGAGTTCTATCGCAATCGCTGGCAGCATGACAAAGTGGTGCGCAGCACGCATGGTGTGAACTGCACCGGAGGTTGTACGTGGAACATCTACGTGAAAGATGGGATCGTCACCTGGGAAATGCAGGGGCTGGACTATCCGTTGCTGGAGGCTGGTATTCCACCGTACGAGCCTCGAGGATGCCAGCGCGGTATTTCCTACAGCTGGTATCTCTATAGCCCGCTTCGCGTCAAGTATCCCTATATTCGCGGTGCATTGCTGGATCTGTGGAAACAGGCTCGAGCCAATCATGCGGATCCCGTTGACGCCTGGAAAAGTCTCGTTGAGAATCCCGAATCCCGGCAGCGATGGCAGAGGGCGCGTGGCAAGGGCGGCCTGCGACGAACAGACTGGGCTACAGCACTGGAGATCATTTCCGCATCAATGGTGCAGACCATTAAGAAGCACGGGCCGGATCGCATTGCTGGATTCTCGCCGATTCCGGCCATGTCGATGATCAGCTATGCGGCAGGTGCTCGACTGATGCAGTTGATTGGGGGAATCTCGCTGTCGTTTTATGACTGGTATTGCGACCTTCCCACGGCGTCGCCGGAAACCTGGGGAGAGCAAACGGATGTTCAGGAGAGTGCCGACTGGTATCACGCCAAAATGCTGGTGTCGATGGGGGCCAACATTGGCATGACACGCACACCCGACTGTCACTTCCTGGCGGAAGGTCGACACAACGGAACGAAACTGTGGGTTTTCTCACCCGACTTCAACATGGTCGCCAAGTATGCGGACGAGTGGGTGGCGGTGAATGCCGGTCAGGATGGTGCCTGGTGGATGGCGGTCAATCATGTGCTGCTGACTGAGTTTCATCATCAGAAGCAGACTGGATATTTCCTGGACTATGGCCGCAAGTACACCGATTCGCCGTATCTGGTAGAGATCACGACGGACGAAAGTGGCAAGTCACATGCCGGCCAGCTGGTCCGCGCTGGTCGGATGGAAAAGTATGCTGATCAGGAGCATGGCGAGTGGAAGTTTGTGATGTGGGACGAAAAGTCCAACTCTCCGAAGATGCCGATGGGCAGTTCCGGGTTTCGCTGGGCAACAGAAAAGGGCAAATGGAATCTGCTGTTGCAGGATGGCCAGGACGGCAGCGAGATCACGCCGCAACTGACGTTTCTGGAAGACCGTGATGCCGTCGTGAACGTTGAACTGGATGACTTTGGTGCCGGGGTCACGTTGAGTCGCGGCGTGCCGGTCAAGACGCTAACAATGAAGGACGGAACAGAGATCCAGGTCGCAACGATTTATGACCTGCTGATGGCCCAGTATGGCGTCAATCGAGGCCTTTCCGGGGCCTACCCTGCAGACTACAACGACGAGAATGCTCCGTATACGCCGGCATGGAGTGAGAAGTACACAGGGATCGGTCGAGACGTGCTGATCCGTTTTGCTCGCGAATGGGCCACAACCGCGGAGCACACTCAGGGCAAATGCACGATTCTGATCGGGGCGGGCATCAATCACTGGTATCACGCCAACCTGATGTATCGCGCCGGGATTCATGCTCTGATGTTCTGCGGATGTGTCGGCGTTAATGGTGGTGGATTAGCGCACTACGTGGGTCAGGAAAAGCTGGCTCCTGGCGAATCATGGGCCTCGATTGCGATGGCCAAGGACTGGTTCGGCCCGTCACGGCTGCAGAACGCACCAAGTTGGCACTACGTGCATACGGATCAGTGGCGGTACGAAAAAGATTTTACCGACTACCACACGGTCCCGCAAAACGCCAGGCCTGAATCCACAGCTCAAGGCCACACGATGGACATGCAGGTTCGTGCCGTGCGACAGGGATGGTTGCCGTTCTATCCACAGTTTCCACAGAATCCGATCGAACTCGTCAAAGAGGCGCGGGCCGCCGGGGCCACATCAACGGAAGAGGTTATTGCGTGGGTCGTGGACCGTCTGAAGAAGAAAGAGATGCAGTTCTCGGTGGAAGACCCGGACGCGGAAGAAAACTGGCCACGTGTCTGGTTCATCTGGCGCGGAAACGCTTTGATGGCGAGTGCCAAGGGGCATGAGTATTTTCTGAGACACTATCTAGGAACTCATGACAACGCTGTTGGCGAGGACATGGCGGAGGGGTCCGTCAAGGAAGTTGTCTGGCACGAACATGCAGCACAGGGAAAAATGGATCTGGTGGTTGACCTGAACTTCCGCATGGATACATCGGCGCTTTATTCGGACATCATTCTGCCGGCAGCGACCTGGTACGAGAAAGCGGACCTCAACAGCACGGACATGCACAGCTTTATACATCCGCTGTCACCCGCCGTGCCGCCGTGCTGGGAGTCCAAAAGTGACTGGGCCATCTTCAAAGACATCGCGCAGAAATTCTCTGAAGTCGCAGCACGGCACTTCCCGGAACCCGTCGAGGATATTGTCGCGACGCCGCTGGCTCACGATTCGGCAGCCGAGATTTCGCAACCGAATATGGATCAATGGATTCGCGGCGAAGGCGAAGCGATTCCCGGCAAAACAATGCCGTCGTTCAAGATTGTCAAGCGAGACTACAAGAACGTCTACAAACAGTTTGTGTCGTGGGGACCGCTGGTGCGACAAAATGGTTTGGGTGCGCACGGCACGCATTATTCCATTGAAAAGGAGTATGACGAGTATCTTAAAACGCACCACACCGAGACGTGGGACGGGAAAACGTATCCGTCGCTCAGTCGCGACATTGACGTGTGCGACGTAATTCTAAACTTTGCGTCCGTGACCAATGGCGAACTCGCTTACCGCTCCTATCAGGAGATGGAAGCAAAGACGGGATTGAAGCTGGCCCATCTGGCCGAGAAGAATCGCGGGTTCCGAACATCCTACAAGGACATTCAGAGTCAGCCCCGCCGATTCATCAACAGTCCGATGTGGTCGGGCCTGATTGAAAACGGTCGAACGTATTCGCCGTTCACCTACAACGTGGAAACGCTGGTTCCCTGGAGAACGCTGACAGGACGCCAGTCGTTCTATCTGGATCATCCGGTTTACATCGACTTCGGCGAACATTTTCCGACCTACAAGCCGAAGCCCCTGCCGACGCAGTACGCTGATCTGCAGTTTACCGAAAAGGGAACGGCGACCGGTCCAACGATCATGCTCAACTTTCTTACCCCGCACGGTAAATGGCATATCCATTCGACCTATGGGGATAACCAGCGGATGACGACTTTGTCGCGTGGAATCTATCCTCTGTGGATGAACGTCAAGGACGCGGAGTCGCTGGGGATCGAGGACAACGACTGGGTTGAAATCTTTAACGATAACGGTGTGGTCGTGACGCGGGCGATTGTCAGTTCGCGAATTCCGCCGGGAATTTGCATGCAGTATCACGCACCAGAACGCACGCACGGGATTCCTCTGTCACCGCTCCGCAACAACCGGCGGGCGGGCGGTCACAACAGTCTCACACGCACCCGGCTGAAACCCAACTTTATGATCGGTGGGTACGGGCAGTTCTCTTTTCACTTCAACTACTGGGGACCGGTGGGATGCAACCGGGATACACATTTGCTGGTTCGCAAGCTTCCGGGTGAGCCTGTGTATTAACTTCACTTTTCAAATTACACATTTCACCTTTCGGATCCTTTCAGATCGAAGTACACCGTCATGCAAATTCGTTCTCAAATCTCCATGGTGTTTCATCTGGACAAGTGCATCGGGTGCCATACCTGCAGTGTCGCCTGCAAAAACGTGTGGACCGATCGCAAGGGTGCGGAATACATGTGGTGGAATAATGTGGAAACGAAGCCAGGCACAGGCTTCCCGACAAAGTGGGAGGACCAGGAAAAGTATAAAGGCGGCTTCGAACGAAATGATGACGGTTCGCTGAGTATCAAGTCCACCAGCAGAAAGAAGATTATCCCGAATATCTTCCACAATCCTCACATGCCCAGCATGGACGATTACTATGAACCCTGGACTTACGATTATCAGAATCTTTTTACGGCCAAAGAGGGCTCTGATCAGCCCACAGCTGAACCAATCTCGATGATTGATGGTGAAAAGATCGACGTCCAGTCCGGACCCAATTGGGACGACGACCTTGGCGGATCCGAGATTTATGCTGCCAACGACCCGAACCTCGAAGGCCTCACCGAGCAGCAACGCTTGCAGCTCAGTTCCGTCGAGCGACTTGTCTTCTTCTATCTGCCGAGAATCTGCAATCATTGTTTGAATCCGTGCTGTGTCGCCTCCTGTCCATCCGGTGCGCTCTACAAACGTGGTGAAGACGGGATTGTGCTGATTGATCAGCAGAAGTGTCGTGCCTGGCGTTCCTGCGTGGCCGCGTGTCCCTACAAGAAGACCTATTTCAACTGGTTCACCGGCAAGAGTGAAAAATGCATTCTGTGTTTTCCGCGACTGGAAACAGGGCAGGCTCCGGCGTGTTTTCATTCGTGTGTTGGGAGGATTCGCTATCTGGGTGTTTTGCTGTACGACGCAGACCGACTTGAAGAAGTGGCCAAACTGCCTGACGACCAGTTGGTCGAAGGTCAGCGATCTCTGATCATGAATCCACACGACCCGGCGGTCATCGCTCAGGCAAAGAAGGATGGACTTCCCGACGGTGTCATTGAAGCGGCACAGAACTCACCGGTCTACAAGTTTGTGATGGAATGGAAGATCGCGCTGCCGCCGCATATTGAATACCGCACGCTTCCGATGCTGTTTTATGTGCCACCGATGTCGCCCGTGCAGGCCAGCAAGCCAGCCGACACGATTCATCACAACAGCAACAATTTGTTCCACGATATTGATGATTCCCGTGTTCCGATGAAATTCCTTGCCAACTTGTTCGGTGGCGGTCAGGAAGGCGTTGTGCGGTACGCGCTGGCCAAGCAAAAGGCCGTCCGCTGGCATCGGCGTGCCGAGACCGTTGGTGACATCGACCGGGAAACGGCCGATCGAATGCTTCGCGAAGCCAACTGCACGCGGGAGGAGGCAGATGCCATCTATAAGCTCACGGCGCTGTGTACCTACGAGGAGCGGTTTGTGATCCCGCCGATGAATCGCGAGCAGGCGATCGAAATGATGAAGGAACCGCACGAGCATCGAGCGGAAACGGGTTTCGGATTTGTGGGCGGACAGACAAAGGGAATCTAATGGCCATTCAAAAGACGTTAAGAGCCTTTGGGCAACTGCTGAGTTACCCGAGTCAATATACGGCGGAATCTGCGGAATTGTTGTACATCATTCTGATGAGCGATGTGCCGGAGGCAGCGAAGGGGATTTCCGCCTTTGGTGTCTTTATCGAGCAGCACGACTTGTGGGAAGTGGAAGAAGCATTTACGCAGACGTTTGATGTCAACCCCGCCTGTGCGCTCGACATCGGGTGGCACTTGTTCGGTGAGGAGTATGCACGGGGCATGTTCCTGGTGCGAATGCGTGAAGAACTCAGAAAACATGGCTTGGTTGAAACGGCAGAACTGCCCGACCATATCACGCATGTGCTGGCAATTATTGGCGCGATGTCAGATGAAGACGCCGGTCGTTTTGTGCGAGCCTGCATGCTGCCTGCAATGCTGAAAATGCGGGATGCTCTGACTGACACGGGCAGTCCCTACAGCGATGTCGTATCCAGTCTGACGACGACACTGCACCATGTGTGGGGGGCTGGATTTGTGCTGACCGACGGTTCCGAATCAAAGCATTCGGACGGAAGCACAATTGACCGAGGTGTCGATTTGCTGCACGCATTCCCGGTCGCAGATGTTCATTCCGGATGCGGTGGTGGCAGTTGTGGCAGCGGATGTGGCTCGCATGCCCATCATCAGCATGACCATCAACAGTTTGTGCCACTCCGGTTGCACGATGTTTCAGATTCTGTTGGGAGTGCTCTGACATGAATACACGTCCACTGGATCAGTTTCTGTTTATCGCGTTGCCGTATGTCTGCCTGTTTACGTTTCTGCTGATGACGATTTATCGATATCGCCACCAGTCGTTTTCGTATTCCAGTCTGTCCAGTCAGTTTCTGGAGAACAAGCAGCACTTCTGGGCGGTCGTCCCGTTTCACTATGGCATCCTTGCAGTGACGGCTGGCCATGTGATCGCGATTCTGATCCCGCGTTCGATCCTCGCTTGGAACAGCCATCCGCTGCGACTGTATGTGCTTGAGATTTCGGCACTGGCGTGCGGGCTGCTGACCTTAATTGGCCTTATCAGCATCATCATTCGCCGTGGAGCAATGACCAGAATTCGCAAAGTGACATCGGTCAGTGACTGGATTCTGTTTGCGATGCTGCTGATTCAGACAGCCAGTGGTGTTTTCATAGCTTTGTTTCATCCGTGGGGATCGTCCTGGTTTGCCACCAACATGTCGCCCTATCTCTGGTCGATCTTCAAACTGAATCCTGACATCAGCTTCATCACAGCCATGCCATACATGGTCAAGCTGCACATTGTACTTGCGTTTCTGACAGTTGGCTTCTTTCCGTTCACTCGACTGGTCCATTTGCTGGTCATTCCCAATCCCTACCTTTGGCGCAAGACACAGGTAGTCCGCTGGTATGGTCGGCGTTAGCGGTCTGTTCAATCATCCTGTAGCGGACACAACTAACATGTCGGATCGCGACAATGCCTGACAAACCTCAGGAACAACTGACGCCTGATGAACATCGACGCGCGTGGTGGATTTTGGCCATCAGCACGTTTGCGTTCGTCGTCAGCTTTGCTGCGTGGATGATGAATGGCGTGTTGATCACGTTTCTGGTGGAAAACGGTCTGTATTCCTGGACGCCGTCGGAAATGGGCTGGCTGATCGGCATTCCCGTTCTCACAGGGTCAGTGTTCAGATTGCCACTCGGCGTGGCCACCGACAAATGGGGCGGACGGGTCGTCTTCGGACTACTGCTGCTGTTTTCCACCATCCCCATGTATCTGGTCAGTTATTGCAACAGCTACCTGCAGTTTGTCATCGCCAGTCTGGGATTTGGATTCTGTGGAGCCAGCTTCGCGGTGGGGATTGCGTACACGTCCGTCTGGTTTCCAAAGCATCAGCAGGGCACAGCACTTGGGATCTTCGGTGCTGGCAACGCCGGTGCCGGGCTGACCACGATGGGCGCACCGACAGTTCTCAACTGGCTGACGGATAACGGACAGAATCTTGAAAACTGGCGGCACCTTCCCAAAATCTATGCCGCTGTCCTGGGAATCACCGGCGTGGTATTTCTTTTGACCACAACCAAACGCCTGCCACCTGGGGCCGCAACCAGAGGCCTTCTCGAACGCCTCAGTCCGTTGAAAGACATTCGTGTGTGGCGGTT
This sequence comes from Planctomyces sp., assembly GCA_016795105.1. Taxonomy (GTDB): domain Bacteria; phylum Planctomycetota; class Planctomycetia; order Planctomycetales; family Planctomycetaceae; genus F1-80-MAGs062. The sequence continues at coordinate 14,120 of JAEUIH010000095.1, forward strand.
TGGCCTGTACTACTTCTTTGTATTTGGCGGCTTTGTTGCGCTGGCCCAATGGCTGGTGCCTTATTACGTCAATGCCTATGGAACGACGGTCGCGGTTGCGGGACTGCTCGCGACCTGCAACAGCTTGCCGTCTGGAATCATTCGTGCAGTTGGCGGCTGGTTGTCGGACAAGTTTGGTGCGCGCAGCGTCATGTACTGGGTACTCGGCCTCTCACTGATTTGCTGTCTGCTGTTGATCGTTCCGCAAATGGATATCCGTTCTCCCGGTGGTGGTGTGATGGCGACCGTTGATGGAACAATTGTCTCGGTGACGCCGACTGAAATTGTCCTGCAGTCAAAGAAAACCGGACAGCCGGCGACCCTGAAGCTGAAGCAGAAATCCGGCGAACTGGTCACTGAAGAGGAGCGTGCCAAGGGCCTGCTGGTTCTGCCGCGGTCGATGTCGTGGCAGGAATCGGTCGTGCAGTCAGGCCAGGAAGTGAGAAAGAAAGAACTCCTGGCACATGGCATCACGCAGATTTTCTTTCAGGCCAATATCTGGGTCTTCACGGTCCTGAGTTTCATTCTGGGTGCTGTCATGGGGATCGGCAAGGCAGCAGTCTACAAACATATCCCGGACTACTTTCCTGCGGACGTCGGAGTTGTCGGCGGAATCGTCGGTGTCCTTGGTGGATTGGGCGGTTTCTTCTGTCCTGTGCTTTTCGGATATCTCCTGCAGATGACTGGACTCTGGACGTCATGCTGGATGTTCTTCGCAATTCTCGTCGCCGTGTGTCTCGTCTGGATGCACCTGGTCATTCAGAAAATGATGCGATCTGAGGCTCCAAAACTTCATCGCCGAATTGAATAGGCTGGTCAGAACCAGAACGGATTACCTGATGAGCACTCCAACAAGAAAATCAACTGCCGCTGGCCCTGTATCCGAAAGAGGTGACTGGCTGACTCTGTGGACGCCTGAAGATCCAGCGTTCTGGGCGGCCACAGGCAGTCGGATCGCCTGGCGCACATTGCTGCTGACGACGATTTCACTCGTCCTGTCATTTTCGACCTGGTTTCTGTTCAGTGCCCTCGCGGTCAATCTGACAGGAATCGGTGTCAAGTTTGCCGATGACCCGAAAGACAACGAACGTCTGCTGTTCTGGCTTGTGGCGATGCCGGGGCTAGCCGGTGGAACGCTGCGAGTGATTCACACATTCATGATTCCGCTGTTCGGCTCACGAAAGGTGGTCACGGTTTCCACGCTGCTGAAGTTGATTCCGTGCGTGGGGATCGCATGGGCGGTGATGACTCTCGGTACACCGTACTGGATCTATATGGTGCTCGCGTTGTTGCTGGGAATGGGCGGCGGCGATTTTTCATCCTACATGCCGAGCACCAGTTTGTTCTTCCCAAAACGGTTGCAGGGAACAGCCCTCGGAATCCAGGCAGGCATCGGGAATTTTGGAGTCAGTCTGACGCAGTTTGTCACACCCTGGATCATTGGGCTGGCAGCGTTTGGGGCAGTGACAGGCGGGCCACAGGTGCTGAAAACATCGACCGGTGAGCAGTCCGTCTGGCTGCAGAATGCAGCATTGTGGTACGTCCCCCTGTTGATCATCATTGGTGCTGTGTGCTGGATGCAGCTTCGGAGTGTTCCCATCAAGGCATCCTTCCGTGAGCAACTTGATATCTTCAAAGACAAACACACCTGGTTCTGCACGATCACCTATGTCATGACTTTCGGTTCGTTCTCGGGATTCGCGGCCGCGTTTCCGATGTTGATCAAGAGTCTTTATGGAGGCTTTGGACCGGACTCACCGAAGCCGCTGGCTTACGCATTTCTCGGGCCACTGATCGGTTCCACGGTGCGCGTCTTATTCGGGTTCGTGGCTGACAGGACGGGTGGAGCAATTCTGACTCAACTGGCTGGTTTTGGCATGATTGGGATATGCGTGGCTATGGCAGTCACTGGTGTACTGGCACCCACTTCGCTGGAGACGTTTCCACTCTTTGTCTGGCTGATGCTGGGCATGTTTTTTTTCTCGGGTGTCGGCAATGCATCCACATTCCGCCAGTACCCTCTGATCTTTGCGCACAACCCGCGACAGGGTGCTCAGGTTCTGGGCTGGACAGGGGCCGTAGCCGCCTATGGTCCGTTCCTGTTTTCTGCTGCAATTGGCGAAACGCTGGCGTGGACAAGCCAGGACGGTGGCGTCAAATCAGCCCTGCCGTTTTTCATAGCGGCTGCGGCGTTCTACGTCTTCGCTGTTGCAATCAACTGGTACTACTACTCGCGCAAGGGATGTGCGCGGCCTTCCTGATTCGGGAGAGATGTTGCAACGCTCAATGTGTTCCGGATTCACACTTCACAACTGCCGACAATCATGCCACAACGCATACTCACAATCGTCCTCCTGGTTGGTCTGACCGCTGTTGGTGCCAGTATCGGCTCCAGGCGGCTTCCGGACAATCAGCAAGGTTATTCTCCCAAGCAACCGATTGCTTATTCGCATCGTTTGCATGCGGGTGAATTAGGTATCGATTGCCGGTTTTGCCATTCACCGGCGGAACAAGGCCGACATGCCGGTATTCCTTCGGCAGACGTCTGCATGAAGTGTCACAAGTATGTCACGAGTTCCTTTGATCTGCTGCAGCAGGAGATCACCAGGGCCGACGAAGAAAAGCGCAAACCTGAGGTCATCGTTTCACCGGATCTTCGGAAGCTGTACGAGGCGCTCGGAATTGATGATCCTCAAAAGTCCACTGCCGATCCTCATGCTGCACCCATTTCCTGGATCCGTGTCCATAACCTCCCCGACTACGTTGCGTTTGACCACAGTGCCCATGTCACCGCCGGAGTATCTTGCGAAAAGTGTCATGGGCCCGTGGATTCAATGCAGCGAATCCGCCAGTTTGAGACGCTTTCCATGGGCTGGTGCGTGAACTGTCACCGGGAATCCTCCGAACAGGGCATTAATGGCCATGCGGTAAAGGCCTCGACGGATTGCACCGTGTGTCACAACTAAGCAGAATGTCATGAAAAGTATTCCACGAAATCAACAGATTCCTGTCGTCACAGAACTGACACCCTGCCGCCACCCGGTGGGCGAGATCCTGTCTGAAGACGAGCGAATTTCATTCAGTCGCCGCCGGTTTCTTGAAGCCGCTGGCTTTACGCTTTCGCTTGCGGCGCTGCAGGGCTGCAGCCGAGCCCCGGTTGAACATGCCGTGTCCTTCACCGATCAGCCCGAAGGGATGATTCCCGGACAGATGCGGCAGTTTGCATCGACGTGTGCCGGCTGTGCTGCAGGCTGTGGGCTGCTCGTGGGAGTGCGCGATGGGCGGCCGTTGAAGATGGAGGGAATGCGCGAACATCCGCTATCAGCAGGCGGGCTCTGTGCCATTGGGCAGGCACTTCCGCTTGGCCTGTACGACAGTCATCGCCTGAAGCAACCGCTGCTGAAGGGGCAGCTGGCCGAATGGTGGGAAGTCGATAAAGGCATCATCGACATCCTGAAAGATATTGAGCAGCAAAAGGGTGCTGTCCGCTTCGTGACACCGACCGTTACCAGCCCGACACTTCAGGCTTCCATCGACGCATTTCTGGCCCGGTTTACTAACGGTCGCCATATTTCATTTGATGCCGTCAGTTGTTCAGCAATCCTCGATGCGCATCAGCAGACCCACGGAACAAGACTGCTGCCTCGATTCCGCTTCGATCTGGCGGACGTCATCGTTTCGTTCGGAGCGGATTTTCTGGGAACGTGGATCTCACCTGTCGAATTTACATCCTCCTGGCGGACTCGCCGCATTCCAACGGCCGAGCATCCCCAGATGTCCTATCACGTACAACTGGAAGGTCGTGTATCCCTGACTGGCAGCAATGCCGATCGTCGCTTCCGACTAGCACCCGATGAATATGGTGCCGTGCTCAACTTCGTTCAGGTCAAACTGACGGAGCGAGCTGGCATGGCAGCGGAGCCTGTCGAACCTTGGCCGTCGCCCCTTCCAGAATCTGAACTGGCAAGACTGGTTGATCGATTGTGGAACGCCCGCGGCAGCAGTCTGGTGGTTTGTGACAGTCAGGATGTGGCCGTCCAGATTCTTGTGAATTCGATCAATCATCTGCTCGGGAATTACGGGAAAACCCTCGACGTTGAACGGCCAAGTCGGCAGAAGCAAGGCAACGATGCCGACGTTCTGAAATTGCTCGACGAATTGTCCGCCGGCACGGTTGCAGCGCTGTTCGTTGCCGGGACTGATCTGACACAGAACCTGCCGGTGTCCGAGTCGCTGGCTGAGGCGATTGCAAAGGTCCGACTGGTGGTCAGCTTCTCGGAGCGAGCTGATGATTTCGCATCTCGAGCCCATTTTGTCTGTCCTGACCACCATCCGCTGGAATCATGGATGGATGCCGAGCCGGTGAATGGCGTCGTCAGCATCTTCCAGCCGCTGCTGGAACCGCTGGGCAAGACACGTTCGATTCTGGAAAGCCTTTCCCAATGGTCCGGACAGGCCAGCACCGCATACGATCTTGTTCGTGCGACCTGGGAGAAAGACATTCTGCCGAGGGCAAAAGCGTCGTCGTTCCAGGGATTCTGGGACAAGTCCGTACACGATGGATTTGTGGAAGTCTTACCGCGTGCCGTGACCACCAGTGAGTTCCAGACGGGAGTTGTGAAGCTGGTTCCGAAGACGATCGCTGGCGGAGACTACTGCCTGTCTTTGTATTCCAAAGTCGGTCTGACCGACAGTCGGCATGCTCATAATCCATGGCTGCAGGAACTCCCAGATCCTGTCACGAAAGTGACGTGGGACAACTATGTCTGCGTTTCCGCCTCCATTGCCGAAACGTTGATGCTGACCGACGGCGATGTGGTGAGTGTCTCCGCAGGAGAGGGTCGCGAATCTGTTGAACTTCCAGCCCTGATTCAGCGCGGTCAGCATGACCGAGTGATTGCGATCGCTCTGGGTTATGGGGTCAAAGGAACCGATCGATTCTCCCAAATCGGACCTCAATGGCTGGAATCCAGACTCACCGTGATTCCGGGAGACACAGTGGGAAAGAACGCGGCTCCCCTGATCGACGCGCACGAGGGCACATTGCGTTATGTCCGCAATGATGTGACGCTCCGAAAAATCGGCGGACGGCACGAACTCGCAGCCACTCAGGAGCATCACACGCTGGAAATTCCGCGCAACGTGGCTCCGCATGGTGCAGAGGTTCGCGATGTGGTGCAACACACATCACTGGCGGCTTTCGCCCGAGATCCGCAGGCCGGTAAGCCGGAACAGCATATTTCTGCCGAACCACAGTTGTGGGCTGACGATCATCCCAAAGAAGGACATGCATGGGGATTGGTGATCGACATGAACGCCTGTACGGGATGCTCGGCGTGTCTGGTGGCGTGTCAGTCTGAAAACAACGTGCCCGTGGTGGGTAAAGATGAGGTGAGGCGGCAGCGAGAAATGCACTGGATCCGCATCGATCGTTATTACGCAGGCGAAGACGATGACCTCACGGTGTCCCATCAGCCCATGATGTGCCAGCATTGTGATAACGCCCCGTGTGAATCGGTCTGTCCGGTACTGGCAACAGTTCACAGCAGTGAAGGGCTCAATGAACAGGTCTACAACCGCTGTGTCGGGACACGTTACTGTGCCAACAACTGTCCGTACAAGGTCCGCCGCTTCAACTGGTTCGACTATCCGCACGACGATTCGCTCTTAAGTCTGGCACTGAATCCGGACGTCACGGTGCGAACACGGGGCGTGATGGAAAAGTGTTCGATGTGTGTGCAACGTATTGAACATGGGAAAATTGAGGCCAGTCGGAATGGAACGCCTGTGGCCGATGGTCAGGTGCAGACGGCCTGTCAGCAGTCGTGTCCGGCAAAGGCAATTGTGTTTGGCGATATGAACGACGTCAGCAGTGCCATACACAAATCCTTGCAGAATCCTCGCCGATATGGCGTTCTGGAAGAATTCAATTTCCGCACCAACGTCTCCTACCTGCGGACTGTGCGAAATCAGCCAGACGACCAGCCAAACAGCGAACCACATGAGGGAGGTCAGCATGTCTGAGCATTCGATATCCCTCCGCCCACCTTTGATCAGCGGTGATAAGACACTCGGCGATGTCACGCGCGATATTTGCGCTCCGATGGATCGTCAGCCTTCGGCCCTGTGGTGGTGGGCGTTCATCGCGTCCGTGATGGCACTAATTCTTGGTGTCGTCACGGTCTGGTATCAGATCGCAACCGGCATTGGGACATGGGGACTGAACAAAACCGTGGGTTGGGCTTTTGACATTACCAACTTTGTATTTTGGGTCGGCATCGGGCATGCCGGCACGCTGATTTCTGCAGTACTGTTTCTTTTCCGTCAAAAGTGGCGTACAGCCGTCAATCGTTCGGCAGAAGCAATGACGCTTTTCGCCGTCATGTGTGCTGGCATCTTTCCGCTGATTCACATGGGACGACCATGGCTGGCCTACTGGATGGCCCCTTATCCGAACACTCGCGGGTCGCTGTGGGTGAACTTCAAGTCGCCGCTGTTGTGGGACGTGTTTGCGATCTCGACATATCTTCTGATCTCGGCAGTCTTCTGGTACGTGGGTTTGATCCCGGATATGGCCACCATTCGAGATCAATCGAAGCCCGGTCTTCGGCAGCGAGTCACGTCCCTGTTGTCACTTGGCTGGGATGGATCGGCGCGAACCTGGCATCGTTATGAGACCGTTTACATGCTGCTCGCAGGACTGGCGACACCCCTCGTGTTCTCTGTGCATACGATTGTTAGTATGGACTTTGCAACAGCGGTGATTCCCGGATGGCATACCACAATTTTCCCGCCGTACTTTGTGGCAGGAGCGATTTTCAGCGGGCTGGCCATGGTCACGACGCTGATGATCATCGCCCGCAAGACGATGCGGCTGGAAGACTACATTACGCTGAATCACATTGAACGCATGTGTTTGCTGATGCTGTCAATGGGTTGTATTGTGGGACTGGCCTATGGCACGGAATTCTTCATGGCTGCCTACAGTGGCAATGGGTATGAACAATTCGTGTTCAAGAACAGAGCGTTTGGTCCTATGGCGTGGGCCTACTGGACCATGGTCAGCTGCAATGTGGTTGTCCCGCAGTTCCTATGGATCCGGCGGGTCCGGACCTGTCTGCCGCTGGTGTTCATCATCGTGATTTTCGTCAACATAGGAATGTGGTTTGAGCGATTCGTGATCATTGTGACCAGTCTGCACCGCGACTTCTTACCATCCAGCTGGGCGCATTACTCTCCAACGATCGTCGAGATCGCAACCTTTGTGGGCAGTTTTGGACTGTTCTTCACGTGCTTTCTGTTGTTCTGCCGGATCGCTCCGGCCATCGCAATTGCCGAAATCAAAGGCGCCGCGCATCTGAAGAAACGGCCAGCATCGTCATTGGTTTCTAAGGAGAAAGTGGAATGAGCCAACGAATTCTGGTCGCTACGTTCGATGATGAAGGAGATCTCTTAAATGCAGTCACAGCGGTTCGCAGGCAAGGGCTGCGAATAGAGGATGCGTTCACGCCTTACGCCGTCCATGGGCTGGATCATGCCATGGGACTCAGACCTTCTCGTTTGACGTGGGTCTGTTTTGTGTTTGGCATGGCCGGAGCTGTCGGAATGCTGTGGTTCGAACATTGGGTCGCGGCTGTCTCCTGGCCGGTCAATGTCGGAGGAAAGCCGTGGAACTCCCTGCCCTCAGATGTGCCGGTGGCTTTTGAAGCGGCCGTGCTGCTGGCAGGATTTGGTTCTGTGTTTGCGCTTTTTGCTGTGAGCCGTCTTTATCCGGGGAAACAAGCGAGTGTCTCCCATCCCGGTTCGACCGATGATCGGTTTGTACTGGTGATCGAAGAGACGGACGCAACGTTCGACCTTTCAGCAGTTGAACAGTTGCTGCAGACATTTCACGTCGTTGACACTCGCGAACTTATTCGGGAGGAGGGGCACGGCTCATGAAAATTACGCGAACGAACCTGGTGCTGAGTGGATTACTTGTCGCTGCCGTTTCTGCAGCCGTCACAGGCGATGTCGAATACACGCAGCCCAATTTTGAATTCCTGCCGCAAATGAAGAGATCAGCGGCTTCCAATGCTTGGTCGATGAATTCTGCATTCGCGAATGGACGTACAATGCAGGCTCCGGTCCAGGGAACAATTGCCCGCGGCGATTTGCCGCTGCATTACGCGGCTACAAAAGAGGATGCTGTCCGCGCCGGTGTGGAGCTGCTGAATCCTTTTTCGCTCGATTCGAACACCAGCGCAGCGGTGGAACCAAACATCGACATGGTCGTTGCCACTTCGACAGTCGCCGCTGATGCAAATCAGATAACCAAGGGCGAAACAAGCTCCACTCCAGTTGTTGGGTTGGCCGGCAATTCAACCGGAATTCAGGCTGACTCGGCGGTTTCCAGTGCGTCAACACCCGGGGAACCAGATTTGGCCGCAAGACTTGACGCCTCCATCAAGCGGGGTGCTGAAGTCTATCGCATTTTCTGCATTTCCTGTCATGGAGCGAGTGGTGCGGGGGACGGGCCTGTGGCAAAACGGGGATTTCCACCGCCTCCGCCTCTACCAGCCGGCAAGTCCGTTCAAATGAAAGACGGCCAGTTATTTCACATCCTAACCTATGGTCAGGGAAGCATGGCTCCGATGGCCGCACAGCTGTCACGGGATCGCCGCTGGGACGTTATCAATTTCGTTCGCAGTCTTCAAAAAGGAGTCGCGAGCACCGCGTCAACGGACCTTAATGTGACAACGCCTGTCAGTCCGCTGGATACGACGGTCCCTGCTCAGGAGATTCAACCGTGAAGTCTGCTCCACTTGTTGTTCCAGCGTTGCTGACTCGCAGGCTGTCGGTGGCAACACTCATGGGAGCCGCAGTGCTTGCCGGGACGGCGTTTGTTGCCCCGGATCGAGCCTGGGCGAATCTTCTGCTCGGATCGTATTTTCTGATCACGATGGGGCTCGGCGGTGCATTGTTCATTGCCCTGACGAATGTCTGCGGTGCAAGCTGGAGCGTCGCGTTCCGACGCGTCCCGGAGGCGATGGCTGGCCTGCTGCCATTTGGAGGTGTACTGTTGCTGGTTGCTGTGGCTGTCCACCTGCCACAGTATGCATGGCATCATCATGGCCAGGGGGATTCTGGAACCTTTTGGTTCAAGGAACTCTGGCTGGAGTCAAAGTTTTTCGCCGTTCGCGCCATCGGTTACGTGGTGTTGTGGGTGGCTCTTTCCCGAATCCTGATCAACAACTCCCGTCGTCAGGATCTCGACAATTCCACAGCCGCGACTGCTGCTAACGGGGTGACCTCAGTCGTGTTTCTGGCCGCATTTGCGATTTCGATCTCTTTGGCCAGCGTCGACTGGATCATGGCACTCGAACCAATGTGGTTCAGTACGATCTGGGGTGTCTACCAGTTTTCCGGATTGTTTCTCGGAACGCTGGCTGCGATGGTACCTGCCTGTGTCATCCTGCGCCGCCGCGGACCATTGGCTGGTGCGTTCCGTGAAGAGCACCTGCATGACCTTGGTAAGTTGCTGATTGGGTTCAGTTGTTTCTGGATGTACATCTGGTTCAGCCAGTACATGTTGATCTGGTACTCCAATATTCCGGAAGAAACATCCTGGTTCATCCGTCGCACGCACGGCCCGTGGGGCCCGATCGTTCTGGCCAGTATACTGCTGAACTGGGTTGTTCCCTTCTTCGTCCTTCTGCCGCGACCATGCAAGCGCAGTGAAAGTGTGATGCTGAAGATCGCCGTTGTTGTGCTGCTGGGACGCTGGTTAGATCTCTACATCATGATCTTTCCATCCGTCACCGGGAATACGCCCATGTTCGGACTTCCGGAGGTGAGCACAATCGTTGGCGTCTGTTGCCTGATGGCGATCCTGTTTATACGTTCCTTCGCAGCCGCGGGGTCCGTGCCTCATAACGACCCATTCCTTGCGGATAGTCTTCGCTATCATGCGTGACACAGGTCGCGTCAAACTTGGCGGAATGAAAGCCGCTGAGATGTCGATTTCCTGCTTCCGGGAGCAAACAAATGGCTGGTCGCGTTGATACCTGCGGGATGACGGATATTGGACTGGTTCGTGAACGAAACGAAGATCATTTTTTGATCGCAGATTTGAAAAAATCCGTCGTCATTCATCAGACGAGCCTTTCCTATGACGATGAAACCCATCTTATGGGCGGCTCTCAGGCGAAGCTGTTTCTGGTCGCGGACGGAGTCAGTGATGATCTCATCGGCGAACGTGCCAGTCGATTGGCTATTCAGGGAATTGTCCAATATCTCCTGAACACCATGCACTGGTTGTTTCGCGTGAATGATGGTCGGGAAGATGCGTTCCTTGAAGATTTGAAATCAGCACTGGCGTTTACCCAGGAAAAGATTCGTGAGATCGGAACAACCACCTCATCGCGATCCCCGATCGGTACCATGACGACGCTGGCGTATGTTGTATGGCCCCAGGTGTATTTGATTCATATTGGAAACACGCGGGCTTATGTGTTTCGAGATCGACGGATTGTTCGACTGACTCATGATCAGACCAATGCACAGGCTCTCGTCGACGCGGGGCTGATGGATGCCGGCCAGATCAGAGACTTGCCCGTTCGACCTATCCTTTCGGGGCTGAAGGGACGTCATCCGCATCATTTGATTCCGGAAGTCACTCAGTTCAAGCTCTCGCTGCACGACAAACTGCTGTTGTGTACCGATGGTCTGACAACACAACTAAGCGATGCCGAAATTACAGAACTGCTTTCTACAGATGTTTCAGCAGAGGAAACGTGTGGTTTACTCATCAATGCCGCAAATGTTGCCGGAGGTCAGGACAACACGACGGTTGTCCTTGCGCATTTCACCGATGGCACCACTGCCCAACTGAAGAGGAAGGTTGAAATCGTTAATAGTCAGAAACAGCAATCTGCTGATTCACTCAGCGCCAGCGAAGTCAGTCTTTGCTGGCCAACCGGCGAGGGCGACTGATGCCCCAAAGTCGTTCCCGGTGGCTACTGATCGAATTTATAACATCGCCAGCACAGCACTTCCCGGAAGTGGACAGTCAAGTATTGGAAATAAACTGGATCTGGTCGGAACTTATACCCACAGCAAATCCTTCAACATTCAACTCGGGTACTTTTGGTTCTTCTTCGGCGACGCCGTGGATGAGGGCTCCCTGGCTCGTTCCGACGCTGAGCCGTTTTATCTGCAGGCGACTTACAGCTTTGGATTTGCCGGATTCACGACGATTGCCGTTGTCGCACTACTCCGCCTCTTCCCAGGTTCCATAGAACCCGGAAATTGCTGGTGGAATTGGTAAACCCATGGCATCGCTGGCAGTCACAATGACGGCTTGCAGGCGTCGAACGTATTCTGCCGTTTCCCCTTCGATAAGTCGTGCAAACGTTTTTGCGAGCGCCGAATAACCTTCACGTTCCAAATAGACATCACGGTTTCTGAGTCGAAGATGTGTGTGCAGTTCATCATAGACATCCTGAGAATTAATTCGGCCAATTACGTTCATTTCGGGTGCAATCTGCTGATCGCGCAGAGAATGCAATGAAATCACGAGGTTTGTTCAGGACTTAGGATACTGACGGCGGGAGATGCTATTAGAGATTTCTTAAATGTCGCGTGCCAGGTTTGACTCAAAAGAATCGACCGCAGAGTCAGAATTTGCTGGGCTCCTGCGTGGGACCAGCGCATGCCGGACAGCTTCAGGCGTTCAGTTACGATCTGCTTGCACGCTGATTCCACAATGCCGCTGCCGATTGGGCTGCCATGGCTGCGGTATTCGGAATAGTTCATAAATCTTCGATAACGATGCAGATATCGCTTCGCTGTCTGCACGTCTTCCTCCCTGTCCGAATTGATGCCATGCTGCTTCAGCATGCCTGCGATGGACCGCATCACTCGGCCCCAGCCGCCGGGTTCCAGCAGCATCTTACGGACGCGTTTCAGCCACTCGGTTCGCTGCGAAGTCGTCAGTTGCAAGGCGTCGGCGATCGTGGTCAGTCGCAGACTGGCGTGGTAGTAATCGACTATGCGTTGAATCCTGATCCTTTGGCCATCCACATGCAGATGCCGCAGCACATTCTTCCAATACGCCGTTTCAATT
>JAEUIH010000096.1 GCA_016795105.1 Planctomyces sp.
GGGAGCCACGTGGGCGGTGTCGATCACGGGCGGTTCAGGTGACGACACGCTGATCGGTGGTACCCTTGCTGATAAGTTGAGCGGCGGTCTTGGCAACGATCAATTGGTCGGGAATGAGGGCGACGACACACTGACGGGCGGCGAAGGTGATGATACGTTGTTGGGCAACGATGGTGACGATCGGTTGGACGGAGGTTCTGGAATGGATTCGCAGGATGGTGGCGATGGAAAGGATTCGTTGACGATCGACAATCTGGATACAAGCGTGATCGGCGGTACGGGCATCGATACGGTGACTGTGAAGAGCGCGACCGGTGGAGTGAATCTGAACCTGACAACTGGCGGTATTGAGACAGTCACAGCGACCACTTCGACGTATAACAATGTGTTTGATGCGTCGGGAGCCACGTGGGCCGTGTCGATTACGGGTGGTTCGGGCAATGACACGCTGATTGGTGGTACGCTTGCAGACCGGCTCACAGGTGGCTTTGGCAACGACCAGTTGATTGGCAATGAAGGCAACGACACTTTGACGGGCGGCGATGGCGACGACACGCTCCTCGGCAACGATGGCGACGATCGCCTTGACGGAGGACTCGGTGCAGACATTCTGGACGGCGGTGATGGGAAGGATTCATTGACGATCGACAATCTGGATACGAGCGTGATCGGTGGTACGGGCATCGATACGGTGACCGTGAAGAATGCGACCGGTGGCGTAAATCTCAACTTGACGGCCGGCGGTATTGAGACGGTGACCGCGACCACATCGACGTATAACAATGTGTTCGATGCGTCGGGGGCAACATGGATCGTATCGATCACCGGCGGTTCCGGAAACGACACGCTGATTGGCGGTTCCGGGAATGACAAACTTATTGGCGGTGATGGCGACGATTTGCTGATCGGAAACGACGGCAATGACACGCTGGATGGCGGTAATGGGTTTGATACAGTCAGCTATCAGACTGCATCTGGCAGCGTGACGATTGATTTGAAGGCGAAAAAGACCACCGGGGCCGCTGGTATCGACAAGTTGTCCCCATTTGAGCGAGTGATAGGGTCGGAGTTTGCAGACTACATCAATGGAGTCGGGGACGGAATCGCCAGTATCCTTGATGGTGCCGGCGATATTGATCAGATCTTTGGAGATGAAGTCGACACAATTCTGAACGCTTAAGCAGACTTGAGTCGAAGTAGTCTCTGAGTCTGCCAGGTGTGTGCTTGGCTTCAAAACGGACGGGCATGGTTGCTCGTCCGTTCTGCTTTCACGGGTGTGATTGTCTGCTCAGTGACTATCGTGCTGGGATCTCATTGACGGTGTAGAATGCGTTGCGATGCAGAAGTTCTTCGTTGTCGCGAGATCGCAGATTTGCCAGATCGAGTTCATACACGAATCCTCGAGTGAGTTTATCCAGAGTAATCGTGGCAGAAAGCCCATCGTCGGCCAGTGTGACACTCTTAACGCCAGGTTTGTGCTGTTCAATTTCGGGACCACCGTAGCCGGCATGGTATGGGTGAGTAAAAGCGGAGATCGCGTAAGAGTCCGTCAGTCGACCGGTTTGTTCATTGACGGGCTTCGTGAAAGTAATCTTAAACCCATCCGGTTCTATGGTCACACGATTGATCTCGAAGGGCATCTTCCCGCTCCACTCAAGTCTCTCGATCGCGAATGGCTTGATACCGCGGACGGGCCAGCCTCGATTCGTCCCGCCACAAAGCAAATTTCCGCCGGGAGTGAATTCAACGTTGAGGATGCCGGTGGAGAGACCTTCGCGAAACGGATAGCAGGCTCCCTGCCAGACACCATTCACTCGTTCGGTTGTGGCTCGCATCAGGATGGACTGAGTGTAGTCTCCGAGGAAAAGCTGATTTTCAAAGGGGCCAAACTTGCCTTGTGTTCTGTTAACGCTGAAGCCGGTGATTGACCTCCCCATGCGAATGTATGGGAAGATGACGGCGTATGGGACCAACTGCCGGACACGTTCTTTCTCTGTGACGATTCGTCGTCCGGACTCCGGTATCACAGGTGTGGAGCCCAGTTCCGGAGAGTATGAATACCAGTGAAAGCTGGCGGGATGTCCGTGAAAGCTGTTTTCCGAGACCGCCTTCAGGCTGCAGGAACAGTTCCACGGTCCCTGGCTTTCGATATAGAACAGGGCATCGTGTTCATCAAAGCCGATACCGCCAGGACTGCGTAATCCGCTGGCGAACGCCGTTGTTTTGCCGTCGGGAGTGACCTTCATAATGAAGCCGCGGTTCAGCGCATAGGAATAGTAGGACTCAGAAAGTCCGAGCGCCACGAATTGATTTCCGTCGGCATCGGGCTTTGAACCAAACGCATATTCGTGGTAGTTCGCATATCCCCAGGCATCAGAAACGGTCTCAAAGCGGTCAGCCGTTCCATCTCCATTGGAATCACTGACACGCGATAATTCGCAACTTTGAGTGACATAGAAGGCGTTGTCTTTCCAGACCAGTCCAAAAATTTCATCGAGTCCCGTCGCGAAACGATGAAACGAAGGGATGGGCTTTTGAGCATCGATGTCCCGGATCAGGAATATTTCACCGTGTCTCGTACCGACCGCGATCCGCTGATCCGGCAGTACAGCAAAGGCACCGGCTTCAATCACGGTATCGGGGGGCAGTGGGATATTCACGATCGGGTAATATTCACGTTCGAGCTCTTCCGTTCCCCACCGCTCACCAACTTCCTCGACACTCATCGCTGAATGCCGGGTCATTGCAATTGACAGCAGGAAGCAAAGGAGCCGCAGTTTTCTACTTGCGGAGAGGTTCATAGAAGAATTCCAGTGTGGATTTGCCCTGGGGGATCTGCAGTCGCAGGATCAGTTCGGATCGGTTTGGTTCATCTGGAAGGACTCTGAGTTTCGTTTCCGCGGAGGGAACCGTCAGTCGTAGCTCGTCGTTTTCGAAGACACGATCAGACATCTGTTGGATTTCTCCGGTCATCGCGCGGAACCATATGGATTGTGGAGTTGTGGAGTCAAACTGCAGAACACGTCGGAGTTGCAGTCGCTCTGCAGTTCCGGCTGCGGTGGACCGATCTTCGATCTCGATCGAGCCGCATCGGTACAGGAACGTTGGAATCGCCAGGTCTCCAAGGCTGTATCCTCGGAACTGATAACCTGCGTTTCGGGAGTAGAGGGGATCTGGATTTGTGCGAGCCTCCTTTGTCATGACCGGTAACCGCGGCCACGGTGCATTTTCGTCTCCCAGCTGCATGAAAGAAACGTCCTGAGGCAGCCTGACTGGTTCGCTCGCAGGATTGAAATCACCAGACCCCTGTCCGCTCCAGTTGACGCGGATAAAATCGCCCTGCCAGATGGCTGAGAGCGTGCCGGTTTCGGCATTGAATGCATAGCTGAGCCTTTCTGGCAGCCCCACGGCAATGCCTCGATATCCGGCAACCTGACTTCGACCGCGATGTATTCGCGCCTCGCCGCTAACGGAAAGAACCGTGCTGACACTGCGAACTCCGGATGGATCAGCGGCAGATGTACCGAGTGAGAGATAATACCAGATCGCATCGATCTGCAGATCGGTATTGCCTTCGAGGATTGTCTTGAATGACGCCACACCGTTCGGCCAAGCTGTCGGCATGACAGTTCTGGGACGGAATCTTCCCGGGTTTCTCAGGTAACTGTCAAACCACTCCGGCTGCAGTCGCTCGTACGATGTCAGCAGGTCGATTCCCGGATTCAGTTGTGGTGCTTTTCCATTGAAGCTGTGGCACGAAACACAGTTGACTCCCTTGTCACCCAGTAATTCGCGTCCTGCTGCTCGAAGTAGTTTTTCCCGCTCGCGTTCCTCGTCTGTTCGACTCTCAGGATTCGGGATGATGATTTCCCTGCTTTTCAGGACGTCCAGTCGAGCAAAAACGGCGGGCAGGTGCTGGAGGTTGGCAGAGCCGTATTGTGGCATGCGGGTCGACATGTAGTGGCGAACTGTCTCGCCGTCAAAAAGCACCTTTTTCAGCCACGTTGGTCGCAGTTTGGCTCCGATGAGCGTTAGTGGTGGAGGAATGCGACCGTCGTCCCCCAGCTTTTGCTCGCTGCCAATGAAGTAATCGTTGTGTTCTTCGTGAACGCCACCGTAGTCATCGCGAACATGACACGTGATGCAGTTGAAGGCGGTCAGCATTTTTGCTGCTGTGAGGGAGTCCGAATCGACAGCGTCAACAGTGGGCTCTTCCCGCAGCGACGCCGCAATCGCCTGAATCTGAGAGTTCTCAAGATGAAAGCGAGGACTATTGTTGCTCGTTTCAGACAGACAACCTCGGCTCTCATCGGCGTTTCGCAGGCTCGTTGGCTGTCGATTTGCTGTGAATCCAGGCAGTGTGTGACATGCAACGCAGTTCAGTTCCTGAAAGTGCCTGCGTCCCTGTTGTACCAGCGCGGCATCAGGCCTGAGAGCTTCCGGGGGTGATGTTCGTTCGCCGGATAGATATCCGGCGATGGCGAGCGATTCTGTCGGCGTCAGCTTCATGTCCGGCATTCGACCCGAAGTCCTGACACGCAGTGGCTGAAACAGGAAATCACTCAAAGAGGTTGTGCTGTACTTCGTTTTCACATGTGCAAGTGAGAACGCCACGGGTTTGAAATTCGGCGTCTCCGATTCGGGGACATCTTCGTCAGCCTCGGATTCATCAATCTGCTGTTCAGCTTGAAGGGGGTGTTCTTGAGAACCATGACACGCGACGCATCCGACGGAGTGAAACAGTGTTTTCCCGAGCTGACGATCAATCGACAAGTTCGAATCTGTCTGATAGTCAGACTTCGACTGGGCGATCAGAAAGTGTGTCAATGCTTCCGCAATCAGTTCTTTGTCTGTCTCTGACTGTGACACAAGAATATCGGGCATTGTTGTCCCGGGATGAACAGTCGAAGGCGATGAAAGAAATCGCTTCATGTAGTTCGGTGAGATTCTGGCACCGACATCTGTGAGGTCAGGTGCAGTCTTCTCCGGTACCAGGCTGCGTGCGAACCCGTTGTGACAAGCAGCGCATCGCAATTCCGAAATCAGGACACTGCCGGCCTGGGCCTGCGTCAAAGGGTGGTTGCCTGGCAAAGCAGGATCTCCGGCAGCAGCAGAGTCACCAGCCATGACAACAGTGTAGATGAACAATAATGTCGTGAATTGTCTTTGGAAAATAGTCAGAGGTATTCGCCATGCTGACGAACGCACTCCCTGAACCTCGTGTCCAGATCGATCATTACCTGTTGTAATCTTCACAGCTCACCTGTACAGATGCAGAAAACGAGGCGGGAACAGTTTTGTTATCGGCTTTGATCGATTGATTTGCCAGTGATCACGAGACTGTGTCTGGGGATTGCAAAGATGAACGCTACGACGGAAGAGGCAGTCATGCGTGCATCGGAACCGTAACCCGCGTTGTCACGGTTTGGCTGGTAATAGAAACTGCCGTCAGTGCAATGAGCCATTGTGAACCACCATCGATTGTCATCCATCAGCTTTCGAAAGCTGTCAGGGTCGACGTTTGCAGCCAGTGCAGCATAGGCCATTCCCATCGGTGGAGACCCATGAGTGTCAGGAAAACTCTGCGGATGTTCGCCGATCACTCTTGCATGCGACAGTGAGCGTTCTCGGTAAACCGGCTCCGGGTATGGACTCAGGAAGTTGGCGATCCCTGCGGCACCAGTTCTGCCCATATCTGCCCAGCCTTCCGGAGGTCCTCCCACCTGATCCCCGTACCAGACGTATCCGTTCTGTCCGGTCCCTCGTTTCAGGAAATTGTACGCCGCCTCATGTTTTTCACGATTCACTTTGATACCACAGCGATGCATCAACGAATAGGCCAATGCTCCCTGGCCAGTGAGCATCGCGATCGGTCCATATCCTTCAAAGCCAGGGTTGTGTCCCCATCCGCCGTGTGACTCCTTCGGGCCTTTGGGGTACGAGTCCGGGTGTGAGACTTTTGCCTTTGGATTGATCTGAGACATTCGAAGATACTGGCTCTTTGCCAGGAAGTCATGGACTTCCTGAAGTTCCGGCAGCACCCATTGTTCGCCGGTTGCGAGATAGTATTCGCTCATGACAATCGCGGCAGACATGTAGGTCCAGTTCAGCAAATCTTCAAAACGATTGTCTTTCGTTCGAGTCTCTCGTGAATGATAACGAACATTCAGTTCAACTGCGGGCAGGTACTTTGCTTCGCCACTTGCCAGCAATGCCAGCGGTGCAAACGTATTGTGGACAGGGTCGCCGAAAGAGCCGTGTTCGTCCTGATGTTTGACGAGAAAATCCAGAAGCTGCTCGAGGATTCGTTCAGATTTAGGACAACCCGCCGGATACGTTGTGGAGAACGTTCCATACTTTGTACCTACATCCAGAACGACTTCGTTGATTTTCCCGTCACGCTTGAGGGTCAGTGACAGCTGTCCTTTGCTATTGATACTCTGACATTCTTCCAGCACCGTAGCCATTTCAGAGATTGGCCCGTCTGCTCCAAAGACACTTTCACCGTATCCATTGCGATGTGGTTCTCGAAACATTTGACCGCCTGCGCCGACAATCATGTCCCCAGGTTCGACTTTGCCACTGGCAGGAGAACCTTCGAAGACATGTCGAATAAGTAGAGCTCTGGGCTCTTCTTCAACGAGCTGAGCTCTCAATCCGGTCACGCCCAGGTTGTAGAACCAGCCTGGAACCTGAGCATCAGGGCCTGAGTCAGCTTGTCTTCCCCATGGACTTTCGTTGCCGTCGTAGTGAACCTGTGCTGCAAGCGGAATTGCCGAATACAGCAGCACGATAGAGACGACAGAGTGTATCAGTGGGCCGATTCTCATTTGTGTGTTTTCATGAAGTCAATTGTGGAGAGGGTTCACATCTCGGCTGAATCCGTTTACTTCCGAACCTGCCGCAACGACATATGGATGGGATCTTTAGATTTGAGCCGAGTCCAGAGAATCAGGTTTGTGCCGACAGGTGTTCTTTCATAGCCGATTCGAAAATCTTTGCCTCGTTCGACAACTAAGTCATTAATCGAAAGTTCGACCGGTCCTTCTCCCCAGTTTCGGACGACGAATGCAGGGTTGATGATCTCTGATGCTACGCCGTAATAGTCGGTGTCTGCCAGCAGCTCAAACTCCAACTCGTCTTCGTTGTCATTCCAGTCAAAGACATAGGCCTTTTGTGTGGTGTCGTAGTACTCTATGTCGTAGCGAAGCTGTTCTTTTTCAAGAGAGACTTTGGGAGGCGCAATCCACGACCATGCGAGCGGAACAAGTTCCATTGCTGGTTGTTTTGATTCTGTCATTCCGGAAAGATACACCTGCTCGATTGTTGTTTCCGTTTTTCGAAAATGGCCATAGTTGATGATGTGGCCAAACGGAACGGTGTAGCTGCGATGTTCGCCCGGTCCCCAGATTTGAAATCCCTCTACGAGCGGATTGTCTCTTTTGTATGGTTGAGTTCGGACTCCATGTGGCATGCCAATTGTGAACGGTCTGAATCGCGATTTCAAATTGACGACGAGTATGTTGGCATTGCTGAATTCGCCAAAATCAGCGGGGTAGGGCTCGAAAGCGAACGTCTTCGTCCTGCCCCCTGGAAGGACGTCTTCGGAGTAGTCACCGACTGTTCGTATAAGCGTCACGGCATCGTTTTCGATGTCGTCCTGCGGAGTATGGCCATTTGTTCCGATAACCATCGATTCCATGAATTCGTGAATCACACGAGGTGGTTCGCGATCCGATCCGAATGGTACACTGCGAGAGGCCAGCCCTGTATAGATCCTGACATGCCTGGTGTGAACACCATCGGGATAGATGTAGTACCATTCGTCAACCCAGTCGCCTTTGCCATACTGGCAACGGCTGTCTAAATCTTCATGGGCAATGTGCTTGCCTTCATCGGACACGAGCGCGCCGCGGACACGAACAACAATTCGTGCATCATTCTGACTCTCGATCCACATCCGGGAATACTGATTCAGATCATCGAACCCAGGTTCAAAGGATGTTTCTTTTGCATTCGGATTTCGTCGAGGGTCATAGGTTTCCGCAAAGCCGTTGCTGTATTGGATACCGTTCTCGGTCACAAGACATGGGTACGAAGGCGCGTTGAAACGCATTGAAGTTGGCAGGAGATCAAAGAATACCTTGACTACGCCCTGCTGGTGAGATTCAGGTTTCGCCGGAGAAGTGAGTCCCTTAGCGTGAAATCGCTCCTCAGCGCTGGAAGTGGTCGGCGCGAGATACAAAGCCTGAGCCAGACAAATGGCAACGATGCAGTACTGAACCGTTAATGGAAAACTCATCGGTTGCTCCGAATGGACTGGCACATGAATGTTCAGAGTGTCTTCACGGGCTGCATCCCCCGTTCCGTTATCCCGGAGGGCGGATTTTAGTCTTAAGTTCCAAACGAAGCTTGACCCGGAAACTCATCGAACTGTCAATCCGCGCACAGAAATGAAGCACCTCACTTCACTGCATGTCTGGCTCGGCTGCGTCCGGCGACTTTCGACTGTTCGAGAAGGGCTTTAAGCTCAGCCGCGATTTCCGGATGCTGGAGTGAAAGATTCTGCGTTTCACCGGGGTCTTCAGCCAGGTTGTAGAGCTGGCTGGAGGCGTTCGGTGCGTTATCTTCAATCTGGAAGGGTCCAAGGCCAGGAACCCGATCGTAACGATTGCCACCAGAGCCGCTGTGGTCGAGGTACTTCCATGATCCACGTCGAATTGAAAGAGTTCTCTGTCCGCCGAAAGCCTGAGTGATCAGGTAAGGGCGAATCGCAGTCTGTTTCTGCTCGATCCAGGCCGGAAGCATATTGAAGCTGTCTTCAGCTGCATCGTCCGGAAGTTCGACGCCGACGACGGCTGCAATCGTGGCGACGATATCGGTAAGGCTCGTCAACTGTTCGCAGGTCATACCTGGTTTGACTTTGCCTGGCCATCGGACAAGGAAAGGAACGCGATGACCACCTTCCCAACTGTCACGCTTAACACCTCTCCATGGTCGAGCGCCGTCATGGTTGTAGTCCGCTCGCATATGTATGACACTTGTGGTCTCTGGTCCATTGTCACTCGTGAAAATGATCATCGTGTTGTCGGCAACACCGAGCCTTTCCAGTGTTGTCAGTAGTTCACCAACGACAAAGTCCAGTTGATGAATGAAATCACCGTGTGGTCCCGAATTTGATTTTCCCTGAAACTGCGGAGCTGCGAACGAAGGTAGATGCACAGCCTGTGCCGAATGAAACAGGAAGAAGGGCTTTTCCGGCGATTTGCGAACGTGTTGCTCCAGAAATTCCCGACTCTTGTTCAGGAAGACAAGGTCGACTTCTTCCATCGGGAAGTCCGGTGCGATCAACCCAACACGACAATCGTCAGCATACGGGTGATTCGGCAGACGCGATCGATCGAGCAGAGCAGCAGGCGGGACTGGAATGCGATCGTTCTCAATAAAAGCATACAGCCAGTCGGTCGTTGGACAGCATGCAGTTCCAAAGAATGAATCAAAGCCATGATCGACTGGACCTCCTTCGATGCGGCGCGCGAAGTCGACCCGACGGACGGAATCGACACCATTATCACTCACAGGCTTACCCTCCTCATCGAAGAAGGTCAGCCCGACATGCCACTTGCCTACACATGCCGTCGCATAGCCGTTGTCACGCAGCATGCCCGGCAGAGTCATCCGATCCGGACTGATGAGTGAAGGCCCTCCAACTCCAGTGAATACCCGGCCGCCATTCGGGACACGAAACGCCATGTGTCCCGTCATGAGACTATAACGCGTCGGCGTACAAACGGTCGCAGGGCTGTGAGCATCCGTAAAACGAAGCCCTTCATGGGCAAGGCTGTCGATATGGGGGGTGGGAACTGTGGACTGTTCGTTGTAACAGCTTACGTCGCCATATCCCAGGTCGTCAGCAAGTATGAGGAGTATGTTGGGTTTTTCGTGAGCATCTCCAGCCAGAAGCGAAGTCGTCTCTGGAAGGTGAGTTGCAAGCGTTACGAAGAGGCACAACATCAATTGAATCTTCACTGAAGTTCTCCGAGAAGTCCTGTTTCGAATCCAGGATGCTGTTTTGTCTTAAGACGTTTGTGCCGTCATGGAAGTTCGCTTCACTCCACGCCTGCACAACAATGTACTCATCGTGAATACTAGTATAGACGAGCGATTCAATCCTGGCCCGGAATCTCACCAGACCGCGAATTCGCGCATAAGGAATTCGAAATCCGCCGAACCCAGTCTGGTATCTCACGACACAACTCCCAATGCATGTGCTGGGAAAAGTTCGTGCAGACTCTGTCGCGGAAACTGCACACGCCTGCAGATTCTATGATCAGATCGTATTCAATCAGACCTCCCGACCTACGACAGGAGTGACGCTTTCACAGTTTCACTCGCAGACTTTGGCACAGAGCCATTGATCGCTCCGCGATACACGCATCTCGCTTTGGAGCTTGGCGCGATTAACGACGATTGTGGTCCGGGAAAACGCAAAAATCGCTCTTTTTGTCAAAAACGGTTCCTGACACCTTTAATTGGCTGATGACACCTTCAATTCGCCGGGGTTGCCTGGCTGCTGATGTTGCGGATTGTTTCTCTGGCGTCGGAGAGTCCCTTGTAATCTGCGGCTTCAGGCGAGATTGTTGAAAGCAGTCGTGTCATTGCGGTGGCGGCATACGGTGTATTGAGCACTTGCCGCAAAGGAACTACCTGTACACGGATTCCAAACAGGATGCTGTGGGTGAGTGGCAATTTCAGCAGCATCTGGTGTTCCAGGCGAATCCAGACTTCGTCCACAGTGACCGATACGTCGAGTCTTGTTCGGGGGCGTTTGATGTGCTGGTTGAACTCCGGTGAGCGACTGAATCCTGCGTTCTCGCGAAGCCATGCGTCTCCCGGTACGATTTTGTCCAGAAAGGTTTCGATCTGGCGGTCAAGTGCTGCGTTCAGCCCGGGAACAACGCTGTGAGTCTCGCTCAGCGTACGGCCGACTTTTTCGCTCAGATCCCAGTGGCTGGGAAAACAAACAACGCCCCCGGCGACTCTCCGCGTTCCTGCTTTATCGGCCACCAGCCAGACAAAGTCAGACTCCCAGACTCTGCCAAGACTCAGCAACTGGTCAAAGGGTGACTCTTCGCGGGATGATCGATCGCGGGGTGATTGTTCAGGGCGAACTGCGAATCCCAGCGAACGGGCGAATGTGACTGTTTCTGCCAGAGCGGGTTCTGCTTCTTTGGTCAGTACGGCATAGGTGCGTGGTTCCGTGGAAAGCCAGTGATTGCGTTCAGCGCAGACAGAAGCGGAGGACTCTGTCGGTGCCAGAAAGACGCCGGCTTCTCCTCGTCGCAGCCCCATCGCCCATCGATGATCGGCATCAGGGAAAAAACGACGCCAATCGGGCTCGGAATTCTGAGCACCAGGAGATTTGTTGTGAACGGGATCCATGATCTGCGGGCTTCGAAGATTTTGAGACTGACAATGGCAGAAAATCTTACAAGCCTGCGCGCTCGAATGTTACCATCCAACCCCAGATCCGTCGGATTAGATTCCAGGTCACGTTCCTGGAGCGACTTTGGGTGGTTTCCGATCCCAGCTTTGCTGGTTTGCTTCGACATCACGGCCTGGATCCTCGGGGACTCGGACTTTCGCGGTACGCATGGCGTCTTCGATGCATCGAATAGTGTCGGCATCCGGTCTGAAATTTCCCTCTCGATAGCCATGTGCGATGATCTGTGGCGTCCAGCCCCAGCGATTTGATTGGTTCCATACGTCAATATTTGCTCCTTTGGAGATGAGAAATCGAATGAGCTCCGGCCAGTTCTGGTAAGCGGCCCCATGAACGGCGGTTTCGCCATTGTTATCGACGACATTAATATCGAGGCCGAGCTCCAGTAGCAGACGGATGACTTCAATGGCTTCAGCTTCCGTGCCGGCTGCTTCGAGTCCGCTGCCAAGGTCTCCAACGCCCGCTGCGGCCAGAATCGCAGTGGAGTCGTCAGCATTTGGTATAGTTGGATCGGCCCCCAGTTGCAGTAGGAGCTTAAGCAATGGCAGGTCGCCAGTCTGAGCAGCCAGCACAAATGCTGTGGCTCCGGTTGTTGTGAAGTCAGCAAACCCGGATTGTCCCTTTTGCAGTCGCAGATTGACGTCTCCCCCGCTGCGGATCAGGAGTTCGACAAACTCCAGGGACCCCAGAGAACCAGATCCAACGGGAGGCGGATCGCCATCACCTCGAACAGGTCGACGGACACTGACAATGGCATGCAATGCTCCCTGTCCCATAGGCTGCGCATTTGGGTCGGCTCCTGCTTTCAACAACGCCGCTGCAGTTTCAAAGTGTCCATTGTTGACTGCCAGCAGCAACGGGTTTGGACCGCGGCTGCGTCTTTCGCCAGTCATCGGTGCATTCACATCAAGCCCCTGGTTGAGCAGCAATAATGCAGTTTTCGTACGGCCTTCTCGGACTGCAAAGAAAAGCGGCGTCCAGCCGGATGGCAATGCGGTTCGAACATCGGCACCGGCTTCTACCAACTGTTGGACCACGTCGGAGTGTCCTTCTGCCGCAGCCCACATAACCGCGGTCTGTTGTCGGCGTTCTCTGACAGAGACATTTGCCCCGGCCGACAACAGAACTTGAATGACTTCCGGCTGACCAGTACGAGCAGCAATCATCAATGGAGTTTCACCGCCTGCCAGCGTTGGCTCCAGGTCGGCCTTCGAATCAACCAGCATTTGGACAATCCCGGAGTTTCCGTTTTCACACGCCAGATGTATAGGGCGGATTCCATACATCGTCGTTGAATTGGCATTCGCTCCGGTCTTCAGAAGTTGTCTGGTCAATTCGGAATCATCTTTGGATACGGCCCAGTGCAGAGCCGTCATTCCGTCGGCTTGGGGGGCATCTACAGCAGTTCCGGAGTTCAGCAGCTGCTGAACGTGTTGTTGGTTGCCTGATTCAACTGCATCCGCCAAAGCTGCAGAGCTCAGTGGCGTAACCGGACCTGTTGCCGGACGAACCGGTTCATCGGGCCACAGTGGGCAGCAACTCAGCAGAACACTGAGCAGGCTTTGGGAGATCTTGCAGGCAGGATTCATGGCCACTTCGTCCTCTGTGTCTTCAGTCTGTAACTGCAGTCAGATTGAAACAGGTTCAAACAGATCGTCGACCCGACCGTTGCTGTCGGCGAAAGTGTCGAGTCGAATACCGACTTGATCCAATAACGTCAGATGCAGATTTGCCAGAGGCGTTGGCTGGTCAAAAGTGATATGCCGTCCGCCCTGCATTTTTCCCGCAGCACCTCCGGCTACCACGATTGGCAGGTTCTGGTGATCGTGCAGATTTGGATTTCCCATGCCGCTTCCATAGAGATACAGCACGTGATCCAGCAGCGAACCTCCTGCTTCCGGAATGCTCTGCAGCTGCTGAAGGAATTCAGAGAACAGCGACACATGAAAACGATTGATTTCAGCCACTTTGGCGATCATTTCCGGGTCATTTCCATGATGAGTCAATGGGTGATGTGGTTCATTCACGCCCGCCTCGGGGTATGTGCGGTTGCTGGTTTCCCGAGCCATCTGAAACGTGATGACTCGAGTCAGATCACCCTGCAAAGCCAGTTTCTGAAGATCAAACATGAGACGCGCATGATCCCTGTAGCTGGCGGGCACGCCAACAGGTCGGTCAACATCCGGCAGATCGCCTTCGGATGCAGCGGACTCTGCACGCTGAATTCGTTGTTCAACATTGCGAACAGATTCTTCGTATTCGCTGATTCGCTGTTGATCCGCCGGCCCAAGTGTACTCTTCAGACGCTTAAACTCGTCGCGAACAGAATCCAACAGGCTGGCTCGTCTTTGTAAAGCTGCTTTGCGGTCCGCAGAACTACCGCCATCACCGAACAGCTGTTCGAACACAATCCGGGGATTCGCTTCGGGAGGCAGCGGTGTGGTGGGAGAAGACCATGAAAGACAATTCTGATACACACACGCATAGCCGTTATCGCACTGTCCCACCGCCGCAATCAGATCCATCGACAACTCCAGAGACGGCAACTGAGTTTCCTTCCCCAGGTGCGCAGCCGCTATCTGATCGACCGTCGTGCCCAGATAGTAGTCGTTACTCTCCGTGCGACGAGCTCTGGCAGCACTCAGGAATGACGCATTCGATGTTGCATGCGTTCCGGGCCAGGCATTCCTAAGCTCCATTTGACTGATCACCGATATCCGCTCTTTGACTGTGTTGAAGGGGCTGAGGATCGGAGGCAAGTCACCCAGTCGAGGATCTGCTGCCGGGGTCCAGCGACTGTGGTCACAGCCCATGGGCACATAGACAAACCCGAGTCGCCGTAAATGACCTGGGCTGGCCGCAGTTTGTTCTTCGGCCGTGAGTGCCGGGATCATTGCATCCAGCAGAGGCAGTGCCAGTGAAGCTCCTGCTCCTTTCAGAATGGTTCGACGTGACAGGTGCTTTCGAGCCAAAAACATTGTTGGGTGCTCCCGGATTCAGTTCTGTTCCGTCTGTTTTAGTTCTTCTGTCTGTTTTATCTTCAATTCGTGGTTGTCGCTGTTCTTGACTCGTTCCCGCATACGAAACGGTGGGCTGTGAACGATACCCTGAATGATCGAAGAAAATCGATACCCGTCGCCTGTTGATGCTGAAGGTTTGGTCGCAGATGTTGCAGTCACAGATGATTCGGCTCCGGAGACAATCCTGCGGACGGCCGCACCGTCTTCCGGATTCATGCCGCGTCCAAGTGCATATATGAGGAGTTTTTCGGTTACAGTTCGGACGAAGACTTCGGGACGCTGCAGTAATGCCTGTTCCAGTCCGCGAACACCATTGAACTGACTTCCGTCCGGAAGGCCACCTGTGGCATTCACGGGATGCTCAAGTTCCGATTCACGCCGGCGGCCAACTGCGTCGTAGTTTTCCAATGAGAAGCCGATGGGGTCGATGCGATCATGGCACACCGCACATGCTCGGTTCTCGCGATGTGCTGCAAGTCGATCCCTCAATGAGAGTCCCGATGCAACGGTGTTATCCTGCAATGCGGGGACGTCCGGCGGGGGAGGTGGTGGGGGAGAGCCGAGAAGATTCTCCAGTACCCACTTGCCTCGGAGGACCGGAGATGTTCGAGTCGCATACGATGTTACAGAGAGTACACTTCCGTGCCTCAGAATCCCACCGCGATGCTGTTCAGGCAACAAGTCGACTCTGCGAAAGTGATCTCCGTAAACATGTGGAATTCCGTAGTGTTTCGCCAGTCGCTCGTTGAACCACGAATGTTCTGCGTTGAGCAACAACAATACGCTGCGGTCTTCGCGAAGCATTTCTCTGAACAGCATTTCGGTTTCGCTGCGGAAAGCGTCTCGCAGATTCTGGTCGAAATCAGGAAACAACCGAGCATCTGGTGTTACAGCGTCGAGGTTTCGCAGATAGAGCCATTGATCTGCGAAGCTGGTGACCAGCGATTCTGCTCGAGGATCAGACAGCATTCGCTGAGTCTGCTGCGTCAGCGTATCAGGCTGCGACAGTTGACCTGCTTCCGCCAGCCGGAGCAACTCTTCATCCGGCAAACTGCTCCAGAGAAAAAAAGACAGGCGGGATGCCAGTTCGATATCTGAGATTTGAACAGTTGTTTGTAGATCACTGTCAGCCAATTCTTTATCGGCGGGATCACGTTCGATTCGAAACAGGAACTGCGGATTCACCAGAATTCCAGCAAGTGCTCGTTCGATACCAGCTTCAAAATCCTGTTCCTCGGACGAACCATCCCGGAACAATTTCATTGGCGTCTGCAGGTCTTCTTCAGAGACCGGACGGCGCCATGCGAGCCGAAGCAGAGGCCTGAGGATTTCTCTCGCACAGTCTTCGAATTCGTCCGGGTTCGCGGGTGTTCTTGTCAATATTCTCTGGCGGCTTTCGCTGTTTCCGGCTGAAGAATCACCGACTGGTCCCGTAATCGTGACTTCATGGACTGCTGGTCCGAGACGTGGATGTCGATAGAAGTTGAAGTGCACATTCAATGGTTGCCGGTCTGATTCCAGAAGTGAGCTGCCGTTTTCCGCGAATGTAATTCCGATCTGGTGGCGTCCAGCGTTCATTGGAATGTTGGCAATCAACGCAGCATCCACAGCACGGTCATCACCACCATTGGCGGGACGTTGAATCGTGAAGCTTTCCTGGCGGCGTCGATCTACGAAGACTTCGAGCTGGTGCTGGCCATTCAATCCCTCGATTTCGTCATTGCGGTCCCTCATGAGTCGAATTTGAAACTGGTAGGTACCGGTTCGGGGGAAGTACCAGTCAATTCGCATTCCACCGCGAGTCCCGTACGGCAGGCCTTCTATGCGATTTCCATCCTGAGTCACATCTCCACGAATGCGAAAAGTTTCCCCACCAGGTGAGCGTTCCGGGCGGCCCAGCGCGAGGCGGCTGATCTTTTCGGCTGCGATCACATATCGATTGAGCAGGATAGGGCTGAGGCCGGATACCGTGATATTATCAAATCCATGGCTTGATTCATCGGCTGGCAGCAATGAGGCAACATCGATGTTCACGCCCAGCAGATCTCGAATGGCATTCTGATACTCCGTCCGGTTCAGTCGCCGAAGGCTCTCGGTTCTACCCGGCCGAGGAAATCGTTGGGAATGAACTTCGATTTGATCCGTAAGTAATCGCAGGATCGCTTGACGGGATTCCGATTCCGGCCGTGGCTCGCCCGATGGAGGCATGTCATGATTCTGCAGTCGCCGAATCACCTTTTCCCAGGTTCTGATGTCGTCGGTAACGTTTTGCAGTTCGACGGCTTGAAACGTGAATTGCCCCGATGCCTCAGGCCCGCTGTGGCACTGATGGCACCACTTTTGAACGAATGAAGAGAGTTGATTCTGGTCGGCCGCTTCGCCGGCGCTGCACTGCCTCCATAAAGGTGACAGACGTGGTGATGGCGACAGGACGGTCAGCAGGACCATGGTTTTCAGCAGGTGTTGAGCCATCCCGATTGCTCCGTGGAGAAACACACAGACTCAGACAATACTGCGTGCTTTACTCAGGGTAACGTCGGCATTGTCGGAAGGGAAGCAGGCACTGGATTCAGCGAGGGGATCCATGGTTCCGATTCGTCTATTGAGCTGACTGAGTGCTGGATGCGAGGTAGACACAGAGTACAACTGCGGACGCGGTGGCAAGAACGGCCACACAAAGGCTGAATGTCATCGAGTATCGTCCGGGGCGTTCGTGACCTGAGAGTGTTCGACTAAATCGGAAGTGTTGAATTGCGGCACCGCCAGCCATGACAGCTCCAAGGAAGACAAACGCGATTCCAATCATCGACGCAGTTCTTTGGTCATTGACCGGATTCTGTCCTCGGACCAACATCAGAAAGACACCAAACCGAGCGACTAGAAATCCAAGACCAATGACTGCAATCGCAGTTCTCAACCACGCAAGCAGGGTACGTTCTGCAGCGAAGTAAATTCGTGGATCAGAATTCTCTGCCATACTGGATTGCTCCTAATCGCCGAATAAAACACCACACACACGTCAGGGGAAGACTGTTACCGATGTCTTGTGCCGGAACATCTGGACGGCTTCTTCTTTGGTCCAGTCTGCTTTGTCGGTCCAGTAGAGAAGCAGTTCCTTGAGGTTCGACAGTTCGTGAAGTTGATTAAGTCCTGCACGACTGAAATGGGAGCTCGCTGAGAGTCGACGGAGTTGCGACATTTTACTGATCCTTAGGGCTGCATCATCCCGAAGTGGTGTACCACTGACGTCGAGTTCTGTCAGGGTCAAAATGTCCTGAAGTCCCGCGAGAAGATCTGGCTCGATCTCGGCCGCCCAGAACGAACACGACCGCAGCTTTGGGAGTTGCGATAGGCGGAGTTCTCGGACCGATGAATGTTCCTGAATTGTCAGTCGTTCCAGTTCAGGCAGTTTCTCGATTCGGACAGAATCAAACCTGGTGAATCCAGCAAAGACAGATGCCAACTTAGGACAGTCGTTAATCTGAAAATTTCCGATGTTTGTTCGCAGGAATTCAGTGCGAGTCAGTTCAGGACATTGATGAACGTGGAGCCGCTCGATACGGCTGAGAAAGATCCCGAACTGGCTGAGCGAAGTTGTCATGGCAAGGCTCAGAGACTGAATATCACAGTCCCACAGGACGAGTCTCTGCAATAATGCAGATGTCCTCCATGGTGTCTCATCGTTCAGTCGAAGACGTCTGAGCTGAAGGCCTTCCAGTCGGTCAGAGTTCAGGACATTCTGCACCGCGAAGCGAGTGAGACCTGGGCCTCCGCAATCCAGAGTCCGCAATCGCTTTGCATAGAGAATCAACTGAAGCTGTCCGTCAGAGAGGTCCGCATCTTCGAGGATCAGGTTCTCCAGTTTCGGCAGACGGCCGAGTTCTTCAGCAAGTCGGTCTGACATTGCAGCGACTGGCAGGTAAAGCGATTTGAGCGAAGACAGGGTGCAGAGTCCTCTCGCAAACTCACTACATGCCGGAGGGCTGTGCACATGCAATGTCAACCTTGATAAGTCATTCAGACCGTGAAGGTCAACCGATTCCAGCTGGATGTCTTTTCTTGTCGATGGGTAACCCGTTGAGAGTTCCTGTAGACGGGGTATAGTCCGAAGCGAGAGCTTTCTGAGTGATGTGTGGCCAA
The DNA here is from genome assembly GCA_016795105.1 of Planctomyces sp. GTDB lineage: Bacteria > Planctomycetota > Planctomycetia > Planctomycetales > Planctomycetaceae > F1-80-MAGs062. The sequence goes on from JAEUIH010000096.1 coordinate 18,664, forward strand.
GAGACAATTGTTCAAGATGATGGAGATTCGACAACTGGATTCGATCGACGGCGGTTTCTGACAGATCGAGCACTCTGAGTCGCTTCAGACGCGTGAGAAAGTTCAGGCTGGTGGAAGGGATCGGATCCGTCGTGCTCCCAAGATGAGAAAGACTCAGAACCTCAAGTTGAGCGAGCGTTCCCAGTTGTTCGAGTCCCTTCAGAACGTTGGTTCTGTCAAGTTTCAGCACCTTGAGCGGATGCAGTCTGGCAATCACAGATAGCGACTCTGATGAAATCTTCGTCTGGTTCAGACCAAGTTCCTGAAGCCGATTGCAATTCTGCAGGCTTCGGATTCCCGCATCCGTAACGTGAGGACCGCTGCTGACGTCGAGTAACCGCAGGTCGGAGCGGGCTAGCGAATGAATCGCAGTGTCCGTCAACTGGATGCATCCGGCAAGATGGAAGTCTGTCAGTCGAGGCAACTGCGACAGGTCTGACACTCCCTGATCAGTAAGTTGCGAGTTCTCCGCCCAGAGTCGTTCAAGTCCCGGCAGGTTCAGGAGCAATGGAACATCAGTGTCGGAGAATTGAGTTTCGGCTGGGATGTCGCTGTCATGAAACTGCCAGAATCCAACGCCCGTAACTTCGCTCAACAGTTCCGTACCACATTCCGTTTGAAGCCACTGCGGACCGCGGACTGTAATCTGGAGTCCCGGAAACTCTCGTTCCCGAAATTCGAATTTCAGGAGTCGCTGTTCAATGTTTCGTCGAGCTAATCGTTCCCGCTGTGCCGCGAGTTGAACCCAGGGAACAGGGTCAATACCCCACTCCGTTCGGAGCAAGACAGCGAGTGCCGCTGACAGACGGATTGAAAGTGCAGTCGCCTGTTCTGTCAGCATTTGGGATTGGTCAGCATTCGAACTACGATCGGCGTTTTGATTCGCCCTTTTCAGTTCATTCGCCTGGGCGATTTGTTCGGCAAGCCGTCGAACGGTTCTTGCTTCTGTTGATGACAGATTTGCTGTAACCCACTGATGCCCCTGAAGTGACTCTTCCGAAGGTGCCATCCGTACCAGTAAACATGCCGTCAGGATCAAGCCGACGATTGCTGCCAGCACTGGAACTCGTGGCAAGGTTTGTTCATTCACTGACAATAGTTCCTGTTGGTTCAGCGCAAAACATAGTCGTTGATCGCTCCGCGATCAGATGCGTAGCGCCCTGGATCGCGGAGCGATCCACGACGATGGAATTCCGCGAACGGCTATTGTCGGAGAATGACAACGTGCTTTCAATGCGACTTCGCTGCCATATCGCGAAACTCTTTGTGAATCACCTGTTCAACAGAGAATCGCTGAGAGGGTTCAGTCAGGTATTGCTTCCCGATTTTGATCTGCATCCGGCGCGGCTCCACGGAGAATCGTGGTCATCCTGTCGGAAGCGACGAATAGCGATGAACCGTTGGTCGTGAATTTCAGATTGCGAACTCCGTCCGCAAACAGGAAGGTGGCTTTTTCTGTGCCGGTTCGCACGTCCCAAAGTTTCAGGCTCTTGTCCTGACTGCCGGATGCCAGCGTAGCGCCATCGGGAGAAAATTCGAATGTCCAGACCAGGTCTTCATGCCCGGACAACTCCATAATTGACTGTTGAGAAGTGACATCCCAAATCTGGATCAGGTCTCCGGCGCTTGTGGCCAGCAACCTGCCGTCTGGTGAGAATCGCAGGTGCTGAACAATGGTGCTGTGCTGTGGCAAAACACCGACAGCCGTGCCAGTCCGTGGATTCCATAATTTGACCAGGCGGTCTCCCTGTGCAGATGCAAGTAACCTACCATCCGGTGAGAACGCGACACATGTGACCGGAGTTGCATGAGCTGTCAGGATGATCGGCCGTTCGGGGTGATTTAAATCCCAAATGCGAATCGAGTGATCACTGCTGCCACTGGCAACAAGTTTGCCGTCCGGAGAGAAATCGACGGCTCCAACATGTTTCGTGTGGCCTTCCAGCTTTTGCAGTCGCTCTCCGCTGACAGGATCCCAGATGTCGACCGATCCCTGATTCGTACCAGTGACAAGACGCTGGCCATCATTTGAAAAATCAGAGACCAGAATCGCCTCGTGAGTCTTCAGTGGAATTCGAGAATTCCGAACGACTGATCGCAGACAGTTATTGCACGCGAGCGTATCGCCGTCTGGAGCAACAGAGAGCGCCTCAGATGCTTCGGAAATGACGGTCCGAGATGACGGTGGCTCGATATTCCACGTCCGGATCTCCAGCCCACCTGTGATAAATTCTCTTCCGGACTTCAAAAAATGAATGCCGGAGAGAAAGCCGGTGTCTGCAAAGAACCGCAGATCTTCAACACCATTCTCCAGGCTGATGACATGGACGAGTCCTTCAGTATCGCCGACAAGCAGGGTCTGTCCATCCGGAGAAATTGCTGAAACGGACAACGGCGATGAATTCAACGAAACTTGCCAGAGTGACTTGTGACTGTCCGCGTCCCAAAGACAGATGGTTCGATCATCGGAAGTTGTTACGAATCTCCTGGTTCCAGGTACCAGTTGCACAGTGCGAATGTGATCACGGTGAGCCGCGAACTTGGAAGGTGTTGTGTCTTCTGACTGATTCAGATTCCAGACCAACACGCTTCCATCACCGCAGCCCGCGATCACGGTGTGAGCATCATCGGAAATCGCGAAACATGTTGCAGCTTCGGAATCAAGAGTGTGTTCCTGAATGATTTTGCCATCCGCCGCATCGAACACCGTGAAACCGTTTTGTGCGGCGGCGATGAGGCGTCGATCATCCGCGGAAAAAGCCAGCACGATGATAGTTTCGGATGTTGCGATATCCCTGACTCGGGCGCCCGTAGTTGTGTCCCAGATAGTGACAACCGATGGATCGAATTCCATTGATGCAGAAGCCAGGTGACTCCCATCGTGAGAGAATGCAAGTGCGCCTGATGCCGTTGAAAGATGCTGCATCCTGGTCGCGTTGATATCCCAGAGATCCAGACTGCTGACCCCCTGTGTGATCTGCGACGTTGCCAGGCTGCGACCGTTGTCGGAAACTGAAAGCTTCGTTGACCAGATGGGCAATGTAGATTTCAGCATGACCGTATTACACTGGCGATTCCAATAGTGCCATTCAAAGCCTCGCCGGTTTTGATCGGCAGAGCCTGGACTGTAGTCCTTCAGAATACTGCGTGCCTCCATGAGTCTTCCGGAATCCATGGCCTTGTTCGCCAGATTCATTCGTGCAACATAAAGGTGTTGGCGCTCAGTATCCGCTGACAAAATCGCCCTCTGTTCGTTCTCAGCGGCAGCGTCTCTGGCCTGCTGTGCCTGGTAAGCAGCGAGATGGGCGTAATCGCGAGCAATCTCAGCCTGAAGACGAAGCCGCAGGCTGATCAATGTGGTCAGAATCAGCATGATCGCAAATGAGGCAAACGTCAGGACACCAAGACGATGAAGGTGCACGAACTTCTTCAGGCGATAAAGACGAGAAGGAGGGCAAGCGATGACGGGTTGATCGTCAAGATACCGTCTGATGTCGTCGGCAAACGCGTTTACCGTTTCATAGCGGCGAACGCGATCCTTGTTCAGGGGTTTCATCACGATCCAGTCCAGTTCGCCTCGCACCAGACGTGATAGTTTAGCAGGTTGCACCTGTCGTTGGGCGGAGATCGATGCCAGAGCCGCACCCGATTCACTCAACCTTGTACTTGGGAGGGGTGGTTCCTGTTCTTTGATGAGTCGCAGCATTTCGGCATATCCGGCCTCCGCGAACTGTCTGCGATTCAGCGGTGTACTGCCCGTCAGCAATTCGTACAACAGAACTCCCAATGAGTAGATGTCACTTCGGGTGTCGACTCCCAATGCGCTCATTTCAGCCTGTTCGGGACTCATATACTCCAGTGTACCGACCATTGTGCCATATTGCGTGAACAACGTTCGTTCGGTCAGCTTCTGCTCGGTGGTCTTTGCCACGCCGAAGTCAATCACTTTGGGAACCGGCCTCCCGTCATACAAGGTGACCATCACATTGGATGGCTTGATATCGCGGTGAATGATTCCTTTCTGATGCGCATGCTGAATTGCGTGGCAGACCGAGAGGAATAATTCAAGGCGCTGCCGCAGTGTCAACTGATTGTCGTCACAGTACCTTGTAATCGGGACACCATGGATGAGTTCCATGACGAAGTAGGGGCGTCCAGGGCCGACGTCCTGTTGGTCGCTATTGGTTGTGCCAGCGTCCAGAACGCGTGCAATATTCACGTGGTCCATCAAGGCCAGTGCCTGGCGTTCCGCCTCGAAGCGGGCAATCACCTCGCGACTGTCCATGCCTGGTTTGATCAGCTTGAGTGCCACCTTGCGAGCTATGGGAGTTGTCTGTTCAGCCATGTAGACGATCCCCATGCCGCCTTCGCCAATCTTCTGCAGCAATTTGTAGGGGCCAATTTGTGTCCCGATACAGTCGGCTGCCGGCTGCATAAAAGTTGTTGCGACTGCGTGTGCCGGCGCGTCGACAATACTGCCGCCGCGATCATGTGCCTGCAGCAGGCGATCGACTCGACGGCGAAATTCTGTGTCATTGCCGCAAACCTGCTCGAGCCACGCCTGGCGTTCGGTGGCCGAGGCGATTTCGATTGCTGTGCAAAAGACGTCGTCAATACTTCGATTGTCGTTCATATGAGCATCCTCGTTTTCGCTTTCCACATCTCAATGCGACAACGCGTTCCGAGGAGGACCAGGTGTTTTCAGGAATTTTCAGGTTCGCTGGAATTGCTGAGTTCCGCCAACAGCCACGCTCGCGCGTAGGCCCAGTACCGCTTGGCACTTGTCGGCGAGATTCCCAGCAAAACGGCCGCTTCTTCAATGGAACAGCCAGCAAAATAGCGGAGTTTAACCAATTCGGCCTTTACGGGTTCGAGGGCCGCAAATCTTGACAGGGCTTCGTCCAGATCGAGAAGGGGATCACTTGCTTCTTCCGTCAGAGAAAGTGCCTGTTCCAGATCGACGCGTTGGCGGTTACCGCCGCGCCGGATCCGCTTTTTGCTGCGTGCCGTTTCGATCAGGATTCTGCGGATGGCCTCTGCAGCCGCTGCAAAGAAATGGCCGCGGGAATGCCAGTGGCGAGCCTTGTCGACATCCACCAGCCGAAGATAGGCATCATGCACCAATGCTGTCGCCTGAAGAGTCTGCCCGGGTCTCTCCTGAGCCAGTCGAGCCGCCGCCAGCTTGCGCAATTCGTTGTAGACCAATGGCAACAATTGCTCGGCCGCTGACGGATCACCAGATTCAATTTGAGAAAGGATTTGAGTGACATCAGACATGTTGCAGTCTGGTTTCTAACTTCTGGACCGGAGTTGTTGCTGCAACTGTTCTTCCAGTTGATCTAACTGTGTTTCTTCTAATCCGGCGAATTCTTCCGCTGACAGAGGATGCATGCCGAGTAGTTCCTGAAGCAGCGTAATGCGACCTAGTCGCTGGCCCCTCGCTTCGCCTCTCGCTTCGCCCACGCGTTCTCCTTCGCTAAAACCCAGTTTCCGTCCGTCTTCTTCGGCCTTGCGCAGACGAGCTTCTTCGTCACGCATGAATTTCAGGCGAGCGTTATAGTGCTGCAGTTGGTCGGGGGTTTGTGAGATCATTTCCAGCACTCCGGCGGCTTCAACAATTTCCTCATCAGGGAACATGCGGCGAATTTCGATCGGCGTCAGTTCGTCAGCATTCTGAAGAAAAAACGCCCAACGTTCGGCCGATGACGCATGATAGACGTTCTCGACCGTGACGCGAAGATTATTTAACTGTAAAAGATGAATTTGCAGGTCGTCCGTCAACATCAGATCAGAGGACACCTCACGCAACCGGAAGTCGAGATGTAGTGCGCGCGAAGTCTGAAACATGGCCTGACTCAATACACAGATACTGCTTATCAAGGAACGGGTTCAGGATCTCAACATCAGTGATTCGAGGCTGATCAACAAGGATCGAATTCAAAAAATGAACGGTCACTCTGGAATGCTGTGGACTTCCCAGTATCAGCTTGAACGCAAAATCCACCAGTGGGCTGATGCCGATTGCCATGACAATCTCCTTTCGACCTCCATTGTGCTCGGCGACTAACTGTTGTCGTTATTGCCCAATACCTATAATACTGCGTGAATTCAACAAATGGTGCAATGGCCGAGGACTTCGGAAAGTGGGTGATGCCAGGGAACAGCGTACCGATAGCAAACGCCGAACATTCGTGCTGGTCGGTTTGATTGCCGTCGTGGGTTTGGGAACATGGTGGCTGGGAGATGAACTCTCGCTGACCAGGCTGGCAGCCCGCGAGTCAGCGTTTCGGACTTTTCAGGCCGAA
>JAEUIH010000097.1 GCA_016795105.1 Planctomyces sp.
CAGTGGGGAAACAGCCGAGTCTTTATCCTGAATGTCACACGTCTGCACTGCAACACGGCAAACGGTTCAGCAAAGGCCGACCAAAGCTGCACGGAAACGCAGCCCTCGTGGATTCAGAAACAAGACTGCTGGGCGTGATCATCGAACGCCCCCAGGGTGATGTTAGCAGTAGAGAGTAGTCTGTCAACAGTGAAGTTGTTGGTAATCACAGAATTGTGATCAACCAAAACACAGCCTCAAGTCGATCAAGACGACCTGGGTGTCCGGAAAAACCAGCAGGATCGGGCACAGACCCGGCAATACAACCGGGGTCAGACCCGAGATGGTGGACCCGAGATGGTGGGGTCAGACCCGAGTTGTCAACGTGTTTGAGGAACGTGCGATGGCAGTCGAGGTTGTCTTGCCGCGAAATTCAGTGGTACTCAAGTGCAGTTCATTGAGACAAAAGAAGCAGATGGTTGCGAATGAATGGCGATGCCCAATGCGAGATTCATTCGAATAATTCTGTACAACCACATCTATCGCGATCGCGGACAACCGGACGTTTGTTTAAGAGTGCTCGCCGCGTAAGTGCCATCAAGCAACGGTCCACGCGGTCACAAACTGCCTGAAGTCATGTCGCAATCTCAAATTTCGGGATACTGCCGTTCTCAATCGGTCGTTTCAGGGTCCGCCTCCGGATCGAAGATTGGATTCAAGTAGGCCACCGAAAAGCCCACAAACACAAAGTCGTCATCCCGACCTTCGCTGCTAAAGTGATACTGAGCACTTGTTGTAAGTCGAGTATTGCTGTTGAGCCAAAAATGAGCGCCAATTTCGGGAAAGATCGTGACCAGTGACTGAGCATTGGACTCGTCGTAGTCGTCTACTACGCCGTCAAAGTCATTATCAAACCCATCGTCACGCCTGTCATCTCCCGGCCAACTCCCACCAATGAACGTCCCTGCCCCGACGAATGGGGCAAGTCTCGATGGTGTTTGAATGCGAATCCCGGGTTCCAGACCTGCCATCACCTCTCCGGTCCCGGCTCCGGCGATGGCTTTAAGACTGGTACGAGTCTCAACCGCTGAGCCCTGATACAGGAACATGCCGATGTCGGCGCCAACAGCAGAGTCTTCTGCGTAAGCTCCACCCAGGTAGTAACCACTGCGATCTTTCACGTGACGGGCGTCCACTGACTGCTTCAGCATTCGAGCAACCTTCTTCCCGTCACCTCCCTGATAAGGGTCATTGTACTTCTCTGCATAAACAGGGTCATCGCTGGCCCACCGAGAAGTCCCAATCCCCGAACAACCTGCGTGAATGCTGATGAGCAGACCCGTAACAATCATCAGCAATTGAATCTGTCGATCGGGCATTCAAGTGCCTTAGGCGGACGGTACGGCAACAACCCCAATCGACACGTTAATACCATCACTCCATCCAATCAAGTCCGCTTTCTGTTCCGCGTTCGCCCCTCACGCTGAACAGGAAACACTCTGCCGCAAACCGGCACAAATTGCCGGTCAGAGTTGTTGCTGCGGAAAACAGTCCTGATTTACATCATGCTCTTTCACGGTTCCTCGTATCGGACAATCCTGAACTTTCCACATTGATCTTCAATGCACGCGGTACAATTCTCAATCCAATCGCCGGTATTTATATACACAACACCTTCATGCTCAACGAGTTTCGGCGAATGAACATGTCCACAAATGATGCCGTCACATCCCAGACTCTGAGCAAACCGAATTGCTCGCATTTGATTCTCTTTGAGATGCTTCAGGAACCACCCAACATTTGCCCTTAATCCAGACGACAACGACTGCCCACGAATGTGTTTTGAACAGATCAGTCGAGCCCAAAGATGGTTTGCCATCAGCATCAATTCGTAGAAGCGACAAAGCACAGTCGCGAGAGGAACCGGGAGCTTTTCCATTTCATCGAACTGATCACCGTGTACCACGATGAACCCTCGCCCGTCAGCTGATCTGTGATGAAATCGATCGTTTACCTCGAATGCTCGACTCAGGCGTACAAGTGACTGCAGCATTGGTGATCGAAGAAACCGATCGTGATTTCCAACCGTCAGGAAGATTCTTGTCCCGCGCTCCGAGAGGCCGACGAGGCGAAGAATGATCTCATCGCAGATCGAGCACCAGTGCCACTCCCGGCTGAGGGACCAGCCATCAATAAAGTCACCAACAATATAGAGGTATTCCGGCTCATAGCGTTTGAGGAATTCAAGTACTTCTCCGACTCTGGAGTATCGGAAACCAAGATGAAGATCACTTAGAAATAAGCTTCTGACCGGCTGGGCATCCGAGCGTGATACCGAATTCGTCTTATCAATACTGATCTGGTGTACTAAGGCTTCTCGAAGAGCGGTGCGACGTGTTTCTTCACAAATGCCGAGTTCGTACATCCGAAATGGCCTCCTAAATTCCATGCCGTGATCATCCGTGGCGAGTACCGTATCTCATTAAGAACTGGGTTCGATGAAGCACGCGGTTCCGTAACCGTCGGTCTCAGTCGGCATTTCCGACGAATTCCTGCTGCACCAATAGAGATCTTATGACGGCGGTCCATCGTCCCGAAAACCAGAGTTCCAAGAACTGATGCAATGAAGTCAAATGCCGAACTGAAGTTCCAGATTCCGGTACGAGTCTCCGGGATGACAGTCTCAAACGGAAAATCCTCTGACACTGCTGCGGCCAGGAGCACCGCTGTCTCGACGATTGGCTCAGCTTTACAGGAGCGATTCGCGAGAGCCTCCAGTACAAAAAGCACCATGCCGGCACCAGCGGAATGCCCAACAAGATAAATCGGCGATACTGGAGACGATCGCCGATATGCACAGACGAGTTCAGCAATCTGTGCCGCCATTCTTCGATTGTGAGTCTCCATCGTGAGATGCAATGGATTCCAGAATGAAAACCTGCACCATCTCTGAACCTGAATAGCATATGGAATGCCGGCTGCGGCAAGTCCGCGAACAATGCTCTCATTGATCTCGCTGTGGCCTTCAATTCCCGGAAACACCAGCACCAGTCCTTTGGCCCTTCTCGACGGTGTGTCAAGGAGGTTAACCTTCGGGAGACGCTGTATTCCGACCACTGCGAGGAAAGACTTCGTGAGTGACGACAAACCAAGGAATCTGTCAGACCGCAGCTGATATTCCGGAAAAGCTCCAGAGTGAGACAAGTCCGATGGCATAACCAAACAAAGCTCCCAGCATGACATCTGTTGGATAATGTAGCCCAAGCACGATTCGAGACGCTGCTACAAGAACCGTGAAGATCATCAGAATGGGCAGCAACTCCGGGACCAGATTCCCGGCAACCGTTGTAAACATGACAGCATGCATCGTATGCCCCGACGGAAAGCTGTACTCATCCAGCACCATTGTTCCCGCCAGAATCTGAGCATGAACAACACCAGGCCTCGGTCGCTGCGTTACGCCTTTGACAGCCTTATAGATCGCAAGCGTCAGCAACCCAGTCAATGTCAGCTGAATCCCACAGATGACACCAGGCATCCCATTGACGGCAGCAATCAATATGATGAGGGCGTACCAGAATTTCCCATCTCCCAAACTGCTGACGATGCGAAAAAATGTTCTGATGGCCCTCCACCTCGAGAGTCTGTTCAAACGAAATGTGACTGCTCGGTCAGCCGTGATCAGATACTGCATAGCTGCCTTGTGCGGGATTGACATCATGAGTCCTCCTGTCGACATCGAGAATCCGTTCCTGATCCTTCTCTTTCAAGTGTTCAGCCGAACGCTCAACAGATTCTGCAACAGGATTATGAACAGGAGCCTTAGGAATCCGTTGACTTCGTGTGAATTTCGATCGTGAACAGGAAATTTTCGATAGAGTTGCCAGAGCATTGAGAATCGCAGAAGTCGCCACTCGAGCAATAATATCGGTACCATTTTTCCGGAATGGCAATGACGGTCGGGAAGCATAATCCTTAATCGCATGCCGGTACTGATCTCTGACTTCGACTGCGGCCGCAGGCCAGGATCGTTTTGACGCCGACAGAACAGCGGAGGCCGACAATTGGGTCCTGAGCCGGGGATCCCGAAGCACGTTTCGCAGTGAAGCGACCGCATCGTTCGTTGACCTGGGCTTATACATCAACCCATCTTTACCATTCTCTATCAGACCGCGAACTCCGCCTGCATTCGCAGCTATTACCGGAAGCCCTGAAGCCTGTGCCTCAAGGATCACGTTGCCCATCGTCTCCGTCTCTGATGCATACATAAATACATCCGCGGATGCATACGCTTTTGCAAGATCATCGCCATGAAGATAACCTACAAAGTGTGTCCGAACAGGTGAGAAACGACGTTCGAGTTGAGCTCGCTGTGGGCCTTCACCAACGATGGCAAGACATGCCTCTGGAATCTGCCGCATCACGTCGGCTAAGAACGCCACATTCTTCTCAGGCGCCAGACGAGATACTGTCAGGACGAGAGGCTGTTCCGGATGGTTGCCGCTCAACCGACATCGCATATCCCAGTTTCTGCGTTGAGGCGAAAATGCCTCAGAGTCTACAGCGGGCGGCCAGAGAACGACATTATGGAAGTCCCGATCCCGTAGTTCATCAGCCATTATTGCCGACACCGTCAGGTTTAAGTCTGCCTTGTTGTGGTAGTGACGAGTCAGCCACCATATAGGTCTCGAAAGCACTTTCAGCAGCGGATACGTTTTGACAAACTCCGCGTAGAGGGTATGAAATGAAAAAACCAGCGGTACATCGATGCCGGAACGAATCATCAGTTCGCAACACTGGAATCCAAAGGCCAGCGGGTTCAGCACATGAATGATGTCAGGTCGAAACGCGTTGAGATCCTCAACCAGTCGCTCGTCAGGTCGACCAATGATGTACTCCGGATATGAAGGACACGGAAACCCCCGAAATTCAACGACCGGTACGGGCGACATTCGCGGAGCGTCCGCTTCAGGGCAGTAGACACGGACTTCATCGCCAAACTGCTGAAGATGACGGATCAGGTTCATCGTCCGTCGAACGACACCATCCACCTTAGGAATGTAGACTTCCGAAATGACTGCAATTTTCATGGTAACTCCGCAATGGCAGACAATCAGACGCTGCGAAACGTGAGAAATCGACTCGCTTGACGGCCTTCAGGGTTTACGTGCAACGACGAGAGTAATGCTGTGATTGTCAGTCATTGGAAAAAACAACTGATCCAGAAGCCGCTTCCTCCAGCCTCGGAGTCTGTGAAGTCCAATCTCTTCGATAAACGGGGTTAGCCACCCTCCGTGATATGCAAAGTTCAGGAAGCCATCGAAGTTTTCAAAATGCAGCCGAGGCTCGATGGTCTGAGAAGCAGCAATCTCAAAACCAGCTCTTTCCATAATCTGTGTTACCTGTGTCGTTGACGATGGGCAGATCATCTGTTCCAGCGAACGTGATGGCCCTCCAAATAACACGCGAACCATCGGATGTGTCGCACACCGCCGCAGCGCTGGATACCCCGAACTGGTGCCTCCGACAAACGACCACATCCCTCCGGACACAAGCTTACGGTATATCTCAAGAGACAACTCTTCGATCGGAACAAACCCTGTCACAAAATGTGTTGCAGCAACATCAAACGACTCAGCGTCAAAGTGACGTGACAGGTTCGCCCCATCATCAACCTCAGCAACCAGATCGGGCAGCTTCTTTGTGGCAACCTCGATCATCTTCTCCGATATATCCAGACCGAACGGCAGGACGGGCCGAGTCACGGATGACCTGAGCTTATGAAGGAACATTCCGGTGCCCATGCCGACATCGAGAACTCGAAGAGGCGGCAGGATCTCGGAAAATACGCCTTCGTCGCGAAGTAGTTCGACCGCCAGATCCAGAGTGTTGCTTGTGAGTAACTGTGGGTCCGAATCGTACGTGTCGGCGATGATCTCGTTGTACTGTCGTCGGATCGCTGCTGCTTCCATGTCCGTTTAATTCCTCGTTCATCGATGAGTGCCCTCGACCACGCAGCGTGTATTCGAGTTCTGAATTTGAAGGACGTGCGGAGATAATGTTGAAATTTGATGAGGAACGAACAATTCGTATTCACAGTCGAGCAGTTACGAGTTCTGTCGATATTCATCTTCGATTCATGTTCACTTCACAGGAAGTTCGCTGTCATTCGCCACGCTGAGACAGAAATCAAGTTACCAGTCTCAGGTCTGAGTCTGCGGAGGAAGTGTGGAATACGACTTTGACATCGCTGTCATCGGCAGCGGAGCAGGCGGTGCGACCGCTGCCGACGCTTTGGCGCGAGCGGGTAAATCTGTTGTGGTCCTCGAACGTGGCCGATCGTCCGATGAGATCGTAAGTCATCGAACAGAAGCCGATGTCTTCCTGAAGAAAACACCATATGACGACCGAGATGTCGAGGTCAACGGTGTTTGCACTCGAGTAATGATGGGAGGCGTGACGGGAGGTGGAACGGCTGTGTTTGGAGGAGCTATGACGCGTCCTCTGCCAGACGATTTCAGCCCCGGTAAATATTATGGTGATCGAATTCCCCGAGATATCTGGGAATGGCCCGTTCAGTGGAACGAATATCTTCCATACCTCGATCAGGCAGAGCGGGTCTGTAAGGTTTCGACTCTGAAATCACCTCAACACTCTGATGATCATTCACAAATCAGTCCGTTTCTGCCTATGGCCAGAGTGAATGAGTGGCTCCTTGAGAGATCGAAGTCGCGAGGCTTCCACCTCGAGAGGCTTCCACTGGCCATCGATCCGGCAATGTGCCTTCACTGTGACCAGTGCGCAGGATTTCCCTGCCCAACCGGGGCAAGATTCTCGGGCCATCGCCTTCTGAAGTCCTGTCAGCGTGAAGGATTTTCTGTTGACTTGAGGACAATGACGGAAGCCATTCGTTTTGTGAAATTGCCGCATCAGTCCGCTGTCGATCATCTGAAACTACTGGATCGACGAACAGGAAATCGGTTTGCTCTTCGAGCCCGTCGATACATTCTTGCCGCCGGAGCAATTGGCTCACCACTTCTTCTGCTGAATTCAGGCGCCACTCACCCTCAAACGGGACGAAACTATATGTTTCACCTGTCGCCTGTGGTTGCCGGACTCTTTGCTAATCGAACTGAAGGCGATCGAACGTTCGTCAAACAACTCTGCACCTACGACTTCTACTTTGGGACGCTTGACTGCCCCGAGAAGATGGGAATCGTCCAGTCGTTGCCGGTACCTGGCCCCGAATTATTGGCTCGACAGGGGCTCGGTTTCATCCCCCTGCGAGCGCGGAATCTGATTCGCAGTCGAATGCTCCCGTTCGCAGGAATTGTCGAAGATCTGCCGCGACCGGAAAATCGCGTACAGGCTGGACCAAACGGTAAGGCAGTGCTGAATCACGAGTTCACTGACTTTGACCGTCGACGCGGCTCAGCGCTCGCCACGGCAATGAAGACAATGCTCCGATCCGGAGGCGCCCTGATGTGCGTAGGCCGGAACTCTTCACCGAGAGAACATGTTGGACATCAGTGCGGAACTCTGCGATTTGGAAAGTCCCCCTCCTCTGCCGCGTGTGACCCTTCGTGCCGACTGTTTGAGTTTCCCGATGTCTTTGTCGCAGATGGCAGCTTCTTTCCAACTTCCCTTGGGGTCGGTCCCTCTCTCCTGATTGCTGCAAACGCACTCCGTATTGCTGACCTGATTCAAAGAGATCTCTGATGTAGTCCGGTTTCGGACGTCCCGTGGAGCTTGATGTGTTTGAGATTCATATTGAACAGATTCGTCAGGCACGATCCATTCATGGTGGCTGGATCCCGATGGCCGTTGCCTGCCTTGGAATTCAGTGTTCACGAATTCCAATTCCAAAATTTCTTCGTCAAAGGACATACGCCATGATGTTTGGTTCAAAGTACCCGGCACTTGCAGAAAGTGAACTTGAGAAGCCCCTGACTGAATATCGTTCGCTGAATGAACTATTTACCAGAGGTGTTCCCATACACCATCGCCCACTGCCGACAAATCAGAATCAATGGCTGGTCCCCGCAGATGGCACCGTTCAGGAGGTTGGAGTCATTGGCGCCAACACTGAACTGCTTGTTAAAGGCCAGCGGTATCTGTTGTCTTCACTTTGCCCTATGACAGACACCAGTCCCTATACGGATGGGATGTTTGCCGTGTTCTTTCTTTCGCCTCGTGACTGCCATCGGGTGTTTGCACCGGCCCACTGCGAACTCACTCGTCTTATCCACATCCCTGGACACAGACTGCTGGTCCACCCAACACATCAGCGTGAAAAATATCCGGTATTCTCACTGAACGAACGTCAGGTGATGGAATTCCGGACGGAATTGGGCCGCTGCCTGGTTGTGATGGTTGCCGGCTGGGGCGTGGGAAACATCTCACATCCTTTTTCAGTCCAACGACGATTCAGCGGTCGCAGAGTGACAGTCAACGATTTGAACGAACCTCGGAAGATTCAGCGTGGCGAATGGATGGCCACTTTTGAGCTCGGGTCCACCGTAATTCTGGTCGTTGAAAACAAACCAGGTCTGGAGTCCCTCGTTTCCTCCGAGCAGGTCGTTCAGTTTCATCAACCGGTCTTTGAAATCAACCCGCCCCATCCCGGAGTTCAGTATTCACATGCCTGAAATTTCTGCGATGCTTCAGTCTGACAAGACAGATCAGCGGTCGAAAAATGCACCGATGCCGCAAAGCAGGGTCATCCTGACGGGTGGAGATCATCGATTTGTCTCCTCGCTCGCTCAGGCTATGGGAGCAACACATCTACCGGCCGAATCGGTTTCTGAAAACGCTGCCGGCGTCCCCATAGCCCTGAATCGATGCTCAGAGCTGATCGTCCTTCCGGAAATGAAGCTTTCCCGACAGACAATCAGCCTCTTTCGTTCTCTTTCAGCAATTCCCTTCTCCCGACCAGTACGCTGCGTCTGCCTGCTGCCCTCCCTCGCAGCTCACTACGGGGATCTTGACGCCATCGAACTTGAAAACTTCGTGAGACTCCACCTTCAGTCGTGGGCAGCGGAATTCAGCCTGATCCGAACGGGACATCCAGAGTATCCGGGCGCAGACATCCAGGAGGCGACTAACCACTTGTGGTACGCCGGCCTTTTGCCTCACACGCTGGCTCGATCTGTGTCGTCCATAGAGTCGATGTCCGAAATCGTCAAGGACTTCTTTGAGAGTGGGCCTGACACCACGATGGCCGATCCGCTGTCTCGCGCCGCCAGACAGGAATTGACTCTACTCAGTCCACGGAAACCACTCGTTACACATGACCGCCCAAACGCAGTTTCCGCAAAATCTCAAGCCTCAAATTCTGGTGGCGGCTTTGTGCGAAGGGCAATCGCCGGAATTATGCTGTTCCTCGGACGACTGGGGATGCAGCAATTCATCTGGATTCTTGCATGGATGTTCAGCACATTCAGTCCTCTCCTTCGAGAACTCACAGGTCAGCCAATTCGTCCGACTTCACACAGTGATTTACTGCGACTGTACAACCCCTGGAATCGCACAACCCTGCAAACAGTCGGTATGAACATAGGAGTTCGGCATTTCGGTTGGCTCTTCCCAGGCAAAACACTTGTGCAGACAACCGGAATTCGTCCTGCGATGCGGCGGAGCAGGCAGTTATTGCGAGTTTCTGCGGGTGCCATCCTGAAATACTGTGTGCAGTTTCTGCGAGCACATCATGAACAGTTGCTGGTGGTACCAAACTTTACCTGGATCAGTGCCGGTACTTCATTCTTTGTTCCGATTCACGGCTCCGGTAGTACGGTCTCAACACTGGGCGAATCGATCGTCTCAGTCCTGATGTTTGATGGGCAACAACGTCGGTTCATCAGGGCTCAAAGAGGCGATGGACGATTTGAAGAGCTGATGTATCGGCCAGATCCTTTGCTGCTCCTGCTGCGAATGCAGTTCAGAACTGAAACCGCTCGCTGGTATTCCCGTCAGGTTGAATCATTAAAGACACCGCATGCAGAAACACTGTGGGACCTACTCTTCCAAAGTCACTTTTCTCACATGGAGATCAGAAAGAAGAGTTCACAAGCGGCGACCGTGGACATCCATAGATATCAGCCTGTGGAGACATCAGAAGCAAGTGGCCTTGAGATCCCTCGTGATCAAATCGGGCAGATCTGGGATCGTATCGAAGAGACCCCTGTGATCAGTACGCTCTTTCATGTTTTTGTAAGACGTTATGCATTTCATGTCGAGCTGTTTCTTGACCGAACTGAGTTCATCGAATTCTGGCAACATCACCAACAGTTGCCTCTGCTGAAAATCCAGCTTCGCCGGGTTAATGCTGATGGAATCAGGCACTCTCCGTTTTGTTCCGAAGACAGGATTTCGGCAGACTTATTCATGAAAAAGGATACGCGTGATGTTTTCTGCAGTTTCGTCAGACAGCACATTCCCAACGTGCGATGGAATCCCGGAAAACAGTCATTCTGATCTGGCTCAGACATTTTCAGCGGCGCTCGACTGCTGCGATGAGATCGTGAATCACCAGATTCCGAATCTTTTGAGACTTTATCCGAATCCCTTCGTGGCCGGCTGCTGCCTTGGCATCTCCGAACTGGTGAAATGGGGTTTTCCTCAGGCGTCGGGTGCGCCCTATTCCTCGTTCCTCACTAATTCCGGCGACGAAGCTCTGAGCGGTGCAATCAAGCTTGCGAGATTCTATCGATCGGCAACGGCCTCTCCGACCCAAAGCCCGGATTCCGATTTGCTGATTGATGATTCCGAAGAGAACCCTGGCTTCGTCTCAATCCAGCGTTTGAAGTCCGACACAGATGAGTCCGAGACAATCGTTTTCCTGCCTGGTATCCGTGCCTTAGCAGCATCCGAAGCGATCGATACTCTCAACGAACCCGTTGATCCTTCGGGGTATTGGAGAATCGTAGCCTTCTCCTATCGGACGCTGCGGGCACAGGGAGAGCATTATCTGGAACAGCTGAAAGCCCAGATACAAAGTCAGTCGCTGATTCTGATTGTCACAGTCGATTCTGAGTCGATCCGACAACTGCACGACGATCAAAGCACACTCTGTCCCGACATCGTAGTGTTCGATCAGTCGTTCACTCGACGACAGATTCCATTCGGAGCGATAGCGGCCAGGCCTGCGTTGCTTGGAATGTGGCAAACAAAGAAAATGTCAATGTTTCACTCCACCACGTTTCAGCCAAACACGGTATCAACAAAGTGGTTTCTTGAATGCCTGAGACTCGACTTCGCTGACGTCTACGGGAAGATTGAATCTGACATCGAACGTTTCAGGCACGATGTGAATGCTTGTCTTGAACAGATCGGCTCTCTCTACAGCCCTACACTTCGCCGGACCATCCTCCGAACGGGATTTCAACGTGAACCCGTTACGACGGATGGCCACTTCATCCGCATCGGCAAACAGCAAATTTATGACGGTGTTGCTGGTGTTGCATGCAGTATTCGCGGACACAATCCACCAAACTGGGCGACGGAAATCAGACATGCTCCACGAGGTCGCATTCTCAGAAGTCTCGTTGGATCTAAACTTGCCGAACTCACAGGGCTGCCTCACTTTGTCCCGGCCGTCAGTGGTGCGTCGGCCGTTGAACAAGCTCTTCGACTGGCACTATCCATTCAGGAGTGTGGACCGGGAATCATCGTTTTGAAGCGAGGATTTGCCGGGAAGACAATGCTGGCACTCACTGGCACAACTTCGGAACGCTACAAAATCGGTATCGAACCACTGTACCAGCATACCACAATCATTGACCCAACGATGGACGATTCTGTGGATCAGTTTGAGTCCGTCATCCGGAAGCAGCAGACGAGTGTTGTGCTTCTCGAACTCATTCAGGGCGTTGGAGGAGTCCGAGCGATACCGGAGAATCTGCTCACCACAGTTCTGCAGCTCAGAGATCAGTTTGGGTATCGCGTAATTGTGGATGAGGTACAGACTGGTGTCTATCGAACTGGCCCCTTCATAAGATCGAGCCTTCTGAATTCGCCACCGGACTTTGTGACGATTGGTAAGGCCGCAAGCGACATGATGATCCCGTTCTCTGCGACACTTTACTCCGATTCCGTGCAACAGCGACTTAACGCAATCCACTCTCCACTGCCCGATCAGTTTCGAAATCGTTCAGATCATGAGCTTGCATACCGAACTCTGTGGAACATCCTCTACTCACAAAACCCAGAGCGACTTCGTGGTGATGTTGAAGCTGCTGGAATGCTGATCGAAACGACTCTCCGGCAACGACTAAACGGTGTGCTTCATCCATCGGCGATTCGAGTCTTTGGCCTGCTGTGTGGTTTCGAACTTCCTTTGCCCAAACATAAAAGACTCCGACTCCTGAGGCAAGGCGATCATGTGCTGCGAATTCTTCACATGCTGCAGGATCCGAAATTCCCGCTGCTGATGGGCTACTGTCAGTATGAACCCAACGTTCTGAAGTTTACTCCGCCGCTGTCGATTACTGAATCCGAAATTCAGGCCAGCTGCGACACCATCGTTTCAGCCATTGAAGCATCGTTTCTCAAACTGATGAGTCTCGGAGTGCGGGCATACTTTGGAAGAAAGTGACTACCCTCATCAGGATCGTACTATCCAGCGTTCGAAATCGCCAAAATGAGAACTTCGCCATGAAGATCAGTCAGATACAGTTTTCGGAACTTTATCGTCGCCACTTGTGTCGCCACTCTGAATTCGGACTCAATGTTCTGCATTTGATCGCTGTCCTCGGAGTCTATTTTTCGATTGCCGGGACCATTTCCGCCATTGCCATGATCTTGTTTCCGGGCGTGCCTCCACTCACTGCGGTAGCAATTGCACTGATACCATATACGATTCTGATTCTGGTCTACGTACCAATTGGAACAGCTGGCCTCAATCTTGCAGCGATCGGCCTCGTTGCAGGCCTCGAACAAACCTGCACATGGTTACCTGCATGGGGACACATTTTGTTCATCCTGTTTTGGCACAGAGTCCAGTTGTGGAGCCACCACTATTACACAGAGTCATTCGATATGAGTCCATTTGGTGATAAATATCAAAAGGGACCTAAACTATTTCTCGTATTGGCTGGGTTTGAACTTCCATTGCTGATTCACTACTTCCTCAAACTGAAGACTCTGCGAAGTGAATTGGAGCAACTCGTTCCAGAGCCCAGTGCTGTCGACTCATGACCTTATCTGTTGTACTTAAATCGCGTAATCCGGCAGTGCCTCTGACGATGCATCGGGCAGAAATACTCGGGCTGCTCTCGACTGGACAAACACATACTCGTTGCGCTGGAGGCTCAGTTCGCGGTAGCGGTCCAGTGGTAATTCAACGATGATTGGGGTTCCTTCTCGAGTCTGCAAAGTCACCTTTGCAGATGATCCTGCGGGGTTCATCCGCACGACCTGAGCTGCCAACTGGCCTGGACCATTCGCGGTGCGAAGAATATCGAGTTCATGAGGACGCATATAAAATGTCGCAGCCCGTTCTTCCGCATGTGGATAACTCGGGTAGTCAATCGTCATTTCACCCAGGCGAGCAACTCCATCGCCGATGCGACCATGGAAGACATTCACCTGTCCCAGAAACTCCATCACGAATTCGGTTGCAGGATGATGAAACACTTCCTCAGGAGATCCTACCTGCTCGATTCGCCCCTTGTTCATTACGACGATACGGTCAGCGACTTCGAGGGCTTCTTCCTGATCGTGCGTCACGAGAACGCTCGTGACATGAATTTCATCGTGCAGACGACGAAGCCATGAGCGAAGTTCCTGCCGGACCTGAGCGTCCAGCGCCCCGAAGGGTTCGTCCAGCAAAAGGACTCGAGGCTCTACCGCCAGTGCTCGGGCAAGTGCAATTCGCTGTCGCTGCCCTCCGGACAACTGAGCTGGAAAACGCTTTGCAAGTCCGCCCAGTTGGACGAGATCCAACAACTCCTGAACTCGCCGCTGTATCTCAGCTTCAACTGGTCGATGCTTCTTTTTTCTGACTCGCAGCGGAAATGCGACGTTTTCAAAAACCGTCATATGGCGAAACAACGCATAGTGCTGAAACACAAATCCAACACCCCGCTTTCCGGCTGGTCGATCGGTCACATCGTGACCATCAAACGCGATCGAACCTTCACAGCCAGCGTCGATTGTCTCAAGACCAGCGATGATGCGGAGGAGCGTTGTCTTACCAGACCCGGATGGACCAAGCAGTGCGACCAGTTCCCCCTCACGTATATTCAGACTCACATCGTTCAGCGCCCTGAAGGCTCCGAAGGATCGAGTTATACTGCGAACATCAATATTCATTGAATTCTCCGTTCATTGAGTTCCTGACAACTCAGGTTTCATGATTCTACGGAAAGCGACTCCGCAGCCTGACGCTGCATTCGCATTTCGACGATCGTTTTCAGCGCCAGCGTGACCAGAGCCAGAAGCGCCAGCAATGATGCGACTGCAAATGCAGCCACGAAGTTGTATTCGTTGTAAAGCATCTCGACATGCAGCGGGATCGTGTTCGTTCGACCTCGAATCTGAGATGAAACGACCGATACTGCACCGAACTCCCCCATGGCTCGTGCATTGCAGAGAATCACTCCATACAGCAATGCCCATTTCACATTCGGCAGTGTCACTCGAAAGAACGTCTGCCATCCGCGAGCACCAAGAGATACCGCAGCCTGTTCTTCCTCTGTTCCCTGCTCTTCCATCAGCGGTATCAACTCTCTGGCGACAAACGGAAACGTCACAAAAACAGTCACCAGCACGATACCCGAAACGTGAAAAATGATCTGAATGTCATTTGCCTTCAGCCAAGGACCAAGCCATCCCTGAGCTCCAAACAGCAATACGAAGATCAGCCCGGATACAACCGGCGATATGGCGAACGGCAGGTCAATCAGAGTGATCAACAGGCTCTTTCCACGAAATTCAAACTTTGCAATTGCCCAGGACGCAATTAAACCAAATACCAGATTGACGGGAACAGCAACGGCTGCTGTCAACAAAGTCAGTCGGATGGCGGCCCATGCCATTGGATCATTCAGGCTCCTGAGATATGTTCCCCAGCCCTTCCGCAGCGCTTCTGTAAATACTGCTGCCAATGGCATGAAGAGCACAAAGCCAAGAAACACAACGGTGATGGTGATCAGGAGCATCCGAATCCAGAACGGTTCCGTCGTCGAAACGGGAACACGCCGCACCTGAACTCCTGCTTGCACTGTCGATTCAACAATTCTGTTCACGATCAGTTTCCTCCACGTGAACGATGGCTGATATACCACTGAACTGCATTCACCGTTCCAAGGACCACAAACGATGCAACCAAAAGTACACAGGCAATTGCAGTGGCTCCAGCCGTATCATGCTGATCCAGTTTTGACACGATCAGCAATGAACTGATCTCTGTTCTCATCGGCATGTTGCCGGAGATAAAGACGACCGACCCATATTCACCGATCGCACGCGCGAATGACTGAGCAAACCCTGTCAGCAAAGCGGGCATTAGAGATGGAATGATGATCCGAAGAAATGTCTGCAGCCGATTTGCTCCGAGGATTGCGGCCGCTTCTTCAGCTTCCTTGTCGAGGTCCTGAATCGCTGGCTCCAAAGTTCGTACAATGAATGGCAGTCCAACAAAGGCCATGGCGATGATAATTCCCAGGGGAGCAAACGCGACTTTGATTCCCAGAGGCTCAAGATATTGGCCCATCCAGCCATTCTTTGAATAAATTGCCGTCAATGCGATGCCGCTCACAGCTGTCGGCATAGCAAATGGCAAATCGACCACTGCATCAATCAGCCGCTTACCAGGAAAGCGGTATCGAACCAAAGTCCACGCCACAATGAAACCAAATACTGCATTGACACAGGCCGCAAGAAGCGCCGTGGCGAATGTGAGCCGATATGACGCCATGACGCGGGCGTTGGTCACAGTCTCAAGAAACTGAGTCCATGTCAGTCCACTCGCCTTCACGAAGAGTGCCGACAACGGAATCAGCACCATTAGACTCAGATACGTTACGGTAAATCCGAACGTTATTCGGAATCCAGGCAATACACTATATTTACGAAATGCCAGCATTGTACGGTTCCAGAATCTTTCGTTCGACCGGGCCTTACTTCAGGTAGATCTGATCGAAGATTGCCCCGTCATCGAAGTGCTCCGCCTGCACAGCTTTCCAACTGCCAAAGACTTCGCTCACTGAAAACATCTCCAGCTTCGGGAAGCGGGCGACGTCTGCCGGATCGGCGTGCTCAGGAGTCATTGGTCGATAGTAGTGCTTTGCTGCCAGCTTCTGGCCTTCCGGAGAATAGAGATACTTGAGATAGCCCTCCGCGACTTTCTCTGTCCCGTGCTTCTTTACATTCTGGTCAACGACCGTTACCGGTGGCTCAGCCAAAATACTCAGCGATGGAACAACCAGTTCCACCTGATCCGCACCAAGTTCATTCACGGCCAGAAAGGCTTCGTTCTCCCATGTCAGCAGAACGTCCCCGATTCCCCGTTGAGCAAATGTGGTTGTTGATCCGCGAGCTCCTGAGTCCAGTACCGGCACGTTTCGAAACATTGCAGATATAAACTCTTTTGCGGTGCCCGCATTTCCACCAGGCTGCTTCAACGCATATCCCCACGCCGCAAGATAGTTCAATCGTGCTCCTCCGGATGTCTTCGGATTCGGAGTAATCACTTCCACTCCTGGTCGAACAAGATCGCCCCAGTCACGGATGTTTTTGGGATTTCCCTTCCGAACAAGGAAAACGATCGTGGTCGAATAGGGACTACTGTTATTGGGAAGTCGCCCCTGCCAGTCGGCTGGTATCAAATCCGTCTTCTCGGCCATGACGTCTATGTCGTATCCAATCGCAAGAGTCAGCACATCGGCTTCGAGACCATCCATGACTGCTCGAGCCTGCTTCCCGGCGCCGCCATGAGACTGTTCAATACTTACAGTCTCGCCGGTCTCTTTCAGCCAGTGCGCTGCAAACTGCTGGTTGAAGTCTGTATAGAACTCACGCGTTGGGTCGTAAGAGACATTTAACAGGCTGTGAGTCTTCGTCCCGTCCGTCTCTGTGCTGCCATCGTCTGCTGTACCCGACTCAGAACCAGTTCCGCCACACCCACAAAGCAGCAGGCAGAACGTGAAGACTGCAATTGATGACCAATCGCTCACATTGAATGTCTTCTGACCCCACTGCCCGCAGTATCCAGGAAACGCCATTTCACCTGTTCCTCAAAGTCTGAACGTTGATTGATTCATGCCTGACCGAACGTGGAAGGCATTTCCCATACCAAACGCACAGGAGTGACAGTTTTCACGGCGTTCTACAGTCAGCGGCAGAATCTGCCAGGTGCCAGTCACAGTTTTCCGTGACATAACACGGAGCGGCCTGCATATGTGATGGATTTCTGTTTCCGGTGGACTGATTCGTAGCTTGGGCATTCTTGCCCGAGCCACTCCTGCGCCGCGGCAGCACTCGAACCAGCGACGGGACGGGCAGGAATGCCCATCCTACTTAGTGAGCCACACCAGCGCCGCGGCAGCACTCGAACCAGCGACGGGACGGGCAGGAATGCCCATCCTACTTAGTGAGCCACACCGGCGTTGCGGCAGGAATCGAACCAGTGCGGGGACGGGTAGGAATGCCCGTCCTACGTTCTTCTTTTTAATGAAGTTCGAGGGGTGGAATTTCTGTTTCGGTTTCGCCGATGCTCACTTCAAGATCTGTGGAATCCAGTCTGGAGTACTTTGCGGGAAGGTCATTGGGTTTAGCGACAACAGCTTCTTTGGAGATACTAACTTCGTGATGTACGATTGTCACTTTGTATTTGCCAGCTGGAGCACCATCACCTTCGGCGTATGTCCAGACAACGAACGAACCATCATCGGCGGATTTGGCACGAGGACGTACAGAATCCGGATAGGTACTGTCCTGCGGAAAGAACGAAAGTTCCGCACCAGCAATTGGCTTGCCCTTATACGTTACAGTTCCTCGGGCTGGGTGCACGATCTCCCATGGCTCTGGCGACTTACCGCATCCGCAGACTGTCGCCAAAATTGCGACACTGCAAAAGAGAATAATCCTCCGGTTCAACCATCCGCTTGCCTGAAACACTCTTAAATCTCCTGAACTGAAACTGCAAAATGACAGAGGCTGCGGCAGAACAAACTTCTGACCGCAGCCTGCTGCAAAGAACCAATCAGAATTCGCCCACCACTTCGCCGCCGGCAGGAGTCGTCAGTGCAATGAACAGCTGGAAACTGATGTTTTCACTGATGAAGCGAACGGAGCCGTCGCCCAGAGTGAATTGAGCTCCACCAGTGTGGAACGAGAACGGTGATCCAGTGCCATGCGTTCCAATCGGGGTTCCAACGATGGCCTGAGCAATCCCGCCACTTGGGCTGTAGTTAAGTCCTCGGATGTTGTGCCCGTTTGTGGCGTTGATCGCCACTGTGCCGCCGAGGACTCCGGTGGCTGCATTTGTTTCACCATAGATGATGATATCACTGGCAGGACGTGACCATCCTCCGGAATTCAGACGATCTGTTCCTGATGACGAAGGATCTGTATCGGTCAATGCATTGCCGCCACCCAGTCGTCGACTCTTCACATAAACAAAAGGTCGCCCGGCGGACTCCGCAATCGCCAGAGTGTTGGAAAGGCCGTCAGTGACATCGCGAAATTTCGCACCAGGATTCGTCTGAAGACCAGTCGCTGGATTGATCGTCGCGTTCTTTGGAAAGAAGCCTTTAACATAGGTATAGGCTGGACTCTCTCCTGCAAACGCTGATGCCGGATCCCGATAAAGTCCAGGAGCACCATTCAGACCAAGAAGCTGAGTAAAGACACCTGGAGCGATTCCATAAATTGGCGAATATGCAGTCGTAGCAGCAATACCGGGAACGAATTGCCCACTGCCCGCCGGAGGAGCCGTGTCGAGAACACCTGCCTGCGGATCCGACGGACAATTAAATGCCTCAATCTTCGTCTGCGACAACGGGATGTTGGTTCCCTGGTTCCAGTTGATCGTCTTGTTATATTGAGTATAAATGTTGGTCTGCTCCAGGTATGGGAGCAATTCTGTCAATACAGAGACTCGACTCTGTTCTGTCGATCCAGAGACGTTTGAGGGTGGACGCAGGCTCGTTGGTAGATATCCATAAGTTCCTTCAAAGTTGTGAAACGCGAGGCCAATCTGTTTGAGATTGTTCTTGCACTGGGTTCGTCGAGCTGCTTCACGGGCCTGCTGGACCGCTGGCAACAGCAGTGCCACGAGGATCGCAATGATTGCAATCACGACGAGGAGTTCAATCAGCGTAAAACCAGACCTGCGGGCAGGAGTCGATGCCACTGCCGGTGAAAATAATCTGCGCATGGAAAACCTTTCAGAGGAAATTTGCTGCTGTCAGCATGACGCAGCAGGAAGGCATAAACAGAGCTCAGGCGGCAGATGCTCATGCTGCCTGATTCAAGTAAGAGACGGGCCGAAGCGAATGAAACAGATCAGGCGATACAACAACACGCCGCCGTCATGCATCCATTACAGCAGCACTGATACTGCTTCTGAAGACTGAGGAAGCAACCAGACTGGCAAGCCGTATTCGTACGCACGATGTATCCTTTCATCTCACAATTCCCGACGTCACTGATATTCAAACCACTATGCGTCAGTCGAATCCGAAGACGCACGGTGATAGTGAACGCAACAGTTGTGCCAGTGAGACGAAATCGCTGTTTACCCGTGATTCGTGCTGTTCTTTGTGTGAGAGTGACGCTGAACGTTCGTTGGCCGGAATTAGTCACGGGTTCCCGTCACGGAAAACCAACGCAGACACCAAATTGTAGCTTGGGCATTCCTGCCCGAGCCGCCACTGTTCCGCTGCAGTACTCGAACCAGCGCGGGACGGGCAGGAATGCCCATCCTACACTTGCGCCGTTACTGCGCCGCTGCAGTACTCGAACCAGCGTGGGACGGGCAGGAATGCCCATCCTACACTTGCGCCGCTACTGCGCCGCTGCAGTACTCGAACCAGCGCGGGACGGGCAGGAATGCCCATCCTACATTTGAGCCGTTACTGCGCCGCTGCAGTACTCGAGCCAGCGCGGGATGGGCGGGAGTGACCGTCCTACTCTGCTGGGGCAAACTCAACTAGTTAGCTGGATGTGGCTGAGTTGACGGGAAGTCGTCGACCGTTTGGGGGGCTGCCGGAGCGAGCGTCTCGGCTGGCATCGCATCCGGGGCGAACCAGGCACCAGGCATCGATCTGTTATTGACACGGTTCCATGATGCTGGAAATCCCAAACCGGTTGCTTCGTTTTCAAGGAGCTGAATCTGGAGTTCAACCAATTTGCTTCGAGACTCCTGACGTTTTTGAAACTGGATCTTCAGACGAGCAAGCTTCTTTTCCAGATCAGCAAGTTGCTGTTGTCGGCTAGTCATGTCAGCATCGAACTGCGCAGCGAGAACTTTCCTGATGGTCTCTCGAGCAGCCGTTCTCTGCTCTTCGTTCACTTCGGAATCCTGAAGGACTCTGATTGCCTGTACGTACTCAGGAGACACCTGAACTCTCGCCTGCGGACCTGAGAATGGGTCATCACTATCCACAAGATCCGGAGATGCTGAAAAAAAACGTGGCGAACTCGGCGAAGCCGGTTGCAGACTTCGGGGGGCCATTGCTCCTGAATTCGGAAGGATCGTTGCGGGCGCATTGATTGGATTAGTCGCTTTCGTTTGACCTGGCAAACTCGGGCTCGCTGAAAACGGATCATCAGCATTTAAAAAATCTGCTGGCGGTTTCTGTTTCGGTTGTTCTGTCGTTGACAAGTCTTCCCCAAATAGATTCCCGGGGTCCGGTTCTTTATTGAAATCATCCTGTTGAGAAATTGCGATTCCAGCCCCGCAACCCAATATACAGACAGCAGCAACAGCTGTTTTCCAGTTTGTCCTGACCATAACCTCAGTTCCTTTCGAAGAGTGTCTGCTCATACATTTTCAGTTCTGTCATCAGTGAATGGACACCATCAAAGAATGGGTCCATGCCTGCTGGATCGACTTCCGGCATCGGAGCAGTCGAATCCAGTTCATATGCATTCAGTTGTTGTTCAAGCGATTCAATCTCCGCTGCCATCAATGCCTGTTCGTCCGTCAGTGCTTCATACTGCCGGATCAGTTCTCGCAGCTCTTTCACAGTCAAAGAACGATCTTTCGCCTGCACTGGCGACTTGTTGACTTGCCCATCTGTCGGGTCTGGAATCGCCGAGTACTGAAAAGCCGGTTGAACGAAACTCGTCGCGTCTGAGGCGGATGGAGTTGCCAGGGACATCAGCCAAACGCGGACAAGCGCGCCGCTATACAAACTCAGGCAGCACAGGCACAACCCGATTATCACCATCCCGGACCACTGCAGCTTTGTCAGCGTGCGCGTATGGGCGACGACACGCCCCCAAAGTGTTTTGCGCGATCCTCGTGACGCTGGCTTCAGTTCTCCCCGCTGATGAGCCGACAGGAGCCCCGCCAATTCGGCCTCGACTTCCATCGCAGTGCCAAATCGGGAATCGCGATCCTTCGCCAGCAGTCGGCAGACTACGTTCCAGATTTCGGCTGGCAGGTCTGCTCGGACAGACGGAATGTCCACGTGTGGTTCATGACAAATCCGATTCAGCACTGCCATCGCATTCTTAGCAGGGAATGGTGGACGACCTGTCAGCATGAAGCAGATCACGCACCCAAGAGAGAACAGGTCGCTTCGATGATCGATCGAATCTCCCAAAGCCTGTTCGGGCGACATATACCATGGCGTTCCGGCAACAACTCCGGTCCGAGTGAGCGACGCATCGTCCACCGTTCGAGCCAATCCAAAGTCGCTCAGAAGAACTCGTTCAACCTGGTCCTCCAACAGTATATTGGCTGGCTTGACGTCTCGATGAACCAATCCCTGTGCGTGAGCTGCAGCCAGTCCCGATGCGGTCTGCTGAGCAATTCTCAGGGTCTCGGTAATTGTCAGCGGCCCGAGCCTGTCAACTCGCTGCTGTAGTGATTCCCCGGCAACGTACTGCATGACGAGATAAGGCAGCTTGCCGTCAGACTCGACATTATGAATCGGTATCACATGAGAATGAACAACAGCAGCTGCGGCCTGAGCTTCTCGTGCAAATCTGCGACGTGCCGTAAATCGGTGTGCCAGTTGCGGAGCAAGAACCTTGATTGCAACGACACGATGGAGCTCGGTGTCATATGCTTTGAGAACAATACCCATTCCACCAATACCGATCACACGTTCAATAGCGTAGCGATCGAGCCTTCCGAGCATCTCCGGGTGTGGTGCCGTCTCGAGGAAATCCAGGGAAATCGGTTCGAAATCAAGCGATTCTTCTGAACTCTCCGGGCGTAACAGCGTATCAATCTCAACCACGACTGAATTGCTTCCCTGTCTCCGATGGTCTTCCGGCAGAGACTCCTCGATCAGACCCGCTCGAAGGATGTCTCGTTCTCCGCATCCAAGACTGGCATGATCAAACTGCCGAAGCGACTCCTTCAATTTGGGCGAGCGTTCGATGGCATCCAGCGCCATGCGATATTCATCACTGGCCTCATCAGCCGTGAGCAGCGTTCGGAGAATTGGATCTTCAGCGTTCATGACCTGACTCCCACTGCTTGATCAGCTCCTTCAGTCGATGAACAACGCGACATCGAGCCACATAGACGGCACTGGGTGTCATCTGAAGATCTGTGGCAACTTGTTCAACAGAGAGTTCGTCTACAAAACTCATCCAGAACGCATTCCACGTTCTCGGATGAAACTCCGGCCGGATGTGAGCTGCCGCTGTGCGAAACAATTCCCGTTCGTAGTCTGCTCGCAGTGTCTCCCATTCTGCGGATCGCTCCGGAAGGTCTCCCACATCGGCCGACGGCCCATGCTCTCGCCCCCCACCAGAGAACCGATCTCGCTGTGTCATCAGTTTCAGCAACTGGTTCCTGGCAATTCGAAACAACCACGTGCGAAACTTTCCCTGCTCAGGATCCGGCTTCCATCGTGACACCGACCGTGCAACCGCAATCAGCACATTCTGAACAAGTTCCCGAGCATCGGCGTCCTGAAGGCCATGTCGCTTCGCAAATCGCACCACCAGCGGTTCGTAAATCGACACAAACTCTTCCCATGCAGCTGCGTCCGACATCGTCGGAAGCCGCAAGATCAGGCTGTGTCTGGTTTCCGGGCTTATCTGGTTCATGACCGGCCGTTCAGGGAACATGAGACGCTGTTCAGTTTTCTCTGCTGTTTACTCCCAAGTTTTGCTGAAGTCTTTCACGAATTCCTGAGGATTTCGCAATTCTCGCAAAAGTCAGGGCGATTCCCGGCTCCCGATGTCCCCGCTCTACAGACAGCTCCTGTTACCCAACATAGCAGGTCATGTTGTGGAAAGAAGCGGCAGCGGCACGGAGGTTCCTGTGCGAGCCGCCTGATAGATCGCCAGAATGATCTCTACGCTCTTCCGGCCTTCCGCCCCATCAACTCTGGGTGTCCTGCCGTCGCGAATCGCTTCAATGAAGTCCTGCAGTTGGAGTTGATGCCCTGTAAATGAAATTGCTTTGGGGTCGGCAGCACCTCCGGATGTCGCGGAGCCCGCTCCAAGTCTCTGCCGCGTCTCTTCGTCTCCCGGCTGCGGCTCGGCAAATTCCCATTTCAGAATAGAATCCTGCTCAACAATGACCGTTCCCCGATTTCCATGAATCTCCGTTTTCTTCAAGAGTCCTGGCCATGCAGCAGTCGTCGCCTCAAGGACTCCAATCGCTCCGTTCTTAAACTTCAGACAGGCGACACCGACGTCTTCGACTTCAATTCTCTCATGGGCCAGAGTTCCGGTGAATCCACAGACCTCTGCGACATCTCCCATCAACCAGTACAGTAAGTCTACATTGTGAATCGCCTGATTCATGTACGCACCTCCGCCGTCCAGCGCCCAGGTTCCGCGCCAGCCTCCGCCGTCGTAGTATTCCTGAGTTCGCCACCACTTTACATAACTGTCTCCTAACGTCAGTCGCCCAAACCTGCCAGACGCAATAGCGTCTTTGAGTGCGATGTTGGCTGGACTGAATCGGGATGGAAAGATGGTACAAAGCTTGACCCCCGCCTTCCTGCACGCTTCGATAATCGCATCACACCGCTCCAATGTGATCTCCAGCGGCTTCTCAACAACAACATGCTTCCCGGCGGCGGCGGCAGCAAGAGCAGGTTCGAGGTGTGCACCGCTCGGGGTACAGATATTGACAATCTGAACAGTCGAGTCGGCCAGCATATCTTCCAGAGTCTGATATGCGCGACATTGATATTCCTGAGCAAACGCTTCCGCTTTCGCCGGATTCTGATTGAAACATGCGGCCACAGTAGCTCCGGGAATGCCCTGAATGGCCTTCGCATGAAAGTGAGAAATCATTCCCGTCCCGACAATCCCAAATCCAACGTTCTGCGTCATGTTCAAGTCCTGAGGTCTGTTGCGCGGCAGTGTGCTCGGGCAAGAATGCCCAAGCTACAAATTGTAGGATGGGCATTCCTGCCCGTCCACGTACTGGGTCGAGGTCTGTGGCGCGGCAGTGTGCTCGGGCAAGAATCCCCAAGCTACAATTTGTAGGATGGGCATTCCTGCCCGTCCACGTACTGGGTCGAGGTCTGCTGCGCGGCAATGGGCTCG
>JAEUIH010000098.1 GCA_016795105.1 Planctomyces sp.
TCGAATCCTCTTCTTCTGCGGAAAACTCGATTTGATCCCTCAAAATGTTAGCCACTAAATCCCGTGAAGAACCCTTTTTTAACAGCGGTTTAGCGTACTGCCATTGGAATTCCATACCGTTCCTCAGATATCCAACTCGATGTCATCAACGGTCTTTGCCTGAGCCTCACGCTCGACCCTGGTCATTTCATTCGTGGAAACCGTCAGCTCATAGTCCACTCGTGGGTCAAAATCATCAAACTGATCAATCCGATCCAGAACATCGGACACGAGTTTCTTCAGGAACAGTCGGGGAGCAATGCCAATCTTGCCACCCAACTTCCCGGCCATCGACCGGGCCAACGTGCTGATGTACTCGTTGTTCGCCAGTCGTCGAACTCGATCCGGGGCCGAGCAATCGGCGGCATAAAGTTCTCGTACTTTGGTTCCAACTTCCACGAGCCGTTCGTGGTCGAAGGTGCTTAATCGCAACTGCACGGCACGAGGATTGTCGAAACGAGCATCCGTGCGAAAGTCGACATGCAGTCGCTGAGCCAAAGGTTCGAGTCGTTGAATTCCCTGCGGACCATCATAAAAGGCAGGGGTGCCTGTGATCGCCAGATAGAGATTGGGAAAACGACCGCCATCTACGTCATCGAGCAACTGTCGCAAGGCATTTAAGCCCTTTTCCCGAACGTCCGAGCGAACACGCTGGATCGTCTCGATCTCATCAAGCACAAGAACGAGCCCGGAGTATCCCGAATCTCTCAGGATCAGCAGCAAGCCACGAAGAAAGCTCAGGGCCGCAAAGTGATCTACATCACCCTTGATGCCCGCTTCCCGCTTCACAGAGGCTGCGATATGTGGTTGTCCGGCAAGCCAACCGGCCAAACCCTCTGCTGTGGCATGATCATTAGCTCGCTGAGCCGCACGATACGAACGTAGTGCAGCGGAAAACTGAGGTGTCGCTCGTGTGATCTCAACCAGCCGTTGTTCGAGCAGATCATCTGATTTCTCAGCGAACGCATCTAGATCGTCTGAGTCGATCTTTCCTTCGGCCAGAACGTCCTCTTCCAGCCCATAAAACCAGCCATCAAGGACAGAGCGAAAGGCGCCGAGAAAGCAGTCGGCAGTGGAAAGCTGCTCCATAGCCCTTCGATAGACAGTTTCCAACCTATGCAGTGGCGTTTCCGTTTCGCTGATTTGAACTTCAGCGGTGGCGAAACCATTCAGTTTTGCCTGCTCTTGAACCCAGCGACCGAAAAATGTTTTACCACATCCATACTCGCCACGGACTGCCTTAAAGATCGCTCCCCCTTCTGAAACATCATTGAGTTCCGATTTGATCGTACTTTCAAACGGGCGCAGTCCAACCGCCAGGAACTCGAGCCCACGCTGTGGAACCGTTCCCTTCCTCAGAGCCGAAATGATGTCTCGTCGTTTTTCCGGGCTGACTTCCATAATCACTCAATATCAAACTGTCTCTTCAACTTGGCGATATTCAATTGCACTTTGTTTTCCGTTCGATCAATCACCAGGATTTCATATCCATCCACGTTTAGCACTCGCCGAATGTTAGCAATGACTTGATCGAGTCTTGCAGCAGGCATATTGGTTTCCTTGACGAACGCTCCGGGTGTCAAAAAACCGCCTGCTGCATCGAGTGTCTCAAGAACCTGTCGGATCACAGAGTCCTGTGGTGGATGTCGCTTAATGCGAGCTTTCTGATCCTGAAATGCCTGAGACGCCAGCAGACGATCAATCCAGCTTTTTCCTGCTGGTTTCACATCCTTGATGGCGGGTTTGGTGGGCTTTGTTTCCAATTCCTCTTCCAGGTCCAGATGGTCAAACAATGTTGGTTGGCCAGAAGGCACGGCCACATGAACAACAGGCTCTGCCTCAACAGGAGCCAATGCCGGAGCTGCTCGCCACCAATCCGGTGCTGGATAGGAGCAGTGACGCAAGCCCCAGTGTTTTTCCAAAGCTGAAGACTCGAATCTTGTATGAATCAGCAATGTGCTATGCGGGAATTTTCTTCCCGAAATCAGAAATCGAGAGGAATCCTGAAGACCTTCGGAAAGCCGGGGAACTTGCGCTTCGCTGGGCGCAAACAACAGACAACTTTGATCCGATGCAAACCCACCATATTCAGCAGATCCTCAACTGGACCGAAAGATATGATGACGCGTTGATCCTGATTCGGCGATGCAGGACAGCCAACCCACAGTTGCCACCGAGTGAGTTTGTGAGCGATGAATTGCTGACATACATGAATGCCAAGCGATTTCCAGAAGTTGTCTCCTTGGCGAAGCAGTGGCTGACCACAGGCTCGTCGGCTCCCCCCGAACTTATCCCTGTCTGCCAAAAGCTGCATGATGATGCCATGAATGCGATGTCCGAGTTGCTCAACACGCGGTTGGAATCCAACTCACCAGTGAAGCCGCTTGAGTAACGTCTGCTTGAGTTTCACATGACGTCCTGCGAGGCAAATGTCGGTGCCGAAGCAGCCTCTGACGAAGTCACCCAAGTACGAAACGGCGACTGAGCTTGAAGCTTGCTTTTGACGGGGGCGACTGGAACGGACGGCGGACTGACAGTCAACTTGCCGGAACCTTCATCCTCATTTGCGATTCCCTAACGCTGCACTTCGTAAGAAGACGTCAATTGCTTCAAATTGTCGCTCCGTACACAATTGATGAACATCGGAATCCGAGAACCGGCCCCGAAGTTGCACTCTGAGCGAGTCCTCTCGGCAAGATTTTCGCCTGCTGAAATCGAAAATTCGTGCGCAGATACCGTTGCCTTACTCCGTCTGGAAGTTCAGAAGAGCCGACGAAACGCGTGCTTTTCATCAGTCTGGAGAATTGGCTCAACAGACTGCTCACGATTCGTTTCAGCAAGGGGTTTGATCATGGTTTACTGGCTGCCTCTATACCTGCACCTCACACTTCTGTCATTCGTTGGGAGTGATGACCTTACAATTCACCATTCCTTTCGATATTACAGTTCGGGTGGCTGGTCACAGCAAATGCAATCTCTGACGTTTTCGCCGGACAGTCAGCAGTTGGCGGTTTCCGTTGCCGGTCATGTTGATCTCACCAGCCTGCAGGATGGTGAAGTGACTGCTCAGTTTCAGTCATCGCCATTCAGCATGCGATACACTCCAGATGGAAAGCGTTTGCTCATGATCTCTACCTATGAAAGCCGCCTGCTTGATGTGCAGAGAGGCGCAATCGTGCCCTCCCAGCATCAACCACTCCTAGCGGTTCCAGGAGTCAATCTTGAAGTACGAAATGGCAAGCTACTGATTAAGTCACTTGTGCGAGGAGGATCAGCCGATGCGAGTGAGTCTCTCCATGTGGGTGATGAGATCGTTGCATTCAGTAACGGCCGAAATGGCAAAATGGAACGGACTACAGGCTCGTCGGTCAAATCGGTATCTGAAGCGTTCGAAGGATATGCTGGGACATTCTTACGGTTGACGGTGATGCCTCGAGGAAAACATGGCTCGAAGAATGAGAAGACTGTTACCTTGCGCCGCACAACCTGCCTTGCAGAAGGACGGAACGGTGGTACTCCCATAGCGATCGGCCGTCCTCTTCCGAAAGCACTCGCGTGGTGCATGGCAGACGGAGCAGAATGGCATCAGTTCCGCGATGCGATGACCGGCCAGCCGATTATCCACCTGGAGACGATCGATATCAAGAATGTGGGGAGATACACGATCTCTCCCGATCAAACGCGATTTGAAGTGGTCGCAGGACGAAAAGATGGGTTGGGAAATGGGGTTGAAGTCTTCGATCTGGCGTCGCAGGAACGACTGGCATTCATTCCACTCGACACCGCATCGTTCTACGATATTGCCTTTGCCCACGACAACAACCGAGTCCTCGTTGGAACGTGGGACACCGTAGAAATCTGTGACACATCCTCGGCCTCAGTCTCCGCACGAATGACGCTTGGATATGAGTTGCCCGAGAAGGGAGAAAGCACTCGTCGAGCAGGAACCATTGGCGGCATGGCGATTCAGGCCGCTCGAGAAGAGATTGGAGTCGGATATACAACTGGTGGTCAGTCACCACTGCAATTAGTGGAGAGAATTGCCGTGTCTCCACAGGATGTCGTGGCCATAGGAGATCGCAATGGAAACGTAGGACTCTGGGATTTGAAATCAGGAAAACCGGTGAAGACGATCCCTGCAGAGGGTCAGGGCACCGTTGAGCATCTGGAGTTCTCCCCAAACGGCCACTGGCTGGCGTACTATGTTGACGGCACACTGCATCTTGAAGACGTCTCCAGTGAGATTTCCAGCCAGAATCGCGTTGAGTCCCCAGAGACAAACGAATTGATAGACAATTCCTCGGGTGAAAGCGTCGGATTAGTTCCTCAAGAGTGAGCTCGCATGCACAATTTGGGGGGGGGCGATTACCCGTGATACAACTCCGTTCCATTGTCGTGACCGACCGTCCGTTGCTAGCAACCCTGCAACTCATTGCTCGCAGAAACAACCGATGAATTGTCAAAGCGGGTTCGACTCTACCAAACCACGAAAGGCTACTTGCACACGTTCTCTGCGATCCGGAAAGATACGACTGAACTTCCAAACGGTTGCATCGCGATGAGGTTATAGAATCAGTTCTCTAGCTATGAGTTCCTTGTGAGCAATCTCACAGTCTGAAACTTCCGAAGTGAGTATCCTTTGGCTCAACTGGTAGTTCGTAGGGGATGTTTTCGCCGCGATCTGCCGGTTGTGAAATCCTGAACTGTGAACTGACTCACACTGCGAGCACTCCGGACTTGTCGATGATGAGGATAGAGGAATGTGGGGTACGATCATCAATACTTCTGACAACAACAGGATAAAGAACGATGGCAAGGATGCAATCGGTCTTGGGCGTGATCTTGATTGCTGCGGTCTCACTGGCGGCAGGATGTGCTCATCATCGCGTGGCTGGAAATGGAGCTGCAAAATCATGCGACAGTGGAGCATGCGCGGTACACGGATCACCGGAAAACATCTCCAGAACCATCAGCACATCCGAGGGTCAGGCGTGGGACGCGCTGGACAACGATCACACGATGAACGCACCAACCGGGGCGGGATCACGTTACAGACAGCAAGAGACATACGGAACTGCTCCGGCAGCGTCCGGGGGATCAGGAAGTCGCTCTGCACCGGTCGGAGGTGGTTCCGGCTCACGCTAGAGATGCCTGCGGTATCTCGGCATTGCCAGGCAAGCCGCTGGAGTGGCTTCCAAACATCTCGTTATTCACTGGAGGGTAGCAGATGATTATGGCTACTCCTAAGAATCACCTCGATGCTACGCAAAAGACAGACAGAAGCATTTGGGTAATCATTCCGGTTCGCAATGAAGAGTCTTCCTTACCACTGGTGCTGCGAGAGCTTCCCCCAGTGAGTCGAATCATCGTGGCCGACAATGGTTCGACAGATCGCTCGCGACATGTGGCTGAAGACTTCGGGGCGCAAGTTGTGTACGAGCCGCAGCCAGGGTACGGCAATGCATGTCTGGCTGGCCTGGGAGAGATATCGCGACGAATCGATGCCGGAGAAACGGCTCCTGAGATCGTTGTTTTCATCGACGGCGACTACAGCGACTTCCCTGAGTATCTCACTCAATTGGTGGAACCTATTCTGAATGGATCACAGGACTTCGTGCTGGGGTCACGGCTAATGGGAGAACGCGAGCCGGGGGCCATGCCGCCTCAGAGCATTTACGGGAACATGCTGGCTTGCGGACTGATGCGTCTTTTCTGGGGCACGCGTTACACGGATCTCGGTCCATTTCGAGCGATCTCGTGGCGGGCATTGGAATCGCTGCGGATGGAAGACCAGAATTTTGGATGGACCGTTGAAATGCAGATTAAGGCGGCCATTGCGAAGTTACGCATTCTGGAGTTGCCGGTGCCCTATCGAAAACGCGTTGGCGTCAGCAAGATCAGTGGCACGATCTCGGGTACGTTTCGAGCTGGATACAAAATTCTCTGGACGATTGGGAAATATGCGTGGCTGATGCGAGGCTGGAAGCCATCCGCTCTTGCGGAAACGCCGGTTCCGGGACGCAATAGCGTGGCGGCCCATACACGCAAAGGTAACGAGGCAATCTCTTCAAATTGACTGAGTTTTCACTGGAATGTGAGCGTGATTACAGAGACACAACTGCTTTCGCGTAAGAATGCAGCCATGTCCAGTCAGGCTTCGTCAAAACGGCCTGCATCTTCGTTCAACATCAGCTGATTCCACAAGGAAGTCAAACGTGCAGGATTCCGTCTCGACTCTTACCGATTCAACTGCCGCTGGTTCACAAGAGGCATCGGTTTACGAACGCTACGCAGCCGCCTCGCAGAAAGTGGAGCCAGCGTTGTGTTGCCCGGTTCAGTATGTTGGCCAATATTTGAAGGCCATTCCTCAGGAAGTGATTGACAAGGACTATGGTTGCGGTGATCCCAGCGTCTACGTCAATCAGGGCGATACGGTGCTCGATCTGGGATCCGGTGCCGGCAAGCTTTGTTACATCATGGCTCAGGTGGTTGGGCCCAAAGGTCGAGTGATTGGAGTCGACTGCAACACAGAAATGCTGACTTTGGCTCGAAAGTACCGGCAGGAAGTGGCTCGCAACATTGGCTACTCCAACGTCGACTTCCGATACGGCATGATTCAGGATCTGAAGCTGGACCTCGAACTGCTGAATGATCGACTCAACCTGAATCCCGTCAACAGTTCGGCCGCATGGCTTGCCGGGAGACATTTGGAGGAGCAGCTTCGAGCTGAACAGCCACTGATCGAGAGCGACTCAGTTGACTGTGTGGTCTCCAATTGTGTGCTGAACCTGGTCCGACAACAGGACCGTCACCAGTTGTTCGACGAGATCTTCCGCGTGCTGAGGCGTGGCGGGCGAGCGGTCATCAGCGATATTGTGAGCGACGAGACGGTCCCCGATCATATGCAGAAAGACGGCTATCTCTGGTCAGGTTGCC
Organism: Planctomyces sp.; assembly: GCA_016795105.1. GTDB lineage: Bacteria > Planctomycetota > Planctomycetia > Planctomycetales > Planctomycetaceae > F1-80-MAGs062. The sequence continues at coordinate 6,976 of JAEUIH010000098.1, forward strand.
TTTCCGGAGCGTTTCGCGAAGACCTGTTCCTGGAAGCGTTTGCGAATGCCGGATTCCATGGCATCTCCATCGCGAAACGACAATCCGAGCCGTGGCAGACAATTGAGGGCATCGAGTTCCGTTCCATGACGGTCGTGGCATGGAAGGGCAAGCAGGGACCATGTCTTGAACGTAATCAGGCCCTGGTTTACAATGGCCCGTTTCGCCGCGTTGAAGATGACGACGGTCATGTGTTCGTTCGAGGCCAGCGAATGGCGGTGTGTGACAAGACCTTTCGGCTGCTGCAGCAGGCTCCCTATGAAAGCGTCTTTGAACCGATCGAGCCGCTCGAGCAGATCCCACTCGAGGCAGCAGAAGCGTTTGACTGCAAACGCCAGAAGCTGCGCAATCCTCGCGAAACCAAAGGCGCTGAGTATGACGCAACGACAGAAGCCAGCAACGCGTGCTGTGGTCCCGATGAGCCGTGTTGTTGACCTACATTGCTAACCAATCTCCCCTGTGTCTTCGCCGCGAGTTGACCGAAGTTGGACAACGCGTCCGTCGTCACTCGTTGATCGATCATTTAGTCTCAAAGCAGAAATACTACGATGTCCGTACTCACCTTGCTTCGACAGGGCAATCCGTTAGCCGATGTGGAACGGCAGCGAGAGATTCTTGACGACAGTCGAAACATCACGCTGCCAAAGTTTCAGACTGTGCTTGCCGACCATGGTTTTCCAAAACTGCAACGAGAGACACTCGAAACGCTGCAGGTCAACGTTGGCAAACTGTGCAATCAAACGTGCCGACACTGTCACGTCGATGCTGGGCCGGATCGTCGTGAGCTGATGACACGCGAGACGTTCGAACAATGCCTGCGGATTGTCCGCGAATCCAATGTGAAGACGGTTGACATCACCGGTGGCGCACCGGAGATGAATCCTCACTTCAAGTGGTTCGTGACAGAAGTGCGGAAACTGAATCGGCACGTGATTGATCGCTGCAATCTTACGATTCTGTCGGCTCCTGGATATACGCACTTCCCGCAGTTTCTGGCGGATCATCAGGTCGAAGTGGTTGCGTCACTGCCCTGCTATCTGGAAGAGAATTGCGACTCTCAGCGTGGAAACGGCGTCTTCCGAAAATCCATCGAAGCACTCCAACTGCTGAACACTCTGGGCTATGGCAGAGACGGAAGTCCCTTGACGTTGTCGCTCGTCTACAATCCGACAGGGCTCTCGTTGCCTCCGAATCAGCAGAAACTGGAGCAGAGCTATCGAGATCAGTTGCGGCAGCGCTTCGGCATTGAATTCAACCAGTTGTACACGATCACCAACATGCCGATCAGCCGATTTCTGGATGACCTGATCACAAGCGGTCGGTACGACGAATACATGTCGTTGCTGGTGCGTTCGTTCAATCGCGATGCTGTGGATGGACTCATGTGCCGTTCGACAATCTCAGTCGACTGGCAGGGGTATCTTTACGATTGCGACTTCAATCAGATGCTTGATCTACCCCTCGCGAATGCGCCACGCATCCATGTCAGCGAACTTCAAGCAGACAGCCTGAAAGATCAGCCCATTGCCGTTGGACGCCACTGCTTCGGCTGCACGGCCGGTGCAGGTTCCAGTTGCCGTGGAGCACTGTTAGAAACGGTGCAATCATGATTGCCCTGGCTGTGGGTGCCGCTCTTCTGCTGGCCTTCGCAAATGGTGCAAATGACAACTTCAAGGGCGTGGCCACGTTATATGGCAGCAGGACAACATCCTATCGAACAGCATTGTTCTGGGGTACGCTCACAACGTTCCTCGGATCGTTGTTCGCCTTGCTGTTGGCAACAGAGCTGCTGAAACGATTCTCCGGAAAAGGATTGGTCGCAGATGAATTGCTTGCGTTACCGTCCTTTGGTGCCTCGCTCGCATTAGGGTCGGCACTCACTGTTCTGGCGGCGTCTCGGCTTGGATTTCCTGTTTCGTCAACGCATGCCATCGTTGGCTCCATGATTGGGACTGCGATCGCCCACCGGGGAAGTGTTGGCTGGGAACAATTGGCGGTGCAACTGCTCGCCCCATTGCTGCTGAGTCCTGTTATCGCATTGATTGCCACCGCAGTAATCTATCCTGTTCTGCGTCGTGTCAGACTGGCTTCCGGAGTCACCAGCGAAACCTGTCTCTGTGCTGGCTCGGAGATTGTCGAAGTTGTCCCGATGTGCGATTCCGCAGTCGCGATGCAGCGAGCGGAACTGCTGACAATGAAGTTGGACACCGTCGTCGCGTGCCGACAGAGGTATGCTGGGTCAATTGTGGGGATCGATGCACGGAAAACGCTCGATGCTCTACACTTCCTTACGGCGGGGCTGGTCGGATTTGCGAGAGGGATGAACGACACGCCGAAGATTGCTGCACTCCTGATTGCGACTTCAGGTGTTGGAGGAACATGGTCAGTGCCGGTCATTGCGGTCGCCATGGCAGTCGGTGGACTCGCAGGAGCCCGCAAAGTAGCAGATTCCATGAGTCATCGAATCACCATGATGAATGCCGGACAGGGCTTTACCGGGAATGCCGTCACAGCATTTCTGGTGACCTGTGCAAGTCGCTGGGGCATGCCGGTTTCAACAACGCATGTCTCATGTGGTTCATTGTTCGGCATCGGGCTCGCGAGCCGGCAAGCTCACTGGAAGTTCATCGGGACAATCCTGGCAGCCTGGTTCATTACAGCTCCGGTGGCGGGGTGTCTTGGCTTTATCGTCGGGTGTTTGGTTTCCAACTGATCTGCTGACCGGACTCGTCGGAGGAATTCGAAATGACCTGGTACACCGCATGTGCTTTGCTGGCAGTGACGGCCTGCGTTGGAATCGTTCTCCCGAGGGGGAAAGGTTTCGTCGGAGGGTTAGTTCGCCCTGTTTCGATCCCGGAAATCACGGCCACTCAGCTCAGAAAACGCCAATTGAGCTACGAGACCAGTTTAAGACAGGCGGAACGGTTTGGAGCACCTGCGCCCGTGGCTGACTTTCTGGTCGTTGACGTTCGGACAGACGCAGAAAGCAGAGTTTCCGTAATCCCCGGTGCGTTGCCTCTTCGACTCTTTGAAAAGGATCGTGACCTGTATAAGGGGCGTACGATTATTTGCTACTGCACCATAGGTGTTCGCAGCGAGAAGTTTGCTCGAAGTCTGCGGCATGACGGTTTCAATGCCTGGAACTTCAAAGGCAGCATTCTGGAGTGGTGCAAACACCACTATCCGCTCGTCAACCTCGACGGTCATTCGACTCGGCAAGTTCATACCTGGAGTGGTGCGTATAGCGTGCCATCAGACTACGAAGCTGTCTGGTGAGAATCGTGTTGCCGGGGTGTATGCTCTGTTTTCGAGTCTGGTGCTACGCAGAAAGCCGTCCGGTGAGTGCCGGAGACCTTTGAGTTTCATACCTTTGAGTTTCAAAGGAAGCAGCTTTGTTTGTCCGTACAGTCGTATTGCTGGGTGTTGGGCATACGAATGCTCATATCCTGAAAGAGTGGGCTCGAAACCCGGTCCCCGATTGTCGGCTGGTTTGCATCTCTCGATTTCCGACCGCCACATATTCGGGAATGCTGCCCGGCACTCTGGCTGGCCAATTCTCGCCGGACGAGATGCAGATCGACTTACAAAAGCTGGTCGCTCGGGCCGGTGCCACGCTCATTCTTGCTGACGTGACTTCCGTAGACTGGAATCAGCGAGTCCTGCACTTCGACAATGCGGAGTCGTTAAAGTTCGACATACTCTCCGTCGGGGTGGGATCGAGACCAGCGGGCCTTCCCGAAGAAAACGGCGCGTGCCTGGTTCCTATTAAGCCAATGCAGACTTTCCCGCGACGTCTGGATGAGCGACTTGATGTTGTCGCTCCGAAGTCGGGGCAGTTGTTAAAAGTCGTGATCGTTGGCGGAGGCGTCGCAAGCATCGAAATTGCCCTTTGCCTTCAGTCGAAACTGCGGTTTCACTTTCCCTATTCCAACATCCGGATTCGAATTCTGACATCGGCTGATGAGATTGTGGATGAGTTGCCAGGGTCGAGCATCAGACGAGTCAGATTGATTCTTCAGGCACGTGGTATCGAAGTCGTCACTCAGTCACGAGTCACGGAGGTTGATGATTCCGGCATTGTCATCAATGGAGTTGACCGACAGTCGGCCGACTGTGTCATCTGGTCGACTGGGGCCGCAGCACCGCCAGTGTTGTCACGATTGGCGCTCCCGGTGGACTCACATGGCTTTCTGGTAACGACGCCAACCCTTCAGAGCACCATTGATCCGCTTGTCTTTGCTGTTGGCGATTCGGGAAGCATTCCGGAAACGCCGTTCCCGAAGGCCGGTGTCTATGCTGTCCGTCAGTCACCGGTATTATGGCACAACATCAAGGCGCTGCTCAACGGCGGTCCGCTTCTTGAATTCAAACCGCAGAGCGACTTCCTCAAGCTTTTAAACACCGGCGACGGACGAGCACTATTGCTCTATAAGTCGCTGACCGTTCATGCTCGCTGGTGCTGGACTCTGAAGACATGGATTGACAGGAAGTTTTTGAGGCATTTTCAGGTGTAGGAAGACGGCAGTTTTCGACCGCTCGCTGGCTCTGCGACAGGAATCTTGCCGCTCATTGCTGTTCCAGAATTGATGTTCCGACGCATATGGTTCACGAACGTTTGTCGTCAAAAGACAACTGGCACCTTTTGTCGATAGCAGTGAAGGTTCAGATCCCAGCAGTACCGAATTTGCAAGATCACGAGGACGACACGACTGCCGATTCTTCAACGCTCTGTTCGACGCACATTCATGTTGTCCCTGATCGGTGTGTTCGTCTCTGCGGGCTGTTCAAAAACCTCCAGCTGGGTTCGACGAGGCGATGCCGATCAAGGTGTTGACGGAAGCAACCAATCGGACCGTGGCATTGCCAAGTTGACTGACTCTGACACCAGCACGCCGGCTACTGAAAATGGTGGGGACGAATCTTCGGACGTGCAGTTTGCAAGCATGACGAAGCCGGTCATCGAACACTCTCTGAAGACCTTGAACTCGGGCGAAAGCTTCGATGCGGCAATTCGGGATGCGTCAGACGTGGTACTCGTGGATTTTTTTGCCGAATGGTGCGGCCCCTGCAAAAAACAGGCTGTCATTCTGCATGCTCTGGAACCGGAAGCCACCGAATATGGTGCTGCCATATTGAAAGTGGACGTCGACGTTCATAAGGACATCGCAAAGAAATTCGGCGTGTCATCACTGCCCACATTGATCGTCTTCAAGAATGGTGAAATCATCGAGCGCCAATCAGGACTGACCGATCGCAGAAGCGTTGAACGACTGCTGAAGATGTGAACCACGTGGCTGAGGATCGTTCAGGGGTAGAAAGAACGTGCATCACATTGAGGTGATCTCGAAGCGACAGCACCCAAAATCCAGAGCCGCAGCTTTCTGCCTGGCAGCCTGTCGAAAGAATTCAGGGTTCAGGCTGTATTGGTTGAAGCGTCCGTCTTTGCGAAGTTGCACAATGTCCGCGTGCAGGAGCACCTGCACATGATGCGAAACCAACGCCAGAGCCGTGTCCATCCGGTTTGCCAGAGCAGTCACCGTACACGGCGCGAAAATCAGCTCACGAACAATACGCAGACGCAGTGGTTCCGCCAGAGCCTTCAGCCACTCCGAGCATTCCTCGAAATCAGTTTGTTCGTTCATGGTGTCTCGTTCCGGTCCAATGACGCATCGTTGACGCACCTGCCAACAATGTATCTGAATGATGGAGTTGTCACGAGGTCCATCTTCGTAAACTCCTGAACCCGTGTCGCAGAAAAAAAACAAAGTCTGAAGAATCTCTTCGTGTGTGAGTCATCTCACCGACTTCTGTTCGTCGCTCAAATACTCTTTTGACCATTGGACACTTGATGTTTTGAGTGGCCACGTTTTCAACGAAGATGGAAAGAGAGAAATTTATGACGATGGAGCATTTTAGAGTACACGACAATTCTCGGAAGCATGTTCGCAAGGCTGTCGGATTCACACTGATCGAACTGCTTGTTGTGATCGCAATCATAGCCGTGCTGATAGCATTGTTGCTTCCTGCAGTTCAGGCAGCGAGAGAAGCCGCAAGGCGAACGCAGTGCAGGAATAATCTCAAACAGCTCGGGCTGGCGATTCACAATTACGAAAGCACCTACAGTCGACTGCCTTCCGGCGGTCAGGGGACGAACTTCGCGACCAATCCGCCATCAACGACATTTGATCAGCATTCGATGTTTACGGCCATTCTGCCATTCATTGATCAGGGGAACGCCTTTCAGCGATTCGATTTGAATTTCGCGTACAATGCCATTCCGGCCAATGACGCGGCTGCGAAGCAGGCAATCCCAGCGTTCATTTGCCCATCTGATGCATGGCGGCCTTCAGCGACCGACAAAGACGGCTACGGATGCACCGACTATGGGCCTGTCTACTACGTCGATCTTGATCCGGTAACTGGTCTTCGGGACAAGACGAAGCGAGCCGAAGGAGCGATGGTTCGCGGTGGCAGTCGGTTCGCGGACATCACGGATGGCCTCAGCAATACCGTACTTCTTGGTGAAGATATTGGCCGCGACGAACGCATGCAGTCGAATCACGTCTATCTGGATCCGCTTGATGGAGCCAAGCGACGCTTCTGGCGGTGGGCCGAACCTGATAATGCATTCGGTATCTCGATGCGAATTAACAACAACATTTCGCCTCAAGGCGGACCGTCGTCATGCCCATGGACGAGCAACAATTGTGGCCCGTTTGAGGAAATTTTCAGTCAACATTCCGGCGGTGCTCATGTTGTGCTGGGCGATGGGAGTGTCCGATTTCTCAACGAAACTTTGGATTTGGGGATCTATCGCTCATTGATCACGCGAAGCGGTGGTGAAGTTATTGGAGAATTCTGAGCCGCCACTCATGCGAGATCCCAATCATTGAACATGAGAATCAGGACTGCTGAGATTCACCAGCAGAATTCAGTCTTCCGTGACTGGTGAGAAAACTCACAGATGTCGCGGTCCACTGCGGATACCATATCCGAATGACAGCTCGGATGGACTCAGCAAATAAATCTGGAGGTCTTGATGCCCGAATTGCCAACAGCGAATACGACGGATCCCGAGCAGTGGATGAGTTTGTATGGCCATTCTCTGTTTCGATACGCCGTACGTCAGGTCAGAGCAACCGAGCCTGCCGAAGATTTGGTCCAGGAAACTCTGGTAGCCGCCTTGAGATACAGGAACACGTTTCGTGGCGAATCGAGCGAAAGGACATGGCTCTTTGCGATCCTGAAGCACAAGTTGCTGGACTATCAGAAGCTTCGCAGGCGAGAAATGCAGTTGTTGGACGAATGTGAAGACGACGGAGCTGATGTCCCGTTTGACGGCAGGGAGCAATGGAAGGCGCTCGCGGTTCGGTGGGATGCTCAGCCTGAGGCATTGCTTGAGCAGCAAGAATTCCTTCAGGTGTTTTATGCATGCGTAAGTTGTCTGCCGCAGAAAATGAGACGGGCATTTCAGTTGCGAGAGCTGGAACAGCAGTCTACAGAAGCTGTCTGCAGGGAATTGCGAATCAGTCCGTCCAACTTATGGGTAATTTTGCATCGGGCAAGGCATCGACTCTGGATCTGCCTCACAAGACATTGGTTCTGTGACCTGTGCGATCGATTACAGTGTTAGCGGTGCTGCGAATTCGGATCACCCCGGAATTGACTCGCGAGATCAACTCCGAGAGACTGCATGAACTCCGGTCTCGGTATTGGTGCTCGAAGTCTCAAATGCTGCCGCATCCTATTCAGGATTCATTGTCAATGATCGATTCTTCGCCAGAATCCCGTCGCGAATTTCTTGGTCATAGCGTATCCTTGGGAGTTGTCGCGTTCACTGGGCTTCGGGCAATGGTCGGCCGGGCACAACACGAAACCGTCAATGATATCGCAAAAGAAGATGCAGGAATTCAGCAGCAAGCACAGGTCGGTGGTGGCAATCGAATTCGCGGTTTGCTGATTGGCGGAGTGCTTGGCGACGCGTTGGGCGGTCCGGTTGAATTTCAGAGTGGCCCCGAGGTTGATGCTGCTCTGCCTTGCACTCGAAACTGGAATGAAGATCGTAGCCTTAATGCAGCAGATCTCACCAGGCTTGCGGAGACTCTGCCACTGTATTCCTATGAGAAGCTAAGACCTGGTATCGAGCCCTATGGTCAGTGGTACGAAGATTCTCCGGCCGGTACAACCACGGATGATACGCGTCACAAGATCGTTTTGATGAGGATGTTGAAAGACGCTGTGGCGAAGCAGGCGTTTCCCGTCAATTCCCGAAACCTGGCAGCTCAGTACATCAACTTCACGCCGAAACCAGGGCAGCCGGTGCCCGAATCACTGGCCCCTGTGGTTGACGAAGCATTCCATGAATATCGGCTTGCGGCTCGCTGGCTTTTGGGAGAACGCGATCCAAAAATCTCGCGCCCCGTAGAACGATTGTGGGCTGGGGAACCGAATTGTTCGGGACAAATGATGCTGACTCCGCTGGCTGCCGCCTTTCCTGGCGATCCCGCATCCGCTTATCTGGCTGCGTATTCTCTGGACTTCATTGATGGACCTGGAGCTCGAGATATTGCGGCCGCTCTGGTTGCTGGTCTGTCGGCTGTGCTGGCACCGGAGATGGATGCCGAATCCGTCAGTATTCGCTGGAAGAGACTGTTCGACGCGATGGAGTCAACGGATCCATATGGATACGGTGACGTGCCTTTTGCTGGTCGTCCGTTGCGGCGATGGCTGGATCACGCACGCGAATTCGCAGCAACTGCCGAGGGGCGCCCATCACGTCTCTTTGAACTGCTTGAGACTCAGGGGCGTCCGTTGTACTGGTGGGACGCACACTTCACCCTGTTGGTTCCTGTCGCTATCTTGATCTTCTGTGAATTCAATCCGCTTGCGGCGCTGCATCTCACACTCGACTTCCGTCACGACAGTGACTCCTATGCTCACGTGCTGGCGGCTATGGCAGGTGCGGTTCATGGTGAAGAGATCTTTCCGAAAGAGTTTCGTGAAACAACAGCGGGGCGTCATCGGGAAGATTACGGCGAATCAATTGACGAATGGGAACAGACTCTCCAGTTATGCAGTCAGCGACATAAGTCGGGCGCTCCCTTCGTGCTCCCGACAGGAGCTGAGTCGTGAAGAATCTGCATGCGGAGACAAGTCAAGATACCGGAAAACCAGCCCTGCGTTGCCCAGCAGGCTGCGGCGTCCACGAATGGCTGACAATTGACTCTGTCCTTGAAGTTCAGCGATTGCTTCAACGATTGAATTGCCTGCCACCTGATGGTGCCGTTGAAGAAATGTGCATTGCCGGGGAAGGCAATATGAATCTGACTCTGCGCGTTCAGACGTCCAGTGGTTCGTTCATTGTCAAACAGGCTCGACCATGGGTAGAAAAGTATCCGCAGATTGCGGCGCCCGTGGATCGTGTCTTACATGAAATCCGATTCTACGTTGCTGTCACCGATTATCCGGAAGTTCGTCATTGTCTGCCGGCTTTGGTCGGGGCCGCCCCGGAGCAATATGTTCTCGTTTTGCAGGATCTTGGTCCGGCAAACGACTGTACTCGGATGTACAATCAGCAGTCTGAGAGCCGTCTTACGGAGGCTCAGCTTCTGGAACTAGTCGATTGGCTCGTGGCATTGCACGGTATATGCGGCATCGAAACGAAAGCGGCGGAGTTCGCAAATCGCGAACTTCGAGAACTCAACTTCCAGCATATGTTTATCCTTCCGTTTCAGACTCCCGCTGTTGTGGATCTTGATCAGATCACACCGGGACTGGCCTCACTTGCGAATGAAGTGCGATCAGATGATGCAGTTGTGGATCGATGTCGATGGCTTGGACAACAATATCTGTCAGACTGTCAGACACTGCTTCATGGAGATTTCTTTCCCGGGAGCTGGTTGTTGACAGGGACCGGTGTAAGGATTATCGACCCCGAGTTTTGCTTCCTGGGGCGTCGGGAATTTGACATCGCCGTGATGATCGCGCACTGTCGCCTGATGGGTGTTCCAGACGCTGTGATTGCACGATTGCTTCAGCAATACCAGGCTGCAGCATCGTCAATTGATGTCGGTCTCGCGAATCAATGGGCGGCCGTCGAAATTCTCCGGCGGCTTCTTGGTGTCGCACAATTACCTTTTCCGGCAAGCCTGTCGCTGAAGACTCAGCACGTGGAATGGGCACTTCATCAACTGCAAAACTAACGAGCCTTGCTGAAAGTATCGGTGATCGAGGCCATCTGTGAGGATTCTCACAGAATATTTCCGGACTGCACGACACACTTGCAAACTGAACGCTCGTGTGAATCGTGTCAGGATTACGAGCTTGTCCGGCTGGCGGTTGTCAGCGTTATTCTTCAGGAGTTTAGTGAGAATGAGTGAAACAAACTTTGGTCGTCGCAACTTCAGCCGCATGGTAGCCGTCGCTGCGGGGGCTCTGGTGGTGGGCAGTCGGGCTGTCTCAGGAAATCAGAAGAAGGAAGAGAAGCCAGATCTTGGGATTGATCCCTCATTATTGATTGCGGCGCCGAATACCTGCAAGGGTCTGAATACCTGCAAAGGTGAGGGTAAGGGCAAGCATGACTGTGCCGGTCAGAGTTCCTGTGCTTCAGTCAGCAAGCATGACTGTGCAGGCGAAAATGACTGCAAGGGCAAGGGCGGCTGTGGTGGCTACCCGGGGCAAAACACCTGTAAAGGCAAAGGGGAATGTGCAGTACCTTTGAAGTCCGATACATGGAAACTGGCTCGTAAACAGTTCGAGCATTTGATGAAAGCGGCGGGCAAGAAGGTTGGGCCAGCTCCCAAATAGTTCTGCAGATGATCTTCCCTGCTGTGGCAAAGCACCTTGAAAATCATCCTTATCGAGTATTGTTGCAGCAGTTCTTGGTCGGCCATACCCTCGGATGGCCGGCCTTTTTTAATTCGGTCCGGACTTTATTCTATTTGAAGGCGATGGTGAGTTCTGAAAGGCTGCAATCATGCAAGAGCCGGTTCCGTTTTCGACGTCAGCACCTTCCTCGCCTGACGGAATCGGGTTGGGAGTTGGTCTGAGAACAGTTCATTTCGCTCATATCCTGAAGAATTGGCCGGCTGTTGACTGGTTCGAAATCATCTCAGAGAACTTCATGAATTGTGGTGGCCGGCCACGTAATGTTCTTGACCAGATCGCAGAACGATATCCGATCGTGATGCACGGCGTCTCTATGTCGATCGGAAGTACAGATCCTCTGAATCTCGACTATCTGCAAAAGTTGAAACAACTCGCCACTGAAACGAAGGCCCGCTGGGTTTCAGATCATGTCTGCTGGACGGGCGTTGCCAGCAAGAATACTCATGACCTGTTGCCGGTGCCTTACAACGAGGAGACTTTGCGGCATCTCGTTGATCGCATTGGCATTGTGCAGGATATTTTGGAACGTCCACTGGTCCTTGAGAATCCCAGCACCTATGTCACATTCCGGGATTCAACGATGACCGAATGGGACTTCATCAGATACCTGACCATGGAAACGGGATGTCAGTTGTTGCTCGACGTGAACAACGTTTATGTGTCGAGCGTAAACCATGACTTTGATGCCAGACGGTACCTCGATTCCATTCCGGTCGATCGAGTCGTTCAGTTTCACCTTGCCGGGCATACCAACATGGGAACGCATTGCATCGACACGCACGACGGTCATGTGGTGGATCCCGTCTGGGAGTTGTTCCGATACGCCCATGAACGCGGCATCCGGGCATCGACTCTGCTGGAATGGGATGCCAGTATTCCGGAGTTTGATGTGGTTCATGCCGAAGTGCTGAAAGCAAAATCATGGCTTCAGACGGCTCATGCGTTGGATGAACCATACGTGATCAATCCTCCATCTATGGAAACGGCCCCATCACGTCTGGCCGGAATTCCTCAGCCAGCACTCTACGCAACAGCCGAGGTGGAATGATGGCATTTTCGGATCCGAGCCTGGCTGAGGAGAATGCGCTGACAGGGAATTCACACCGAAATCTTCACGGCATCCAACGCTGGATGCAGGCCATGATTGTCAATCCCGATGGTGTCCGGAGTGGTGCAGCTTCCGACGAAGCCCGCATTGCGATTCAATCCAAATCCGTCTCAATCGAGGACATGATTCTGCCGTCAAGAGCACTCAGCAGCCAGCGGCGGCTGGAAGTGTACGCCAATGCCTACTACGCGCGACTGCTGGAATGCCTGCGAGATGAGTATCCCGCGTTGACGTCGCTGTTGGGCGAAGAGACGTTCAACGCGTTTGCGTTCGAGTATCTGCAAACTCATCCATCCCGCAGTTACACGCTTGCAGATCTGGGACAAGCATTTCCCGCGTTTCTTGAGAGCAATCGAGCTGTTGCATGTGCTGATGACAACGCCAATCCTATCGGAGTTGAAGAAGACACTTCGACGGATCAATCATGGGTCGATCTGATGATCGATCTTGCACGCGTCGAGCGAACGTACTGCGAAGTCTTCAGTGGCCCCGGCATCGAGCAAACGGCTACTCTACAGGCAGACGACATTGCGGCCGTTCCCGCCGAAGAAGTCGGCGATATTCGATTACAAGTCGCCCCGTGTGTTCGTCTCTTGAAATTGAACAGCCGTGCTCACGAGTTTGCCATCGCAACTCGCAAAGGAACGGCCAGCACCGATCAACTACCAGAATCGGTTCCGACATATCTCGTCATCACTCGCCTGAACTACGTCGTCCGCACGATCGTTGTGGAACAGGAAGAATTCCAACTGCTGCAACTTTTAATCAACGGTGACACTCTGGGCGACTCCATCGCACAAGTCGCAGACGAGTCACCACTGGAAGAGCCTGAATGGCTGGCCCGTATGGCTGGATGGTTCGAGAAGTGGGCTGCAGGCAGATTGTTTGTTCAGTGCGTGTCTTGGTGATCAACTACGGCAACGGCTGCCAATGAGAGTCTTGACCGTGTTAAGCATCCAGTCATCACGGCACGGGAGGGAGTCGAAAACGAGACAACGGCAGACTGAGTTCCACTCGCCTGGGCTTTTCGTCCCACTCGGTAGGAGCTTTGAGAATGTTTCCAAACGGACCTTCAACTACGACTCTGCCATAGGATGCAGTGACTGTCACAGAGCCTCGGACTTGATACTCACCGGGTGGAGTATTCCACACTGTTTCATCGTTGGCCCAGATTCGTCCCGCGAAACCGTAGCCATGATCGTGGACTGGAAGAGTGACCAAAGTTCTGCCAAGCACGACAACTTGTTGTTGAGCCTGAACTGGTCCGTTCGCGTCAATCGGCCCCGGTGGAATGACTTTGCCGTTTGCGTCCAGCAGTTCCAGCTTCAACTCCTGGGGGTCGAACTCGCAGAGTGCAACCTGTGAGTGATAAGCGTTCTGAATCTCCAGCCCCAGCGAGTACATGTCCTGATCGTTCTGTCGCTCATGAACCCGTAACACCAGCCGCGCCCGCAGACCTTCCTGTTCGCTTTCCCTGGGCATGTGTTGAAGGGGTAGTGCTGGAATCGATTTGATCGCGGGAGTTGTTTCTGCTGCCTGAGTTTCCGGTTGAAGCATGAAACTTTTGATTTGAGCCTTGCCCCAGTCAAAAGCAAAGTAGGAAACGATGAGGACAAGGACTGGGGCTAGCAGCGCCGGTATCAACACACGCAGGAATGCCGCAGTGCTGATGGGAGGTTCGTCGGGAGAGACTTGTTTTCCTTGCAGATCCACTTCGATATTGCAGGCCGGACAGACAAAACCACCCTTCACCCATTGCCGGCGAGTCCGGTTCCAGGGCGCATACCACAGGGGGAGTTGCCGGCGGCAGTTGGGACAATCGCGAGGCACCTGACGCCAGAGAAAGATGAATGGCACCGCTGCCAACAGGCCGAGGAGGAAGAAAGTCATAAAGCCATTCATGTCGGCGTCTTTCAACGACTTATTGTTGTCTCGTCTGCTGGCTGTAGGTACAGCTTCCCAGAGATGAAGTTACGAACTGGTGAGCCTTCCGGAATCAACACGCGCTCTGGCACATCAACCGAATCATTGAGTTTCAGGTCTGTGATTGTGAACTCCGCACCTTTGACGACTTTTCCTAACCGAAAATGTCGAACGCGAAAGGGAACTGGTTTTCCATCGACCAATCGATGGTCATCGAGCAATATGACTCCAATTGGAGTCGTGTTTTCATCGCCGACCACGGAGAGTTGATCGACTCTCACGATGACCAATTCGCCGTCGATCTCTTCCCAGTACATTCGATACCAAACAACTTGCTTGGCACCAGGTGGATTCTCCATCGGCTGCATGTAATTGAATGTCGCCTTCCAGCCAACTTTGTTGTTAAGCTTCTCCAGTCTCCATGCTGGACGACCAGCAGCATCCGGAGTTTTGGGTTCGCTGATCGCCTTTTCTAAAACGTCGGACATCGGCTGGTCCTTCACAGGTCGGAAAGCGGCGATATCCAACCGAACCATGGATGCCTCGCGGTCATCCTGAATGTCATTTCGTTTGTTCGTAATGATCGCTTCGCAAACGCCAGGCTTGCGTCCCATCAGTTGCACATGCTCCTTGTTGTCAATGAACCAGGACATGTATTTGGGTACCTCTGCGTTAATATGGCCCATCGTGAATTGATAGACTCCGGTTTCAAAGTCACGGCAACCGCTTAGTGAATAGGGTGGCACCTGATCATATTCCGGAGCATGGCTGGCAACTCTTGAGATGAACTGATCTATCGACTCCGTCTTCGTACGTTGAACATCCAGTCCTGCATACTGTCGCACCGTTCCCTGATAACTGATTCGACGGATCGACTCGTCCCGTGCTTTCTGTTGCTGTATCAACTCGCTCAGATGCGAATGAGCGTCAGGAACGACACCTTCTTTCTCGCGGATCATCTCTTGATGCGATTTCGTCCACGGGAACATCAAGATTCTGTGGTCCGTATGAAAGCCACCGGGATGACTTGGACGGTCCCAGTAGTCATAAGCGAGTTTACGCAGCTCAGGATCGGTGATCTGAAACTTGCCCGCTTCTTCTAACTCCAGCAGGAGCTTTCGCCGGGCATCGAGGGCTTCAGGACCGAGCTGTTGGTGAATGACCCGGCCGCCTCCGTAGTTGTCGAAGACGTACTGTTCGAACTTGCGACCATGTAATAGCAACCAGACCTCGGTGGCGTGTGGATGAGTTCGTTCCAACGCGACAACACGCAGCATGGTCTTTAACTGCGGACGCTGTTCGTCGAGCGTGGCTGGATCATCAAGTTGGCGTTGACCTTCGCGAAGTCGCTGGTCCACGTTCGCCTGAAGTTCGATGGTTTTGGCCTGCCAACGTTCCCAAGCTTCGCCACCGGCGAGTTGAGTCTGTTTCGTTAGCCAAATGACTCCTTCGCGAATCTCTTCGTCGGTCATATCAATCTGTTCCCAGTGCTGACGCTCAAACTGCTCCATCGCCGGTGCCATAAACAGTTGCACAACTTCAGTGTATGTCGGCGGGGTGCTCTTCAACTGGTCTCGATAGATGTCCTTGCCGAGCGCCGAGCCGATTCGCTCTCGCTTGTTCTGCTCCATCCCCGCGGTTGCGTCTGCCCATAGGTACGGCGGCGTACCGAGTAACTGTTTGAGTCGCTCGCCTTTCGGATATGTATCGGCGAAGTGCTCTCTCTGGGCATATTTCCAGAATGCCGTCTCAATGTCAGCATGATGGAATTTGATGTCGCCTGCTTTGAGATGCTCTTTCAGCAAGGCGTTTTGTCCGTCTAAGGCAATCCAGGATCCGAGGCTGCCCATGCCGGCTCGACCGCCGTACTTCTCGTAGAGCGATTTGCACACTTTCCAGTCGAGGAGCGAAGCTCGTGCCCACGCGACCGAGATTCCTTTCTTTTCCGCAGGCGTCGGTGTGGTACCCGCTGGCTGTTCCGGCTCGGACTTCATCCGCAGTTCGACTGACTTGACGATGGCGTCGAGTTCCTCTTTGGAGACATCGAGCTTCTCTCGTTCGATGTATTTCTTGTTCACAGCAGCCCAGATGTTGTCATAGGTTCGCGCGACCTGATATCCACGAAGCCATTCGTCGAACTTGCCCTGAGGAAGTTCCTTGCGTTTGACTTCCACTTCGGCAGGAGTCATCTGTTCGAGAGTGAGCGGCTCGCCGAACACCGTCGCGACAAGCGTTTGTCTACTTCCGAAATCACCACCACTCGGATCACTCTTCGGGCTTCTCTGATCTGTTTGAGCCGAAGCTGACATCGGGAGTGACAGCAGAACTGCTGTGATCAATGCCGCAACAAATCGGTACTGCGAGAGGAGATTGTTCATGGTTGCACCTTGTCTGTCGGGTCTTTCGGAGGAAGCGTTGATAGATAGCGACGATGTTCGGCCCAGAGACCGGTCACAATCGTCGCCGTGGGGACGAAGATGAACAGGAACGCTACGGCGGCTTTGTCCCAGCCAACACGCACAAAACCAAATGCAAAACAGCCGGCGCACAGAGCGCATACCGAGAGTCCCCGTAACAGGTTGTAGGGGCGGTGGTGTTGTCGCCGCGCGGCGAGCAGTCCGCCGATGACCAAAACGACTGGCATCACCGGCAAGAGATAGTCTTTCCAAATGTTCATGACTCGTCCTTTTGCAAGGAGAGTTGAGAGTCAGTTTTTGCGAGATGGCGGCGCTGCTCATTCCAACGTCCGACAGCACCCAACGATGTAACCGAGAAGATAAACAGGAACATGACAAATGCCACTCTCATGTCTATACGCAAGTGGGGAATAGATAAGAAAGATGCCCAGATGAAGTTAGTACACAGAGCCCGCTTCAACAAAATGCGGCGATGCCGATTCCGATAATCCAGAACAAAAGCGGCGATGATGGCAGCGATCGGCAGAATGTATTTCGTCAATAAGTCCATAGTTGCGTTTCCCTAAATCGTTGCCTTGCCTGAGGTGCCGGCTCTCGTTTCGCTTGAACCGACGATCTTGCCTGTTGGTATCAACCATCCGACAAACCCGCCGATGAGCATGGGAATCGGCAGCAGCAAAATTGCTGCCAGTGCCATGATTCCAAGACCGATATTTGCCCCACCGCCGTTGTAATTCAGAGAGTCATACCAGATTGCGTAATACACAGTTGCGATAACCAACAGTCCTCCCGTGTAGGCTCCGATGGTTGCCCGTAACGGAACTTTTCTGACGAGTGCGAGGCAGGCCAGAACTACAAACTGAGCCCCCGGCAACAGCCGTATCAGCGATAGGCTATTGCGGTCGGCAGACGCGTAGTCCCATGCCAACACTCCTATGCCGATCATCGCCAGAATTGCAAAGGTAATGAGACGACCATTAGATGGAGCAATGAACGATTGACGGGCGCTAACATTCAATGATTCAGACATACATGAATCCTGTCAAATTTGTTTGTTAGAAGACTAGCTAAGTGTCGCTAACGCATTCCCGAGAAACTCCAATAAGCCAGACAGTGCCGTTGCCTTTCTTTCTGTGGTTCTTCACGGGATTTAGTGGCAGCCAGTTGAATTGACGGGGATTTTGTGGATGCGAGAATTGGGCTCAGAAAGG
>JAEUIH010000099.1 GCA_016795105.1 Planctomyces sp.
AAAGGTGAATCCCAAAGTGGGAGAGAACGGTAAGATGTCGGTCGGAGGTCACCGACAACAAACGATCTGCCCGAAGTGCCGTTCTCGAACTTTCCATCAGTGATGTGCCGTACGAGCGCGCCGGCGTAATGGAAACTGCGCCATCGTCAAAGATTGAGCTATCTACCTGTGGGGATGCTTTCTTAGCATGAACCTGTAACGATGGAAGCGAAAGGACAACATTCGTACGACTCGCCGCCCCACATATGGCAACAACGTCAGAGTTTCTGGAGACGGTCATAGTATGAACAGCTTCGCGAATCGCGCGAACGGAGTTCAGCAGTTGCAGAGACGGAAGCTCACGAATCGAGACGGTGCCGTCGAAATCTCCCTGGAGCAGCCACTTGCCGTTGTTCGATACAACAAATGTCGTACCGCGTATTCCAATCGACGTGTGTTGTTTGGCAACTTTCTGGCCGCTGTATCGGCGAACCTGTAGTACGCACTGCCTGTGCATAAAAAGAGATGAAAGAATTTCGCAGACGACGAACAGGTCGATGCAGAAAAACACGACCGTGTCATCTCTAGAACTGGAAATACTCCAGTTTGACTCAACTGCTACAGCAGGTTCCGTGATGGCATGCGACCGATATGGCCAGGCATTGGCAAGTGTCAGCAAATGCTCAAATGATGCGCGTTGGTCTGATGTGGGTCTCCAACCTCGTTCTGCCAGCCGATTCAAAGCTGTAGCTGCATGAATGGGCGGAATTCTGGTAAGGGACCTCCACAGTAGCGATTCAGAGCGGGATTCCAGAAGAATCTCGATGACTGCATCCCAGTGAAAACTCTCCAAGCCTTTTACTGAGTTCAATGCCGCTTCAGCCCAGTCCAGTCGCCTAGCCTCAACGGCAACCTGAGCCACGCGGTAGGTGATATCGTCGGCGTACCCGAAGCCAAACGCAAAATCAATATCAGCTTGATTGTGTTTCGTGATATCTGCTGCATCAAACTGCTTCGTGAGAAAGAGAAATCTAAGGTTGAAGTGTGGGTACGGAGGGGAAAAGTGATTTTGAATCAGGAATTGCTGCAGCACATGATTTGGTTCTTTAATGACTACGTCGCACAGAGCGTATTGAGCTGCCAGTGTCGACCATGAATCAGTGCCCCTTAGAGCCTCCAACAAAGTCTCTCTCTTTGCAATACTGTCGGGATCACCATAATCGACTTTGAAGACTTTGTAAGCCTCAAGTGCAGTCTTCGTTGTTGAGCTTATTGGCTGCAATGCAATTCGTTTCAAGGCATCAAGAACGTACTTCTTCAGTGTGGGGTTAGTCGAGAACTCGACCGTGCTCGAAAGTGCGGAGACTGCTTCCGGGCAGGCGATTCGCTCAAGGCTTCGAATCGCCTGTCGACGAATCCAGTCACCAATAACTGGATACTGATTTTCAAGACGCTTCTTGAGTCGTTCTATTCGTCTGCTGTTCTCGGAGGTTGTATTCATTTTCAAACTGCGATTCACCAAAGGGAGTACCGGATACCGGAGTCTATCTCTCAACGCTCAGTCATCGGAGTCGGTGTGCCTTAAAGTATCCCAGTCGTCGTCGACTGGAATTTCCGCCCATTTCTGTAGAACCGTGTCGTACAGAGTTCTTGCTTCCTGGGCGTCGGCGTCCTCACGGCGTTCTATTGCCGCGAGCAAGGCCATGAGAAAATCGTCCGTATCTATCCATGACATCCTGTTGCTGCCGGAGCGAAATAGCTCTTCGGCCTTCGATCGTGAAGGGATTCTCTTCAGAAATTTCATCAAACTGCGGGTCGAGAGTTTACGGAATCCGGGAACCCATTTTTCGTGCATCTCAGAGAGGCATCGGCAAAGCGTGGCAAAGCCATACTCTTCTTCGAGTAGTCCCGGATGGACGTGAATAGCAAAAAGTTGGCGAAAGAGTTCCGGTACAAGCGACGGTTCACCTTTGACGATCCACGGTGGCGCAAGATCGTAGTATTGGACAACACTAGAGCTCGAATCGCGGCGATCCATGTTTTGCAATTCTCCCAGTCGCGGAAAGACTCCGATCAGCAATGCTCGATGTCGAACCGACACACTTGCAAGGAACGGATTCCACAGATCGGGACAGCGATTACTCCATTCTGCCAGGAAGCGAAACACTCGAGGGTCAGATTCCCTCTCTTCATCTCGCGTCCATTTCTCGAAGATCGAACCGTCACACATTCGCTGCCAGAGGTTCTGGATGTGCATTTCCTTTAAGCCATCCATATATGACTTTGCGACGCTAATCTGCCACCACTGTGACGCTTTGAACTCATCGTCAAACGCTTCACTCTGAGCAATTGCCCAAAGTGACTTCATGACCTCTATCGAGCTAACGGATTTCAACGCTTTGCTGGCTTCGTCCTGTGACAATTGTCGAACGACGGATTCGGCAACTCTCCCGTCACCACCGACTGTCGCAAGCATTCCGGGAAGGGCGATCGGGCCGAGTCCGACCAGCCACTTGCGAACGATTTCTGCATCGTCATAGGGCAACCGCTCTTGTTCAAGACAGTTCAATGATCCAGCGACAACGAGTACGGGAAACTGCAATGCAAACGGCGTGAGTTTATCGAGCTTTTTCTGGAGCTCGGTGCCGCCTGACGTTGGTTCGGTGAGTTCTTCTAGTAAGGCAGAAATCAACTTCGAGGTCGATTCCTGCTGTGAGTCATTGTCCAGAAGAGTTCGGGATATTTCGGGCGGTTGGGCTGTTGGTCGGGCTGTTGTTGACGTCTCCCAAAAGACAGACATGAATTCAAGTCCTCGACATTCATGCGAATATCTCTGCTTCGATCCAGGCACCAAAAGCAAACTTCTTTGAGCGTCAGGTACGAGGCTTTTCAGCACTTCGATTCCGGCATGTTGTAGCCCAACCGTGACAACAGAAAAAGACTTTGATGTCAGCACGAGTAGTCGGTTATCGTGGGTCCATGCGATTCGCTGAATCGAATGACGATTCAATTCTCCCGCGACCACGAGTTTATCGAAGGAGCCTTCGACCGATGACCCAACCGGCGAAGTCGCGTCCGAATCGCGTCTGATCTGAACAGCCCCTTCTATTACTTTGGCCCGCCACAACTGATTCCTCGTCACACATTCTGTAGCCATTGAGTCGTGAGTTTCGCGCAATTCGATCCGAGCATTGCCTATAGTGGTGATCGATGTCGGCCACTTCCAACCTGCTGACCAGTCGGAACCCATTCCAAAGTGTTTTATATGTGTAGCATCGGTTGGCCGGGGTCTTCCGTTGACCAGGTCCCAAAGCTGGCAGCGAAATCCTACGGTATTCCCGGCAAGGCTGTATGAATTCAATTTTGGATCTGCGGTCCAGCAAGCGATGGCAGAACGATCAACGCTGAACGCCAGATGTTCCACTGTTGCCGTACGCTGCGACGTCATCGACGACTTCAGGGTGCTATAAGTTGTCAGATCTGGAACATTGAGCAGTACAATATTACGGCTGAGTGGACCTCTAATTGCCAATAGGGCGGGTTCACTGGAAATCGCCAGATTCTTGATTCCAATTGGCAGTACCTGCTTTTGTGTCCGTATCGCCAGAGATGGCAATTCACGAACCGTCACGGTTCCAGTCTGGTCGCCGTGTATCAACCATCTCATGTCGTCAGAAACAACACACGGCGGGCTGGAAGTTGTTGCAACGTATTCTTGAGAAATTGTGATTCCGTCGTTTCGAAGCGTTTCAAGCTTAAGCACCTCGCCTGACAAGCGAGAGTGACGATCGGTAACCAAAATGAAGTCCGCCGCAACATGTACTTCTGTGTTGTCAGCTGGTCGCTCCCAGCCTTCTGGAATTGCCAAAGTGGGCCCGATAACAGGCTCACGGCGATTCTGCCAGTTTCTGGCGAGTTGGAGCAGCGTGTCATACTCCGATCCTTCATTGCCCGCCGGACGCCATCGACTCTCATCAAGGAAATCGAGTGTCTCGGCGGCTCGAATCGGTGACATGAATCGCAAGAGCTTCCAGATCTGTTCAAACCGGTTCGCTTTGCGAAGGATCTGAATTGCAGCGTCCCAGTGTCGTTCTCCAAGTCTCTCTGGTGCTTGCACAATCAACTCAGCCCACCTCAAAGAGCCATGGCGAATTGCCGTATCTGCGATCCGCTGATGAACCGGACCGTAACTGGGCCAGCCGATCCCAGATGCTGTTAATCCATGCCCCACACTGATGCCTCTGTCAAAGGGAGCATCGAAACGACCAGCGAGAAACATGACTTCCATTGTCGTAACTGGGCAATATGAAGTGATGTCGTTGCGAACCAAAAAACTACGAATCGACGGGTCGTCGTCTTGAACGAAGAGTTTGCACATTTCATGCCGAGCTGAGGATACGGGCCAGTCTGGCGTGCACCGCAGTGCATTGAGTAGCGTCTCGAATTCTGGCTTGTCAGCTCCTGATGTAGGCCCAGGCTCGAACGTCAGGCATGCGTCAAAAGCCAACTGAGTCACCGCGCAAACGGGTCGAATGGCAATGCGTTGCAGCGCTTCGATTGCCAGTCGTTTGATCGGGTCTTTGCCCGTTCGGATTGCATCGGCCAGTGCCTGAACTGCCTTTTCGCACCCACTGCGTTCAAGAGAACGCACAGCCTGACGACGGAGCCAGCCTCCAATGATTGGGATTTCGCTCCCCAATCGATCTGCCAACTTGTCGATCCTTTCTTCATCGCTGGATTTGTGTGACACGCTGGAGTGCTTCCTGGAAAGTGCCTGGATTGGATCTGCGAAGACCAATAAAGTAACCGCGAATCTGCAATATGCAAAGTTGTGCACAAAGGCTACGACGCGAAAGATTTTGGAATTGACGTCATGGCTGATGAGGGGCTCTGAATTCGAGTGGCCGCAGTTCATCTTAGGGCCCCGGCCCAGATTCAATGTAGCGCCGCACGAAATCCGCATGAACATTCGCGGACGTCATGGTGTATGACGTATGCGCCGAGTGTGTGGGCTCGGCCGCGGAACCATGCCGGTCAGCAGACACTGGGTGGACTGTTTGACTGAGCGTTGAGTGGTCGCCACTTCGGAATCTGCGAACTGGTGCGACAAGTAAGAAGATGCAAAGCAACCCGAGGAGAATCCATGATTCCCGATTCTCTAACGAAAGCAGCGAAACTGCTGGATCGGTGACCGCGGCAATGACGTTGCCCTCATGCTCCAGGGAGAAGCCAACGCACACGAGGTACCAGAAAATGCAGGTCGTATACCTAACTTGACTCGATACAACAGCTGCCTCGTGACGTATGCTGTCATTCTGGCCACGGACCCACCAACTGATACACTGACCTGCGAAGAATGATGTCGCCACGGCTGGAATGACGCTGCCGGGTGAGGTTCGACACCAGTAAATCGGGGCAGCCACCAACAGACCGACACTTAAGCGATAACTGGTCAAAACGAGTTCCATATCACACTCCTTAACCCTGTTGCAGTTCGGCATTGCGAAATTGACGTGGGACTGCCTAACCATGCCCGCTGCAACTTTCCCTTCCGCAGACCGGACATGACCACGATGGACGAGACGTTGGCGTGTATATGGGCTCTGAAGGAGGAAACGAGTAACTGGAAGAGCCAGTGACATCACATTCGGATCGATCAAATGTGACGCTGCTCCAGAGCCCCCCGAATCCTATGTTTACGACTGCCAGAAGTGTGAACAGAAATGCAACGGCTCCCGAAACAAGAATGACTCCTCGCTCGGATGTGTCCCAGCCGAGATATCCTGCGATTAGCTGGCAAACAAACAGGGCAAGACCAAAGTAACAAACCAAAGCCAGAACTGCCTTGATGAGATCCTGCAGCCATACGAGCAACAGCAGTAGTCCGAGTACGATTGCAAGAGGTTTGACTTCATGAATGAATTCCCACACTGTTTGTGTCTCCGGACTCAGGCAAGGGGTGCTCGGGAGTTTTACATGCAGTCACATTAAGCAATCCTTGTGCCGTGTTTCCGTCCTTTCTTCGGGCCCCTTTTCTTCGTTCGGTGGCAGATACTTCTGCAACCGAGTACAAACTGATATGTGGATGCCACAAATTCAGATGTGATTTACGAATGAAGAGAACTTCATGACACGCGAGCGGATACTACTCACCTGGATTGGCCATGCCGACATGCGAGCATTCGCAAAGACTCTGACTCCGGCTGTGAGATCGTCACTGCTGAATACGCTGAAATTACCACCTGGTGACTCTGATTCTGCTGGTCCGGTGAAGACTTTGCTGAATGCTCTCGAATTTGACAGAATTCATGTCTTGTCAAACTATCCGAAAACGATGGGGAAAGAGATTGGAATATGGCTGGGAGAGCGAGTAAAAGTACATTCGTTGCATGTTGAAGATCCAACCGACTACGGGAGGATCTACTCGGAAGTCGATTCACTTTTGAAGAAGATCATCCAGCGTGATGCACAGCAGACGCTGTCAATTCTGCTGAGTCCTGGAACACCTGCGATGGCAGCAGTCTGGGTATTGCTTGGGAAGACGACACTGCACCCCGTCACGTTCTACCAGACTCATCAGGGGCGTGTGCTGACAACGGAGATTCCGTTCGATCTGACCGTGGATGTAATTCCGAGGATCTGGCGTGATGCGGACAATCATCTGCTAAGCCTGGCGTCAACAAGTCCGCGGGACGTGGCGGGATTCGAATCTATTGTGGGCGAAAGTGCTGCTGTTCGAATCGCAGTCGGGCGTGCAAAGAGAGCCGCCCAGCGAGATGTACCAGTGCTGATTCTTGGTGAAAGTGGTACCGGAAAGGAATTGTTTGCAAGAGCAATGCACTTAGCCAGTCCGCGGCGCGACAAGCCTTTTCTTGCAATCAACTGTGCGGCAATTCCTGCAGAACTCCAGGAATCCGAGTTGTTCGGCTTTTCCAGGGGAAGCTTTACGGGGGCCGACAAAGATCGTGCCGGTGCCTTTGAACAGGCCGATGGCGGAACTCTCTTTCTTGATGAAGTTGGTGAATGCTCCCCGGCACTCCAGGCAAAGCTGCTTCGTGCTCTGCAGCCATTACCGGGGATGTCGATCTCACAGCGTTCGATTCAACGTGTTGGAGAATCTCGAGCCAGAACTGTGGATGTTCGATTGATTGCGGCAACAAATCGTGATCTGCATGGCGAGGTTTCGGCCGGCCGGTTCCGAGACGACTTGCTCTACCGACTGGCGGTCGTCACCCTGCTGTTGCCACCTTTGCGAGTCAGGAAATCGGACATCCCTTTGATTGCCGATCACCTGCTGGCGAGAATCAATCAGGAGTTTGGCAGCCAGGACACCTCTTATCGAAAGAAATCTCTGAGTCCTGATGCTCGGGCGTTCATCTCACGATCACGTTGGCCGGGTAATATTCGAGAGCTCTATAACGCATTACTTCAGGCAGCAGTAATGTGTGATGCAGACGTAATTGATCACAGAGGTATTTCAGAAAGTGTGACGGAGCTATCTGTAACTGGAGACGACGATATCTGGAATCGCCCCCTCGGAGCGGAATTCTCACTCGAGTCTCTCTTGAACGAAGTTCATCGCCATTATTTGGCGCGTGCAATGCAGGAAGCTGGAGGAGTCAAAGCGAAAGCGGCTCGTCTGCTTGGAATTGAAAACTATCAGACTCTTGATGCTCAACTCAAGCGACTGGAGCCCAAAACGACGACGTCCCGATCCCGTAAACGGCGGTCAGACCCCTGAATTTAGATGGAATTTCTTCTTCAAAGGATGTCAGTGTCTGGCCTGGCACTGTGCATCCATGACAGAATTGCTCACTTCAAGAGGAATGGAACGCGAATTGCAGAAACGGTTTACCGACAAGCTTCATGGCTTGGGCAGTTCTGAATAGAAGTCCGTCATCGAGAGACAAATCAGATGTCATTGAAACACTTTCTGGAAGACGCTGCAGACTTTGTCGGGACGTTTCTGCCTTTTGGACTGCTCATTGGAGGGGTTGGCGGACTTTGGTGGATACTTCCAGAGTCAGTTGTCTCAAAAGTCGTGGATACTCTCGGTCCGAATCTGCTTTCTCCCAGACAGTGGTCGTTCGGATCTGTGTGTGCAGTTGTTCTCGGCCTGTACGTTGCATTCGATGTGTTTCGCGCTGCTATGCGTTCCGTCGCCGTAGAAAGAAAATCTTCACCGGTGTCGTACCTGATGGTGGTGTTGCTGCTGTTGACCCTTCTGGCGGGTTTGTTTGCAGATCGGCTGCGTGCTCTGAGTGACCGCATGATTCTTGATCACGGAGAAAGTCGACAAGTGTTGGCCGCTGGACTGATCCTGTTGCCCAAGTATCTGGCATGGCTTTGGATCTCCAGTTGTTATGCTTTCCTGAAATTCGGAGACGACAAATGGCGAGCAGAGAATTCAGCCTGGCGAGTGACAGAAAAATTCCTTCATGGCTGTGAGCTTGTCGGTGGATGGCTCGGTGCTTTATATGCAATGGGTACCTTTCATCACAAAGTATCAAGCGAGAAGTTGGGGTTTCGCGTTTCATCAATGATGTCGTTTCTTGGCCACGCTGGAATCTGCGCCGCAATCCTGTTATCGGCCAGGAATCGAATTGCACCATTACCAGGTACAGATTCGTATGCGAATAGAACCTGGAGCGAAGTGCTTCAGCGAGTCGATGACGGAGTTGCCAGTGACGGTGATGTAAAAGCAATCGTAGACATATTGAAGTCAGATGATCAGGAATGGCGCATTAAGGCTCTACAACGAGTGAGGCAACTGGGCAGCACGGCCAGAGATCTCGCCCCGAGTGTAGAAGCTGTATTGAGAAGCAGCCTTCCAGGGTCAGCAGAATCCAGCGGCTCAGAGGTATTGGATGTCGGTACGGCGAATGCTGAATTGTTTCAGGAAAGTTGGGTGGCATTAAGTGCAATTGCTCCTGAACGGCAGGTTGAGCTGATTCCGGACCTGACTCTCTGTCTGCAACGAAATGACGAATCGTGGGGCAGTCTGGACACCGAGTTTGCTGAATTGGTATCTGCTGCAATTAGAGATGTCGGGGCACCGGCAGTACCTCGATTGATTAGCACCCTTGATGCACGCAGACCGCATCCGAATGCTCTTGCAATCGCAGAGGTCCTTGAATCGATATCAACGACCGCCGATCAGGCGATTCCGAGCCTCGAGCGACAGGCGCTAGCTCTGGATGCTGGTTCACCTGACGTGGCACAACGACTGCGGGACTGTTTGCAACGAATAAGCGTCTTACCAAAAGGAGGCAACTTGGTCGAGCAGCCAACAGCGTCCTCGCAAACAGGCAGCAACGCAGTGCCGAGTCTTCGGACAGAGAATTCGAAACAACTCCCCCCCGCCCACTTATTGGATCTGGAAGCGCAAGTCCGAAGGCTGCTCATCGATGCCGCCAGCAACGAAGCCTCAAAGTATGCCCCAGAACAGTGGGACGCGGCACAAAAGTCTGTGGACAAGGCTACAGGTTTGATGCGATCAAAAGATTACCTGACTGCGGAGACGTTTTTTCGAACATCAATGGACTTGTTGGAGTCCGCCAAATCAACGGCGATCACAAATGCAGCTCAGTCCCGTCTCCGAGACGAATCGAGAGAATCGCTGCTTGCCGCTTTCAATCTACTGCCAAAGGCCGTCCGCGAAGATCGGTCGCTCACCGTTGTTCAAGAGATTCAGGAAGCGATTGAGAGTGCGTCGCAATTGGCTGACAACCAGCAAGCATTGCAGACTTATGAATCAGCCAGGAAGCACCTCAGAGAGAGTGAAAGTGGCCTGCTTCAGCAGGTTGCTGAAGAGTGTTTGTCGAAGAATGACCCGGATTTGTGTCTGAAATGTCTGCAGCGATTGACGGAAATGGACCCGATACCCGATACAGCGGAACAACTCGCCTCTCGATTTGAAACGACCTTTCCGGACTATTGGTTTCAGCTCTCAATCGAGACTGTCGATGGGTCGTTACAGCCAGAGTTTCAACTAGAAGCAGATTCACTGAGGATCAGGGCGGCAATCCTGACGAATCGGATGGATACAGCGAGACTTGAAATCCGGAAGGCAATTCTTGTTTGGCATCGACTGGAGCAACCTGCGCTGAAGGACGCATGGGCCGTTGAACTCTTGGAACTGACGATGCTGGCGAACGATACAGCCAATCGAGACCGACTGGTTGAGCTTTGGATTCCAACACTGATAGAAGGTGAGACTCGGCGTGTTTGGGAACAGATTGGCTGGATCTGCGGAAGTGTCAGGCGGTTTTGCCCCGGTGAAATGGGAGCCCGAGTTTTGCAGCAGCTTGAAGATCATTTCGTTCCGTCAGCAAAGTTTGAAGGAACTTCCGAACAACAGCTTTTTAGAATCTGTGCTGCAGCAGCTCATGGAGATATCGATGAAGCGGCTGCTTCTGCTCGCCAATTGGTCGAGACCGGAGCTGCAAGTGTCAATAATCGTGAGATACAAGGACGTGCCTGTATGTACGTTGCGTTGGAAGCCTCCCGGCGCCGAGACTGGCGGAAGACGCTTGAATTTGCGACGACGTCGCTTAGCTACCGGCCCGCGCGACATCGTGAACTTCCCGTTTTTGCGGCACTTCTTGTAAACCTCGGTCTCGGAGGCGAAATTCCACTGAACTGGAAGGACGCCTATGAGCGCTCCTTTACGGATCCGAACCCTCTGTGGTTACCGGAACTCCGGAGCCTCCGAAGCAAGAAACCTTGGTCCGATAACTCAGACACTACAATCGCAAACGCGATACAGAGCGGGGCAGGTTCACCAAGTGCGAGGATTCGATCCAGCGCAAAGGTACATGGTATCAATCCTGGATTGTCGACGCCCCTGTTCTTTCACGATTCATGGATCGGACTCGCATTGGCACAGGCCGGAGTTGAATGGGTTCCCGTCCGAATACAGAGATTCGTCTCAACCCGGCCTGAAGAATATTCAATTACCGATTCTCGTTTCGAGAAACTTAAGAATTTGCCAGCAGACACTCCACCATATGCCGCCGCATCTCTATGGCGCATCCTGGGCCGTTCCCTTCAGGAAGAGACGCGGACCGCCGAATCGCTCGTTGCTCACACAAATGCTGTGCATCAAATGTCTATCGTTTGGCAAAACATCGAGTATCCGACGGTAAATTACTTCGGGGGGGGAGTCGGTATCGAATCGGCCGCCGCCAGACTGACAGAACCGGCAACACGACTTGCTGCAGCGGCTGAGGAAATGCGCGATCCGAAACTCTCTGCCCAGGCGTGGATTCTGGCCGTTAGTCTTGCGGCACGTGGGCCAGGCTCCAATGGTGGCTGGAGCGGTGCACCGGAAGGCGAACCGTGGCCTGGTTTGTTGCTGTTGGAGGTGTTCGCCGAGATGGCAAAGTACGAAAGCCATGCACCATTGATCGAGAACTCAGTTAGAAACATAACCGCATCTCAGGATCCAGATAAACCACCCACCAGGAATTTCCCGCTGCTTGCTGTTCACCCTGACGCAGACTTGATGAAAGAGTTCGATAAGGCTTCTCCCAGTGAACCTGACATCGATACTTTTCGATCGTGGGTATTGTTCTGGTCCTTTCGAGCTCACCAGAACCTTGCTTCAACTGGAAAGAGCCATGGGAATTTGCGAGGACTTGCCAGCCGCCTTCAGGAGTGTGCCGTCAATGCGCGATCACCGTTCTTTATTCGGAGGGCCGTATTTGCGCTTCATGACAGTGGTGAACCTGAACTTGCCCTGCAGCTCTCTGAGAAACTTGGAGACAATAGCCAGTTCGAGGTACTCAGTGAGCTCGTGAAGCTGGGCTCTGTCGAAGCGGCGGAAAAACTGATAGAGCAGCGATATCTTATGTCAGAATTTCTTCCTGATATTGTCATCAGCCTGGACCATATTGGTGCCAGCAATCCAAAGGTTGCTGAAGCGATGAAACAATGGCCTCAAAATCTTGAGTCACCAGATTCGCTTATTGAGCTTGCTCGCGAGATGGCAAACGCTTCTCCACCAAATCGCCAGCCATATGCCGGCGGGACGATTGAATAGGGATGTGTGCTGTGGCAACCTGAACGAGCCTGAGGAAGCGGAGGCGGCACTGCTGGGAAGCAACCATGCCAAGGAATACTCAGGTCTCGCGCCGAAGCGTCGATGCCCGAAACGATTGAGACGGCCAGCGAGGATGCTGCCGTCTCAATCACTGGCATCACGGTCTGTTCATGCCGTGTTGGCTCACGTGGTCGAGCAATTTCTCTGTGCCTGAGGAAACTCGGTCAGAGCCCGGAATTGGATGACACATCGATCGAGCGATCTGCAGTTCTCTACCGGTTCTTGAACAAGTTTGGTCTGCCGCGGTCACAGCCTCAGGGTTTTCAAATCCACCCGACCGCAACCTCTCAACGCCATCCCGGATCTCGGTCTCCAGCCACTTGATCTCTGGATTCTGACTTCGATGTGAGCCATGCCTCCCAAATTCGTCCGCTGCTGGGAGTTCGAACACATCGCAGCAAAACGCCCGGGCATCATGACGATGAACCGGGCCGGGATGCAACAGGATGGTGTTTAGAACAGGAAGTCCGCGTCCACAAGTGATCCAAAGAGCGTATCCAGAAGTCGCAGGTTGAGATTCGGAGGCCCTGAGACAAAAGTATCCGCCCCGGATTGAGTTAGAGTCAGTCCGGCCAGTCGATTGGAAATGCCGAAGGTACGCAGATCGATTCTGTCACGCCCCGACTGTTTGAAGTCCGCGACTCTGACTTGAGCTGATGTGGTGTTCAGGATCACCAGTGTGTCGTCACCGGTACCCAGTCTGTACAGCGTACTGCTGAGTCGTGACGCTGTGACAACATCATTCCCGCCAGCTGCGTCGATCTCGGCAATTCCGGTCAGGACGGTGTTGCTGAAATCCAGTGTCTTGCTGAAAGCCGTGTCTCGGATGATTGTGTCACCCAGACCGACGAACTCATCGACACCGTTGACGTAACCGTTGACTCCGATGACGGTGCCTGCGGATTCGACGACCGCGAGTGTCACACCCGATCCGTTGTTGAGTGTGTCGAAGCCGTTGCTGGTACCGGAGTACTTCCAGGTGACCGCTGCTGAATCCGCATTGAGAACGTCGTCACCAGCACCCCCGCGATAGACGCCCGGGCTGAGATTCGATGCTGTGACCACGTCATTGCCGCCTGCTGCGTCCATTTCGGCGATTCCAGTCAGGACGGTGTTGCTGAAATCGAGTGTCTTGCTGAAAGCCGTGTCTCGAATGATCGTGTCACCCAGACCGACGAACTCATCGACACCATTGACGTAACCGTTGACTCCGATGACGGTGTCTGCGGATTCGACGACCGCGAGTGTCACACCCGATCCGTTGTTGAGTGTGTCGAAGCCGTTGCTGGTACCGGAGTACTTCCAGGTGACCGCTGCTGAATCCGCATTGAGAACGTCGTCCCCAGCACCCCCGCGATAGACGCCCGGGCTGAGATTCGATGCTGTGACCACGTCATTGCCGCCTGCTGCGTCCATCTCGGCGATTCCAGTCAGGACGGTGTTGCTGAAATCGAGTGTCTTGCTGAAAGCCGTGTCTCGGATGATTGTGTCACCCAGACCGACGAACTCATCGACACCGTCGACGTAACCGTTGACTCCGATGACGGTCCCGGCGGATTCAACAACCGCAAGTGTCACACCCGATCCGTTGTTAAGTGTGTCGAAGCCATTGCTGGTACCGGAGTACTTCCAGGTGACCGCTGCTGAACCCGAATTGAGAATGTCATCTCCAGCGCCCCCGCGATAGACGCCCGGGCTGAGATTCGATGCTGTGACAGTGTCATTTCCGCCAGCTGCGTCAATTTCGGCGATGCCAGTCAGAATGGTGTTGCTGAAATCCAGTGTCTTGCTGAAAGCCGTGTCTCGGATGATTGTGTCACCCAGACCGACGAACTCATCGACACCGTTGACGTAACCGTTGACTCCGATGACGGTGCCGGCAGATTCGACGACCGCGAGTGTCACACCCGATCCGTTGTTGAGTGTGTCGAAGCCGTTGCTGGTACCGGAGTACTTCCAGGTGACCGCTGCTGAACCCGCATTGAGAACGTCGTCCCCAGCACCCCCGCGATAGACGCCCGGGCTGAGATTCGATGCTGTGACCACGTCATTGCCGCCTGCTGCGTCCATCTCGGCGATGCCAGTCAGGACTGTGTTGCTGAAGTCGAGCGTCTTGCTGTAGGCCGTGTCTCGAACGATGGTGTCACCACGTCCGACAAACTCATCCACACCGTTGATGTAGCCATTGACTCCGATGACGGTCCCGGCAAATACGGCAATGGCCTTGTCATAACCAGCTCCGGCAATCAGCGTATCAAATCCGTTGGCGGATCCGCTGTACAGATACGTATCGTCGTCGTCTCCACCGTCAATTGAATCGTCGCCGGAAGCCCCGATGATGATGTCGGCTCCACCAAGACCGAAGATGGTGTCATTGCCACCGTTGCCTGCAATCAGGTCACGGCCGACCGTACCCGTCAGCGTTTCACTGTAGTTACTACCCGCGATCGGATTATCGTAGATTCCTCGGAAAGATCCGTAGGACAGTAATCGGTCGAAGTGCTCGAAGCCAACCAGTGTGATATTCAGTGGTGCCAACGTGAACGGCGTGTTCTGCAGACCAACATCCAGATGCGCCTGATAGGCATCAAACGCCAATTCGACGGCGGGTGTGAGGGCTTCGCTTAGCGAGACGACGATCTGGGCCGTGTCGTTTGTGTCGGGGCCACCGGAAATGAGCCGCCCACGATCTGACGGTTCGACGACCGCAACTGTCGGAATACTCGGCACAACAACGACCGGCACAGCCGCTTCTGCAGAGGTCCCAGCTTCATCTGTAATCGTGACGTTGATGACAAATCTGCCAGGCGAGGAGTAGACATGACTCACGAGAAACGAGTGATCTGAATTAAGCAGCAGAGTTTGTGATCCTGTCCCGTCGCCGTAATCAACGTTGGCAATCCATTGAAGGGAATCGATATCTGTGAATGTCCCGGCCAGCTGGAATGGCAGTCCTTCTGATACCGAATACCGGCCTCGGTTGCCGTGCTCCCAAAGAGTGTTGATTTCAGAGGACGACAAGGCCCGATCGTATATCCCGACTTCATCTATCATTCCGTCAAAGGCGCGGGTTCCGGAGAAGGAATGAGCTCCGATACTCCAGGGGGCTGCGGTGTTCCAATAGACTGTGTTTGGTCCAACAACCGCGGAGATTTCCTGATTTCCGTCGACATATCCTCTGAGTGTCGTCCCGTCCCACGACATCGCCACATGATGCCATTCCCCAAAGTCAAATGTGTTTGTCGTCCGAATAACAAGTCTTTGGTTGTCTATAAAGGCGAGAATAAACTCGAATTGACCTGCATTGTTGGGACCAAGAACTGCGAAGGAATGAAATGGGTCTCCGGAAAGTGGATCTCTGCTGAGGATGATTGCACCTTCTGAGTCCGGATGACTTCCGGCACTATTGGCAAAGACCCATGCATCCGTCGTGAAAACCTGCGGGCTCAGTGATGGACTGGCTGGAATGTAAACAAAATTCCCGATGGTTCCATTATTGGAAAATGCACCGCCCACCAGACCGTTGCTGACTGTGAATTCGCCGTTAACCAGTGAGCCCTCATTGTCTCCTGCGGAGTCTGACGCATCGCCTTCACCCATATACCAGCTGACGAGTCCGTCGATTTTCACTCGGGGAGCCTGATCTGGAATGACATTAACTGGTACCGAGCGGCTTGTGGTGTTTCCACCATCATCGGTCACTTGAACGGTAATCGGAAAAGTGCCAGGTGCTGAATACAAGTGGTTGAGATCAAATGTCCGATCTGGATTGAGACTCAGCGGCTGGACTCCCGAGCCATCACCGTAGTCAACAGTCGCCGTCCAGGAACTGGAATCTGCGTCCTCGAATTTCCCTGTGCGGGAGAATGCATGCCCGACGGTAACGGAGTAGCGACCGTGACTCCCGCTGGAGTAAATCGCCTCAATTTCCGCCCCAGACAGCGCTCGGTCATAGATCCCCACTTCGTCGATCTGGCCATCGTACGCACGAGTCCCTGAAGCAGTATGCGCCCCTATGCTCCATGGTGCCGTGGGATTGAAAAGCACCGAGGTGGCACCGATCACTTGAGCAAACCGTTCCTGTCCATCAACGAACCCCCGCATGGTTGTGCCATCCCAGGACATCGCGACGTGATGCCACTGACCAAAGGCAAACGTACGGGTAGTTCGGACAACGGGACGTGCCCCGTTGTTGAATCCGAGGATAAACTCAAACTGCCCCGCGTTGTTTGGTCCCAGCATTCCGAAGGCGTGAAACGGATCAGTCCCGACGGGGTCTTTGGTCAGAATGATGGGACCATCAGCATCCGGATGACTTCCGGCACTATTGGCAAAGACCCATGCGTCTGTCGTGAAGACTGGTGATTCAAGGGACGGGTTGGTCGGAATATGAACATGATTTCCGATGGTCCCATTGTTGGAAAATGCTCGTCCGACCAGGCCGTTGCTGACAGTGAGTTCGCTATTTACCAGCGATCCTTCATTGTCTCCTGCAGAGTCTGCAGCATCGCCTTCAGCCATGTACCAGCTGACTAAGCCATCGATTGTCACTGCGGGCGCAGCGGACAGGCAAACCTTGTCTTCCAGATGCTCGAGTACCGTGGGAAGCGCGGATGACCGAGTCCACATCTGTGATTTTCTGCGGGACGCTCGACGCCAGTTTACCAAGTGCATAGCCAACTACCTCGAATGCAATCCAGCAACTGCCGGATTCCTGATGAATCAATGAAACAACGATCCGCACACTTGCGACTGATATTTTGGGCAGTCCATACTGAACTTGCCTGAAGAGGACTACAGTTCAGGATTACACTCAGGCGCTGGATTTGTTTGCATCATCATGGCTGACAATGAGTTACGAAGTTACAGCTTGTGCGAGAACAAGTGGTGAGGGGCAGTGGCAAACATGGCTTTTGAAACGGATCGGGTACTGATTGGCCAGGTGGCAAAACTCGATTGCCCGGAGTTGCCCTGGATCAAATTCTTCGCAACATACGCGCCGTTGATACGCCATTGGATCGCTGAATGTCACCTCAGTTCACACGACGCCGAAGACCTGTTGGGTGAGATCTATCTTCGACTTGTCAGGTCATTACGCAGTTTTGTATACGATCCTCGCCAACGATTCCGTGGCTGGCTTCGCGTTGTTGTGCGATCGTCCGTATCGGAGTTTTGCCGCAAGACATCGGTCTGCAAAGAGAACGAAAAGTCAGTGGGTCCTGCCCATGTTTCTGCATTCCCGATTCAGGAATATTGCAGGGATTCGGCCGAGTTTGAGTCGCCATTAGTCGAGGACATCTCAAAGCGAATTCTCGCTGCTCGAAGCATTATTGAAGAAGTCCGCTGTCGAGTTCACCGTCGGACATGGAACGCCTTTTACCTCACAGAAATAGAAGGCATGGACATTGCCGTTGTGGCAAAGAAACTCCGGATGACTGTGGGCAATGTGTGCATCGCACGGTATCGCGTGCGGGCAAGTCTGAAGAAGCATGGAGAAGACGTCGCATGCCGGTGACGTGCCCGAGAACTGAGATATTGCTGGCCATTGTGAACGGTACAAGTCTGCCGGACGAAAGTGCCCTTACTGCCCACCTTTCAACCTGTGAACGATGTCGCCGTCGTCTTGAGGAATTTGCCGAACAGACGGTGATCCCGTCGCTGCTGGTTCTCGACCCGGCACATCCGAAGGCGGATGCCTTTTCGATCGATTCGATCCTGCTTGAGCGAGGCTACAAGATTGAGCATGAGCAGTCGACGAGCAATTTCAGTACGGTCTATCGGGCACGTCATCTTCTGACCGGGCACCGCGTGGCCGCCAAAGTTATCCACCAGAAACTGTCAGACCCTGACGTTCGCCGGAGACTGCTGCGTGAAGCGGAGATTGCGGCGTCTGTTGACCATGTGAATGTTGTGCGGCTGCTTGACGCGATTGAATTGCGGGAGCGGCTGGTACTCATTCTTGACTGGATGCCGGGAGGAACAATGGCCCGCATGGTCGACGAAATGCAACTGTCGTTCGATGAAATCGCCCGACTGATGATTGAGGTCGGATCAGGAGTAGAGTGCCTTCATCGTTCCGGCATCATTCATCGTGATTTGAAGCCATCAAACATTCTCATGGCGGCTGACGGTACTCCCAGGATTACGGATTTCGGCATAGCAAAACGAGTTGAAGGCGAGCACACGCAAACATCGCATTACGCGATTCTGGGAACGCCGGGATACATGGCACCAGAGCAGTCGAATTCCTTCGGCCCTTCGGAAGTTCAAGGCCGCGAAATCACGAATCAGCAGACTGATGTCTATGGACTTGGCGCAGTCCTGTATGCACTTCTGACGGGACGATCACCCCTGCAAAAAGACCGTGTTACTTCCCGCGATATATACACGTGCCGCATCGTCAGCCCAAAGGTGCTTCGAAGAGATGTTCCGAAGTCACTGGAGACGATCTGTCTAAAGTGTCTGGCAACGCGGCAGTCTGACCGTTATTCGACCGCAAAGGAATTAGTAGACGACTTGTGGCGATATCGACGACACGAGCCAATCCGGGCAAAGCGGATTTCGCGAACGGAATTGGTCGTCCGCTGGTGCCAATACAGAATGCGTCTGCTGGGGATTGTGACGGCCATTTCCGGCGTCCTGACGTTTGCCTCATGGATAGTTCTGCAGTCTGTTGCCGAACGCGTCCGGCTTGAGCAGATTCATCGATGTGATGCCGCGTTAGCTGCGATTGCAGCCTGTAATACACTACAGCTTGAGTCAACATTTGCCCGAGCTGACAGTTTCCCGATCGACGAGGTGATGCCCTTGATCCTGACTCGACTTGAGGAGAGTGAAATCGGCGACGCTGGCAAACTTCGCCTGGCGGTGTTTGTTTCTCGGTTGGATCTTTTGCATCTGGAACGGTTGAACTCTGTGCTGGAGCAGGTTTCGAATGCAGAAGTTTATCAATTGACAAATCGCCTGCGAGAGAACGAGCGGCGCAGCGATCATGACAGCAATCGCAGCTACACCGACCTGACGGCAGGTCTGACGACGCCACGAGCAAGATTCGTTGCTCTGGGGATGCTTGCTGCTTCGTCTCCCCACGAATTTCGCCAATATTGTCCCGCGAAAGTGATTGTCGAGGAGTTTGTGAAAATTGCATCCGAGGATGCAGAACTGATGAACGGTCTTTTTGGCGCGTCGGATCTGCACCTGTCGGTTAATGAATTACCTCCGACAATGGTACAGGAGTTATCCTCACGTCAGGCCTCGGTCTTGGCCCTAACTGCCGCGAAGTCGGAGTTCTTTGATCCAGAATTGTTTTGCCGACTGGCCGACATGATGTCGATTCCTGATCTTTCCGCGAGTCTCGCTCAAGTTCCGGAACACAGACTGTCTGCCGTAAGGCAGGTGTTTTCGCAGTCCCTGCAGTCGATGAGGGTCAGGCACGAACGTAACCTGCTGGCGCCTTCGGACAGCGCACCAGACACGGCTGCACAAGTCCCGACCGTGGCCACCACCGGGACGGTCCTGCTTCCAGCCGTGCCGCGAAAAAAATGGTCGCGTCTGGAACTGCACTGGAAATCGCAGGGGTACCAGCCGGTGCAGGTCGAACTCTGGAAATCTGGACAGGAAGAGTTCATTACGGCACTGTGGAAGAAATATCCAAGGGAGATAACCGTCGAGTTTGATGTTCCGATCACGGAGTTGTCCAGACGATTCCTGACGGAGTCAAATCACACTCTTGGTGCGTGTCTGTATGAGTCGTCGTCAACGGAAGACGATTTGAAGGCACTGGCCGTCGTCCTGAGTGATACACACGGAAATGCAGCGCAGTTGCGGCTCTCAGAGGCATCTCGTGGCGATTTCGCCCCAGGGGTCCTGGCGCCTGAAATTGCTGCCGAGGCAAGTAACGCGATCGATGCCGGCCAGAGTATCCGTTACTACCGCTTTGGATCGTCTGTCGTGACCGTCAAAGTGCCGGAATTGGGCGTAGTTCAAGCCGCTGGTGACATTGCTGTCAGTCCGTTGCCCGAATTCCATTACACTGATCTGACTCGGAATTCGGGAATGATTGCCTCGTATGTTCCGCTGCGTTGTGAAGACGGTGTGTTGCGGGCCTGCGCAGACTTTCACAGTGTTACAGATGTCACGGAGGCTGCCAGGGAGTTGGCCCAGCGCGGCTTTGAAATTGATGTCGTGTATTGTCTGAGTACTAATGGACAAGACCCCGTTTTCGTTGTTCGGTGGAAACAAGCCGTTCCGCTGCTCACGGAAAATGAATCTCAAACGATGGCCAGGTTTGCGTTCGCGCTTTGGTTGTTGAATGACCGCAGGCCACTGCTTAACTCGCTGCTGGACGCGACTGATCCGCTGCTCAGGAGTGCGTGTATCGATCTGCTGGCAGAATCTCGGATCCCACTGTCTGATGTTTTGGCAGA
Source organism: Planctomyces sp. (assembly GCA_016795105.1). Classification (GTDB taxonomy): domain Bacteria; phylum Planctomycetota; class Planctomycetia; order Planctomycetales; family Planctomycetaceae; genus F1-80-MAGs062. Next base: position 20,509 of record JAEUIH010000099.1, read on the forward strand.
GAATCGGAAGTCGGGAGATGCCTCCATTGCCTACGGCATCATTATCGCCGCTGGATTTCGACATTTGTACGTCCGACCTGATAAGAATGAGGTGCTGAGGCTTCTGAGTAACCTGCAGGATTCAGCGAATCAGGATTTGCCGAATGTCCGTTGTCTCACGGGCTGGCTTCGGCAACAAATTGGTGAGCCAGAGCTGCAAACTGTCAGTCCCCTGCCACGGATCGACCAATGTTCCTCGCACGGTCAGGTGGGACTGGCGCCAGAGGGTATTGAGATGATTGTGGTAGATCAGACCACGCATCAGTTAAACGGTGTTGCGGAACGAAGCAATCGCTGGACGTTGCCACAGCCTCAGGTTGTCCGACTTTTGCATACGTTTGCGCTGAGTACTCACGAAATTACAAATCAGCAGTTTGCCACATTTGCCAGGGAATCCAACTTACCGCTTCACATCAGTCGGCAACTCGGCTCTCCTGAAGATGCAGCTCCGGTGGTTGGAGTGAATTTCTGGGAGGCACTTCGATTCTGCAGATGGCTTAGTGACAAAGAAGGGATTTCCGAGGAGGACAATTGCCTGCCTCCCATTGGCGAAATTGGACCAGGAATGAAGTTTCGTGCTGACTACCAATACCTGGATGGTTATCGCCTCGCCACTTCATTCGAATGGGAAACAGCATGCCGGGCGGGTACCCTGACGGACCATTACCTTGGCGGTGGACTCACTCGACTCAACCGTCACGCACTTACGGCACTGAACTCAGGTGAATATCCGCTGCCAGTCGGCTCATATCCACCGAATCCGTGGGGATTTTCAGAGATGCTAGGCAGCGTCTATGACATGACATATCCATACGATGCTGAGCTGTTTGCTGGCGATCGCGTTGGAAAAAAGGAGGATCCCCTCGTTGTTTCAGGTCGCGGTGGCTCTTTGCTTGCTCATCCCAGGTTTGCAAATGCGGGTGAGATCAGTCAGATTCGGAATGGCAGTCATGACTGGAATTTTGGTCTGCGTATCGCCAGGTTCCTGAAGAAACACTAAACCGCGCTTCACGGTTTCCCGGGCCGCTTGATTTCCGGGAGAGGAAATCAAGCGGCCTGCAAATCTGCCCACTCGATGCGAGCCCATACCTGAAGAAAATCCCGGGGTCCGGGGCAGAGCCCCGATACGAGCTGTACCTTCCGAGAACAGCTTCAGACGGAGATCCGTTCAACGATGTTTCGAGTCACCCGCTGCATGCGACGGTCATACAATCGAGTTGTTCGAGGATCGGCATGTCCGGCGAGATACTGGACATCCGCCAGAGGCACCCCCTGCTCCAGCAAATCCGTGATCGTTGTGACGCGAAACGAGTGGGGAGAAAATCGAGTCGACAACCCGGCATCTCGTAACCGTCGCGTCATCATGCGACCCATGTCATCGGCCGTCATGGCGTTCTGAGTGAGTTTCCGCGACTTGCGGACAGTCGACCGAAACAGAGGAGCTGTGGGACCGGCATACTGGATGCCGCTGTGCTCCAGATAGTCCACGATGGTCAGACTCAGGTCATGTCTTACCGGGATCTCCCGGACCTTGCCGTTCTTCTCATGGAACCTCAGGCAGAACTGATCACCAGACCGGTAGAAATCAGACCGCCGCAGCTTCGCAACAGCTCCAACTCGAGCCGCCGTGTAGATCAGAATTCCAATGACAGCCCGGTCCCTGCGGCCAACATCATGCGAGCAATCAATCGCCTTCAGCAATCGCCGAGCCTGCTGAATGGAGATCTCCGGCGTCTTGCCTTCCACCGCCTGATGCCGTTCTGTCCGCACCGACAAAGCAGGATTGAGAATCACCACATGCCGCATCACCAGTTCATCAAAGAACCGCCGCAACGCAGCCAGATGCAACTTCCGAGTCGGCGTGGACACCATCATGGCATCCAGATACCGGCCAACATCTGCAGGAGCAACCCGCACCAAATCCAATTGCCGTTCCGTACACCAATGCGAGAACCGTTTCACCGCATGCAGGTAAGCCTTGCGAGTAAACCGATTTCGAATCTTCCCATGCAGAAACTCCTCAAACGCAAACCGTGCCGCCACACCCGCATCCCGAATCAGCGTCGGCAACTCCGCATCCCGCCGTTCCATCAGCTCTGTACACGATCCACTCAACCGCAGCGTATCTTCAACTGACATACTCCTCCCTGAGCAATCATGCAGCCGCCTCATTCATCGAGCGGCAAAATTCATCAAAAATTCAATGTCTGCCAAGACCATCATCCGCCAGCAGAACCCCTCAGCTTCCTAGCCAACCATGCCGCGGATTCACTCACCCGGGAACCGCAGAATTTCCCGGCCACCCCATGAGTTTTTCCACCCCCCGACCCTAACGCCGGATAACGTCTTTTGTCCAGCACCAAATGCCGTCGCGATAACTTTACAGTTTCCGCAATGAGCACTTGCAATCGATTTGATTACACGATCGATTGGCAATTCGAACCCTCGCAAATCAAATTGTTGGCTGCCCCGGCGTGTCGGACTGGAGTAACGAAGCGAACTCCCATTCGCCACATCGGTCGTGACCACCGGAGCGCCTTTAGATAGCTTCATTCTCGGTGACGTTCGAGGTGACCAGAGCGGAAGAGGAAAGTTACGAGAGCTTTCGTTGAAGAGTCCGCACCCAGCGTTCAAGATGCGAGAACGGGTTGAGATCGACTGCTGTCTTGAATGGCGTCACCACTACGGCCCACCCCCAGGCAGGTTCGTGTTACTGAAAACCAAGAATCGTTATCCAGATCGGTGTCTGAGTTCCTTCAGATCCAGGCAAAGCAATAATGTGCAGGTCTTCCCTGATCTCAACAGACCGAAATTTTGCGATCTCTCCGTTTCAATTTTTCTACAAGCTTATCATGACAGACCGAAAAACACATTGGGACAGCATTCACGCAAACAAACTCAACACAGAAGTCAGTTGGTATCAGGCTGAACCCAAGCGATCCATCGAGCTGATCTTCGAGTTCTCAACACCCGACAGTCGAGTCATTGATGTGGGCGGAGGCCAATCGTTTCTTGTCGACGGCCTGCTTGATCTGGGTTACAGAAATCTCACTGTGCTCGATGTGGCGCAATCCGCAGTAGATGCGACACGCAGCCGGCTAGGTGAACGAGCCGATCTGGTTCGTTGGATTGTGGCCGACGTTACACAAGTTGCGCATCTTGATCCCGTCGAAGTATGGCATGACCGGGCGGTGTTTCATTTTCTCACCGAGGAGGCCGATCGGCGGAATTATGTGAACTTGCTGAAGCGGAGTCTTTTGCCTGGTGGTCACGCCATCATCGGCACCTTTGCTATCGGTGGTCCGCTTCGTTGCAGTGGGCTGGAGATTCGCCAGTACGACGCACTGACTCTTTCCGCTGAGCTGGGCGAACAGTTCCGACTGACCGACTCTTTCGAAGAAGACCACCAAACGCCAACCGGGAAAACTCAGCGGTTCTTCTTCGCCATTTTTTCTCGAATGTGATGTCCGAGTCGTGGCGTAGCCCTTACTCAGAGGCAAGAAACAGCCTTCCGTCGTCAAGAATCGAAAGCGTGTTCCCACTCCGGTCGGTCTCACGACGAGCACTTAGTTTTCGAGTTCCAAAGCGGTTTGCGAACAAGCTGCGGTGTCTGGGGCGTCGCTAAAATCGGACACAGGATACGACCCAAGATGCGTTTTGGCCGGAAGAGGCGAGGATTCAGGACACCACCTCCGTTCAGCTGGTCTAAAAGTCGGGGGCACTTCATTCGCTACTGCGAATCTCTCGTTCGTGTCTGGCTTTGCGGATTACGCCATCGTTGCAACATCCGACTCAATGTGCTGGGAGAAACGGGCAGCTTCAGCAATTCACAGAGTTCCTTCATGGTCAGGTCCGGACTGGATTGCTGAGCACGGAGAATCTGTAGCTTGTGTCTGTCCTGAAATGCATGAAACCGTAGAAATCGCGGTCTCAAAAGTTCGTCGCGAGTCTCGAAGTTG
>JAEUIH010000009.1 GCA_016795105.1 Planctomyces sp.
GAATGGACGCCGACGAGATTGAGAAGACTCTGAAGGCGATTGCAGCTCGCCAACCGGACGTTGAATCGATGGGGATTCGCCAGCTGGATTCGAAGCTAATCATCCAGCTGGGGAATCATGCAGAGCTCTGGAATACATCGCAGGTTACGGGGCTTTCGGATCGACAGTTCTCGGTTCCGGTATCTGCGGCCGGTAGTCCCTGGGGGCAGCTCGAAGTCCGCTATCGACCTGTTTCTGTTGGTCCATGGGGGTTACCGGTCCGGACCGACGTTGCCCTCTCAATCTTTATGGGAATTGGTCTTTCGATTTCGTTCTGGATATATCTCCGAAAGGTTCTTGAGTACTTCAATCCGTCCCGTGTCGTGCCTCCGCGAGTCAGAGAGGCATTGAATGCACTGGCCGAGGGGCTGTTACTTTTGGACAGAAGTCAGCGAATCGTGCTGGCGAACAGGGCGTTTTCCACGGCGACGGGAATCGATGAGGACAGCCTTGTTGGAAAGCATGTCAGTGAAGTCGGATTTCAGATGCCAGGTGAAGCTGAGGAGTCACATTTGCCCTGGGAGCAGACATTAATCGACAACAGTTCGGTCAGAGGCGCTTTGATGCGTCTTGGGGGGGCTGGCGAAGAACGGATGTTTTCCGTCAGTACAGTACCGATCAATGATGAGCCTGGAGAGTGCCGGGGAGTTGTGGCGAGCTTCGAAGATGTCACGGAGCTGGAACAGAAACAGCGAGAACTCCGCGAAGCACTTCGCAGTTTGCGTCAGTCCAGTGAAGAGATCAAACAACAGAATCGCGAACTGGAATGGCTGGCCACTCGAGATGCACTGACGGGCTGCATGAATCGCAGAAGCTTCTTCAAGCTGTTTGAAGAGACCTGGATTCGTGTACCTCTGGAAATGCAGCAGGTCAGTGTCGTGATGGTGGACATTGATCATTTCAAAGCGATCAATGACAACCACGGACACTCGAAGGGCGATGAGGTTCTGAAACGCGCAGCAACAGTGATCATGGGAACTGTCCCCGATGCGGACGTCGTGTGTCGCTATGGAGGAGAAGAGTTTTCGATCCTGATGCCGGATACAGGAATCGATCAGGCAGAGATTCGCGCTGAACGCGTTCGACTTGCTCTGATGGGAATGCGAGTCGACGGTCTGAAGATTACCGCGAGTCTGGGAGTCTCGTCGGCATGTCAGCTCGCTGCTTCTCCTCAGGATCTGCTGGATCAGGCAGACAAGTGTCTGTATGTAGCCAAACGGCATGGTCGAAATCGAGTGATTCGGTATGACGAGGCGCAGGATCAAATCGGAAAACTCAGCGAATCGCTGGCTTCTTCTCGACGAGACGCAGCACGTCAGCAACCCGTGACATCGATTCCGTTTCAGGCGGTTACTGCACTGGTTTCAGCGATGTCATTTCGTGATCACCATACAGCGGCGCACAGTCGGCGAGTTGCTGATTTGTGTGTTGCGACTGCAGAGGGTCTGTTGTCGATGAGAGACTGCTATTCTCTGGAAATAGCAGCCCTCCTGCACGATATCGGAAAAATTGGAGTTCCGGACAATGTGCTGAACAAAGCAGAAAAGCTGACTTCTGACGAGTGGGAAGTCATGCGACGGCACAATTCTGTTGGTGTGCAGCTCGTCAAAGCATCCTTTGGCTCCGACGCACTCACGGAGATCATGGAGCAGCATTCATTGTGGTGCGACATGAGCAATGCGAACGATCGACAGAGAAGCTGTGGAAAGCCGTCACTGGCGGCAAGGATTCTCGCTATTGCCGATGCCTACGATTCTATGACGACAGAAGCTGCGTATCGCCGACGTTTGACCCGCGCTGAGGCAATTGAAGAGCTCCGTCGATGTGCCGGCACACAGTTCGATTCGGAACTTGTGGAACGATTCGTATCTGCTGTGAAACTGAAATCGCAGGAGTATGTTGAGATCCCGAGAATCTCAACAGATACGGCGCTCAGTATTGGACTGCAGATCGAGCGACTGGTTGCCGCGCTTGACGATCATAATATGGAAGAGCTTCGTGAACTGACAGAGAAACTTCAGCACACGGCAAGGCGAACGGGTATCGATCACATGGTTCGAGTCGCTGCCGAACTTCAACAGGCGCTTACGGACGAAACGGATATCATCGAAGTCACCCAGATCGCAAACGACCTCCTGGACCTTTGTCGTCTCACGCAGGTTTCGCTGATTCAGGGTTACTCAGCGGTCTCATTCTGATCTCAGCGCTACGATCAGACTTCGGTGGATCGGACCTCAAATCCTGGTCGCTGTTGTCGTGAGATCATTCGGGCTGCGTCCGCGTCATCAATGATTGTCTCTGCGGTGGGATCCCAGCGAATTGGTCTGCCGACTCGCATCGCAATATTGCCGAGGTGGCATGTTGTGGCACTTCGGTGCTGGCTTTCAATATCCGAAACAGGCGTACGACTCTCTCGAATACAGTCAAAGAAATTGCCCATATGATTGAGTATCGCGTCCAGCTTTCCGGCGCGTTCAGGTCGAGTCAGGTTGTCGAAGTCATATGCCGACCATGATTCGCGTGGCAGTGGATTGTTTGCAAGTTCGTCAATCGGTGTTCCTGAGATCGTTCCTCGATTTACGAACAGGCGACCCTCAGTGCCGGTAAACAGGATCCCATTTCGGCCGTTGTCGAGAACCGTCATTTCCACTCCGTTGGCATAGCGATAGCGGGCCTGAAAATCGACAGCCACATTGAAACGGTCCGATCCGAATTCCGGATAGCTGGCTGTTCCGCTAATTTCAACTGGATCAGAGTTGATGGCCCACTGAGCAATATCCAGATGATGGGCGCCCCAGTCCGTCATCTGGCCTCCGGAATATTCGTACCACCAGCGAAACGTATAATGGCTGCGTTCAGCGATATACGGCATCTCAGGCGTTTGCCCCTGCCATAGATTCCAGTTGAAGTGGCGAGGTACAGGCATTTCCGGAAACGGGCCGCCCTGTTCATTTTTCCCCAGAACAACTTCGACGTGCGTCAGCTTGCCAATTCTTCCGCTGCGAATCAGTTCTACTGCGAGGCGAAATCTGGAATCACTTCGCTGCCATGAACCGACCTGGACAATCTGACGTACAGTTGCAGCAGCCTCTCGTACTGCTTTCCCTTCATCTATTGAGAGTGTAAGCGGCTTTTCGCAGTACACGTGTTTTCCAGCCTTGAGTGCGTCGATCGTCATTCTTGCATGCCAGTGATCCGGAGTTCCGATCAGAACCACATCCAGATCGGCCAGCTGAAGAAGCTGTTGATAGTCCTCAAAGATCCTGGGAGTACTGCCAAAGGAAGCTCGAGCTTGTTCTCGGACATGCTGGTCAACATCACAAAGCGCAACAACGTCACCGTATTCTCTTGCTTTGTCAGTGATCACAGTGCCCTGATACCGAAGGCCAATTGCACCAATGCTCAGACGCTGATTCGCGGATCTTCCGTTGTCAGTCTGAGTTGCTCGAAGTGGAAGCCCCGGCAGCAGGACTGTGCCGAGTACAGTGCCCGTTGCTCTCTTCATGAATCGTCGACGACTGGTCACCGCGTCCGAGTTGGTAACTGCGTTCGAATTGATCAAAGCGCCGGAATTGGCCGATGGCTTCATCGAATGTTCTCCCTGTACTGAACGGTCGCGCAGGTTAATCAACCACCCCATCTCCGGCCATGAGCGTCTGAGACGGGGTGGGATTGGTATTGCTGTTTGCGTGCTGTTACACGTCTTTTGCAAGCGGACAAATATAGGGCGCTCGGTATTCGCGAGTCAGGAATGCATTTGCTGCATCATTGTTCGTGAAGACTTCTTTCTCGGGGTCGAACTGAAGCTGAGGGCCGAGTGCAATGCGATACTTGTCGAGATCAACTCCGTTCTTCTGCAGGTGCTTTACCGTTCTCTGCAGAGTTGCCTGGTTGTCGTCAAGGCTCTTGACGCTCTTGAGCGCTTCAGCAAGATCGTCCACCGTGACCAGGTTCTTTTCGCCCATGTAGTAAGAAATGTTGCCCAGGTGACTGATGGCAGCTGACAAGTGTCCTTCCCGGACGTCTGCGTTCAGGTCTTCCATCTTTCGGGACTGACAGGCAGAAATAAAGTTTCCGAAGTGATCACCGCCGCCCTTGAATTCCTTAATCACGTTCCTGTTGATGTCATAGGCGATGCAGTGAGAATACGAGACCTGCACGAGATATCCGGAAGTCCCATAGAACACGACACCCACTTTGTTTCCGGATGTACTCTGGAACAGTGCGTTGAGTTCTTCATCCTCGCTGTTGTCGACATCAAGTCCGCGTGTTTCGAATACGATGCACTTGTCGCCGTAGTCGTAAATGGAGACTTCGGTATTTCCGGTGTCCCCTGCATCAACGTAGTTGTCGTCCTTGCGTTCGGCCTGGTATCCAAGTCTTCCACCGTAGCAAATAATGCTGGTCGGATGACTGTCGATCCCCAGCCCCCAGCGAGCGATGTCTGTCTGATGAGGCCCCTGATTTCCAAGGTCGCCGTTTCCGTAGTGCCTTTGCCAGTGCCAGTCGTAGTGGAAATTTGGTCTTGTATTCTTTGGCTCGGTGAATGAGGCGGGTCCGCACCACAGGTCAAAATTGACATTGTTCGGCACCGGATAGTCGCCAAGCACACCGATCGACTTTCTTCGCTTGTAGCAAAGACCTCGAGCAAGTTTAACTTCGCCAATTCCCCCGGCATTCATCCAGGCAAAAGCTTCGATAATGGCCTGGCTGGAGCGGCACTGAGTTCCCACCTGACACATTCGGCCGTACTTTCGGGCGGCTGCGATCAATGCGGTCCCTTCCCAGACATTGTGACAAACAGGCTTTTCGATGTACGCGTCTTTTCCCGCCTGCATTGCCCAGATGCCTGTCAAAGCATGCCAGTGGTTTGGTGTCGCAGTACTCACCAGGTCAATACTGTCGTCCTCGAATGCCTTCCGCATGTCGGTGATCAATTGGGGGCGAGTTCCCTGCTTTTCAGCAATCGCGTCACATCGTTTAGCTCCGACGACTTCATCGACATCCACAATGACTCGAATTTCCGTTCGTTCGTCACCGAGGTAAGAACCAATGTGTTCGCCGCCGCGACCGTTGACACCGACCACGGCCACGCCGATTTTTTCGTTCGGAGATGTTCCGGCCCGGAGGATCGCAGGAGCGGAGAAAACGGCTGACGCGGCTGCGACAGATGACTTAAGAAAACGGCGGCGACTTTGAGCACTCATCGTTACAGCTCCATTTCAATGACTCACCTCGATGCTGAATACTGCCGAATGTGCATGGGACCGTATTTCAGCGATCGATGCAAGTGAGTCGTTGAAGTGCGCCGCAATTCAAGCTTGCAGGCCGCAATTCAAGCTTGCAGGCCGCAATTCAAGCTTGCGGGACGCAATTCAAGCTTGCGGGCCGCACTTCAAACGAAGCTCCATCAGTGATGCGATCAGCTTACTTCTGCTTCTTTGACTTTGAAGCAGGTGCTTTTTTCCCGCTGCTCTTCGCGGTGGCCTCAGTCTTCTTTGTGGCCTTCTTTGCGCCCGACTTACCAGTCCCTGACTTCTTGTTGTCTGATGAGGTGTCTGAAAATATGCGATCCCAGCCATCAACAAACTTCTTGCTGGCTCCCGTGTGAACAGTGTATCCGGTCATGAGGTTGTCCTTTGAATCTTTCCTTCTTCAAGCAGAGTGAATTAAAACAAAAAACGCCCTGCGGCTGAATGGATCAGCATGCAGGGCGCTGGAGAAAATTTCAAGAGATGTTGAGACGATCAGTTGAGATTACTTGTCACCTTTGGCCGCGGAGACTGGTGTGTCTGAAGCGGTTGTATCTTCAATCGCACCGTCGAAGTTCAGCTGCTTCATATCGCCAACTTCCTTCACTGAAACTCGAATCACGTTCTGTCCGTCGAAAGTGCCTCGCAGCAATTCTTCGGAAAGCGGATCTTCGATGAAGCGTTCGACGCTTCTTCGCAGAGGACGAGCACCATAGTCAAGTCCGTCATCTGCTTCGCCCTTATCAATGATGAAACCACGAGCTTCATCGCTGAGGTCCAGGCGTTTTCCGCGTTCACGAAGTCGATCGTAAACCTTCTTCAGTTCGATATCGACGATCGCCATAAGTTCATTACGAGTGAGTTTGCGGAAGACCACGACTTCATCAAGACGGCCAAGAAATTCCGGCTTGAACTGTCGCTGCAGCTCATGCATCAGGTTGACCTTCATTTCCTCATACGAGCGTTCGTTGTCCTTCTCGCGGAGTGTATGAAGCCCCATGTTTCCGCCATGAGCCATTTTGCTTGCTCCGGCGTTTGTGGTCATGATCAGGACAACGTTCTTGAAGTCGACACGGCGTCCGAAGCTGTCCGTAAGATGTCCTTCTTCCATGATCTGAAGGAGCATGTTGAACACATCAGGATGGGCCTTTTCGATTTCGTCGAGCAGAACCACCGAGTAAGGACGTCGGCGAATCTTCTCTGTCAGCTGACCGCCTTCTTCATATCCGACGTAGCCCGGAGGGGCACCGATCAGTCGGCTGACGTTGTGTTTCTCCATGTATTCGCTCATGTCGATCTGAATGAGCGCATCTTCATCACCGAACATGAATTCTGCCAGGGTCTTCGCCAGCAGGGTTTTACCCACACCGGTCGGACCGCAGAACAGGAAAGCGCCTGTAGGACGTTTTGGGTCCTTCAGACCGCTGCGACTTCGTCGAACGGCTTTGCAGACCTGCTTGATTGCTTCATCCTGGCTGATCACGCGTTTGTGCAGTTCCTGCTCCATCTGCAGAAGCCGAACAGCATCCTCGCTGGAAAGCCGGGTCAGAGGAATTCCGGTCATTTTGGCGACCACTTCCGCCACAACTTCGGCATCGACAACACCATCCGTCTGGCGTGATTTTTCGCGCCATTCTTCGGTGAGCTGATCCTTCTTGCGACGAAGTTTGTCGGCCTGATCGCGGAATGAAGCAGCCTTTTCGAACTTCTGCTCGGCCACTGCGTCTTCTTTGGCCTGATTCAGTCGCTGAATTTCTTCTTCAAGTTCCTTCAAATCCGGTGGTCGAACCATGGATTTGAGGCGAACACGAGCGCCAGCTTCGTCGATGACGTCGATCGCTTTGTCCGGGAGACACCGGGCAGTAATATAACGTGATGACATTTCAACCGCAGTTTCGAGAGCATCATCGGTGATTTGAACACGATGATGTTCTTCGTAGCGATCGCGGAGCCCCTTGAGGATTTCAACGGCCTGCTGAGGCGACGGCGGATCGACGATCACGGTCTGGAATCGACGTTCCAGAGCACCGTCTTTTTCGATGTACTTGCGGTATTCATCGAGTGTAGTTGCTCCGATGCATTGAAGTTCACCGCGACTCAAAGCTGGCTTAAGGACGTTTGAAGCGTCGATTGCGCCTTCAGCACCACCGGCACCGACGAGTGTATGAAGTTCGTCGATGAACAGGATTGTGTTGCGGGCGCGTCGAACTTCGTTCATGACGGCCTTAATACGTTCTTCGAACTGACCTCGATACTTCGTGCCAGCAACCATCATTGCAAGGTCGAGCACGATAATGCGTCGATCAGCGAGGATGTCCGGCACAGTGCCGTCGATCACCATCTGAGCGAAGCCTTCAACGATGGCCGTCTTACCGACCCCGGCTTCACCGAGCAAAACCGGGTTGTTCTTCTGGCGTCGGCACAGGATCTGGATGACTCGTTCGATTTCTCGTTCTCGACCAATAACGGGGTCAAGTTTTTTCTGTCGAGCGAGTTCTGTGAGGTCGCGGCCGAAGCTATCCAGAGCGGGAGTCTTACTGCGTGAGGCGCCTTTCTGAGCCCCAGCGGCGCCGCCGGTCCCACGTTCTTCCGAACCTGGTTCTGCGGCCTCCATCCCATGGCCCAGCAGATTCAGGACTTCATCGCGCACGTCGTCCAGTTTCAGGTTCAGATTCATCAGAACCTGAGCAGCTACGCCTTCCTGCTCCCGGAGCAGGCCGAGAAGTAAATGCTCCGTGCCCACGTAATTATGGTTGAGGTTTCTGGCCTCATCCATTGCATATTCGATCACCTTCTTTGCTCGTGGTGTCTGAGGGAGTTTACCCATCGTCACCATGTCCGGACCGGTCTGAACAATCTTCTCGACCTCAATGCGTATCTTCCGCAGATCGACGTCCAGATTCTTCAATACGTTTGCTGCGACTCCGGATCCTTCCTTCACAAGCCCCAGCAGGATATGTTCCGTTCCAATGTATTCGTGGTTGAATCGCTGAGCTTCCTGGTTGGCCAGCTGCATCACTTTTCGAGCACGATCAGTGAATCGTTCGTACATTCGACTTCCTTTACGGTTTCAAAAACCTGAACTCAACGCTCCTCAGGGACACTGAACTCTAGCGGCTAAACGCCGGAAACCTCGATTTTTTTCGAGGATGAAACAGACGAATGAACCGGTTCGCACGAAATTCTGTCTTTACCGGTCAGACGGTCAGGCAAAACCCCCACCTTCCTTGCGGTTTCTTGATCGCAAATCTCATACAATCTCTATAAGACAACTTTTTGTTGCACTGAATTCTAGGAGTGCACAGCAGTCCGGACAAGACATCAGCCGATGACACTCGCTCCGTTTCTCTCCATTTCCATCCGATTCCATCTGAATTTTGCTTGATTCTGCTTTGACCCTCTGATCCATGACGCGTTTCCACGAGTTCGACAAGTCAATTTCCCTCGCAATGCACTCCGATCAGTTCATTCTGCGACGGTCATTGCGCGGACTGCGGGATGCTGAGAAATCAGGAAAGCCTTTTGATCGGGCGCTCGAAAAATTTACTCGGCTTCTGACCAAATCGTGTGAACAGCGGGAATCTCGTGTAAAGCTGATCCCACCGCTCACCTGGGATGAACAACTGCCGGTGTGCGAGCGACGGGCGGAGATCGCTGACGCAATACGCGACAATCAGGTCGTGATTGTCTGTGGTGAAACCGGGTCCGGAAAATCGACTCAGCTTCCCAAAATCGCCCTGGAACTTGGGCGGGGCGTGGGAGGAATTATCGGCCATACCCAGCCTCGTCGAATTGCTGCTCGCTCAATCGCCGCGAGACTTGCGGAGGAACTCCGATGCCCGCTCGGCCAGCAGGTGGGATATCGCATCCGTTTTCAGGACGCGACAGGTCCAAATACCCTGATCCGTCTGATGACCGACGGGATCATGCTGGCAGAAACTCAGGCCGACCGATTTCTCGACCAATACGATACAATCATTGTGGACGAGGCACATGAACGCAGCCTCAATATTGACTTCCTGCTCGGTTATCTGAAGCGTCTCCTCCCAAAGCGTCCGGATTTGCGAGTCATCATTACCTCGGCCACCATTGATGCCGAACGGTTCTCGGACCACTTTTCCAGTCATGGTCGCCCTGCGCCTGTGATGATGGTGTCCGGAAGAACGTATCCGGTCGAGATTCGTTGGCGACCTTTGGATTCGTCTGACTCAAACACCGAGTCTCGATCGCGCAATCAACCAAATGACTCTGCACCTGAACCTCGCGACTGGCTGGACGGAGTTTCCGACGCTGTTGACGAGCTCACCGAAATCGACAGTGGTCATATTCTGGTGTTCCTTCCGACCGAACGTGACATCCGCGAAGCAGAACGCCGACTGAGTGGTCGCCGCTATCCGGGGGATTCTCCCAAACACGCCACGGAGATTGTCCCCCTGTATGGAAAGCTGTCGTCGGGTGATCAGGACAAGGTGTTTCGGGCGTGTTCGCACCGCAGGATTGTTCTGGCAACCAACGTCGCGGAATCTTCTCTGACCGTTCCCGGAATTCGATATGTCGTTGACACCGGGACAGCGAGAATCAGTCGCTATTCTGCTCGATCAAGAATGCAGCGACTGCCGATCGAGCCAATTTCCAGAGCATCGGCAAACCAGCGGGCCGGGCGATGTGGTCGAGTCGCGCCGGGAGTCTGTATCCGTTTATATAGTGCAGACGATTTTGCTCAGAGGGAAGATTTCACCGCTCCTGAAATCCAGCGTACAAATCTGGCTCAGGTGATTCTGCGAACTGTGTCTCTTCAGCTGGGTGATATTCAGGAGTTCCCATTTCTCGATCCTCCGAAACCCACCACAGTTCGCGAGGGATATCGTACGCTGGAAGAGCTGGGCGCTCTGGATGCTGACGGACGACTGACTCAAATCGGGAAGCAGATGTCCAGACTGCCGGTCGATCCACGGATCAGTCGTATGATTCTGGCCGCGATTGATGAACATGCGGTGCCCGAGGTTCTGGCGATTGCTTCTGCTCTTGAGATTCAGGACCCTCGGGAACGGCCGATCGAAAAACAGCAGGCGGCTGACGAAGCTCATGCCCAGTTCAAGCATCGTGATTCGGACTTTATGACGCTGCTCAACCTCTGGGATACCTGGCACGAACGCAGTCACAAACTCTCCGGGGGACAGCTGAGAAAATGGTGTCAGCAGAATTTTCTCTCGTGGCTCAGGATGCGGGAGTGGGTTGACGTGCACCGCCAGCTGCGTGAGTTGTTGTCGGAGAGCGACGACGATCTGATGCGTAAAGCCGGTTCGCTGCACCCCGTCAACGATCGCAAAAATGACTTTGCAGCGATACACAGAGCATTGATGACCGGGCTGCTTGCAAATATCGCATTTCAGAACGTTGAAGGTGACTACACCGGTGCTGGCGGCAATCGTCTGACTCTATGGCCGGGATCCGCTCTTCATCCGAAGGGCCCCAAATGGCTGGTTGCCGCTGAACTGGTGGAGACCAGTCGTCGTTATGCGAGGACTGTGGCGAGAATCCAGCCGGAGTGGATCGAGCCACTTGCATCACATCTGATCTCCCGGGACTACTTCGAACCTCATTGGGATCCGGAAGCCGGTAACGTGATGGTCTTCGAGAAGGTCTCTCTCTGGGGCATGCCGATTGTACCAAGGCGCAAGATTACTCTCGCACGAGTCAATCCAGCGAAGTCACGGGAGATGCTGATCCAGCATGGACTCGTCGAATTCGGTTTGCTGCATGGTGCAACCGACGATGAAGACTCATCAGACTATGATGAAGAGGAAGCGTTTCTTCGCCGCGGGCAAAAGGCTCGAGTTCGCCCTGGCCAGGCTGCGCCGAAATCAGGTTCGGGGACTGGAGGGGGCAATTCGGGATCGAAAGGTCGGAGGCCGGGCGGAAAGGGCTGGGGAAGTGACTTTCCGTTCCTGCGACACAATCACGAGATCCTCCAGCAGTTGCGTGAAGTGCAGGCGAAGACAAGGCATCATCATTTGCTTCCGGAAGATGATGTGCAGTTTGAATTCTATGCGTCACAGATTCCGGAAGAATGTGTTGATCGTGATCGGCTTCGTCGCTGGTACCATCGCATCAGCACCCGCGACAACAAGCTTCTGCAGTTTGACCTCAATCAATTCTCTGATGAAGCACAGCGAACTGAACATGCTCGACTCTTTCCGGAGTCCGCTCAATTCGGAATGATGCATCTTCCGCTCGCATATCAGCTTGATCCTGGCAGCGAGGCGGATGGTGTGACCGTGACCGTTCCGCAGGAGGGAGTTGGCCAGCTGAGTGAATCGCGACTTGAGTGGCTGGTGCCGGGACTGCTGGAGCAAAAAGTCCTCGCACTGATTCGCTCACTGCCAAAAACGTTGCGGACTCACTTTGTACCGGCACCAGAGACGGCCACGAAAGTGACAGCTGAACTGGATTTTGGTCGAGGAGACCTGTTGACCAGTCTTGCGGCTCGATTGTCGATCTTCAGTGGTCAGAAAATTGACCCGAGGGAATTTGATGTTTCCAGTCTTCCGGATCATCTGAGATTCAATATTCGAATCGTGGACGATGATCGCAAAACAGTTCTTGAGGGACGGAGTCTGAAGGACGTCCGGAATCAGCTGCTCGCTCAGGCTCAGGCACTGCTGCAGGCTGGTTCTTCAGCTGTGGGGTCTTCTCAGCCGGGCTCACGTACGGCCGCGACGCCTGCAATTGCTCCGGAAGAACAACAGTGGCAGCGGAAAGGATTCATGGCATGGGATTTCTTTGATGTTCCGGAGTCCATTGATATTCGCCGCGCCGGACTGGTGTTGAAATCATTTCCTTCGGTCCACGATGATGTGACTTCGGTCTCACTCATGCTGTGCCAGGACCCTCGCGAGGCGACTCGGGAACTGCGAACCGGCCTCAGGCGATTGATCTACCTGATGGAAAAGAAGCGGTTGTCATCTCAGGTTGAACACCTGCCGCAGGTCAGTCAGCTTCGGTTGTTGTCTTCATCGATCCGAGGTCTGGAGTTCGTTCATCATCTGGCGTTGCTGATGGCGGATCGTGCGTATCTGGGTGATCAGCCTCTGCCCAGAACTCGAGCGGCATTCGATCAGACCCTGAAGTTTGGGCGTAACCGAGTTGGCCTGGTGGCACAGGAATTTGTTCAGCTCATGCCTCGACTGCTGGAACAATATCATGAGATTCGGCGAGCGCTGGAGAAGGCGAAAGGTCCAGGCTGGGAATTCCTGCTCGAGGATATGAAGCTGCAGCTTGGTGGCCTTGTGCATTCCACCTTTCTGATTGATACACCATGGCCATGGCTGATTCAGTTTCCTCGTTACTTTCAGGCGATCGGAGTCAGGCTTCAAAGGTTGACATCCGGAGGACTGAAGACTGAAACCAGCCTTGCCCGTGACTTTCAGCCGTATCTTGCTCGGTACGAACAGCGTTTGAAGGACCATCAGAAGACAGGCCGCAGGGATCCGATGCTGGAACACTTCCGCTGGATGCTGGAAGAGTTTCGCGTCTCGTTGTTTGCTCAAAAACTCGGAACCGCCATCTCAGTGTCACCCACCAAACTGGATGAACACTGGAACAAAATCGAATAGAGTAGCTTGGGCATTCCTGCCCGAGCCGCAGAGACTTTAAACGGTGAGTTGCGTGAGGTCATTGATTCCGGCGTTTTGCGCAGCGAGGACTGCAGTTTTTTGATTCCGACTTCATACAGTGTGTAGCCAGCGTGATTGGAAACCACGAAATCCCCGTCAATTCAACTGGCTGCCACTAAATCCCGTGAAGAACCCGAATGCTGCTTGAACAATTTCCAAGGGCTTTTGAAGACATCAGACCAACATGCTGACGTATTGACAGTAAGCTGAACTCAATAGCCCCAACCGACCCCGCGTCGGTTGAGCCAAGGTCTGGCAACTAGAAACACGACCGCAGCACTCAACAGGCCCCACTTCGCCTTCACGCCGATCAACCGCATTGATCAACACAGATCAACAACCGACACAGTTCAGACTTTGGCAAAAAAACAAGCACACAGGCCCCAACCGACCCCGCGTCGGTTGAGCCAGGGTCTGGTAACTAGAAACACAATCGCTACGCACAACAGGCCCCCTTCGGCTTCACGCCGATGGAGCCCAGGTTTCACGACGTTCGGGCATCCAAAACAGCGGCTCGCTAGTTGCCAAACCGGCGCTCCACCGGCGTAGAGCCGGGTGGGGGCGACGGGCGACGTGTTGCGGCTCGCTAGTTGCCAAACCGGCGCTCCACCGGCGTGAAGCCGGGTGGGGGCGATGGGTGATGTGTTGCGGCTCGCTAGTTGTCAAACCGGCGCTCCACCGGCGTAGAGCCGGGTGGGGGCGATGGGCGGCGTGTTGCGGCTCGCTAGTTGTCAAACCCGCGCTCCACCGGCGTAGAGCCGGGTGGGGGCGGTTGGTAGCGGGCGACGATCTTCCGGGAGTTTGTT
Source organism: Planctomyces sp. (assembly GCA_016795105.1). Classification (GTDB taxonomy): domain Bacteria; phylum Planctomycetota; class Planctomycetia; order Planctomycetales; family Planctomycetaceae; genus F1-80-MAGs062. Next base: position 13,774 of record JAEUIH010000009.1, read on the forward strand.
TCAGGAAATCAAATGCTGATCCCCAGACGCGTTCCTCATTCTTCTGACATACTCAATCTGATGGCATCCCTGAATCTGCTGGACAACAAACGCTTACCGGCAGCTCTGTCGTGTTCAGTAATAACAGTGCTCGTGGTTGTAATCGATAGCGAAAGGCACAGGATTGATGATGCCCCTGCTTGTGTCACTCGTGACAGAACGGCAGCCTGAAGAGCCGAAGCAAGCGGAACCGATTACGAGCACGAGCATCGCTGCGCTGACCACGAGCACGATGGGACGGAATGATCCTTCAGCCAAAACCGTCGCGGTAGTTTCATGCCCGCTTTCAGGCACTCCCACATCCCCCTGTGATTCTTTCGTGTGGTTTGTGTCTTTCGTGGTTAAATTGCCAGCCCTGACTGCGATTGGAGTTCAAGTGCAGAACCACTGAGTCTTTGTTCGATGGCATCCAGCGTGCATATGTGATGCCAGGGTTCGACATCACGGCGGAGGGGGACAGTATTTTGGTTTTTTGTGTCACCAAAATCCAGGTGAACAGCGAGATTTTCAATCAGTGGGATGCAGCCATAGAATTCGCGAAGAACCCAAAATCGAAAGATATTCTGACAGAATATGTTTCCGGCTGTGTTAGACCCCGCAGGAGACGAATTTCTTGAGCGAATTTCCGGAAACACGTGACAGCCTGCTGGTTCAGGTTCGGGATCCCGCCAACCGGGACGCGTGGGAGCGGTTCGCACAGATTTATCGACCTGTCATCTTTCGTATTGCCATGGCTCGCGGCCTACAGCATGCCGATGCACAGGATTTGTCGCAACAGGTGCTGATGGCGGTAGCGGGGGCGATTGGTGCCTGGGAAAAACGTGACGAATCAACTCGGTTCCGGCATTGGCTGAGTCGCGTCACAAAGAACGCAATACTCAACGCGTTGATGCGCCGTCCCAGGGACAGAGCCTCCGGTGGGTCGTCTGCTGATGAACTATTGCGGGATGTTGTCGATCGTGAAGGAGTGACTTCTGTATTGATCGAGGACGAGTATCGTCGGGAGCTTTATCTGCGAGCGGCTGAAATTGTGAAACGGGAATTCCGCTCGGACTCGTGGCAGGCATTCGAAATGACGGTCGCAGGAAATGTGGGGATCGAGGAAGTGGCAGCAGCATTCGGCAAGAGCATCGGAGCGATCTACACAGCTCGCAGCCGAATCATGTTTCGACTTCGGGAAGTCATTTCTCAAATTGGCGAGGGGGAGCAAGACTCATGACATTGACTCATCAAAACTGCACTACCCCGGACCAGCTTCTTGCGTTATTGCGAGGCGGGCTGAGTTCAGATGACGAGACTCAGCTGCAGATGCATCTGGACGAATGTACGTTCTGTCGAGAGCGACTCGAAACGGCTGCGGCAGACGTGACATCATGGAATGAAGCGGGGCGGTTCTTAAGGCGGGAAGCTGTACATGAAGTGATCGAGGATTCCGGTTGTGACCGTGAAGAAGTAACTCAATGGTCAGCGAGAATCCGACAGGTTCTTGACTCACTTGCGCCAACAGACGACCCGGAGTCGCTGGGACGCATTGGCGGTTATGAAGTGACCGGCGTCGTAGGTGCGGGTGGAATGGGGGTTGTGCTCAAGGCTCACGATCGTTCGCTGGACCGCATCGTTGCGATTAAGGTCATGGCGATTCATCTTGCCAGCAGCGGTTCAGCTCGCAGGCGATTTGCGCGAGAAGCCAAGGCTGCGGCGGCCGTTCTTCACCCCAATGTGATTGCAATTCACAGTGTCGCCAGCACAGATGATTGTCCGTATTTAGTGATGCCTTATGTACGCGGAGCGTCGCTGCAGAAACGAATTAACTCACAGGGGCCACTGCCGCTCAAAGACACGTTGCGGATCGGTTCGCAGATCGCTGCGGGACTTGCCGCTGCACACGGGCAGGGGCTGGTTCACCGAGACATCAAACCGGCGAACATCCTGCTTGAAGAAGGTGTCGAACGAGTCACCATTACTGATTTCGGCCTGGCACGAGCCGTCGATGACGCATCAATGACGTGCAGTGGAGTCATCGCCGGAACGCCGCAATACATGTCCCCCGAACAGATCCGTGGCGAGTCGATTGATGCACGAAGCGATTTGTTTTCACTTGGCAGCGTTTTGTATGCCATGTGTACTGGTCGTTCGCCGTTTCGCGCAGAAACTACGTATGGAGTTCTTCATCGCATCGCCAACGACAGTCCGACTCCAGTCTGTGAAGTGAACTCAGATGTTCCGATCTGGCTTGGTCGGGTCATTGAACGATTAATGGCCCGGCGACCTGCAGATCGTTTCGAATCTGCCACTCAGGTGGCTGAATTGCTCGAAGGCTGTCTGGCTCATGTGCAGCAACCCACTGCGATATCACTTCCGGCCTCGGTGGTTGCGCTGGAAAACAGTCAAAGAAGTGGATCAGGCATTCCGCCTGTCGGGTTGATGACTCGATTGTGGAAGACTGTGACAGAGTACTTTGACAGGCCGGAAGCCAAATCCTCGACAAACATGGACAAGCGTCCGCAATCGAACGGGATTCGTCGGCCACCGATTGCCAGGCTTATGGCCGCTTCGGCGTTTGCGTTCGTTCTGATCCTTGCCGGTGTCGTGGTTGTGCTGGAGCTGAACAAAGGAACGCTGACGATCGAGTCAGAACTGGAAAACGTTCCCATCCGGATCATTCAGGGCGACAAAGTTGTAGATCGACTGACGGTGACCAGGTCCGGCAATTCAGTTCGTGTCGCTGCAGGGACCTACGTCGTGGAACTGGATACAGAACTGGATGGCATGACGATTGAGAATGATCAGGTCCTGTTGAAGCGTGGTTCGACTGAACTCGTCAGGATTCGACATTCAACAACAGAGGGCAACTCAACTGTCGCGGCAGCCCGTAACCGCTTTGAAACGCCGGAAGCGCTCATGAAGTACGCTGCGGACTGTCAAAACAGCGACGACACTGCTGGCTTTATGGCGTGCTGGACTGACGAGCCAGTAAGGCAGTTTGCAACCTCATACCTCGTGATGTCAGTTATGATGCTGCAGGAATTTGAGAACGATCCTTCGTCATTCAATGCGCCTGGATATGACGAGCAAAGGGCAGAATTGGGGAGAATACTCTCCGAAGAAATTAAAGACAAAGACGCGGCGATCAGTGTTTCGGCTTTGACACTTGCGCATAAAGAAATTGCTGACAAAGCCATGAATGATCTGGAGAAAACGGCGAAGGCAACCGTAGAAAGTCCACTGGTTCAAATGCTCGCGACTCTGACCGTAGACCACCTGAAAGATCCCCGTCGCTTTGTTGCAAGAATCAACGCGCTGCATGACAAATTTCAGGAGCCGGATGAAGAGCAGGACCAGCATGTCTTCAATTACACGGTTGAACAGGATGGAGACAAGGGAGTTGCCACCGATACGACGAGGGGAAACAAATTCGGATTGATCAAAACCGAAACTGGCTGGCGAATCAACGACCTGTGGTATGGACTAAAGTCCCAGGAAGCCCCCGCTGAAACGGCCGAGTCTACTGAACAACGACCTGAGTTACTGCAGGGAGTTTGGGAATATACTTCGGTTGAGTCAGACGGTGTGATCACGGAGTACACGACGTTGAAGTCTCAGACGTCATCTTTCCAGCTGACAATTCAGGGTGACCGATGGATGGTGAATGCCGGAATTGGCAGTGGGGGCCATCGTGTAAAGATCGAAGGGAATCAGCTCACGTTCTACGGGATGACATCCCCCAACGGCATGACATCATCGTTACCGGGCCTGAACAACAACACTGAAGTGCCAACGATCGGCTATGGACTCTTCAGGCTCGAAGGCGACTCTCTGGTTTACCTCATGACACCAACTCACGTCATGACACCAGGGATGCCGGGCGACGACGCCACCGGGCAGAGTGAAATGCCAATCAGGATGCCCGAGACGTTTGAAACGAGGGGAACGCAGAACAATGTCTTTCGTTTACGGAGAGTGAGAGCGAACGAAGCACAGGGAGATGGGCTCAATTCGGCAAATCGAGTTCCGCCCCCAACGTCTTCTCCCGAATTTCCGCCCGTCAGAATCGTGGTTCATGACGAAGAAGGCAGACCGCTGGAAGGTGTGCAGGTAAGTTTATTCCAGGTGCCAACGAAAGAAGACGGGAAGATTGTTGAGATCGGCGAGACGTCTGATGCTCAGGGCCTTGCAGTCAATCGCAGGTTGCCGTTTGGTCACTACGAAATTTCCGCAAGGACGATGGATGGATGGTATTTGCCGGGACACGGAAGCCGCATTAATGTCGAATTCGAGAAGGGATTCGACCTGACTTTGGTCGCGCCGGCACCACGCCGAGTTGGAAAATTGATCATTGGTTCGGACCTGGGAATTCGGTCCACATTAATCAGTGAGTTGCGATTTGGAGAATTGCAGGAGACTCATGGAATCGGTTACTCGGTCGGCTATGCTCCGGAACCGGAAGCAGATCGACCGGACAGCGATACTCAGGCAGGAAATGCGGTATCGCCTTCAGGCTTTGCATCTTCACGCAACGGCAACTATGAGTCATTTCCGACGGTCGCGAATGGAATCGAGCAGGTGGGTGCTGAGATTCGGCTTGAGATCTCCAGGACAATTCAGCAGCCGGCTTTGACTTCATCGCAGCATGTCAACACAGAATGGCAATGGTCCCCCGGTAACACGACGACGTTCTCCCATCGCTACCTGATTGTTGAGGGAACGGCGCGTGGCGTTGAGGATGGTGTGTCTCAAGGTAAATCGCTTGATCGAAATCCTGCTGAAGGGAGCGAGTTCTTTCGTTTTTCCAGCGCCAATCATCGGGTGGGTGGGGCGTTGCTGTCACTGAGTGAGCCATGGGAGTTGCCGCTCGAACTGGACATACCGACCGGAAAAGTTCGTGTGTTTGTTGAGCGATTTCTTGGGCGTCCGAATGACGTCGTGCTGAGATCGTTGAGTTGGCGATCTCAGGGCAATCAGCCGGAGTTGTGGTTGCACGCCAATATCCGACGCCAGTCCGCCTGGATCGAGCGGATCATTGATACAACGGGCTGGACGTATTCTGTGCCGGGCGAAGATGGCTCGACGATCTCCGGGCATCTACTTCAGCGGGAACATTCATTGCAGCCTGGTGAAATCTTCGAACTATGGCCAAAGACAAATCACGTGGAAGCCGCGCGGGTGAGCTCATTTGAAGCTCGAACACTCGATGAAGTGACGTCCGTGTTCAACGAAGAGACTCGGAAGTTGAGGATGGAGTTATTTCATCCGGCAATTCCCGATTTGACCCCGGAACAATTGAAGTCTGCAATGCTCGATTCTGCAGCAGCGTATCGGAGTCAGGGCAAGTTGGGCATTCCATTCGCACTGGAATCATCGGTTAACGCGAATCGTCTGGTTGAGGAATTGAAATTTGTTCCCATGACCGGAGCGACATCAGAGAATTTCAGGCAGATTATGCCATCGATGCAGTACGAGGATTCGCTCCGGAATGCAACGGTCGTAGTACTTCCGAAGGCCGAGATTCGTTACAGCCGTGACGGCTGGTCCTCGCCGGCCTGGGGTGAGATTCATCCGCCTGTCACAGGAACATGAGAACTGGTGTCGGTGGAAAAGGGCGGAGAATCGCTTGCACAGGAGGCCTTCGAGCAGTGGCAGCTGGAGCATGCGGGCTGGAAGCAGCTCACTATTGATGGAACCTCAGTACGAATGTCAGACGAACATGCTACGACATTCGATGTTCACGTTGACCACGATGCAACCCCGGCCCCCGAGTACCGGCTGAGTCATCAAGGTGAGACGAAGTATGAGGGAATTCTGATGGGGAACGGATTTGTTGACAACACTCAGCTGGTCATTGCCATTGATCCCGAAGGCGGCACAAAGGTGCGGACATTCAAGACGAGTGATGGCAGGACTACGTGTTTGAGTTATCGCCGTGTAACAAAGTAGCAGTGGTTAGATCAACCGCAGCGCAGAACACGTTTGTTGATATGAGAGCTCAAGGTCAAGAGAGACGGACAGATCATTACTGAGCCAGATTGGAAGCACTGGCAATCGTTGGCCGACAGTCATTGGATACGCCCACGACTCAAATCGCGATCGATTCGCCAACTGGTGACTGCGGCAGGTGACAGCATAGGTCGCTGGCCGATGTGTGGCGAATGCCGGGTCGGACTGGCCAAAGACTTCGAGCACTTCGCAATACAGATTAAATTGCTTCACGGTTACGAGGTCAACAATTGAAACGCAGACCTTCTTTTGTAGAAGGGCGGCGCACTTCGAGACAAATGCCTGACGAGCCTCCGGGCGATCCTTGTTTGCGGGACTGACGAGTTCAATGGCGGCTACCAGCTCTCGACCTCTCTGCTGATCAAAAATCAGCACTTCGTATTCGTAGTTCTCAGTCGGATCGAGTTCCAGCGTCAGAGTCGGTTCCGGGGGAGTCCATGTTGCAGTGGAGCCATCTGAGCCGGAAGTACCCGAGCCGAAACCATTTTCCCCTTCAACATCGAACGTACACACATCAACTTCGAAGCTTTTTCCGAGATGAACTCGAGGCTCGGCTGTGTATTGGTCAGGCAGCGATTTGCAAAGATCCATGACAATCGTCATGGGGCAGCCACCGTGAAAACCCTCCCATGAACCCTTATTAAAAGTCGGTGGTCGAAAATGATCCAACAATGGCATTGGGCGTCTCCATGGGGAAAATTATATAGGAGTTCGCTGACGGTGCGAGTGAAATTCGCGAGCACGTTGTCAATGATTGGACTGTATCGGCTTCGGTAAGATCGCAGTGACGTGGGGAGTTCTTCAGCTCGCGTTCACAGTCTTTTCTCGAGAAAGCAGTCGACGAGGGCGATCCCGATCTTTCGAAAACGAAATGAATGGCATGATCCCCTTTGGCGAAACGCGCGAATCAGGGTACACTCTGCGTCCCGAAGTCCTCAGGGTCGAGGAAATTCGTTGCGTTTGACCAGTGCTCTGCTTCTCGTGTTTTGACTTCTTATGACATCACTTCCAATTATCGATTTGAATTCACCCGGCGCCGGTTCAGGCGGTTCTCCTCTGATTCTGGGGCAGGGTGACGGCACAGGACCACGTACATCTAAAGGCACTTACGCGTTTGTCAGCCTTGGGTGCCCGAAGAACCTTGTCGACAGCGAGAAGATGCTGGGATCGCTGGCGATCGATGGTTACACGCTTGTTTCCGATCCAAACGGAGCAGACTTTGTTATTGTCAATACGTGCGGCTTCATTGAGAGCAGTCGTGCGGAATCTCGGTCCGTAATTCAGGAAATGCTGGACCTGAAAAAGGCTGGAGGCACCAAAGGCGTCATTGTCGCCGGATGTCTTCCTCAGCGGCTTGAGGAAGGCGGACTCCTGAAGGAAATGCCTGAGATCGATCACGTTGTGGGTGTCTTTGGACGCGATGAAATCAGTCGAGTTGCCGATCGACTTGTGGGTGGAATGCGGGAACAGAGAGAGCTCTTTCGTCCGGCGCCGATCAAAGCGATGGATGACAGAGCGCGATTGAGAATTACTCCACAGCATTTTGCGTATCTGAAGATCTCCGAAGGCTGTGATCGCACCTGCACCTTCTGTTCCATCCCGGGAATGCGTGGAAAGCACGTCACCAAGCCGATTGAGATGGTGCTGGAAGAAGCTCGTGAGCTGGTCGCCGATGGTGTGCGAGAGCTGATTATTGTTGCTCAGGACACGACCTACTATGGTCTGGATCTCTACGGTGAAGTTCGGCTTGCTGAACTGTTGCGGCAGCTCCACGATGTAGAAGGTCTGGACTGGCTGCGATTGATGTACCTCTATCCGGTGAACTTTTCAGATGAACTGATTGATGTCATCGCAGGTTCACCTCTGATCCTGCCATACCTCGATATGCCACTGCAGCATATCAGTTCCGCTGTATTGAAGCGGATGCAGCGACGAGTGAATTCAGATCAGACGCGCGAGCTGGTCTCAAAGCTGCGTGAACGAATTCCGAATCTCGTTCTGCGAACGACTTTCATTGCAGGGTTTCCGGGAGAAACCGACGAACAGTTTGAAGAGCTCCGACAGTTCGTTGAGGAGACTCGCTTCGAACGCATGGGTGTCTTCACATACTCGCTTGAACCCGGAACGCCGGCCGTTAAGCTCGATGGGCATCTTCCAGAAGACGTTAAAGAGGCTCGCCGGGATGAGCTGATGGCGCTTCAGCAGGAGATTGCATTTGAGCATGCCGATTCACTTGTGGGATACGAACTGGACGTCATGATTGACGAACAGATCGAAGACGGTGTCTGGGCAGGTCGCACGTTTGCAGACGCACCGGAGATTGATTCGACCGTGTTTGTAAGTGGTGAGGATCTTCAGCCGGGGGACCTTGTTCCGGTGGAGATCCTGGAGAGACGCGACTACGACCTGATCGGCGTTGTGTCAGAGCAGCTTGAGGAAGTTGACGAGGAGTAGTGGTGAATCAGTCGGAAGCGGAACCACAGCGAAAAAAGGGACCCATCGGTCGCGAATCGCTGAACCTCCCGAACTTTATCACCTGTACTCGGCTGGTGATGGCTTTCGTTCTGTTTGCACTGATTTCAGCACAGGGCTGGTGGTTGACATCCGCCATTCTGTTTGTGTTTGCAGCATCAACAGACGCATTAGACGGCTACCTTGCCAGAAAATACAAGCAGATTACGGTCCTTGGTAGAATTCTCGACCCTTTTGTCGACAAAGTGATCGTGTGTGGGTCGTTCGTCTTTCTGCTGGAAAAGAAGGGTGTTCCGGAGTCCGGAGTTACGGCCTGGATGGTGATTGCCATCATTGGACGTGAGATGTTCGTATCGAGCCTTCGCGGGATTCTGGAGAAGGAAGGTAAGGATTTTTCCGCCAATGCGATCGGGAAAGCCAAAATGGTGCTCCAGTGTGTGGCGATCACTGTCAGCTTGCTTTCGTTGTCGCCCGACCTTCCATGGCCATGGCTTCCAGGCGCTCGCGACGTGCTGCTATGGGCCGCCGTTGCTGTGACAATCTGGAGTGGTCTTGTGTACGTGATTCGGGCATTTACGCTTTTGCGGACTGGGTAAAAATCGCTTCTGAGTTTTCGCAAATCGTATCGACTTTCGGGAATCAATTGCCAAAACCGGGATTCGGACTGTACACTCGTTCGGCTTGCTGATGATCCCCCGCCAACTGCCTTCCTAATTTGGCCTCATGCTGGAGTCGAAGAATGTTCGTAATTCCCGGACGTTACGGAAAAGACACCTGTGATGGATTCTCACGACGAGAGCTGCTGCGAGTGGGCAGTTCAGCATTCACAGGGTTGAGTCTTGCATCACTTCTGCAGGGCAAGGCTTCCGGAACACAACTCTCCGACGAAGAAGCTCGCTATGGTGGCAAGGGCTTTGGGTCTGCCAAAAGTGTGATCATGGTCTATCTTCAGGGCGGACCAAGTCACCTGGATCTTTGGGATCCAAAGACGAACGTTCCTGACAACGTAAAGAGTGTGTTTTCGAACATTGATACCTGTCTGCCTGGTATTCAGTTTACAGAACTGCTTCCGAAACTGTCGCAGCAGATTCATCGGGCGACCTTGATTCGCTCACTGAGCTACACGCCGGTCGGATTGTTCAATCACACGGCGGCGATCTATCAGATGTTGACCGGCTATACGGCCGACAACGTCAGTCCATCCGGACAACTGGAACCACCGAGCCCCAAAGACTTTCCAAACTTTGGCTGTAACATCGTCAAACAGAAGCCGCCTGTTGTCCCGATGTTGCCCTATGTCATGATGCCACGTCCTCTACAGGAAAGCAATGTGATCGGGAAGGCCGGCACGGCCGGGTTTCTGGGCCGAGCGTATGATCCTTACTACCTGTATCCACCGGGCGACGATATGGATATGGCAAAGATGGAACGCATTCGAATCGATGACCTGACACTTCGAAAAGAGGTTTCGCTCGATCGCCTCAACCGACGCGCTTCGCTGCGAGACACTGTGAATGCCGGCATGAAGGAGCTCGATCGAGCCGTTGAACAATATGCCCTGGACGACTACTACGAGAAAGCACTCGGACTGGTTCTGTCCGGCCGAGCCAGAGAAGCGTTCAATCTGAGTTCTGAATCGGAAGAGTTGCGAGAGAAGTACGGCAAGAACACTTTTGGGCAGAGCCTTCTGCTGGCTCGCCGATTGGTCGAAGCCGGGACCCGAGTTGTGGAAGTCAACTGGCCAAAAATTGCGAACTCAGATAACCACTCATGGGACGTCCACACGGGACTGAGTCAGCGAATGAAAGAGCAGTCCGCACCAATGCTGGACTCCGGACTTGCCGCACTGCTGGAAGACCTCGATGAACGTGGTTTGCTTGCGGAAACAATGGTCATCGCTGTGGGTGAATTTGGACGCAGCCCGAAACGAGGGGTCAGCACGTCCGGCAACAGCAACAGTGACGATGGTCGCGACCACTGGCCATATTGCTATACAGGTTTGATTGCAGGTGCCGGGATTCGTCGTGGCTATGTTCACGGAAAATCGGATGATACGGCATCGGCTCCGTCCGAGAATCCGGTTCATCCGGGTGACCTGCTGGCCAGCATTTACCACGCGGTTGGGCTCTATCCACGCAAAACGATCCTCAACCACCTCAACCAGCCGCGTGAGATGGTGAAGAACGACGCTGTGATGGAATTCTTTGCCTGAGATTCTGTCGTTCGATGAGCATACCTGCGGTCATAACGCGGCGACGGAACTGAATGTCGACCGCACTTTGACCGGAGAGTAATGTGAAACGCAAACCGAATTCACTTTGGCGTAACGTAGCAGCCGTTTTCATTCTTGGGGTGCTGTTGAACGGTTCAGCAATTGCCGATTCTCGCGATGAGCGGCTGGACCTGTACTTCATTGATACTGAAGGCGGCGCCGCCACCCTGATTGTTGCGGCAGCCGGAGAATCGATTTTGATTGATTCGGGATACCCGGACAATCATGGTCGCGATCTGGATCGGATTGTTCAGGTCTGCCGTGAAGTCGCCGGACTGACTCAGATTGATCATGCCGTTGTGTCGCACTGGCATCTCGATCACTTCGGTAACCATGCCGCCTTGAAGGCGAAGTTTGGAATCGGAACATTCTGGGATCGAGGAATTCCGGATGAACTGCAGGAAGATCCTGAGTTTCATAATAGAATCGCTGCGTATCGGGCAGCCTCCCAGAACCAATCCCGACCGTTGAAGGCGGGCGATCAACACCAATTGACGGGCGGGCGGCTGCCACTCAAGGTTCGAGTATTGACGTCTGGACGTGACGTTGTTCCGAACGTTGGCGACCCAAATCCTCATGCTGCACTTCATGAACCGCAGCCGGAAGATCCTACCGATAATGCTGCAAGTCTGAGTCTGCTGTTTTCTTACGGCGACTTTCGGTTTTTGACGTGTGGCGACCTGACCTGGAATGTGGAAGGTCAGCTGGTCATGCCCAACAACCCTGTAGGTACCGTCGACCTGTTCATGGTGACACACCATGGGCTGCCAGTGAGCAATAACCCTGCGATGGTACTGGCGATAGACCCAACAGTTGCAGTGATGTGTAACGGACCGACCAAGGGTGGTGCTGAATCGACAATGAACACTCTTCGAAAGGTTCGATCGCTGAAGGACTGGTATCAGCTCCATCGAAACGTACAATTGGATGCATCGCTGCAGGCCCCGCCGGAGTTTATAGCAAATCCCGGTGGAACGAATGGCTGCCTTGGACGCTGGATCAAAGCCAGTGTCGCAGCTGATGGCAAAACGTATACGGTGCAGATCGGAGCTGAGGGACCTGTCAGGACTTATTCAACTCGATCGCATACATCACAAACAGCAAAATGAGTTTTCGTAAATGAAGTTCCTGATCACGAACGATGATGGATATGACGCCCCGGGACTCGCTGCACTTTATCAGGCACTCCAGCCGTTCGGAGAGGTGACCGTCGTTGCTCCTGCGACCTGCCATAGTTCGAAGGGGCATGCAGTTGATACGAAACAGCCGATTCGCGTCACTCGAAAACTCGTGGAACCCTTCGGTCGGATTCATGTCGTGCATTCATCGCCGGCAGACTGTATCCGAGTCGGACTGAAACATGTCCTTCAGGACGCCCCGGACTTTGTGGTTGCCGGAATCAATCCGGGTGCCAACCTGGGTGTCGACTTGTACTATTCGGGAACAGCCGCAGCAGCTCGAGAGGCAGCACTGCTGGGAGTACCGGCGTTCGCCGTTTCCAGGTATCTGATGGGAGATCGCCCAATCGACTGGCCGAAACTCCGACAACAGGTCAGCCGGTTGATGGGCACCATGCTGGCTCGCGAGTTTCACCCACCAGGGGGGCATTTCTGGAATGTCAACTTTCCAGCAATTCCAGGCGATGTTTATCCGGATCGTGTGACCATTGTGCCGCATGGAACTGAACCCCATGCAGTCAGGTTTTCGGTCCTGGAAACCGGTGACGACAGCGAATTGCTGGGTTACACGGCCGCATACCGAGAGCGAGGAAAATCGGGCAGTTGCGACGTGAGTCATCTGTTTGATGAGCACATTACGGCCACTCTTGTTGGTCCTCAAACTTCCGTCCTTGGGGATTTTCGTCCCCACAGTCAGGTTTCTCTTGTCAGCCTGCCTCTCCCGAATTGACTAAGCTGCCTCGTTTCGTCAGGATTTGCCGCGCGTTTGAGACCTGTCGCTTCATCCCCAGCCCGCAGTCGTGGATATGTACGAGCACTTAACGATTCTGAGTGGCCGAGCGAATCCTGAACTTGCCCGAGAAATCACGGGTTATCTGGGAATCGGGCAGGGGCACGTGGACGTCGGGAATTTTCCGGACGGAGAAATCTGCGTCAAGTTGAACCAGAACATTCGCGGGTGCGATGTGTTCATCATTCAGCCGACGTGTCCTCCGGTGAACGAGAACTTGATGGAGTTGCTGGTGATGATCGACGCCTGTCGTCGCGCCAGCGCTGCTCGAATCACGGCCGTGATTCCCTATTTTGGATATGCGAGACAGGATCGCAAAGATTCGGGCCGAGTACCGATCACATCGAAGCTCATTGCCAACTTGATTGTTCAGGCCGGCGCGCATCGAGTGTTGACGATGGATCTTCATGCGGCTCAGATCCAGGGCTTCTTTGACGTACCGGTTGACCATCTGTATGCGGCCCCGATACTTGACAAGCACTTTAGTTCATTAGGAATTCCGCGAGAAGAGTTGGTGATTGTCAGCCCGGACGAAGGCAGTATAAAGCGTTCGCTGCAGCATCTGGAACACCTTGGAGGATCGCTGGCAATTGTCGATAAGCGGCGGGCGAACGCACTTGAAACGAAGCAGGCCAACCTGATTGGCGGACCGATTCAGGGCAAGACTGCACTGATCTTTGATGACATGATTACAACGGCTGGTTCGATTTGTGGAGCCGTGGAAGTTGTTCGGTCGCATGGGGCCAAGCGGATTTATCTGGGTGCATCGCATCCGGTCTTCTGTGGACCTGCGATCGAAAGGCTTCAGAAGGCGCGAGTGGATGGTATTGTCGTTACCAACAGTTGTGCGTTGTCTCCCCAGCAGCGACTGCCGAATCTGACAATCGTGAGTGTTGCCGAGCTTTTGGGTGAAGCGATTCGTCGGGTGCACAGGAATGAATCTGTGAGTTATCTGTTCGACTGAACATCGCGAATTACCAGGCTCTTTCTTTGGGTGCCGGAAATGAGTATGCTGCGGTACTGCACGATGAACACCGAAGCTGCCCTGAGAATCCTGAGATAGACTGCACGCTGGAATGCCTGCAAGTGGCGATACTGATTAAATGCCCGAATGTTCAGTGTCAGAAAGCCGTTTCCGTTGACGAATCGGTGTCCGGGAAGAACGTACGCTGTCGGCGATGCGGGACCAGCTTTGTTGCGACACCAACAGTTGAAATCGCAACGTCGGAAACACGACAGGCGACTCCTGATACGGTGCCCCGCGATACTCAGTTGCTCCCCGCCAGCTTTGGCCGTTATGAGCTAAGGCAATTACTGGGTAAAGGAGGCATGGGGGCCGTATATCTTGCGATGGATACTCAGCTGAATCGCCGGGTTGCATTGAAGATCCCGTTTTTTAATGCGAGCGAGGAGCCGAAACGTGCTGAGCGATTCATGCGGGAGGCTCGTTCAGCGGCGCGTTTGAATCACCCCAACATCTGTACGGTTTTTGATGTTGGCGAGTATTCGGGACGACTGTTTCTGACGATGGCATTTATTGAAGGTTCAACCCTCGAAGACTTGCTTGAAGTCAGGGGGGCACTCTCGGTCTCGGAATCGCTGGAGATCATTCGCAAGCTTGCGTTGGCGATGCAGACGGCCCATGAACAGTCGATTGTTCATCGGGATCTCAAGCCGGCAAACATCATGATGACTCCGGCATCAGAGCCCGTGATTATGGACTTCGGATTGGCCCGACTGGTCGATGAACCTGAACATCGATCGGAAAAGCAGCTGACGAAAGATGGAGCCTTGCTTGGAACGCCTCGGTACATGGCGCCAGAGCAGGTTAATTCAGAGTTGGATCGGATTGGTCCGGCCACTGATGTGTATTCCCTGGGAGTGATACTCTTTGAATTGCTGACTGGGCAGACTCCATTTACTGGACCACTCTTGTCGGTGCTTTCGCAGATTGCGAATTCGGCGGTTCCCGAGGTGAGTCGCTTTAAGCCGGAAGTGAGTCCACAAATTGACCTGATCTGTATCCGGGCGATGGCTAAGAACCCGGCGGATCGGTTTCGCAGCATGAAGGAGCTTTGCGAAGCAGTTCAGTCGGTACAGCGTTCGGCAGATACAGTGCGAATCACTCCCTCAGTATCCTCTGTAACCGCAGAATTCGACGACGAGAGCGGTAAGGTCGATGAGCCATCTTCGGAAGTCCCTCCAACGATCCGCGTGTCTGCCGGAAAGACTCGTGCCGAGCCGCGATCACGCCGCAGGACTGAACGAACTGTTCCGGAGGCCGTTACACCTGCAACGCGGGATGGCCAACCATCCGCAGCGGCGAAAACGCTGAGAGCGTTTGGGCAACTGCTGTCTCGGGTTCGAGCCGGAGTGAAGTACATTCTTGCGGACGAAACCCGAATCGCTTACTTCATGAGTGCTGTGGGTGTTTCGGTACTTCTGGCGCTGGTTCTTTTGTACCTCGTCGAACAGCGGCGAAGAGGAGTCGTGGGTCAAACGAACTCCGAGGGGACTGGATCAGGTGAGATCGTTACTCAGTCATCCGCGGATTCAGCTGCGATTGTCGTTGCAGAAAAGTCGTTTAGCGCCGAGGATGCCGACAAATGGGTCAGTACCGGGAGTGCCACCTGGAGCTGGAATGGCGATATCATGTCGATGGGGCCGGGCACTGGAACAGTGTTGACGGAAACAGACCTCGCGGACTATGAACTGCATTTTGAGTTTCGGGTCGGAGCGATCAGTTCCGGGGGGGATTTTGGAGTCGTTGTGAATCTGCCGTCGGGGCGAACCCCAACGGACTCCGAGATCGTGTCCGGGAATTCAGGTCCTTCGGTCGTCATCGAGCCACTTGGAGGATCGTCATCGGCAAATCCAGGAGTTGGCATTTTCATCCCGCCGGCCCAAAGCCAGATTCATCAAAATGACTGGAATGCCGTCCGAGTGATAGTGCGAAATGGCAATGTGGTACTGTATCTAAACGACGTTGAATCCGGCCGTTTTGAGAAGAGTGCATCTGGTCAGGGGACCGTGACTGGATCTGCATCGGATGTGAAGGGTGGACGGCTTGGGTTTCTTCAACGATCGGGATTGTCATCAGAATTTCGAGCAATTCGAGTACAGCCGATCAGCACCGAATCTGAACTTGATTCCGGTGTCGAAGTCAACGCGGCCGCTTCAGGACAGACTCCGGATGGTTTCACCAAATTATTTAACGGCAAAGACTTTGATGGCTGGGTTCTGGATCCCAAAGACACTGCTTACTGGAATGTTGGCAACGGAATGATCGAAGCGACTGGGCGAGATTCGCTTGTCGATTCGTGGTTGTTGACAAACAAAGAGTACGGCGATTTTACTCTGCGATTTCAGTTTCAGATGCGGCAATACAGTCTGGCAAATGGTGGGTTTGGAGTGAGAGTGGCGGCGACGGAATCCACACCATTGCCAATTAAGCTTCTGGATGACAACGATCTCTCCTTCGATTCACGTAAACAGCAGGAGAAGACAGGTGCTGTGATTCTGAAGAGATCAAACAGTTCCATTGTTTCCATCCAGCCGCGAAAGTCAGCTGTGCTGCGCAGAAACGGTTCGTTTCAGGGAGAATGGAACGACGTTGAAATGACAGTGTCGGGAAACCACTTCCAACTGAAGGTCAACGGTGATGTGATTCAGGAAGGCGATGCCGACACAAGTGCGGGAAATTTCGGAGATGTGAGCTGGTTGAAAGCGACTCGTGGTCGGATTGGATTTCAGATTCGCAGGAGCACAATCCGATACCGCAACATCGAAATTCGTGAAGGCGGCTTCGCGGCCGATGAATCGACGATACCTTTTGAGTCACTGTTCAACGGGCGGGATCTAACCGGCTGGCAAGCTCGCGCTGCGGCAAATCGATGGACTGTCGAGGGCGATGAACTGGTTGTCAGCGGAAGTGAAGGCGATCAGGCGGCTGTGACCGGCAGCTGGCTCAGGACCGAACGTCGGTTTACTGATTTCATACTTCGGATGGAATATCGTGTGCAGCCATATGGCAGGAGCGGGGTTGCCTTCCGGCTGGCGAATAACGATGAGGCTGTTATCTCGCATATTCCGTTACTTGATGAAGAACACTTTGTCTGGGCATCGTTGCCAAGTGTCAATCGGACTGGGAGTCTTCAGAGTTTTGTCAGAGACCGGGCTCCGGAGTTAAAGCCAACAAGTTCTCGCGAGTGGAACAGACTTCAGGTAGAGCTTCGAGGCGATGAACTTCGAGTCGCGGTCAACGGAACCACGACGTTGGTGACTCGGTTGCAGGATCATGAAGCAGAGGGACGACGACGCGGTGCTCCGGGTGAATGGCGTACGCCGGCCCCGATCGCGCTCCAGCAATGGACCGGCAAAGTGCGTTTTCGGAAGATCGAAGTGAAGGATCTTTCACCAGCTTCAGCGACAACTGCTGCGAACGGGTCAGCACCAAAGTCTTCGAATCAGACTGGAGCATTAATTCCAGCTCAGGCGCGGATGTTTCGAGGGCGAGCGTATGCTGTTTATACAGAGCCTCTCAGCTGGCAGCAGGCGAAGACCCGCTGTGAGTGGCTGGGTGGGAAGCTCGTGAGTGTCAAATCCCAGGAACTCAACGACTTTCTTGTTGGTCTGATCTCTGAATCGACCGTTCAGTCGGTCTGGGTTGGCGGCAGTGACCAGGACCTCGAGGGAACGTGGAGATGGCAGGATGGTACCGCCATTACGTATACCGTGTGGCGCAGCGGTCACCCGGAGAATGTGATCGGCGCTGAAGATTACCTGATGTTGACCCTGGCGAATGGCACCAGAGGGTTAAGAAGTGAGTGGACTTCGCAGCTCAATGTGTCACCTCAGCACAATGCGGGCTTCATCTGTGAATGGCCGAGCCCCTGAAAGGTGAAGGCTTTGGGAAGAGCTGGATGCGATCAGGCGTCTTCCGCTTTTGCTGCAAAAGGTTTGAGGCTTCGATACAGCGTATCTGCGGATTTGAGTCGCTGACTCAGGTCTCTCCGCAGGCCTTCCGCAATGATCTTTTCAAGTGCTTCCGGGACTTTCGGGTTGAATCGCCGTATCAGACGCGCATCTTCAGACATCCTTCGCTGGAACGACTCCATCAACGTTGACTCCGGGTACGGATACTCGCCGGACAGCAGTCGAAAGAGGCAGGCGACAACAGCATAGACATCACATTCAGGGCCAGCACTACGACTGTCGGTCAGTTGTTCCGGGGCCATATAAGCAAGTGTTCCGCAGAGTTCTCCGGTATTGGTAATTCCCGAGTGCCCGGCAGTCTCAAAAATCTTTGCCAGTCCAAAATCGGCTACCTTTAGGCGAAGCCTGTCAGCACTGCGACACGCCAGAATATTCGAGGGCTTGATGTCACGATGGACAATACCCTTGCTGTGTGAATAAATGAGAGCTTCAAGAACCTGCAGAACGACCTTAACTGCGAGGCGGATTCGTCGAGCCTGATCGTGTCGCCAGACCAGAGCTTCCAGATCCGCTGATGCAATGTATTCCATGACCAGATACGGGCGGATGCCGGCAAATCCAAATCCCAGGCACTGAACGATTCGGGGATGATTGAGCCTTGAAATGATGGATGCTTCCCGGATGAACAACTTTTGAGCCTTTCCATCCAGTTCGAGTTCCGGGCGAATGAGCTTGATAGCAACTTTTCTGTCGGTGCCGAGTTGTCGAGCGGCATAAATGACACCGAGGGAACCGGAACCGATTGGCCGCAAATCTGAGAAGCCGGGAACGACCAGATCAGACCGGTGTACGCCAGCGTTCGGCAGATCCCCGGGGCTCAGAGACAACGTTTCCGCAAATTTTTCACCTCGCAATCGCTGTTCTTCGGCTGTGAGATCCGATTGTTGTGCGGGTGTCATCATCGGAAACATTCGGACATAATCTGCGACGAGCAGGTGGTCATGATCATCAGAGACTTCACGACAGCGATGCCGGAGATCGACGGCCAGCAGTGCAGGCAGGATTTGGTCCCGAAAGGCGATGCTGTTAGTCTCGAGTCCATGTTGCTGAACAAATGTGCTCAGATTGACCGAATGACCGCCGCGGTATTCCGCTGCCAGTCGCATGATCAGGAGTTCGATCGTCCCGTGATCCACCTTATCTGACATGAATTCTTGTCCGTCAAATTGCTGAACTAACCGGTATTGTCACTCGCGTGGAGCGATTCGCTCAATTGACGGCATTGGAACCGGTTCACCGCCCTGGCTCAAGCGTTCGTCTTTAATGTGATGAATTTGTCCGTAGCATGGCATAAAAAAAGCGTTGCAGAGAACACTGCAACGCTTCATATGTATTTGGGGAGCCTACCGAGTCGTACCGGAAGGTCGAAGAAGCTCGACGGTGTTGGTTTTTCCCGTTTGCATACTGGCCCCACCAACGAGCAGGATATCTCCGCTGCTGGTGGTGAGTTGACGATGGAAGAACCGAGGTTCTGCGGCTGTTCCGGCAACCGTCCAGGTTGTTGCGCCCTTTGACAGAGACTGGACAGCTCCTGACATGGTTGTAACGACGAGTTGATCACCCGCAGCAAACGCGGATGTCCCGAATCCTTCCATACCATTTCCGAGAAGAGTCGGTGCAGCAGACCAGGTACCAGTGGCCGGGTCAAAGACGGCAACTTCTGTCGTTGTAGAGTCAGCTTCTGTCATTCCGCCCATCACGAAGATTCTTCCATCAAATGCCGCAAGACTGACAGCTCGACGCTGGAACGGAGGTGTTGGAAGTTCTTCCCACTTGAGTTCGGGGTTGTTCAGATCGCAGACAAGGGCAGTTGTGTGCCATGTCGTTGAATCGGCACCCTGCATGTTCCATCCGCCGACAACATAGAGTTTTCCATCCATAACTGCGGCATCATGAGACGATCTGCCGGAGGGCATTGCGGGCAGCTGCTCCCAGTGACCGGTGGATGGATCGAATCGAGCAAAATCGGATTGAGACCAGAGACTTTGATCCTGATCTTCGCTGTTCTTTGCAGTGAAACCTCCGATTCGATAGAGCTTGCCATTATATTCGACGAGAGCAAGGCCGGTGAGTTTTGGTCCGCCTTCAAGTTGTTCCCACTGAGGCCTTTCTGCATTCATAGCAATCCGAAGGAAGTCGCCTGACTGGCCACTTTCGGAATAGTGATGAGCTTCCCCGAATTGGCCGCCGTAGACGTAGATTGAGTCACGGGCAATCGCAGCTCCAAAGCTCGTGATTCCCTGGGGCAATGCTGGCAACTGATGAGTCACAGGCGAAACTGAAGGAATTGAGATGGGAAGTGTCAGGGTCGAATACGTTCTGACTGAATCGTATTTCCTGCCGTCCAGTTCCCCTGATTGTTCAAGCACGTGTTTTGCGCGAACGGACATCACTCCGTTCTCTGTTGGCTGGCATAGAACTGATCCCTGCGAATCGGTCGTAAGTGTTTCGCTGAGTCCACAGCCGGCGACGCTGACTTCCAGACCCTCAACGGGCTTTCCGCTGAGAGTCACAGTCAGGACGATTGATTGATCTTTCCATGAAGGCACGATCTCAAAAGGCAATTTCTCCGGATCATTGACGGCAGTCCACTGACCAGGCAGATCGGATAAATTCTGTTTTGCCAGATACTTCAACAGAAACGCGGCCCCTCCTTTGTTGACAACACCGTAGTCGTGCGATGCAACGACTACATCCGCTTTTGAATCCAGTTTTGCGGAGAGTGAATCGGCAGCCAGACTGAGAGGAGTCTCCTGCATGGTTGCTTTCGAACGACCGCCAGGGATACGAGCCCACACTTTGGCGGCGGCAACATTCTTCAGCAGTTCTGGTTCCGTGGACTCCGCAGATTCACTGAATCGGACATACACAGAATCTCCGGATCGCATCACCCAGACGAAGTGGGCATGGACCTGAGGCATCACACATACGGTGAGTCCGAATACAAGCCAGCTCAGAATTTCCTTCATGGCACTACTTTCCAGTTGTTGTTTTCAATGGACTGAGTTGTCAGTTGACGTTTGTGTTCAATTCAAAAACCAATGGCGCTGTTTGAGGACCATTGATTGTTGTGGTGAGTTTCGATGCAGTGTTGTAACACGACGGAACCGGATTGTCAGACACCGGGGATTTTCCACTTTTTGCCATCTCAGCTGCAAATGCAGCTTCATCATCAATATCAAAAATCTGATGATCGGTGGCCTCGATTTCCACACGATGGACTCCGGAAACCGGCCCGTTTTCGTCGGAGAATTCGAAATCCCCGCCGACGATTGTCGTCATGGCCCCGGGGCCACCGCTGGGAGATGTGGGGATCAGTCGAATGAGACCAAGCCCGAGTGGAATACCATCCAGTGTTACCGTTCCTTTGACGGCAATTCTCTCCGGCTGATTACTTCCGGAACATCCCATCGTGAAGAAGATGAGCAACATCAGATAACGATGAGTCAGTTGTTCAAAATTCACTGATGACCTCCCCGCCTGATCGGCTTCCGGCAGCGTCCAGTACGGCCTGGCTGACATTTTCGCTTACAAACCGGACAGAACCATCAACCAGCGTGAACTGAGAACCTCCGACATGCTCACTCCGGAACCGCGAGAGTACGGCGGAACCGCCTCGTTTGGGATTGAAGGGTGCCATCGTTGTAAATGCGGTTGCCAGAGGATAGGGGGATGACCAATAGGTGAAACCCCATCGAACCTGTCCCGCACATGGGCCTGAAGTAAACAGGTAATCGGGAAGATTCCATGCTGCTTCGCCAACCAGCAATGTGTTTGATGTTCCGTCTGTGATGTCTCGCATTGCAGTTCTGCCCGAAGCAGGATTGACAATAGCTCCGTTGTGCGGGTTTCCGGTCGCCACCGATCCCCATGGATCACCACTTCCGGTGCAGATCGCGTAAGTGCCAGGGGCCCGCATATTGACGTCGCAGCCGGGGATCGGAATCGGCCGTCTCAACGGAGCCGATGGGCAAAGGTATGTGGGAATCACGTGTTGCACAGCCTGCATATTGGGAGCATCGCTGTTTCCGAGTGACGAGTTGTACACAGCAGCGATGTTTGCCTGTTCCAGATACGGCAGGATCGCGACGAATGCACTGGCTTTGGCCAGGGTACCAGTGCCCCCCACTTCAGAGTTTGGAAAGACTGCATAGGTGTCATGGTAGTTGTGAATCGCAAGCCCAATTTGTTTGAGATTGTTCTTGCACTGAGTTCTGCGGGCAGCTTCACGTGCCTGCTGAACAGCGGGGAGCAGCAGGGAAACAAGGATCGCGATGATTGCGATCACCACCAGCAATTCGATGAGTGTGAAACCACGAGCCGAACGGTGTCGGAAGCGTGAAGGCGCATAGCGAACAAGAGAACGAGGCGACTCGAACATTTGCAAATTCCTGCTCAAAGCAATGAAAGAATGAGTCCGCAACGGTGGCGGACCGAACACGGCGAAAGATTTGCGCGTTCTGCTGAGCGTGGCTGGCTACCTGACCAAGTACTTCGCGATTTGCGTCTCTGGCTGGCTGCGGCCTCAGCAATTTGCATCTGAAATCCCGGAAACCACAGTTGCCTGTGTGATACTGAGATTCAGTCTCAGATATGTTAGGGTGATTTAGCAGAGTTGCAAGCGATTTTTGGGTTTTCGGTGGCGGGAATTGTAAACTCCGGGAGGTGATCGATGAGTAACAGCCAGGAATTCCGGAGTTCCTGCGAACAAACGTCAAAAGCCCGAACACGTTTCAAAAGCTGTTCAAGGTCTGTTCAGGAGCCTGAAATGCTGTTTTCAGTTCGCAATCTCATCCTCTGTGTGTTTCTGCCCCTCGTTCTCGTCAGCCTTCTGCAGCATGGTTACTACTGGACGCAGCTGCCGGACCGAGTTGCTACGCACTTTGGCGCCGACGGGCAGCCCAACGACTGGATGCAGAAGACGTCTGCGTGTGTGGTGCTGGGTGCGTGTCAGCTCGTTGTCCCTCTGATCTTGCTGGGTGCAACGACTCTTGCGAATCGGCTGCCTTCATCGATGGTCAATATTCCGCATCGGGAATACTGGTTGCATGCAGACCGGCGTGCGGAAACGATGGCGTGGATGAATCGGATGATGACGTGGATCGCGATCCTTTCGCTGATCTTCATGATGGCAATTTCTCGCCTGACTTTCGTCGCCAACATGCGGCAGGGAAGTCTGGATCTTCGCTGGTTTCTGATGCTGCTGGGTGGCTATCTGACAATCATCTTCATCATGGCAGGTCGTAGCCTGATACGTTTCGGTCGTCCGCCGAAAGGTGCGATTTCAAACTAATCGGCCAGACTCAGACGAGTCGTAACCGGACAGTCCGGACAATGGCTTTTGGTAGGTCTTTGAGCGTACAGCTTGCTGGAAAGCTCGAAGTCGGCGGTCGTTTCGGAAACGATCGTGATAACAAACGTCATAATTCAGACCAGCGTGTTTGCGACGTAAGTCGTTTTTTGAATTCATGTTGCGGCGTTTGTGCTGCAGGTGAGTGGATGATCGTGCCGCTGATTTTTTAGCTGAATCCGCGAAAATGCGTTCGACTTTTTATTTCTTTCTGGCGAGGACACTTGTCGGGCTCTGGATTGTTAAGAAATCATGTAGAATCCGTTAAGTCGATGTATTTCAGACCCGGATTCAAGGTTCATTCAATGTTTTCGATTCAGAGGTTTTTCAGCCAGGATGCCAAATTCTTTGACATGCTTGAACAGAGTGCCACGGAGGCACGAGCATCAGCACAGCTGCTGATTGAACTGCTGAAAGACCGCGAACATGCGCATCCACTGGATCAATTTGCGTTGGCCCGCAGTAAAGACAAGCGGATTACTGAGCAGATTCGCCAGGATCTGGTGACAACGTTTGTGACGGGAATGGAGCGAGAGGACATTGATGCTCTGGCCTATGCCTTGTATCGGATTCCGAAGACGATTGAGAAATTTGCAGAGCGATTCAATCTGGCTCCCCAGCGACTTCAGAACGTCGATTTCACTCAACATATGCAGCTGGTGGATCGAGCAACGGCAACGTTATGTGAGATGGTCGGGCATTTGCGCAAGATGCCTCCGCTGGACATCATGAAGGAGTTGATGGACCGACTTCAGGCGATTGAAAGCGAAGCGGATCACCTCATTATCCGATTACTCGGTGAAGTCTATAACGGCAAATATGAGCCCGTGCAGGCGATGTTTGTGCGAGACCTGTATGACCTGCTTGAGAAGATCATTGACCGTTGCAGAGACGTAGGCAATGTCATCTCGCACATCGCTCTGAAGAACGCCTAGATCGTCCTTTTGACACTCTCATATCGGCTGATTTATGTTCCTGATTTTATGCGTCGTCCTGGTCGCGCTGGTCTTTGAATACATCAACGGCTTTCACGATACGGCAAATTCGATTGCGACTGTCGTAGCAACCAAAGTGCTGACTCCTCGTCAGGCTGTTGCACTTGCTGCCGGTACCAATCTGATTGGTGCACTCTGGGGGACGGCCGTTGCCAAAACAATCGCGGCCGGGCTTGTTGAAACCAGTGTTGTTACTCAGGAAGTTCTACTGTGCGCTCTGCTTGGTGCAATTGTGTGGAATCTTGTGACCTGGTATTGGGGGTTGCCGTCGAGTTCCAGTCATGCACTGATTGGCGGGCTTGTCGGGGCATCGGTTGCGGCGGCTGGAACATGGAATGTGGTCATCTGGTCGCAGCCTGACAAAGAGCACTGGTACAAGGGCAAGGGACTTCTTTGGAAAGTGCTTGTTCCAATGTTCTCGTCGCCACTCTGTGGATTTTTCCTGGGCTTGTTCATCATGGGCCTGTTGTATTTTCTATTGAGAAACTGGAAGCCTCGAATGGTAACTGCCGTCTTCGGGAAGGCTCAGATGCTAAGTGCCGGTGCGATGGGTTTTATGCATGGCACCAACGACGCCCAGAAGACGATGGGGATTATAGCGCTGGCGTTGGTCGCGGGAACGACGGACGGGAAGTTTGAAAATCTTCCGTCATGGCTGAGTTTCCTGAAGACATCGGTCCCGGAGGCCGGCAAAGAGTTTGAAATTGCACTCTGGATCAAACTTGTCTGTGCCATCGTGATGGCATCGGGAACCGCAGCTGGCGGATGGCGAATCATCAAGACACTGGGGCACAAAATGGTTCGACTACAGCCAGTGCACGGTTTTGCCGCCGAAACAACGTCGGCCGCCGTGATTGGAATGGCATCGATGATGGGGATCCCGGTCTCGACGACCCACAACATTTCTGCTGCCATCATGGGGGTGGGCGCCGCGAAACGGTTTAATGCCCTCAAATGGACAATCGTTGAACGCATGGCATGGGCATGGCTCCTGACGATTCCGATTTCCGGAGGCATTGCATATCTTCTCATTAAGTTGATCCATATGTTCAACTGAGTGAAGGATCTGAGTCTTGTAAAGAGGACCTCGCAGTGCTCCGGAAACACCCCGCTGGTGACTATTCGTTCGTGCCCGGAATTGCTCCTTATTCGTGTGGAGTGATTTCCAGTCCGGGCTTTGAGATTGTCCACGTAACGCTCAGGAACATGGTGTCATGGCAGGCAGGCTTCGAGCTGATTCGTCAGGTGTTGCGAGATGAACGTCGGGATCAAACCGCTTTGTGCGCCGTCTCACTTCGCTCACCGAAGCCGTTTTCCTTTGCCGGATTTTCAGAGTTTAATACCGAATACGAAGCTGTCCTCCGGTCCTGGGGAGTCTTTGTTGAGAATCTGAATCCGATTGCCCGAACGAACATTGTCCCGGAGACACTGCCCCCCGCGGAACCTTCGTTGTTTGGCTTCGCGTATACTCGTCCGTGTCCGCCATCTCTTTCGCCGACGTTCGTCGTTGCGGGGGCCGGCGAACTTCCTGAAGGATTTCTGAACCGAGACTGCATTCACTGCCTGGGAGATGTGTCGCCCGACGGTATCCTTGCGAAGTCTCGGTTTGTACTGAATCTGATGTCAACCAGACTTCAGTCCCTCGGGACCGGATGGCAAGAAGTCACGCGTACGAACGTATACACGGTTTATCCCGTGAACGATGTTGTGGAGCGTGTCCTTGAGCCGGCGATTGGGCCAGCTTCGAGGCTCGGGATTTCGTGGTTCTATTCGCGTCCTCCCATCGAAGAGATTGAATATGAAATGGACGTGCGCGGAGTGCGATGTGAGAAATTGTTTTGACTGTTGATGCACCCCCGCGCAAACTCAGCATACTGACAAAGATCATCGTGAGCCAAAGATCATCGTGAGCCAAAGATCATCGTGAGCGTCCTGTAAGGAAGTCGCCATGGAACGTCGTCGATTCATTCAGTCTGTCTCTTGTGCATCCATGGCGGCCTGTATACCCAGGGTTTTCGGGACGCTTTCTGCAGAGCACCGTTTTGTCCGTCAGATTGGACTTCAGTTGTGGACAGTCCGCAATCAGCTGGCAACTGATGTTGCCGGAACGATTCAGTCAATCGCTGACGCTGGGTATTACCAGATTGAACTCAGCGATGTGATGAAATCGGATGAAGTGATTCGAGCGGCTAAAGCATCAGGGCTTGCGTACACAAGCAGTTTTCTGGATTGGACAATCATTGGTCAGCCGGGTCAGTCCGGGACTGATTCCATCGACACCGTCGTCGAGAAAGCGCACAGCCTGGACCTGAAGCACCTCGTATTCGGTTACATTGGAAAGGGGCATCGAGAGACTTCGGACCATTATCGCCGCCATGCAGAAAACGCAAATCGCGCGGGTGAGAAATGCCGTGCTGCAGGGATCCAGCTGAATTACCACAATCACTCATTTGAGTTTGGTCCACTGCCTGACGGAACAACCGGATTCGATGTGTTTGTTAAGGAGTTCGAACCGACTCTGGTCAAGTTTGAACTGGACGTGTTTTGGGTACAGATTGGCGGACGTGACGCTGTTGCGACCATCAAGTCGCTGCCCGGTCGCATTGCTCAACTTCATCTTAAAGACCTGAAGCAGGGAACACCCGTCATTCATGACGAGGGCGCCGTTCCTGTTGATGCATTTAAGGAGCTTGGGCGGGGGACCATCAATATGGTCGACGTCATCAAGGCGGGTGATGCGGCTGAAGTGCAGCAGTGTCATGTGGAACAGGACCAGTCCGATCACCCTGTTCAGAGCATCGGCATCAGCCTCGCTCATATCAGGTCGATTTGATCGTACCTGCGTTCGAAAACCCGTTTGATGACTTCAGTTCGGCGCTGTTCCGGCAAGTTGAAGGACTCTTGAGATCGGAAGAGCGAGTGTCGATTCTCTCGATCGGCGTGCAATGTTGATGCCGATCAGTTCGCCATGAGAATTCAGCAGTGGGCCACCACAGGATTCCGGAGAAATCGGAATATCATGCTGAAGTACCTCGTTAAATCCTGAACGTCTGGCGCTCAGAGGTCCGGAGCGTCCATCAAGAAATTCGGTTCGATCGAATTCCGCTGCCGGGTCAATGCTCAGTTGTCCTGTTGCAGTCGTCACAGTCTCGTTTCGCCTGTACTGAACCTGCACCCAGTCACCGGGCTGAAGTGAATCGAACAGCTGCTCCAGATCGTGGAGATTCTGTCCCTCGGGGAGTCGATCGTTGAGAGGTGCGATCGACATCAGCACATCGGCTTTTCGAATTCCGCAAAGAAAGGCCGTACTATTTAATGAGACGTCGGTCACCAGCATTCCGGAAGAAGCTCCCTGATCTGTCAGGCTGGCTCCGAATCTTGCGGGCAGCGATTGCTCTGAGTGTTGAACTCGAGAGATGATTCCCGGACGACTCAACCCCGATGCATAGACGATCTCGTTCGTGGTGCATTCAGTCACTTGTTTCAACTCAGGAACAATTTGATTCCATGCAGTGAAGCGAAGTATGGCAAGGTCATCGGTTCGGCTATGTGCGATGAGTTCAGCTGGAACATATTCATTGGTCTCAGCGGTCCTGCACACGATGTTCTGAGAGTTTCTAAGCTGGCTTAACTTCGCTGCAATGTGACGATCATTGAGCAGGGTGCCAACTCCCAGTTGAGTGACTGAATCTGCATCGGGCGATGTGACAGCCAGTGAAACAACTCGACGTCGGAACTCTGAGTCAATTTTCGAAGACGCGGGCAAAACTGTCGTGGAGGACATTTGTTCGTTCGATGTTGAAGGCATCGGCAGTTCATTGTTCCAGTCAGCGACAAACTGACGAATAATTGCAGCAGACACATGCTGGTTGTGATCTGAGGCTGCGCCGATTCGCCAGTGGAGACCAATCAGAGTGACGTCCGTTCGAACGAGTGGACCTCCGGAGTCGCCTGCCGTCAGTGTGCAGGTTGATCGGAGAGTACTGTTGTCCTGAAACACAATTTTTCCGAGACGGACAACGGCAGACGATGCACCGTGTTCCCTGCCTGGAAAGCCGGCTGCAAGGACGGTTGCTGAGTCGAGCTGATCGCGGCTGACTGCTTTGACATCAGCGATGGGTAGTGGAGCAGGCAGTGCCGGTGTCGGGCGATGCAGTCTGAGAAGAGCCAGGTCTTTGGAAAGATCTGTGACCAGAACGGTCGCTTTCATTGACCTTCGATCGTGAAGCATAACAACAACGTTCAGTGACTTGCTGGCAGCTTCCGTCGGCAGACTGTGGGCGGTTGTCAGGATCAGTCCGCTGTCTGAGATCAGAACGCCAGAGGCAGAATCACCGGCCGACCGAATGAAGACAGTTGCCTTGAGCAGTCGTTCTGCCGAGTCTCGAAGGTGGATTTGTGCCACTTCCTTATGGTCGTCGTCAGTCCGCTGGAGAATGGATTTGCCGGGCTCATCAGCAAGTAGGCATTGGAGACTCAGGGAGAGCAGTGCACTCGCGAAAATGAAGATTGGGCGAATGCGTTGCAGTTTGTTGAGTGGATGGAATTGTGATGTAGCAGATTCAGGCATTTCGGGAAGACTCCATAGAAACGCCGATTCGCACCTGCTGAACGACAGACACAATTGAATACATCGCTGGCGAGACTGACAGACGTATTGAGACTGGCATGAGTAGTGTAGACACAGTCAGGAAATGCGGAAAACGGGAATTCACTCTGAAAAATGGATTTATCATTCTCGTCGCTGGGGTTCAACCTCCTATGATTCCCGCGCCAGATGCCTTTGCTGGCAGGTTCGGATTCTGTTGTTGGATCCACGTCTTTCCCCTGTAAGTTGACTCGATTTCATGTCCTCCGCCGCAACGACTGAGCCGAAGAACAGCGGCAGTTCATGGAAAGGCGTCGCTTTGGGGCTCACCGCAGCGATTGCCTATTCAATCACAAACCTGGCACTCCGAAAGCTCGCCGGTGGAACAGGCGGGATGGCATGGGATACCTGGATTTCGGGGACAAAGGCGATTCCTACTGCAGTGATCGCATCCATATTGCTGGTCCTTGCCGTGCGTGCTGGCCACGCTGTTTTTCCGAGTCGCCGGGTGATTTGCGCCCTGGTTCTTTCTGCATTATTGATGCAGTTCGGCGGCAATCTCGGGTTTCAGATATCACTCAGGCTGATTGGTCTGGCGATTTCGGTGCCGATTGTGTTTGCATCGATCATCGTAAGCGGCGCAATCGTTGGTCGAACGGCCCTGGGAGATGCTGTTTCTGTTCGTACCGCGATCAGCATGGGGCTGATGGTGGTATCGATTGGATTCCTGTCAGCGGCTGCTCACCGGGCCGAAACAACTGAAGCCGGAGCGATGGCTCAACAGGCTGCAGAATCGATGATTTCATCTTCGGTGATCGGTCCAGTTGGGTTGGGCGTGATTGTGGCTCTGTTGTCAGGTCTGTCGTATGGGCTTTGTGGAGTTGTGATACGCAGAGTCGTTCGGGGTCAGGTACCGGTCGCCACAACACTGTTTGTGTTCAGCCTGACGGGCCTGCTGACACTCTGTCCAATCAGCGGCTGGCAGCTGGGAATGAGTGGACTAAACGCGATCTCAGGAATGGATTGGTTCTACATGCTGCTCGCCGGAACATTTAATGCGATTGGTTTTTTTGCAATTACCTATGCCTATCGCCTGATGAATATCAGTCGCGCAAATGTGGTCAATGCATCTCAGAATGCAATGTGTGCGGCTGGCGCATGGCTGATTTTTCAGGAAGATCTGTCCGGGTGGGCATTGATCGGCATCGGATTAACGATCATTGGCCTCATCATTCTTGATTGAGCACTTCGTCGCCCCGAAGTTCTCAGCGCCGCCACGAAGTTCTCAGCGCCGGCACCTGTTCGCGGATCGACAGTCTTCGGGACTCCTTGATCAGGTGTTCCAGCTTGACGTCTCCCGGATGCTGCTCATAGCACCACATGAAGTGCTCACTGGCTTCCTGATACTTCTCCATTTCATACAGCAGTAGTCCCAGCGCTCTTCTGGGCCAATAGGAGTCCTCAGCGACAGTGACAGCCTTTCGGAGGAAATTCTCGGCTCTCTCTCTCTGTTGCATCTGGTACGCGGCTTCATAGGCTTCCATGAGAAGGGCGACCCGCATTTCGTTGGAAGTCTTCGTAAATTCTGCTTCTGAGTATCTTTCAATATGTCCGAGGATCATTTCGAGGTCATTTGAGCGATTGATGGCTCGATGTACCTGAAGAACGTCCACCAGTTCCTGAGGTGAAGGATGAAACTCATCAATCAGAAAGCTGGACGGGGCAAGGGCTGCCAGCGCCTGAGTGATTTTTCGTCGTCGATCACGATTTGCGTGAAATACGATGTTCCATTCTCGAATTGCTTCATCCTGTCGCCCCGCTGCGAGGGCCTCTTTGCCGGAGATAAACCTGACGCGAGGATCAAACCCGCGAACAAGGACGGCCTGTTGAATATATGCCGCATGGTGGGTGTCCGAAGGATCTCGAAGAAATCCGGTAGACGCCAAAGTCAGATATGCATCGCCCTGGATCGGGCAGAGCTTCAGCGACATCCGCGACATCGTATTGGCCATCATCGGTAACCGAATTGTCTTCCGAAAGGCTCGGTTCAGCCACTCCTGCATGGCCTTTGTATCTTTAAACTCTGCCGACAGAGCAGCATCCCGAATTTGAGCAAGATCAATAGGATTGTCGCTGTTCTGCTGCTGATGTGTGAACATCTTCAGACTCAGCAATGCGAGGCTCAGTTGGACTCTTGGCTGCTTTGGATTAGCTCGGACAGACTTCATCAGCAACGTCATCCTGGATCTCATCGATTCGATCGACTCAGCGTCTTCGGACTGCTTTTTGCGATAGTCAGCCGTCCCGGGCGCTGCTGCATGTTCGGATTCTGTGGCAACCTCAGTGTCCGTCTCTTCTTCCATCGACTCAGGGTCGGCGCCCAGACTGTCAATTTGTTTCTGATCCGCGGACTCCGTATCGTGTGCGGCTCTCTGCAGTTCCAGCGTGTATGTCAGATACTGATTGAAGTAACGTTCTCCGAGGACACGTTGAGAGAGTTCGGGCTGGACGAAAATAAGGCCCACAACAGCGGCTGCGGCAAGGCCCATCCAGCCGATGCGAGGCATAAAGACCGTCTTCGTCTGAGCAAAGTCGGAGCTGAGTCTCAGACCGGCAACTGCCAGCGCGATTGTGGTAACGACGATCGCGGGAACATACCAGATGAAATCAAACGCCGCGTGGAACACGCCAGCAACAAGACTTGCAAGGATGGCGGCCAGATATTCGCCGTGACCATGGTTATGACGGCTGAAAAGTGTCGATGTAACCCGAAACAACACGAATAGAATTCCGACAGCAACAAGCCCGGCACCCGCAAATCCTGTTTCCAGTGTCAGGTGGATCCACGAACTTTCGGCATGTGTAAACTCCCAGCGGGAGAAGTCACCGAGTTCTGTCATATAGAGCGGGTAAACTTCTCGATGACTGCCAACGCCGGTTCCGACGATCGGAAAGTTCTGAATGGCTTTCAGGTCAGCCTTCCAGAGGGTCCGTCGAGCCTGCATTTCGTCAATCTTATCAGCATCCCCGGATGCCAGCTGATTCACTCTGTCATCCAGTCGTTCGCCACCGAAAACAGCAATGCCTCCAGCCACAACAACAGCAATTCCCAGTACTGCGGCAGTCAGAGAAGATCGCACGCAGCCGGATTTCCAGAGACCTGCAAGACAGACGAAGCAGGCAAGTCCGGAAGCCACCATACCGCCTCGTGAGAGCGAGATCATGACCGAGAGTAAAACTCCAGCAATGGCACAGAGCAGCAGCAATTGCCTGACATCGATCAAATTGTCGAACTGAGAGTGATTTCCCTGAGCTGGTCCAAGACCACGGCGGATTTGCCGGGACTCCTTCTCTTCGCTTTCCCGCCTCGCTGCAACCAGCCACCAGATCAGTGGCCCTACAGAAAGAGCAAGGAACTGTGCAAAGTGGTTGCGATTCGTAAACGCGCCTTTGAGAACATCTCTGGTACCTGTGAATGGGTGGCGATAGAACCAGAAGAATCGGTCGTTGGAGGTGGCAAACTGAACGACTGCAAAGACCGCCATCAGCAGGCCTGAGAGTCCGACGAGTTTGAGTGCAAGTCGACAGTCACGTTCTGAGCGAAGTCGCTGTGAGATCACGGTGCCGATGATTGCATAGGCGGCCAGCATCCAGACACCGTGTTTCGATTCAATCGGTGTCAGACTTGCTGTGTTCCATACTGACGTTTGCGAAGAGGATGTACTTCCTGTGATCTGAGAGGCGGACCATCCATTCAGCAATCGAGAATATTCCGACGACAGTTTGTCCAGGAGGCCGGCATTCAGAGGCATTGTCTGGAACATTACAAGCATGAGCCCCGCAATTACCAGCGGCTCCAGCGATAGCAGCGCGAAGTTGCCACCTGTCTGCACCTTGTGAAAGCACCACGCAGCGCCGAGTGCAAAAGCGAGGGAGATGAGTATCTGATGCCCGAGTGCTTCGCGACCTCCCATGATGAATGGAAAGATCAGCAGGAGAAAACACAGAATGACATCTGTAACCAGCAGGCCAATCGTTTCAAAATGATAGCGCGGTCGAGGTCTTTCGTCGAAAGACTGTGTCTTTGACCGGCCTGAAGCTGAAAATCGTCTGGCGTGTTCCCCGGACATAAACTCCTTAAACCTTTGCAGCTCTAAGCGGCTTTACGTCGGGATTTTGATTTGTGAGTGTCATCGAATTCACCAGCCAATGCTGACAGACCCTTTGCGACGTCTGCTTCCGTTGACTCCTGATGCTCGTGGTGATCGTCATGGCCGTATCCGTACCCATATCCGTAGCCATAACCGTACCCGTATCCACCTTCGTCGTTTCCGCTCAGGTGATTCACGACGACACCGAGAAGTGAGCATCCAATTGTTCGCAGTGATTCAACTGCTCGAATGACCATTCGTCGTCGGTCCTTATCCGGGCGGACGACAAGAACTACACCATCAACAAGTCGGCCGACAATTGCTGGATCACTGACCGCAAGGACAGGGGGAGCATCGACGATGATTTGGGAATACTTGGTCTCTGCCCAGCTGAGCAGATTCGCAAATCGCTCAGAGGACAAAAGTTCTGCTGGATTGACCGGGCGAGCTCCGCATGAGATCACGTCAAGCCCAGTCACGTTTGTCGTTCGCAGGTTTCGGGAGATAGCCGTTTCAAGGTCATCTGTTGATCGAAGGAGTCGGGACAATCCGGACTCATCTCGCATGCCGAGAAGTGTTGAAAGCCCGGGACGACGCATGTCTGCATCAATGATCAGAGTTTTCTTGCCGGATTGAGCAAAAGCGACGGCCAGATTCGACGAGACGGTTGTCTTGCCGTCGCCAGGTTCTGTGCTGGTAATCAGAAGCCTGTTGGTGTCCTGAGCGGAAAATTCAATGCTTGTTCGCAGAGCTCGAAATGCTTCGACTTCCCTTGAATGAGGCTTTGCATGGCTCATCACCGCATCAAAACCATCTCCTTCAAGCTCCTGAATTCGGCCGATCATTGAGAGCACCTGAGTATCGAGCTGAAGTTTCAGCTCTTCCGGTGTTCGGAACCGATCATCCATGATGTCCAGAATCCAGATGATTGCTAAGCCCACAGCACTCCCGAGGACCACGGACAGTATCCCGGTGACGGCAAGTCGTGGTGATACCGGACGGGCTGAAATGCTTGGCTTGCTGCTGACGCTCGTTCGAATAAACGTGTTCTTGTTCAGATCGATATTGCTCATTCGTTCCGTCAGTGAGTCGCGCTGCTTATAAAGCAGATCAATTTCGCGGCTCAAATCCTGCAACTGAGTCAGGGACTGAGACAGCAACTGAGCTCGGGACTGTTCTTCCGCAAGCTGGCGAAGCAGATCTCGTTCCTGCTGTTCACTAAACTGCAGCCGCTGCTGCGCCATTTGCAGAAGTTTCGGTGCCAGCTGTTCACGTCCAAGCTGAGCCAGACGATTTTGTTGTGCAAGAGGCATCTCGCGGAGGTGCCGTTCTTTGATCTCAATCTGCGACTTGAGATTTCCAATGATTGGGTTTTGTTCACCATATTTCAGATAGGCATCCTGCAGCTTCGCCTGAAGATCGAGAATCTCCTGGCTGAGTCGCGAGACCAGAATCGTATCCTGACTTCCCAGACCAACCGACTGTTCAATCAGCTGTCGACCAAAAGAATCGTTCGACTGCATCGCAAACTGAACGACATCTTCACCATTCTGAATTGCCAGCTGGATGGCCATGGCCATGGATCTGGCCTTGCTGGATTCTTCGCGAGCGACGGCGAGTTCCGTGGTAAGATGTTTGATCTGTTCCAGTGCAATGATGAGAACGCTGCCCTCTGTACCACCATCTACAATATCCGGATTGGATTCTTTGAGCTTCAGTCGTTGTTTTGTCTTTTCATTGAGGTCGTTCAGATATTGGGCCAGTTTTCCTTCGAGTGTTCGAATGTTGTCTTCCGATGAACCCTGATACGTCTCGTTCATGTACTGCTCGTAGGCCGCCAATAGGGCAGTCAGAACAGCAGCTGCTGCTTTGGGGTCTCGAGACTTGTAATTCAGGTCGAGTACGTTGGTGCTGTAGGCCGATGTGACAGAAAGGTTGTCTTTGACCTGTTTGACCCAGCCGCCTTCCGGAATTCCTTCCAGATCAACGCGAAACTTCTTCGGCAACCTGCTCAACGCTCGCCGGATCACTTCTTCGCTGGACATCAAACGCTGAAATGTGGGCATTTCGTTGTTTGGGTTCCCGTTGTCATTCGAATTTTCATCGGTCACGCCGGAACCAACTCGTACGACATAGAGTGAAGCGTTGGATTCGTATCGCCTTTCGGCCGTAACGTAGTATGCCGCTCCGCAAATCCCCGCTATCACCAGACTCGCAAGGAGGATTCCACTGCGATGTCGAACTGTGCGAAGAAATCGAAAGACGGAATGCAGTGTTGAAGCAGCCCCAACCTGACTGCCTCCGTGCATCGCCAGCACATTTCTTTCCTGCATGACCATGAACCGGCTTCCTGCCACAATGCAGCTGACCGCCCCGTCAGCCTGGTAGATCCCAAAGTTTCTGGTGTTACCGATTTTTCAGAACAACGTTCCTACGCTTCCTGAAACACCAAACCGAATAATCTGAATCGCTTCAAGCACAACTGTTGAGGGTGTTTGTTCAATAGAAACTACGTCTCCTGGACCAAGTCTCAGGTTCGACTTTCCGCTTCGCTTTGCCGTTCTGAGACTAACCTGAATCACGGCCGGATCCGGTGAATTCGCCAATGGTCGAATCACGTAAACTTTGTCTGCCAGTTGATTTGAGATCCCCCCCGCCAGAGCGATTGCATCCAGCACAAACAGGTCTCGACCAACCGGAAATTCATATGGTCCAGGACTCTTCACAAGTCCGATGACCGAGATCGGAGCCGGATCACGCCTCTCTACATGGACAACGCCACCATCTTCAACCAGATAACTGCCTTCACCAGCCGTCTCCGCGGAGATCAGGTTAACGGTGTAGACGTTTAACTGTGATTCAGAACCACTGACCTGCGTGTCACTGACCGGAGCTATCCCGCTTCCATCAGCGAGTGCCACCGCCGGGCGATTTTGATTTCTCTGTATCGGGTTTTTGACCTCAACGTTTTCTCCGGCATCGTCCGCAAGTCCGCCCGCCGCAGCAATCGCTGAAACGACGTCGCTGCCGTTCGGTGGGAGCTCCACAAATCCCGGTTCACGGACCGCTCCAATCACTTTGATTCGATTTAGTCGAGCCTTCTTCACTTCAACGGTGACCACTGGATTCCGATACTGCCCCTTGTTGATCGTGTGCATCCGAATTACAGACTCTGCTGCTTCCGGAGCAAGTCCGGCAAGGTCGATAGCGCCCACGTTGGGCAACGTAATCGTTCCGTCTTCAGAGACTCGCACCGGAATTCGCACCTGATCATCTTCACTCAGGCCAGCCGCAATGGAAACCTCCAGAAAATCGCCCGGGCCAATCAGGTCACTGCGGCCATTGGCACTTGCAAGACGAGTCAGGTTGACTTCCTGAGGATTTGACCGCGAAGCAAGCCGAAGATTCTCCGGAAGACTCTCCGCCATGAAATGGTTCGGTCCAGTGCAGCCTGTCAAAAGCAGTATTGTAATTGCAGCAATTCCCATCCACCTGGGTCCTCGAAGTTCGATGTCTCGAAAACACAAAGCAACACTGTTCGACTCACGACTTTTCTGTCGTGAGTGCGGCAGCTTGCTTTGTTTGCAACCTGTTTGGTTGTGCTTCATCGATAATCACTCGTCTGCCACTCATCATTCATCGCCAGACGTCATGACTTACGAACTTGTCGTTCGTCCGTCAGATGAAGCTGATTCATCCTCGATTTCCGCTGAGAATTCAGAAGTCGAAGATGATGTTCGATTGAATGTGTGACTGGCAGTTCAGGCACATCACCCGACCAAAGCAGGTTTGGCCAGATCATGCATCAGGGAGAGAGAATGGGAGGTGAGACGATAAGACAGGAAATTGATTTCAATGTACTGAACCACGAGATCAATCAACGACCGGCAACTCTCGCCGCTGTCGATCAATGCCCTGCTCGGTTTTTATGGCAAATTCGCCGAACAGGTCAAGATGAATGTCATGCAGCAAAAACTGCCGTAAACTCAAAAATGTAGCTTGGGGATTCTTGCCCGAGGCGTCCCTGTTGCGGCGAATCGCAAAGAAGTAGCTTGGGCATTCCTGCCCGAGCCGCCCCTGCTGCATTCCTGCTGCCACGACGAATCGCAGCCAGGGGTTCTGGACGGGCAGGAATGCCCATCCTACATTTGTGACGGGCAGGAATGCCCATCCTACTTATTTTTTGGAGACTTCTTCTTTTCTTCGCTGATGGAGCGAATCAGGCCGAGAATACTGCCGGGAAGGTCTTTCCTGACCTCTTCCTTGTCTGATTGACTTCCGCTTTGAATCAGGTCGAAGATTGCATTCGGTAGCGGTGCGGGTTCTTCTGTGTGGGATTCCGGTGCAACTCGCCGCGAAAGTTCACTGAGCACATCCAAACCTGGGGGCAACGCAAGCCGAGGTTGACTCACTGTTCCCAGGACTCGAACTGCAATCGGTTCGCGAACAATTTGTTCGAGCATCGACAGCAGAGGATTTTTCTGAGCGACAATCTCTGGAATTTTTACATCGAGGGTGAGGTCCAGAGATTCATCAAGTCCAATTGTCCCGCGAGACTCAGCTCTTAGATCCGATGCAATTTCCGGCAACAAGAACACCATTCCCTCGTGAAAAATACCACTTTCCTTCACTTCAAAAATGACGGCGGTGTCTTGTGCAACTGTAATCTGATTTGGAAGACTCGTCTTAGCCACCTGCCCGGTTAGCTGGACAATCTGTTTTGCCCATTCTTCCCGAAGCTCCGCTTCCAACGAATGAAACTCAGCCCGCCCCCGAATTGGAAATGGCGAAACTGGGCCCTTTGTAGAATCGAGCGAGATTCGGTATTCATCCATCCAGACTGAGGCAGTCCCTCGAATTCGGGTTGACTGCGATAGAATTGGTGCAATCAGGGCGAGGTTTTGCTTTGCGTGCTCTTCTGACAACGGCTGTTTTTCGAGCAACGCACACGGATCAATGGTCAGAAATCTCTCTCCCGCGGCGTCTGGTTGAACTCTTCCCTGAATGTTCAGATTCTCCAGTTCAACAATCGGGATGTCTCGCCATGGAACGGTCATCAAGAACTTACCGTCTTCAATACGAAACTCGCAGCGACTGTTTGAAGGGATGACCGACGAATACACGGGCCATGTTCCGTCGTCGCCAACATGGATTTCAACTTCTGGTTGGACGAACGTCAGTTCACCCAGGTCTCCGCCGTCGGTGAAATAGCTGAGCAGACCCTTAGTTGATCGCAGTTCACCCATTCGGCAAGTGATCTGCCCCTGACTATCTCGGACTTCCACATCCTGAAACGAAACTGGCAGCAACCATCCGCCGGAAGCAGACCCCGACGTTGCTGTCAATCCGTACGGGGAGACGGCTGAGGTCAGCGCCTGATTGCGGATACTGGTGCCCATGACAATGGGTGGAGTCACAATGAGGGTAAAGCTGGAAATCGCAAACAGCACTGAGGATGCGACCATTGCTCGTCGCCACGGACTGGCAGGGATTGGTGTTTTCCCTTGCGAGGTGATTGTGCTCGAAGTGCCTGCTTCTCTGTGCTCTGGCACACCAGGGGTTCGGGATGCAGCAGCAACTGAGACATCGGCATCGGTCTGCCCCGACGGAATATGTGAGTTGTCTGAGCGGTTTGTGTGCATCATGGCGGTTTTCCCTTCCTTTGAGATCACTCTGCATTCCTGAATCTTATCGATTCGGGCGGTGAAGTCACGGTGTTAATCGCAGGTCCGATGTATTCGATTCTCACAAAACGTCGAATCATTGGAAATTCGACTGGAATTTGTTCACCATTCAGTGAACAGCAGCCTCGATTGAGGCAACTCTTGTTCATTTGGTTCCGGCTCGGAGGAGATTCGAATGCGGTCACTGTTGGCTCAATGCTCAATCTGCATCCTTTCACTGACGATTGCTGGCATCATGTCAGTCAGTGTCTGCGGACAGTCGAAATCGAAAGTCACTGTCCACGAAGGTGAAAACGACACGATCGACATTCGAATTGATGAACAGCCATTTGCGACATTCAACTTCGGTACGGGTCTGCCAAAGCCATTTGTCCTTCCGGTTCGCACAGCATCGGGCACGATCATCAACCGCAATCTGAACGATCCATCAGACGCTGATCATCCGCATCATAAGGGGCTGTGGCTGTCCATTGATGAAGTCAATGGTCAGAAGTTCTGGGCAGAGAAAGCGCCCATCGTGAACGTCAGTCGCAAGACGGTGCACTCCGGCGATTCAAAAGCCGTCCTGCAGGTTGTCAATGAGTGGCGTCATGGTGAGACGGGTGCAGTTCAGGTTCGCGAGACAACAGAGATCACTTTCTTTGCACGTCGTGTCATCAAATATGATGTCACGTTTACGGCTGAGCAGGATGAGGTTGTATTTGAAGATACTAAAGAGGGGCTGTTTGGGTTTCGAGTTGCTCCGTCAATGAAGGAAACGAAAGGTGGAACAGTCGTCAGTAGCAGTCGAGTCGCCGGGACAAAAGACTGCTGGGGTAAGCCGTTTCCGTGGATTGACTATTCCGGAACAGTTGATGGGAAGGTTGTGGGGGTCACCTTGATGGACCATCCCCTCAACTTTCGTCCGTCACGATATCATGTCCGTGACTACGGCCTGTTTTCGATCAGTCCCTTTGGCGACAAGGCTTACACAAATGGTGCACTGGAATCGCAACCACTGCATTTGAAAAAGGGAGATTCGATTCGATTGCGTTACGGTGCCTACTTTCACGATGGCGATTCCGGAGCCGCCAACATTCCTGCCGCGTGGGCCGTGTTTACTCAGGACTGACGAATCTCACGACCTGAAACTTTTCAGGATCTGAAACTTCCGGAATACAGAGCATCAATTGGGGTGCCTGTATTGAGATGTACGGGGCGACCCAGGCGATCTCGGACGGTTGAATGCGGATCAATTCCGAGTGCCTGATAGATAGTCGCCCCAACATCATCGGGTGACCATGCGGTTGTGGCCGGATAGGCGCCGATTTCATCTGACGTTCCGAGAACCTGACCGCCTCGAACACCAGCACCAGCGAACAATCCGAAGAAGCACGGCCCCCAGTGATCTCGACCCGCGTCTTTGTTGATTTTCGGAGTGCGGCCGAATTCACCGAGCATGATGACCATTGTGTCGTTCAGCATACCGGATTCGTCGAGATCATCCAGCAGAGCCGAGACTCCAAGATCGAGAGGCGGCAGCAGTCGTTCCTTCAGCGTCTGAAAGATTGCGGCATGGTTATCCCAGTTCTGGACAGGACCGATATTGACCTGCACGACCGGGACACCTGCCAGTACGAGTCGCCGTGCGAGCAGGAGAGACTGGCCGTCGATGTTGCGTCCGTAGCGATCGCGAATTGCCTGTGGTTCTCGATGAAGTTCGAAAGCCGACACGAGACCGCTGGATGTCAGCATTGAAAACGCCAGACGCTGATCCTCAGACATTCGTGCTGTCGAACCACTTTGCAGGGCAAAGTTCTGCTGGCCATTCAGTTGATTCAGCAGACTGCGGCGCTGGTCGAGACGTTCGGAGCTGAGTCCGTTTGAAAGCGTGAGTGTTTCGACTCGGAAGTCGTCTTTCGCTGGATTTCCAACGATCTGCCATGGGTCATATTTCGACCCGAGGAATCCGGCATGCTGGCCGGGCCATGTCAGAGGAGAAGACATCAGAAATGTTGGCAGGTTAACTCCTGCCGGAATACCATCGCTGCGAGGTCTGAGGAACTCACAGGCGGCCGAATAGCATGGCCAGTCATCCCGCGAAGCGACTTTATCAAAGAAACCACCTGGCTGCTGATGACCGGTCAGCAGGTGATGAGTTGACATCAGGTGATTGTTGTCACCGTGTGACAAAGTTCGGATCAAAGAATACTTGTCTGCCCGGGCTGCAAGTCTCGGAAGATGTTCACAGATTTGAAGCCCTGGAACCGATGTGGAGATCGGCTGGAATTCTCCGCGGATCTCAGCCGGAGCAAA
This sequence comes from Planctomyces sp., assembly GCA_016795105.1. Lineage (GTDB taxonomy): Bacteria > Planctomycetota > Planctomycetia > Planctomycetales > Planctomycetaceae > F1-80-MAGs062. The sequence continues at coordinate 54,577 of JAEUIH010000009.1, forward strand.
GGGCTTCATGTCAAAGGTGTCATGGTGACTGGCAGCGCCGGTCAGAAAGATGATGATCAGCGACTTCGCTCTGGGGGAACTGACGGCAGAATCGCTTGGAGCCTCTGAAGAACCGGCAAGCGGAGAACGCGATTGTGTTTCGCCGGCTGCAGTTCCAGAGGCAGCCGCTAAACCAGAGGCAGCCGATGTTCGGCAGGCCGCCGCCGCGCCCAGGACTCCTGTGATGCCGGACAGGAGGACCTGTCGTCGAGGTACTCCGGTACTCGAACGGCTGCCGTGATAACTCGACCGCTGCCTGCCGGCGTCATGGAGGAACTGAAACGGTTGCGGTAAGTTCATGGCTTTAATCCCGCAGGATTGCTACGACTTCTGTCTGGATTGGACCACCTGTGACTTCGACACGACCATCGGCGTGAATGTAGACATCGATTTCACTGCGAACACCGAACTCAGGCAAATAGATTCCCGGTTCGATTGTGAACAATGTTCGTGGCAGGACAAGACGCGTCTCATGAGTTTCGAGATTGTCCATGTGCGTACCGTTGCCATGTGTTTCCTGAGCCATGTTGTGGCCGGTGCGGTGGCAGAAGTACGGGCCATATCCTGCGTCTTCGATAACTTTTCGAGTTGCATCGTCGACCTCCCATCCACAGAGTGGTCTGCCCGCAGTGAATGCATCCCTGACGCACTCGATACCTGCATCTCGAGCCGCGGCGACGATCCGGAAGATGTCTGTATATTTCTGTGGGACCTCTTTGCCGACAAAACCGGTTCGGGTCAGGTCACTGTAAACAGCCCCGGGCCGATTCATTTTGGCCCACAGATCGATCAGTACGAAGCTGCCTTCACGGATGGTGATGTCAGCCCCTGTGCCGGTTTCATAATGAGGATTCCCGCTGTTCGGGCCGACACCCACGATCGGAGGATGGTAGGTTGTGAGACCGTGCTCGGCGAAATGGTCCATGATGAGGTCTCGAACAGCCGTCTCAGAAATCGAACGGTTGGATCGAATCTGGTTGGCGATGAACGCCCACGCTTTGTTGTAGGCGCTGGTGGTATGTCGAGTTGCTTCGAGATGGGACTGCCATTGGTCTTCGGACAAAGCCGATTCAAACTGTGAAATCAGGTCGCCCGAGGAGCGAACGTCACACCCGAACGAACGGATGAGTTCCACGGTCCCCGCGTCGACTCGGGAGATGTACGGATTGCCGTTGCGAGGTGAATACTCCATGGCCAGTGTTTTTGAAGAACTCACGATGGCGCGAAGACTGTCTTCCAGTTCCTGCCATTTGAGGTAGATCGTGGCGGAACCGGGGAGATGATCGAGCACATCGGATTCAATGCGGTGCACCAGTTTCCGAGGTTCGCCATGAGCGGGTATGAAGTAGAAGTATCGGCGAGAGCCGGAAAAGCCATGCGGCATATGGAGGATTCGTTGAGCCAGAACGTTGCTGCCGCGGAAGTCATACAGCAGCCAGCCATCGAAACCAAAATTGCGGAGAGCGGATTGAATCAGGGTCAGGTCAAACATCGGTTGGATCCGCAAAAAACGGGATGAACAGGGATCGGACGGAACTCAGAAAACGACCATGAAACCGCATTCTTGACATCTTTGCTGATTTTCGCCATGCGGAGGCCTGGTCCGTTCTCCCGGAATTCTCTGTTGTTTTCAGTTTAAACCCAACCACAGGACGCTTGTCACGGCCTGGAGAACTGCGCAGAATCGGCGGACCTGCTTGAAAACGCAGGTCCTGCGGTCGGCACAGGACCTAAATGCGATATCAATCGGGCAATTGGCATATCCCCTCTGATCTCACTTCGTGACACGCCGGTTGCTGGTTTTTCCGTTCATTTTCGGGATGGTGGCTGCCGGGTGGCCCCGTCGCGGGGAAATCTTGAAGTCAACAGCTGGAACCGACGATTTGGCATCGGATTGAGGCAATGGGGAATTCCTGGCGACAGACCTCCATTTGAGTACCGGAGTTTACTATGGCGGATTGGTTAGAGCGGTTTGTCGACGATGGCACGATTGGCGAGTCACAGCTGGAGGAGGCTCGCAATATGGCGGCCAGCCTCGGGATTCCCGTCGAAGATGCACTCGTCCGACTTGGCTATATTTCCGGAAGTGATCTCGGCCGAGCACAAGCCGACACTTTCGGATACGATTTCATCGAGCTGGAAGGGACGCAAATCCCCAACAGCATTATTGAACTCGTGACCGAGTCGATGGCCCGCGAAAATATCGTCATTCCGGTGGCCGTTGAAGGGGATGCTGTGGTGATCGCCATGCATAACCCCAATAACATTGAGATTCTCGACAAACTCAGGTTTGTTCTGAACCGGGAAATTCGGCCCGTCATGGCGCCCCTCGAATCCATTCAGGGGGCCATTAATCGGCACTATGGCCAGTCCGAAACCGAATCTGTGGACTCGATGATCTCTGAATTCACGGAAACGCAGATCGACTTTACGGCCGTTGAAGCTGCTCAGGCCATGAAGGGCGAAGAAGACGAAAGCGCGCCCATCATTCGACTGGCAAATCTCATCATCTCCGAAGCCGTGGCGATGCGAGCCAGCGACATTCACATTGAGCCATTTGAAGACCGCGTCCGGATTCGATATCGAATTGACGGCGCCTTGATGGAACGCGATAGCCCCCCAAAACGGCTGCTGGGCGCACTTGTCTCTCGCTTCAAAATCATGGCCCGCATGGACATTGCTGAAAAACGTCGACCTCAGGACGGTCGAATTAAGACGCGATCCGGGACGAAGGAGTTCGACCTTCGAGTCTCGATCCTGCCGACAAATCACGGGCAGGCGGTGGTGATGCGAATTCTCGACCGAGACAACATCAAAATCGGTATTCGAAACCTCGGTTTTGGCGAAGATAACTACCGAACCTTCCAAAATATCATCAGACGCCCCAACGGCATTTTCCTGGTGACAGGTCCCACAGGAAGCGGCAAGACCACCACTTTGTACAGTGCGTTGGGCGAGTTAAACCGACCTGACCGAAAGATCATCACCGCGGAGGATCCGGTGGAGTACTATCTTCCGGGGATCAACCAGGTGGAAGTGAAGCACAGCATTGGGCTGGACTTTGCGAGGATTATTAAAGCCATGCTGCGGCAAGCCCCCAATGTGATTCTGGTGGGGGAAATTCGAGATACGGAAACCGGAGAGATGGCTATTCAGGCTTCATTGACTGGACACTTGGTCTTTAGCACACTGCATACGAACGATGCGCCCGGAGCTATTACACGTTTGATTGACATGGGAGTGCAACCGTTCCTTGTCGCCTGTTCACTGATGGCCGTGCTGGCACAGCGATTGGTACGAGTGGTTTGTCCGAAATGTCGGGAGCCCTATCAGCCAACGCCGGAAGAGATTGATTTCTTTAACATTAATAAAGAAGAGTTGGAGGAAGGGAACTGGGTTCGGGGTCGAGGCTGTAATAACTGCCAGCACACGGGCTTCAAGGGCCGGCGGGCGGTGTTTGAGCTGATGACGATGAACACCACCCTGCGAGAAATGGCGTTTAACAGCGAGCCGGCTCAGAACATTCGACGGCAGGCTCGTTTGCTGGGTATGCGTACACTGGTTGAGGATGCCAAGGACAAGGCGTTTGATGGAATGACGTCGCTGTCGGAAGTGATGAAGCTTTCGAAGGGTGGCCACTGATTCCGCCGGGAATTTGATTTTGTGATTTGAAACGCGAAGACTGTGACATCTTTTCTTGAGCAGAAGCAGTGACATCTTTTTCTTCTGCAGGCACCGCTCGTGGTGCTCGTGTCGTGGTGGTTGGATCGCGGTCGTGAGATCGTGGTTGTTGGAACGTGGTGTTCGGTTCTTCGCAATTCATATCTGTTGTCTTCACATCTGATTTCGTTGTGCTTTTCTCAAATCAATTCATTGATCGTTCATCCTGCACTGGTTCTTTGCTCAGCGGTACATTCCTGACTAGTCGTTTCTCGCACGTTGTGACCTCGACGGTTGCAACCTAAGCGGGTGTGACTGTTGTTTAGCTTTGGAATGTGAAGCGTGAAAGGGACGAGTTGGAGGCTCGAGCAGTCAATGAGGCCGATGGAATGACATCGAACGGACGACACTGAGTTTTATTGCTGAAAGACCGGAGACCCTGATGCGTTCTTTTCAGATTGATAAGCTTCTTGAAACAGTAGTCAAGGAGCGCGTGAGCGACCTGCATATCACGGTTGGCCAGCCTCCCGTGATTCGGTCCGGCGGTCACATGGTGCGGCTCGAAACTCGAACACTCGACGCCGAAGACACCACAAATCTGATGAAGAGCATTACTCCGGAGCGAAACCAGCAGGAGCTTCAGGAGCGAGGTGGAACGGACTTTGGATTTGCCTTTGGCGACAAGGCTCGATTTCGCGTGGCTGTGTTCAAGCAGCGCGGCATGATCGGGATGGTGTTGCGGCGAATTCCGAATGAGTTTTTGACCTTCGAGCAGCTTGGACTTCCTCCGGTGGTGCGGGATTTGATTCAGCGACCCCGAGGCTTATTCCTCGTGACCGGGCCCACGGGTTCCGGAAAGACGACCAGTCTTGCGAGTATGATTAACTGGATGAACCATAATATGGATCATCACATCATTACTCTGGAAGACCCGATCGAGTATTACCACGACCATCACAAGTCCACGATCAACCAGCGTGAGGTTGGGGTCGACGTTCCGAGTTTCCCGGAAGCACTTCGTCGTGCCCTGCGAATGGACCCTGACTGTATTCTGGTGGGGGAAATGCGAGACCTCGAGACGATTTCATCGGCCATTACGGCTGCTGAAACCGGTCACGTGGTGTTTGGAACTCTGCACACCACAGGTGCTCAGGGTACTGTTGACCGAATCATCGACGTGTTTCCAACGAACCAGCAGGAACAGATTCGTACTCAGCTGGCCAACGCGATTATTGGTATTCTGAGTCAGGCACTGCTTCCTCGAAAGCCCAAAGGTCTCGTCGCCGCTTATGAAATGCTGGTGGTGACTCCTGCGATCTCGAATCTGATTCGAGAAGGCAAGACGTTCCGAATCAATTCATCGATTCAGACGGGCCGCAAGTACGGCATGATTCTGCTGGACGATTCGCTGTTCAATCTCTGGAAGAACGGGCTCTGCGAAGAGCGGGACGTGATTAATAAGTCCAACAATCCGGGTGAACTTCGAGCACGTATCGAACGAGCCAAGCGCGGCGTGTTTGATGACGAAGTTGATGACGATGACGACGACGAGTGAGTCATTCACTTGTTTGAGCGTCTGGATCACAAATACGTAACCACTTTTCAGCGGCAATACTATGGCACAGCGCAAGCTTGGGCAAATCCTGGTTGATCTCGGCTATATCAACGACGATCAGCTTTGGGATATACTTGAAGAGCAAAAGCAGAGTCCGGGGCAGGTGATCGGACAGGTCGCGGTCCGTATGGGATTTGTGACTCAGGCTCAGGTCACTGAGGCGCTGGCTGAGCAGTGGGGGATGCCGGTCATCAACCTCGAAGAGACCAACATTGCGCCGAATGTACTTGAACTTGTTCCTCAGGCAATGGCTGAAGTCTACAAGATCATGCCGGTGTCTCTGAAAAACAATGTGCTGACGGTCGCGATGGCAGAACCTCAGAACGTTGCCTCACTGGATGACCTTCGCAACTTTTTGTCGATGGAGATCCGTGGCGCTGTTTCTTCTCAGGTCGAAGTCGATGCTGCAATTGCTCGTTATTACGCAGACCGTGAAGAAAGCATTGAAGACGTTATCGGCGAACTGACGTCCGACGACGATCAGGAGAAACGAATCCGAGGTTATGACCTCGCGTCCTCGGATGAAATGACGGATGCGGCTCCCATCAAAAAGCTGCTGAACATGGTGATGCTGCTTGCGATTCGTGACCAGGCGAGCGACATCCATCTGGAGCCGTTCGAAGACGAGTTCAAGATTCGTGTCCGGGCCGACGGTGTGTTGTATGAAATGGTGCCTCCTCCGCGACACCTTGCGAACGCAATTGTGTCTCGCGTGAAAGTTATGGCCAACCTTGATATTGCCGAACGACGGCTTCCTCAGGACGGTCGTATTGAACTGAACGTCGGAGGGAACTCGGTCGACCTGCGAGTATCGGTGCTGCCTACACTGTTTGGTGAAGCGGTGGTCATGCGAGTTCTTGACCGAACCGTGGTCGCGCTGGACCTGAACAAGATCGGTATGGATGCGGTGACGCTCAGCCGCTTTCGTTCGATCATCAAGCGTCCGAACGGAATTATGCTGGTGACCGGCCCGACGGGGAGCGGTAAGACAACAACCCTGTATTCGGCTCTGAACGAACTGAACGACATTGAAACCAAGATCATCACCAGCGAAGACCCGATTGAATATGACATTGAAGGGATCATTCAGGTCCCGGTAAATCCCGATGTCGGCGTTACATTTGCGAACGTACTTCGAGCGATTCTGCGACACGATCCGGACAAGATTCTGGTTGGTGAAATTCGAGACTACGAGACAGCCGAAATTGCTGTTCAAAGTGCTCTGACCGGGCACTTGGTGTTTAGCACCCTTCACACAAACGACGCACCCAGCGCAGTGACTCGACTTCGAGACATGGGTGTTCCCGCGTTCCTGATCACAGCCACCGTGGAAGCCATTCTTGCTCAACGGCTCGTTCGTCGAATCTGTTCGGAGTGTCGAACACAGTTTGACCCGTCTGATGAGTTGTTGTTGGAACTGCAACTGCCTCTCGACACAGCTCGTAAGTACAAGTTCTATTACGGCAAGGGCTGTGCTCGCTGCAATAATTCGGGGTACAAAGGTCGAATCGGGATTTATGAGTTGATGACGATCACCGACGAAATTCGTGACGCCATTGCGGCCGAAGCGTCCGGCGACGACATCCGAGATGTCGCTCGTACTCAGGGTATGACAACCCTGCGCGAAGCGGGACTCAAGTTGATCTTCGATGGTTTAACAACCATCGACGAAGTCGTCCGTGAAACCGTTATGGAGGACATCGACTAAATCGTAGGATGGGCATTCCTGCCCGTCGGATCGGTCGGATCGGTCGGATCGGTCGGATCGGTCGGATCAGACGGATCAGACGGATCAGACGGTGTTCGTTTCTGCTGAAGCAAAAACGAACACCTTTGGGTGGGTTGTGCATGACGCTAAAGAACAGTTCCTGTAACGTCTTGCCTTGTAATACTTTGTGATCTATTTTGAAAAATCGGCACGGACTTTGCGGATTAGTGCCTGTTGGAAGTCACCAGCAGGAAGAATTCGTAAATCGTCAGGCTGGTCAGGGCGTATGTTCTGACCGGTGCCGGTGAAACCGGAGAATGTGGCATGCCAGTCTTCACCTATGAAGCAATGGATAGTTCGGGGCTCGAGGTCAAAGATACCATCGAGGCGCCGTCCGAAGCCGAAGCCCAGACGATGATTCGCGAGAAGGGCTTTTACGTTACGAAGATCCGCGAGAAAGAGCGGAAGAAAAAGTCCACTCCGGCTAAAAAAGGCAAAGGCAAGAAGCAGGGGAAGACGTTCACCATTGGTGGCGTGAAACCGAAGCTGCTCTGCACGTTTACTCGCCAGCTGTCAACTTTGCAGGACGCCGGATTGCCGGTGCTGCGAAGTCTTCGCATTCTGGAAGGTCAGAGCAAACCCGGAGCATTGCGGAATGCTTTGATCGACGTGATTGAAGATATTGAAGGCGGTAATACGCTCTCTGAGGCGATGGCCAAGCAGCCAAAGGCCTTTGACAATCTGTATGTGAACATGGTGCGAGCCGGGGAGGCTGGCGGTGCTTTGGAAGTCATTCTGCAGCGTCTTGCGGAATTCAAAGAGAAGGCACAATCGCTGAAGCGAAAGATCGTCGGTGCGATGATTTATCCGGCGGCCGTCATTACGGTCGCGGTCGGTATCGTGTCGTTCATCATGATTTACATCATTCCGAAGTTCAAAAAGATCTTCGAAGACTTTGATACCGACCTTCCCGCGATGACTGTCGTGCTCATTGATATGAGCGACTGGATGATGAACTACTGGTACATGCTGATTGTGGGGCCGTTTGGGTTCTTCTTATTCATTAAGATTGTGAAGAAGAATAAAACAGGAGCGTACGTGGTCGACTGGCTCTCGTTACGTATCCCGCTGATCGGGAAGATTTTGCATATCGGAACAATTGCGCGAGTCACTCGAACGCTTGGAACTCTGATCGCTTCGGGCGTACCGATTCTTGAAGGCCTGCTGATTGCTCGTGATACGGCAGGTAACGCGGTGTTCGTGCGAGCCTTCGACAACATCTATTCGGCGATTCGCGAAGGGGAAACGATTGCGGTGCCCCTGAAAGAATCTCGCATCGTGGATGACCTGGTCGTGAACATGGTGGACGTCGGTGAAGAGACCGGTGCTCTCGACGACATGCTCTACAAGGTGGCCGACGTTTACGATGAAGAAGTGGAAGTTCGAGTTGAGAGTCTGGTGAGTTTGCTTGAGCCCATCATGGTCGTTGTGCTCGGGTTGATTGTGGGTTTCATCGTGATTGCCCTGTTCCTTCCTCTCATTAAGCTGCTGAACGACCTGTCGTAGACGAATCGTTCGGAATCTGTTTTGTTCGCATCCAGCTGAAGGTTTCTGAAGATGAAACGATATTCCGTTAAGCAACAGCAGCTCCGGTCGCGTTCGGCGTTTTCGCTTGTCGAACTGCTGGTCGTGATCATGATCATCGCGATTCTGATCGCACTGATCGTGCCCGCCCTGAACGGTGTTCGCCGACGAGCACAGGTGGCTGAAGTGACTGCTGAAATCAACAAGATTGACGCCGCCATCACTCAGTTCAAGAGTGACTTCGGCGTTGAACCTCCAAGCAATATTGTGATTCCGGCAGTGGGCGATCCATGGGATGCTCAAAGCCGCAGCAAGGTGCGATCGATCTGGCCACAGTTCAATTTCACGACGAATGGCGGGTTTGGTAATGCAGCAGCTCTGCACATGAACGGTGCGGAATGTCTCGCTTTCTTTCTGGGTGGCGTTCCACAGGTCACAGCGACAAGTCGAACTGTCATAGGCTTCTCAAAGAACCCGGCTCTTCCCTGGACGGCGGCCGGTACAAACCGGATCGGACCATTTCTGGAGTTTGAAGGTGCCCGACTGATCGACCTTGATGGTGATGGACTGCTGGAATACACGGACCCGATTCCGGATCAGCGAACACCAATCCTGTACATCGCATCGCAGGGTAAAAACTACAACCGTATGAATGACGCTGCTCAGGCAGATGACTTCGATGTTCATGGTACTCCCACCAATCCGCTCGATATGACATCGATTTACTTCGATGCAGCGAACCGTCCGATCAACCCAAATGGTTATCAGCTGATTTCTCCGGGCTTTGATGGAACGTACGGTGCAGGTGGAGTCTATTTGAACGGAGACGAACTGACGGGAGTTCGTACTGTGGAAGCCGACAACATTACGAATTTCGCAAACGGACAGCTTAAAGCACAGTAGTGCAGCTTCGGCAGATTGATTTCATGAGAGTGGTTTGGAGACAGCAGATGAGGCAGTTGCCTGAAAAATTTCGGCTGATTGAAAGGGGAAGCAACGCGGTTCCATCACGGCGTGGTTTCACGCTGCTGGAACTGTTGATTGTTGTCTCGATCATCGCGCTGCTGATGAGCCTCTCGTTTGTGGCGATGACCGGGCTGAGTGATCAGGCGGAGGAAGATGCCACCGTAACAACTGTTCAGAAGATTAACCGCCTGCTGGAACAGCGAGTGGAAGCGTTTGATCGAGCCTTCAAAGGGGCCCGCAAGCAGAACGCGATCAATGGTACGAAGACACTCCTTGCTTCAAACAATATTTTTGGCGTTCGAGAAGAAGTTGTCGAGATTCTGGCAAAGAAGGCATCATTCCGCTTTGAGTTTCCTCAGCGAATGATTGAACGAATCGCCAGTGGTGATACGGATACATTGATCCCCGGGGTTCCTGACACTGTCTTCAGACTCGTCATGGTGCCACGCGTTCGACAGGAACTGGTCTCGGAAGGAATTCCAAATCCGACCAATGCACAAATCCTGACTCGTGCCACTGTGAAGTGGAACGGCGGTGTCGATGGGACAAAAACGTTTCCAGGCAATTCACCGAATACGGAAAGCATTGAACTGTTGTACTTTGCTCTGATTGCATCCGGGAACTTTGGTTCTTCATCGGTTGACGGAGATCGATTCAACGCGGATGAACTGACGGATTCTGATCAGGACGGACTGCCGGAGTTTGTTGACTTCTGGGGTAATCCACTTCGCTTTTATCGCTGGCCTACTCGACTGATGGACACAAATCCTCCGGTTCCTTTCAGTCCGGATTTATCCGACCCGAATGACCCAACTGATGTCCTTGTCGTTGACGGCTCGATCACTGTTGGCGTACGCGAGGTGACGGCCCTTGAGCGAGATGTCGCGAACATGCTGGTGAAGGGGCTGCCTCCATCACCAAGTCTGCTTCCAAACTCCGCACTGCCGCGTGACCTGATGCTGACAGATCCCGACGATCCTGTGGGACGGTTGTACTCGGAGTTAGAGCGGCTGAACGGTGTGAACGGTGCTCCGGACTTCTCGCTGGAGTTCAACGAAGCCAAGTACCACACCCCGGACACTTACCATTCGCCGATCGTTGTTTCGGCCGGCAAGGATGGAGTTCTGGGGCTGTTTGAGCCAAACGATACCGCGAACTTCGGTAATCTTGCTGCCTATGATTCGACAGTTTCATTTGACGAGATGCTGAATCGGATCTCCGACAATATTACGAATCGAAATCGCCGAGCCGGAGGTCGAAGACGATGAACAACATCATTCGCTCGACGTTCACACGGCAACAATTCGGAACCCCGGCTCTTCGCAGCGGCTTCACGCTGGTTGAATTGATGGTGGTTCTGACAATCATGGTTGTGTTGCTGACAATTACAGCACTGACCGTCAACTTTTCCAAAGACGCAGAACGCGTCCGCGGCGGGGCACTTCAGGTGCAGTCATTTCTCGCAGGAGCTCGCGACCGGGCAATCTACGCCAAGGAACCTCGAGGCGTTCGGTTCTTTCTGGATCCAGTCAATAACCGAGCTGTGACAACGATGGTTTACATCGATCCGGCAGAGTATTGGTCGGATGGCGTGATTCAGCTGCAGCGACTGGATGCAAACAGTGATAATGTGGCCGACGGTCCATCGGTCACGGTTGTTGCGGGGGCTGGTACCGGTTGGTGGGAACTTAAGCGTCGAGGTCTATTGTTTGACGGATTGCGGATTCGAATTCCAAAGGGACCCAAAGGGACCTGGTACACAATCAGCGCAAGTCCAATTGATATCACAGCAGCACCGCCAGCGACTCAATATCTGATTTTGGGTGTGCCTTATGCCGATCCTGGTGACACGCCGGAAACCAGCGTTAAGGCCTTCAGTGGCGGCGGACCCGAAGACTATGAGTTGGAATTGCCTCCCCGGATTCTTCCACAGGACCCGGTATTACTGCCGGAGAACACCGTCATCGATCTGGACGGTTCGCGACTGCCGGTTGCATGGCGACCAAACAGTACTCTCGCCGCTGGTGGCTCAGGCAACCTGCAGTATTCGCAGTTTATGGACATCATTTTTTCCCCGCGAGGCAATGTCATTGGCTCTGCGGCATCTGCGGGTGTCATCCACCTTTACGTCAATGACCTTGAAGATTCGCTGGTGTTGAAGGAAGAGTTCATTAGGTCGCTCGATCCAACTCCTGCGACAGCTCTGAACATTTTTAATGCCGGGATTCGCACAACGCCTTTTATTCCGGCCGATGAACTTGATGTGAATAATGCCAATGTTGCATCCTGGGCGAGTTCGATCGCTGAAACTGATCAGCCTTATCTTGTTCGTGATCGACGACTCGTCAGCGTGTTCACTCAGACAGGTGCGATTTCAATCCACAAGATTGATCCTGTGGATGACTATACCGTTGGAAACACCACTGCCGGCAATCCGGACGGGCTGGCTGACGATCCATTTCGATATGCTGAAAGCGGGGAGACTGCCAACTAATGCGACGCATTGCCCCCCAAATCCATCAATGCCTTCCGCAGGCAGCACAGCCCGGGAATTCCGATTCTCGTACGGGTGTGACTCTGACTGAAGTTCTCATGTCATTGATGATCATGAGTATTGGAGTATCAGCGGTTGCAGTGTTGTTTCCGATCTCTGTGTTGCGATCTGTTCAGGCAACACAGATGACGAACGCTGCCATTCTGAAATACAATACGGAAGCTCTGATTCAGATGCGGCCGGAACTGGTGTTTGACCCGGATGGCGATGGCAACCTCGAAGAACATATCGGCCGACAGGGCGAAGATCGCTACATCGTTGACCCTGCTGGTTATTACACGATGACCGACCTTGGATTCACATATCTAGCGAATCCGGCCGATCCGGCGGATCCGGCTGCCGTACGCCAGTTTGCTGACTGGTTTGGGAGTGTAGATACAAATGCGGACGGTGTCCCGGAGACGTTTATGGGACTTCCGCGATTTGATGGTGGAATTCGATGTGCGACGAGAACTGGCGCACTTCCGTTAGGGCTTCGTCCAGACCCCAACGCGTTCCCGGATGAAGCTCGTGGTTTGCAGGCTCTTGCTGCAACGGCAACAAAACTTGGTGATGGCTGGGTTACAGTTGCAGACACATTCGCCGACGGATTCCTGATGTCCGATTCTACAATTTTGGCGGCGCCGAGTTATGGTGCTCCCGAGTCGGTGATTGGCGTACAGATATCTTCGGATGTTGATCTGGTTGATGTACCAACATCGGACCTGACAGTTCCAGGCATCGCGGGTTCTCGAGTAATCGCAGACCCGGAAGCTCACCGGGTTGTTGTGTTTTCGCTGGATGGCTCCTTCAGTGTTTCTTATCCATTGCTCGCAATAGACACCGCAACGAATACGGTGCGTTGGGGCGAAACGACGGAAGACCTGAACAGCAATGGATACGCTGACGTTCGCCGACTGCCTCTGCAGTTCGTTGATCCGGTGACGGATACTTACAACGTCGGTCGTGTTATCCTGCAGTCAAATCGTGAACATGACTTCAACTGGCTGCTGACTGTTCGTCGCGGACCAGATGGAGATGCTCGCGGTGTTGACGTTGTTGTTACGTTCAACAAAGCAATTTCACCGGAAGATGAGCGAGCCTATTCGGCTGACTTTCAGACCAGTGGTGCGGGAGTCGATCCGTTTGTGATCAATGTCCATCAGGATGGAGGGCTGGTTGCTCCTGGTGGGGATGTGGCAGAACCGTTCCTGAAACGCGGTGGTTATGTGCTCGATCTGGATAATGCTCGCTGGTATCGCATCCGAGAGTATTCCGATTTGACGACAGTTATTGTGAATGGTGTGTCTGCACCCGGGTATCAGATCACTCTTGAGACACCGGTTGTGGAGAACTCTGTCGGAGGCAAGGCCGTGTTCCTGCCTGGTATTGTGGACGTATATCCAATGGGGTCCCTGCGGTTACCGAAGAACTTCTAGGAGCCGGGAGACAGCAAATGAGAAAACAACAAAAGCCAGGAACTCAGTCTGTCAGCTCGAATCGATCCGCGTTCACGCTTGTGGAAATGCTGGTCGCAGTCGCGTTGATTCTGTTGATGATGTCGATGTTTGCATCGATTTTTTCCATCGCCAGCAGCAGCGTCAGTAAGCAGCGCGGTATTGCAGAGAATGACCAGCGAGCCCGCTCGTTTGCCACGATCATGCGGTCTGATTTCCAGAAACGGACGAAGCGATACCCACTTGCTTTCTACCCAGGTGAAGACCCTGCGACCTCGCCAACATCCTTTGAGAGTCGACCAGGGTACATCTACCTTTCAACCAATGATCCCTATAGCGGACTTGACGATAAGCTGCAGTTCACGATCGACGCTGACCTTTTGACCGAGAATCGGGACGGCACTCCGTACTTTGGCCGCGCGGATCTTCTGGGTGACCGGACAACCAATACGTCAAACGCATTGGCCGCTGCCAACCCGGGAACATTGCCGACGGCTATCAATCCGAACCAGCCTGAGGTTGATGATGGTGCTCTGATTCCGAATGGAACCGGGAGTTCAAATATTGCAGAAGTCACGCTGTTTGTTCGCAACGGAAAACTGTATCGCCGAATCGTCTTGATCAGGAAGCCTCTGGAAGTTGCCGGCAAAGACTTTGGGCCTCAGCCAACGACCAGTTTTGGTGATAACCTGCTCGGCGGTCTGGATGGATCCGGCACATACGACGGACTGTTTGGAATTGACCGCAATCAGGACGGTTCAATTACCAATCCAGATGACTTGCTGACCAACAACTTCTACAACCACTTTGACTATGCAGCAATCGCGTTTGTTTCCGGCGGGCAGCAGCATGCACAGTTGATTGGGGTCGGTGCTTTGAGTAACGATCCAACGGCAAACGGCGGAGCTGCGATTTCACTTGGAATTCCTACCAACCGGTTCGGATTTACGCAGACGAATGGACGTTCGAGGGAACACACCAGCATTGCACGGCCGTACTTCATCGGTGGATACACGCATGCAGAGACCTCGGCTCTGAACTTCAACTGGCCGCAGCAAAATGCTCGTGTTCAGGACGCTGTGGAAGACGCCGGTGCTGTGTTCGGGACAGGAAATCCGCTCGATATTGTAAATGCACCAGTGACGATCAATCCTTCGAATGGTGTCATCGCTGAATTTGATGGAGACATCGCGAACGAAGGTCGCGGCGGAAGTCGCCGATTTGAAGACCTGCTTCTGGCGAATGTCCATGAGTTCCGTGTAGAGATTTGGGACGAACGTCTGCAGCGTTTTGAAACACCCGGACACAACTCGTTCAACCCTGCAACAGGGCACGCAGGCGACTACCATGTTTCCCGAAACATGAATCTCGACTATGGTCCATTGGCCAATCTTTCGCTTGGAAGAGTATTTGACACCTGGCATCCAGGAATTCAGGTGGATATCGACGGTAATGGCACGATTGATGCAGACGAAAGTCATCCTCCGTACATCGCATATGACTATTATCCACCAGATCAAGACGATCTGCCCCCAGGACCAAGTCCGGTTGGGATGCCAGGACCAGTACGAACATATTGGAATGACGGTTCACCATATACTGCTGGAGTAGACGTAGTTTTTGCTCCATGGGTCGACCAGCCAAATGGAGGTAATCCGCCAGACGGTTTGTTTTCTTACTCGGAAATGCCGGAACCGAAGTTCCAGATTGCCTATCGATGTGTCGTAAGTGGGACTAGTGGGCCAATATCACCAATTTGGCCAAGAGCACCAGGGCGACGGATCACTGACGGATCCTGCGTCTGGGAATCCTTTGACAATCGACGGCCGCTTCAATCGATGCGAGTGACGGTTCGGTTTATGGATCAAACGACGGACACAATGCGGCAGGTTTCGCTCATCATGCCAATGACGGATAAAGAACAGTAACCGCGAAGATTCTCTGGCTCGCCCCCCTTTCCAGACAAATGAGAGGGAGCAACGACGATCAGCACGAAGTTCGGGAACGAAGTGAATTCGGGAGAAGGCTCATGAAAACACGATCTCAAAATACAGTGACGACGCCGGTCAATGATCGTGGCGGATCAACGCTGGTGATTGTGATTGCCCTTCTGGGCCTGCTCATGTTCCTGGGAATGGTGTTTTATACATTTGCATCACAGGAACGTGCAGCGGCGGAGTTCTTCACCGAAGCGGCGAAAGCCGAGATTGATGAACCACCGAATGTCTTCGACCATATGTTGCGGCATGTGATTGTGGGACCATCAGATCGGCCTTCGGAACGCGGAAGTATTCTACGGAGCCCTGATCGACATCATTCGATGATCTCGAACCTGGTCGGCAGTGATCTAATGCCGCACAACGGTGATGGTATCAGAGTGTCATACATAGGTGGCTTGCCGGTCGTTGATCAGGATCTCGATGGCATTGCTGAGCCAATTCATCATCCGGAGTATCTGAATTTTGTCGATTCACCCGCGGCTCGTCTTGGAAATGAAGTTCGAAGCACATCGAGACCAGCACCAGATGTGGACTACACATACCCCGACATCAATAATTTGTTTCTCGCCTACCGCGGATCTGCAATTCGGGACAACGGATCTCTTGCGACACCTCGTTTTGAGGCAGTACCAGTCATAATCCCGTCGTTCTTTCGTCCCCAATATATGAAGTCCAGTACCTCGAACGGTAACGCCGGCGAGAATGTGCTGACAGACGCCAACTGGGCAACCCTGGCGTCGGACCGAGTGGCTGGGGCGACTCCCGATGACTATTCCAGTCGATCATTTCGGCCCGACAATTCTCACATTGCAGGATTTCAGGCCGACGGTGTGACTCCTGTCTATCGATATCTGACCGATGCTGAAGCTGCGGGTTTCGGGCTCGCAAGTGCTGGTTTCCCATTTCTTCCTGAAGATGAAATCAACTCAGGATTTGGAACAGCGCTGAGAGGCGAACTGGGAATCTGGACCGGATCGAATCCGGTCGTCTATGAACTGGATGCCGACAATGACGGAGATGGGACTAAAGAAGGCATCTGGCTGGATCTGCATTTTCCGGTCCAGGAACACACCGACAGCGGTGGCTCGATTGTCAAATACGTAGTATTGCACTCGGTGACAATCTACGACCTAGATTCACTGATCGATCTGAATGTCCACGGCAATCTCGCAGGTCTTGATCGCAACGCGAATTTCAGAGCACTGGCTCTGGCACCATCCGGTGCCGGAAACGTTGTCGAGAACCGCTTCTTGTCGCGTTCGAATCAGGGGCTTGGTCCAAACGAGATTAATCCATTGTGGGCTCTGCGGAATTCTACCGCTGTTGGAACTGAGGCCAGCAAGTTCATCGATCATTTTTCTGCCCTTCCAACCACTGATTTTGAAAAGGCCAATTTTGAGTGGATGTGGTTGCTCGGCGGACGGGCCGAGAGCTCTGGCCAAGTGTTCGCCGGAAGGTGGGGTGAGGCAGATCGACTCTACAGGATGATTTTCGCACCAGATACTACCGTGAGTAGTATGCCACGGCCGGGCCGCACACAGAATGCCGAACAGGATATTTCATCGGGTATTCGATTTGGTGGCGATCTTGTAGCGAATGGGCGAAACGGATTCGATGACAACCAGGATGCTCGTGAAGGGGAAATCTTCGCGGGAAGTGGACGGATTCGCGGATTCGGAACACCGATGGACTTTGCGGGAACTGGTCGTATTGTTTCAGTTGACACGACTACCTTCAATTCAGGGCCGAATGCCTTCAGTTTTGCGGTTGGAAGTGATCCTCTTCTGCCTGTCTTGCATCACGATACGGCAAGTACCGGGCCGGAACGCTGGCTGGGATACAATGGATATTCGATGATCCGGGAAGTGAATACCGGAATGCCTCGTTATATCTTTGGCCAAAACGGCGTCTTTGACAATGGAGCGGGCGACGACCTGATTGCAAATCCATTCCTCGACGCGTTGTTTGAAGATCCTCTGGAGTCAATCTTTGATCCCGATCTTACCGATCGAGACTTTGACACGGTATTTGGGGCTGCTGATGTCCTTACGCTTCAGATGAGTGCAGCAGATATTGCGGCGACTTCGTCAGGTCAGATCAGTACTCGAATGAGTGACCTCGCTCCGGTAAGTTTGGCTCGGGCAAATGAAATTACTCGAGAACGTTTCACCACGGTCAGCAACAGTCTGCGAAAGTTCATGTACAAGCATCAGCTTGGGCCGGACCTTCAGTTCGGAACTGCGGACGACGGGCCTCGAGCATGGGAGAATACAGCTGATTCCGATGGCGCTGACAACAACAACGACGGACTGCCGGACGGTGATGGCTACCGCGAGTTTCCTCCAGTCTTTGGCCCGGCGGCTTCAAAGATTCGGGCTTACAGTTCACTCGATCCGTTCCGTCCTCAGGTTCGCCGCATGCTGACCTCAGAGGTCGGTGAATCACGACAGACATTCGGCCAGCTTCCGATCAGCATTAACCACATTCTGGACGTGGAACGAAATCCTCAGACGCCTGCAGAAGGGACGGGTCGGTTCCTGCAGTACATGCAAAGAACCGGTTTGCGATTCCGACCGTTGACCGAACACCCGGATATGTCCGAAGGTGCATCGGTACTGTCCGCGAATGCCATTCCTGTCTGGTCTGCCGCAACGCCGGTCGCATATCCACCATCAACAGTGGGTGAACGCGAATTCTGGGCTCGACGTGATCGCCAGAAAATGGCACGAGATATCTTTGTGCTGTTGTACACAACTGGTGGAGCTCAGCTGGCCAGCGACGGTTCTATCAATATCAGAGACTACACTCAGGTGAATGATCCAAATAGTACATTGGCCGGCAGCTTGATTTACGATCACCATCAGTTAAGAAAGATGGCTCAGTTTGCTGTAAACCTTGTTGACGCCATGGACACCGACAATGTCGTGACCAAGTTCGAATACGACAAGAATCTTGGAGATGGGTGGAATCTGGACGACGACGCGTTCTCTAATGATGGGTTCGTTCCATTGAGCAATGGAGATGCTGGTTATTCTGCAGCAACGGGAGATGGGCTGTATCCTGAGGACAGCAATGAGCGAGGTGTCGTGTTTGGTGTCGAAGCTCAGGAACTGGCATTCAGTGAAGTTCAGGGAATTCGCAGTCCGGAAATTGGCGCTGGTGACCACGAATCGACGCCGTTTGATGATCAGGCGTTTGCTCGGGATTTTATGTATGTTGAGCTGCAGAATATGTCTCCAAAGCGGGTCGAGCTGGGGACATCTGTAACTAACGTTGCTACAAATGCCATCTGGCGTATCGCTCGTTTTGACAGAGCATCCAACGTTGAACCTCTCAAGGCTCCCACGGCACCAGATCGTGCTATTGCCTTTATGCCGCACGCCGACAACATCATTGACGGTGGTGGCCGTTTCAGCATTGCCACCAGTAGCGATACTGGACTCGCGACAAGTGCCTTCTTCATTGATACAGGGACGGCCGCTGGTGCATGGGATGGGACTTATGAGCTGGTCGTTCCGGATGCAAACATTCCCACGTTGCCAACGTCTGCCAACACGGCTGGTTCTGGCGACGTGGCCTATGCCGATCCTCTGTTCGATCTGGACTTGATTCACACCGACCACAACACCCCCGCGAATTCTCGATTCGTTGCAGTGGGTGGAGACTTCCTGTCAACAACGATTGCCTACCCAGGGAACCAGCCATTTAGTGATCCGGCCGATACTTATGACGGAGACTTCACTGCCAGTGGAGATCCTTCTGGTTTCGATCTGGTTGTTCAGCGTCGACTCAACCCGAATATGCCTCAGTTGCCGGAAGCTGATAATCCATGGGTTGAAGTGGACCGAATTCGGGTAACACTGCGAGTGTTCAATATTAATGACACTTCAACGACAACGGACGTGTTTAATGCAGCGGTGCCGAGTGGTCGGCTGACTGAGATCACCAGCTTTGAACGCAGCGAGCCGCTTAGTGACCGAACTCGTCAGCCCTCCGCAGCGTCGACAACCACAACGTATCGCTATAACTCGTTCAAGGGCGGATTGAATGCTGCTTCGAATGATATGCGAGGCGTTAACTTCTCCAAAGTTGGTGGGCAGTTCCTTGTACGCCAGGACCACTTTGATCGAGACTTTGCAACACCTGTTGAATTGCTGAATGTGCCAGTGATCGGGCCAAACCTGCTGACTCAGCGAATGGAACGAATGAGATTCCCGGCGTTTCAGCAGACTTGCGATGACCCTGCGAATCCGAGTGTTGCAACTGCAAAGGAAAAACTTTCATCCAATGCAGAAGCGATGTTCCTTGGGCCAAATTTCCCGGACACCGGTGCGAGTCCAATCACTCAGGCAGACTCCGCAAAGGATAACCGCTGGTATCGACTCTTTCAGTTCGTGGAAGTTCCTTCACGCGTTCACCGCATGCTTGGGAACTATGTCAATCTGGATCGTGTTCCCGGTAAGCTGAACGTCAATATGCTGCGTCATCTGGAAGTATTTGCGGGGATGGTGGACAATCCAATGTTCGCCGACATGGACAACGACAGATCTACTTTTCCATTCCTGCAAGATTCCTCTCCAATTCGCACCGCCACATCGCACCCAGTATTGGGTGGAGATATGGCGGCGAACCTGCAGGATCGGTGGGTTGAGTATTTGACAGAACGCGATGGTGTATCTGTATCCTATGACCCGGTGAATAGCCGATCTGCCCATTTTTGGCTTCCAGGGACGCCGAATTCGAAGCCGTTTAGAAGCCCTGGGTTTACAACCGGATTGAATTCAGAAAATGGACTGGAAGATACGTTGTTCCGTACAATGAGGAATGACAGAAATGACGGGCAGCCCGTTACCAATCGTCACTGGCTAGAGGTGGGTAGTCAAAACGTGCATCAAGCACCCGCAACTTATACGACCGCAGCACAGCGACATCAGATCCTTTCGAAGATTGTCAACAACACGACCACGGTCAGCAACACGTTTATCATGTATTCAACGGCTGCATATTTTGAAGCCTATGAAGACCCGGCAACCGGGTTGGTGCGAGTTGGTGGACGCTACGACCTTGACGAAGACGGTGATCCGGACAATGATCAGCAACGTGCTGTCTTTGTGATTGACCGGACGGAAGCTCTGAAAGCCTACGATCCGGGAACTGGCGATTTCAACTGGGAACGTCTGGTGAAACACCGCGTTCAGATTGAATGATCCTGATTGAACCTGTCTGAAAATGACCGGAAATCAAAACAAGCCAGCTTCAATTGAAGCTGGCTTGTTGCATTTGGAGAACTCATTGTGGGTGTCATTGTCACGTTCGGCGAAATCATGGCTCGACTGGCACCTGCCGGATTCCTGCGGCTTCAGCAGGTGCTCCCGGGGACAATTGACGTGACCTACGCGGGAGCTGAAGCAAACGTCGCCGCCTCCCTCGCGATCCTCGGGGCCAAATCGCGGTTTGTCTCTGCTCTGCCTCACTCACCTCTTGCGGACGGCTGCGTAACATGGATGCAGGGGCTCGGAATTGAAACATCATATGTGATTCGTCCTGAGACCGGACGGATGGGGATCTACTATGTCGAAACGGGCGCGAATCAGCGTCCGAGTCGAGTTGTCTATGATCGGGATCATACGGCGATCAGTCAGAGTCAGCCCGGTGACTTCCGCTGGTCAGAGATCTTCCAGAATGCGGATTGGCTTCACATCACCAGTATCACGGCTGCTCTCTCAAAGAGTGCCGCAAATGTGACACTGGAAGCAGCTCGACAGGCTCGGAAAGCGGGTGTTCGAGTTTCATGTGATATCAATTTTCGTTCAAAACTCTGGCGATGGGAACCTGGTGTCGAGCCATTTCAGTTGGCCAGTCGCTTTGTTCAGGAACTGATTCCATATGTGAGTCTGCTCACAGCGAATTCAGAAGATTGTCGACTGATGAACGTAGAGCTCCCAAACGCGGATGGGCATGACCGTGAGCCTGAGTACCTGAAACAAATGGCAAAGCGGATTGTAGAGCGATTTCCGGACATTCAGCTGGTTGCCACGACTCTCCGAGAGAACATTTCGGCATCACACAACAACTGGGGTGCGTCTCTCTACGACGCCGCATCAGACAACCTGGTGTTTGCCCCGATGCTGAATGGCCGTTATGAGCCATATGAGATCCGCAATATGATTGACCGAGTTGGAGGCGGCGACGCATTTTCAGCCGGGTTGTTGTATGCCTTTAGTCAACCGGAGCTTTCGGATCACCAAACGGCGCTGGAATTTGCAACAGCGGCATCCTGTCTGTCGCATTCGATCATTGGGGACGTGAACTATTCAACACGATCCGAGATCGAAGACCTGATGCGAGGCCAGCGTTCCGGCCGAGTGGTTCGCTAAAGTAGCAGGCATTCTCCGAATGCCGTCCGCGCCGTTGCAGCCTGCGATTCAACGTTTGAACGCAGAGTTCGCAGTGGCGGCGACTACGACGTTGCGGACGGCACTCGGAGCGTGCCTGCTATTTTGATTCTCGATGCTGAGACAGACCAAAACTTGGGGGAAATTGAGGAAACCAATGGAGCATTTTAACAACGTGTAGGCAGTTGATTGGAGAGAGTGCCCAGAGCCGGTATGATGGTGGCATCTTGGGGACCGCTTGTGTCCCCGGTTTATCCCAGCGGACCGCCGGCAAGCGGCAGATCTGCGATTCCAGGACAACTCGCGTCGGCATGGACGAACTGTACCACGAATGCGGCATCGCGGCCGTCTATCATCTGAAGTCAGAAACCGTCAGTTCTCTCGTACCGGGAGGGGAATTCAATCGCACATCGCGTTTAATTCCTGGCATGTTGCTGGATATGCAAAACCGTGGCCAGTTGGCGGCTGGATTTACGACATTTGAACGATTTCGTGCTCAAATTATCGACACGCATAAGGACGTCGGTGGAGTTGCGGAAGTCTTTCGAATGAACCATGAGAACGACTATCAGCGGCTGATGGAGAAATACGCGGGCAATGCTGCGATCGGGCATGTTCGTTATGCCACCTGTGGTAAAGACGACCGCAGCTACGCACAACCGTTTGAACGACACCATATTGCTCGATCAAAGTGGTTCAGCTTCGCGTTCAACGGCCAGCTGGCGAACTATTTGGAGCTCCGTGAAGAGATTCTGAAGACAACCGACTTCCATTTGACTCGAGAGACAGACACGGAAGTCATCAATCACTTGATTTCTCATGAGTTATCAGAGAATGCAGAGATAGAACCGATTGAGCTGCTTCGCAAACTGGCTGCTCGACTGGATGGATCATGGAACGTTGTTTACCTCAACGCACGCGGTCAGATGTTTGTTTCTCGCGACCCTGTGGGCATTCGACCCTTGTGTTATGCGGTTGAAGGAAGCCTGTTTGCAGCGGCGAGTGAGAGCGTTGCGCTGACTCATCTGGGCTTTGCCGACGAGAATGTGCACGACGTACCTCCTGGATATGCAGTGATTGTGGATGAATCCGGAGTTCGACTGGAGAAGTTTGCAGAGAGTCCGAAGAAGGCCCACTGTTTCTTTGAATGGATTTATTTTGCGAATGCCGGCAGTACGCTGGACGAAGCCAGTGTGTATTTGTCACGGAAGCGGCTGGGAGAGGAACTGGCCAGTCGCGAGACGATACCGATTGACGACGATGTCATTGTTGTGCCGGTTCCGGACACGGCGAAGGCAGCTGCCGACGCGATGGCATTCAAGTTGGGAGTACCTTCCCTCGAGGGTCTGATTCGCAACCGATATATTGGTCGAACGTTTATTGAAGGCAATAACCGAGCCGACAAAGTTCGGATGAAATACACGCCGCTGCCGGAAATTATGGAAGGCAAGCGAGTGTTGCTGGTTGATGACTCAATTGTACGAGCAACGACTCTGCGCGAGCTGTTGTCTCTTTTGCGTCGACGCGGTCGAGCGAAAGAGATTCACGTTCGAATCGCATGTCCCCCGATTATTGCACCATGCTTTTACGGTATTGATATGTCGACCGTGAAAGAGTTGTATGCACCAGCGTTTATGTCAGGCAAAGTGATTACCGCGGAAGAGGAAGCCGCGATGGCTCGAGGCATTGGGGCCGACAGTCTGCATTATCTGCCTGTTGAAGCACTTTCCCGGTGTGTGGGGCTTCCTGGAGAGCGGCTGTGTCAGGCATGCGTCAACGGCATTTATCCGACGGCTGCCGGAGAACGGATGTATTTGAAAGCGCTTGACAGTGGAGGCGGGTGCGGCGGCAGCAATCGAACGCTCGACTCTTAGGGTTCACTTCCATCCAGACGAAACGGAGATCGACAGGTGGCACGCAAGTGGACATTCTTTCCACACGATGCTTCGGTAATCCGCAGGCTTGGCAGTGAGCTTCGGATTTCTCCGATGGTCGCTCAGGTTCTGATTGCTCGCGGGTATCGTGATGCAGCTTCAGCCCGAGGATTCCTCGAAGCAAAGCTGTCGGATCTTCATGATCCATCGTTGCTTCCGGGAATCAATGAGGCCGCAGATCGGATCGTCGCCGCAGTCAGGAGTCGTCGCAGAATTACCATCTATGGTGACTATGATGTCGATGGAGTCACGGCAACGAGTCTGTTGTGGCACTGTCTGCAACTGTGTCAGGCAAACGTTGACTACTACATTCCATGCCGCATGGAAGAGGGGTATGGGCTCAATAAGGCGGCATTGCAGCAACTCCATGAAGAAGATCCTCAGCGTCTGGTTGTGTCGGTCGACTGTGGCATTGCGAGTGTCGCAGAAGCCGAACTTGCGGCTGATTTGGGTCTGGAACTGATCATTACAGACCACCATACGTTGTCGGAAGTCCTGCCGAAAGCAGCGGCGCTGGTTCATCCTCGCCTGCCCGGCACTGACTATCCATTTGGAGAGCTTTGCGGGGCAGGCGTTGCCTTCAAGCTGGCGTGGGCCATTTGCCAGCGACTGGGTGACGGAAAACGAGCGTCACCTCGAATGCGCGAGTTTCTGAAATCGGCGGTTGGGCTGGCGGCGGTTGGAACCGTTGCGGACGTCGTACCACTGGTGGGCGAGAATCGAGTGATTGTTCGTTACGGACTGCAGACTCTCCGAGAAAACGCTTCACTGGGATTGAGAGCACTGGCACAGGTCTCGGGCTTGCAGGATAAGGCCGAGTATCGTGCTGACGACATTGGTTTTTCGCTGGCTCCACGGATCAACGCTGCCGGACGACTCGGACAGGCACGGCTTGCAGTGGAACTTCTGACAACAGAGAACCCGGAGCGTGCACAAATGCTGGCGACGTATCTGGATGAGCTCAACAAGAATCGGAAAACGGTCGAACGCCGAATTCTGAAACAGGCGAAGGAGCTTGTTGAGCAGCATCCGGAGTGGGCTGATCACAAAACACTGGTGCTTGCCCATCATGAATGGCATCCTGGTGTGATTGGAATTGTGGCGAACCGAGTTGCTGAGGAATTTGGAAAGCCGACCGTTTTGATTGCACTGAAGAGTGACGGGACAGGCCAGGGTTCGGGCAGATCATGGGCAAACTTTGATTTGTATGAAGGACTTGCGGCGTGTCGAGAATTTGTAACTGGATTTGGTGGACATAAGGCGGCTGCAGGTGTGCGTGTCACTGCCAGTATGGTTGAATCGTTGAGGAACGGGCTGGCGAACTATGCAGCCATCCATTTTCATCCGACCGATCAGGACACAGAGCTTCAGATCGATGCCGAAGTTTTGCTTTCAGAAGTGACAACTCGTGCAGTGCGAGAACTTGAACAGCTTGGACCGTTTGGCCAGCTGAATCCTCAACCTAGATTCGTTGCAAGTCGAGTGACTCTGGAGGAACCGCCTCGAACGATGGGAGAAGGAGACCGTCATCTTTCGATCAAAGTCCGTCAGCATGGGACGACGATGCGAGCTGTCGCGTTTGGAAGAGCCGAATGGGCACCTCTGCTTCAGGCCGCCACCGGCCCGTTGTCTTTGAACTTTGCCCCGGTCATCAATTCGTTTCGCGGCTTTGACAAAG
Source organism: Planctomyces sp. (assembly GCA_016795105.1). Classification (GTDB taxonomy): domain Bacteria; phylum Planctomycetota; class Planctomycetia; order Planctomycetales; family Planctomycetaceae; genus F1-80-MAGs062. Next base: position 80,146 of record JAEUIH010000009.1, read on the forward strand.
TTGAGATGCAGCTGATCGACTGGCGCGAAGACGCCTGAGCCGATACCGTAACCATCTCCTGGATAGCAGTCATCGCGCTATAGTAGTCATCACGCTCCGCGTGATGAGAGCTATTGTTCCGGTGTTTCGACGGGGGCGGCATCACCGGAGCGGTTGAAGCCAAGGCCGGAAGCAGCTCGTTCAACGTATGCTCCGCCGAACTGTACGACAAGCCAGACAACGACACCGATTCCGGCGACCCAGAGGATGAGGGAAGTCCAGCCTACGACGCCACGGAACATATCCTTCAGCCATCGCCACTTATGACGGTTCTTTTCCGCCTTTGCGACCTTGGCGTAGAGGCTATTCATGTCTTCCTTGCGGATGGCTGCCGTCTTGTGAGCGAGTTGAGCCTGAACGGCATCAGTGAACTCGGGGTATTGAGCCAGCGGCAGATACGTCCCATCGGCAGACGCTTTTGCCTTGGCTTTTGCGGTAAGAGTTCCGGCTGCGATCATTTTCAGAACGCGGCCAGTTGTGTGCTTTTCAACAAGCGAATTCCCTTTGGCATCTTCAAACTGAACATACCAGACTCGGGATGTCGCCGGGACGACACCACCACTCTGAGACTTCTGACTGGATGGTAAGGTCTTGCCAACAGCAGTGCCGGTTCCCAGCGCGATTGATGCTGATCCTGTATGACCCACAGGAACAGGTTCAGCCCCGTCCACGAAGCTGATCGCATCATTGTGGACACCGAGAGCGGTCAGGTCTTTGATCAGTTCATCACATGTTTTGTATCTGTGATTTGGTTCTTTGGCCATCATCTTGTCGATGATCAGATCCAGACGTTCCGGTACGTCGGACCGGAGGCTTCTGGCGGACGGATAGGAACCTTTTTCCTTGGCGATGATCAGTTCGAGTGCTGTTGTGCCGGTGAACGGGAGCTTTCCGACTAGCATGTGATACAGAGTTGCTCCGAGTGCATAAATGTCGCTGCGATGGTCAACGTGTTTGGCGTTTCGAGCCTGTTCCGGAGCCATATAAAGCGGCGTGCCGAGGCCTGTACCGCTTTGCGTCATGGAGACATCTTCATCCATGGCTTTGGCAAGTCCGAAGTCTGCGACCTTTACGACGCCCTTCCTCGTCAGCAGAATATTGTCCGGCTTGATGTCTCTGTGGACCATGTTCTGATCATGCGCGTGTCGAAGCGCTTCCGCACAGATGATTGCGATGTGAACAGCATCACCGACGGCGAATCGTTCGAGTTGATCGAGCCATGCCTGAACGCTCTGACCATCAACGTATTCAATCGCTGCGTAGTGGATTCCTTTGAAGGAGTCGACCGCATAGACCTTAACCACATTGACGTGATCAAGCTTGGCCATGGATCGAGCTTCTCGCTGGAAGCGTTTGACGAAGTCTTCCTTCTTTGACAGTTCTTTCGAGAGAGTCTTGAGGGCGACGAGGCGGTCAAGGCTGACCTGCTTTGCCAGAAAGACTTCCCCCATACCGCCTTTGCCAAGCTTCTTCTTGAGTTCGAAGTCGCCGAGCTGCTGGACTCGCGTTGGCCCCTGCGCACCTGGTTTTTGAGGGTTTTCAGACACGTTAGCGTCTCGCCGAGGATGTTCGGAAACTGGTGACGGTTCAGTATGAGTCTTTGGCCGTCTGGAAACAACTGTTTTCAGGAGTTCCCTCTGCATGTTCCGTTCCCCTTGTGACGACTCGACGATTTAAACCGAACCACTGGCTCAGACTGCCACAAGTCTGCCCGCCAAAAAGGGATTCCGCTTGTCGGATCACCTGGGGGAAACCCGCGGTCAGGGGAAATCTGGCTGCAGTCGTATCGCATGCGCAAATATGTTGCGTATGGCCAACGTTTCTGCCAAAGTCGGTGTCAAGCTGTAGGGATTTCGGGGGTCAGGCCGGTTTTCCTGTGAGTTGAGTGAAGGCCTCCGCGTATTTTTCGCTGGTTCTTTGGACAACATCCGCGGGGAGTTCAGGAGGGCTGCTGTTCTTGTCCCAGCCGGAGGTTTCCAGCCAGTCACGGACGAACTGCTTATCAAATGACGGTGGCGATCCGCCGGGACTGTATAGATCGGCGGGCCAGAAGCGTGAGCTGTCCGGTGTCATGACTTCGTCGATCAGGATCACTTTTCCGTCCACCAGACCGAACTCGAACTTGGTGTCGGCGATGATAATGCCTCGCGTCAGTGCGTATTCCGCTCCTTTTTTGTAGACACGAAGACTGAAATCTCGGAGCTGACTGGCGAGTTCAGGGCCTGTTGTATGGCACATTTCTTCGAAACTGATGTTTTCGTCGTGGCCGGATTCAGCTTTCGTTGCGGGGGTAAAAATGGGTTCAGGCAACTGATCACTTTGCCGGAGTCCCGAAGGCAGTTTCTGTCCGCAGACAGAGCCGTTTTGACAATACTCTTTCCAGCCAGACCCCGACAGATAGCCCCGAACAACGCATTCAACGGGCACAACCTGTGTCCTTCGGACCACCATGCTGCGGCCCTGGAGGGACTTTACGTCCGTTCCCTGCGGCAGTGGAAGCGTTGTAACATCGGTCGACAGGAGGTGGTGAGGGACGTTGAGAAAATCGAACCAGAACTTACTCAGGCGGGTCAGGATTTCCCCTTTTCCGGGAATTCCATTTGGAAGCACATAGTCGAATGCACTGATTCGATCCGTCGCGACAAACAGCAGACGATCGCCAAATTCGTAGACATCTCGCACTTTTCCTCGGCGAGGAACCATGCCGGGAAGGGAGCTCTGCAGCAGGACATCTGCCATGCAAACACCAATCAGAGGGGGATATACAGAACAAACGTTTGGAATCTACCGGAAAACATGCAGTCTACTGATCCAAGTCCGTTTGAACAAATCAGTGTTTCGCGCATAAACTGCGGCTCTGCTGGAATGAATGGCAGATCAAGGGCTTGTGTTGTAGATGTGATTTCCTGAGGACCCTCATGGGCGTAATGCAATTTCATGTGGAGCGACCTGACCTGCTGCTTGCAGGTTCGGATCTTTCGCAGGTTGACTTCCTGCTGTACGATGGTCGCGTTGTCCCGGCGAAAGCCACACTTAACGGCAATCTCCTGAAGTGTAACCGCACTCAGTCAGACAGTGGGCAACTGCGCATTTCATGGCCCAGGTTTGATGGTCGCCGTCAGGTTGTGCATACAGGCAGTCTGCGTGAACAGCCGGGTGTTTACGATCTGGAAGTGGAACTCGCACGAGGGCAACTCGCCAGGCTTCGCAATCAGCACAGTGTCTGGACAACAGTTGGTCTTCAGACAACTCCCGAACTTGAATCTCTCATCGTGGAATCTCATCGAGCTTTCCGTTCAGCGGTGCTTAAAGCAGAGGTTCCGGAGGTTTCCGGGGCAGCAGCTCTGTTGTCTATGGAGTTGTCGGGCAAAGCTACGGAATTGCTGTGCCAGTACTATACCGAGCAGCGTCTGACATTCCGCCGCAACAGGACTTCGTACCTTCCTGTGTTTCTGGGATGTCGTCTGCAGAGTGTTCCGGAGAATGAGTCGCTTTTCCTCGAAGCGTTTAATGCCGTTCAGGTGTCTTCCCCGTGGTCTATGCTTGAACCCAATGACGGCGCCTATGAATGGGATAAAACGGATGCGCTTGTTGAATGGGCTCAAAAGAACCGACTGTTTATCGTCGGTGGTCCGCTTGTCGACTTGTCTGTCGATCATATGCCGTCATGGCTGAAGAGCTGGTCCGGAGACCTGACAAATCTTCAGAGTTTCACAGCGGACTTTGTGGAGACAGTTGTAGGTCGTTATGTCGGGCGAATTCGTCACTGGGAAGTCGTGACTGGTGCGAATTGTGGTGGCGTCGGTGATCTCAACGAAGAACAGCGAATCAACCTTGTTGCTCGTGTCGTTGAGGCGGCTCGGCAGGTTGACGAACATGTTCATATCAGTATCCGTGTTGCTCAGCCGTGGGGCGAATATCTTGGAAGAACGTCAAATCGACTGCCTCCCTATCAGATGGTGGAGACCCTGCGGAGATGTGGAGTGCCACTTGCTGAAATCAACCTTGAAGTTAAAGTCGCGGATTCTCCCGGGAAAACCTTGTGTCGAGACAGTCTGAGTCTGTCGCAACTGCTGGACTACTGGTCGCTCGCTCAGTTGCCGATCAATGTGATGCTGACCGTTCCGTATCAACCAGGCTTTGAAGATCCGGAACTGGATGCGTACCAGGCCGAATGGCTCAGTCAGACACTCCTGATGTGTCTGTCAAAGGAGCGAGTTGTTGGTGCCTACTACATGAACTGGAGTGATCAGACGATCGACGGAGGACTGACTGCTCTGGTAGGACCGGACTGCACTCCTCGACCAACCATGAATCTGCTGAAGCGGCTGCGAGAAGCGTACTGGGCAGGCTGAAGTCTGACTGCCCAGTACCAATTCAGCCGGGTTGTTTTGAGACATTCCCGGGGCGAAACAGGTATGAGCCGAAGTCTGGATGTTTCAGACGTCGGCGATACGAGAACGCCGGGCCAAACCAGTTGTTCGGGATGATTCCATCTGCCTTCTTATACCAGCTTCCACAATCTCCGGCCCAGACCGATTCTCCCAGCGCTTTCTGAAGTTCTTCGTCATATCTGCGAACGGCGTCTGTTCGGACTTCAACTTCACCGTGTCCGTTCTTTTGCATGTACCTGAAACACTGGATCAGGTAGTTCACCTGTCCCTCGACCATGTAGATAATTGAGTTGTGACCCAGATTTGTATTTGGTCCGTACAGCAGGAACAAATTCGGGAAGTCCGGTGTCATCATTCCAAGGAGTGTTTGAGGTCGCTGTTTCCATGCCTCAGCAAGGGACACGCCGCGGAGACCGGTCACCTGAATCGACTGAAGGAAGTCGGTTGCCTGAAAACCTGTGCCATAGATCACGACATCGAGATCGATCTGTCGATCCTTTGTCTTAATTCCGGTCTCGCAGAATTCAATCTCCGGCTCTGACACAACTTCAACATGCCGCTGCTGAACGGTTTCGAGGTAGTCCGAAGAAAGAAGGATGCGTTTACAGCCTGGTTCATATTTTGGAATCATCGTTTCATGAAGCTCATCGGGAAGCCGAGCTTTCATCTGGCGAATCAGCCACCAGCGATAAATCCGATTCGCCAGGCTGCCTCGGCGAAACGCAATGATCCGCCATTCGCATGCCAGAAAGATCCAAAGACGATGGAGAGCTGCGGCCAGCGGGAGGTTTTCAAACATCCATGTGGCCCATCGCGGATAATGGTAATTGTATAACGGATGAATCCATGAAGGAGTTCGCTGAAACAAAGTCAGCCGAGCAGCTTTGGAAGCGACTTCCGGGATGAATTGAATCGTGCTGGCACCGTTTCCGATGATTGCAACCCGTTTTCCGGTCAGGTCAACATTCTTATTCCAGCGAGCAGAATGCCATGCAACGCCTCTGAACTTACCTGCATTCGGAATGCCTGGGATTTGTGGTCGATTGAGTTGTCCAACAGCGCTGACAAGAAATCTGGCTGTCCATTCCTGCCCTTCCCGCGTTCGGACTTTCCACAATCGAGTCGATTCATCAAACCGAGCTTCCGTGACTGTCTGCCGGAAGCAAATCAGCTTGCGGATATCAAACTGGTCGGCCACGTCGCGGAAGTACTGAAGAATTTCGGGCTGGCGAGCATACTTCTGTGACCAGTTCAGTCGGGGAGCAAAAGAGTACGAGTACAGAAAGGACGGGACATCGCAGCCGGAGTTTGGGTATGCGTTATCGAGCCATGTACCGCCGACGTCGTCCGATTTTTCGAGAATTGCGATCGACTCTGTTCCAGCTTCTTTCAGTTTGATCGCCATGCACATCCCGCTCATTCCGGCACCGATGATCAGGAAATCCAGTGGAGCGTTTGAGGCATTTACGGACACAATCGGCGATCCCGGAGAGGTGATTGTTTCTCTTTCGGTCAACTGAAGCTCTTGCAGGGTGATCGTGAATGCATGGAACGTCAAGTAATTCCCTTCCCCTTGACGGGTTGGCAGGGTTCTCTCTCTAATTCAGGAATTAGGGTAGGAGCAGGTGGTGGACGGGTGCTGCGTAAAGGGAGAAGTATCGATTTGACAGCTCGTTGGAAAGAGAGCCTCATCTCTGTTGAAGGGCATCAGATTGCAACACGGACTTACAACATGGAGAAATCCGGTCCGTTGGTTGTATTCTTCCATGGAATTACCTCGTCGGTCGGACTCTGGCCAACACTCCTTGGCGGCACCAGGTTGTTGACGGATGCTCGCTGTTTGTCTGTCAGTCTGCCGGGGCATTGGCCGTCCACAGCCCCTTCAGGTCTTACAACCGACAAAGTCAGCGCAGAACTGTTTGCTCGAACGTTGCGGGCTGCGATTGATTTTCATGATTCGGAATGCCCGGTGCATCTTGCCGGCTGGTCCACCGGAGGCTTCGCGTCTTTGGTCCTGGCTGCCGATGTAGAGTTCCGCGATCGTGTGCTGTCCGTCGCTTGCTTCAGCGGATTTGCTCGCGGAAAGTGGCACAGTTGGCTGGGGATCTGGCAGCATCTTGCCGCATGGAAGATCCATCGAATCAGTTTTTATTTGACTCTGGCTGCGCTGCGGTCAATGACATGGCTGCATGTTGCAGTGATGGCCCGATTTCTGGGAAGGCCGAGTGATCCAGGGTTGCGAAGAGCTCTGTCGGCTTCAGCAATGCACGCTGAGCTTAAGGCCCATAATGGAGTATCGCTCCAGGCAATGATGGGCGGAATTCGTTCGATTGATTTGACGAGCCACCTGATTCAGATCGAGTGTCCAGTCTTCGTTGTCGCCGGAGAGTGTGATCCCGTGATTCGAATTTCGGAAGCTCGTCATATCGCGGACCACATTCAGAATTCTGAGCTGGTGGTCCTTCCGGGCGTTGGGCATATGTTGCCAGTGGAAGCGCCTGAGACGATGGTCAGGACGATTGAGATGTCGATTCAGTCCGTTCGTCCGAAGGCATGAAATTCGACATCTCAGTTTAACGTTTCGCTACTGCTCTTCAAGTGCTTCTTCGACGATGTCGGCCGGGCTTGCGATGAAGGTCTTGAGCTTCTTGTCGCTGCTAAACAGCCAGACCCGTTTTCTGAAGACGGAAGCATATCGAAGTTCACCGGTCACGGTCTTTCCATCTTCGGCGAGTGTTACTGCACAGGCACCGTCGAGCATTGGCCAGTAGCGTTCCGGGTTTGACAGAAACTTCTGCATATGATCTTCGCTGCAGAACTGAATTTTCTTTCCATGATAAACCGTCTGGAACTCAGGGAGACCTTCTGTCAGAGCGCGTTCTTCAACAGCACTGACCAGACACAGGCCACCGAATTCGACCTTCACTTCAGCGGCTGATTCCTCTGGTTCTGTGGTTTCTGTCGCGGGTTCTTCTGCAACAACTTCTGGCTTGCCGGGACGAGACTGGCTGGCGGCTCGGATCGGAGATGGGTCGCCGAACGGATTCTCATCGCTTGGAGCAGCTGGTTCGGACTCCAGTTCCTCAAACGCCGCGAATGGATTTTCTGTATTTGTCTTTGGAGCGACATCTGCCGCAGCGGGTGGGGCAAATGGATTTTCTTCCGCAGGATAACTGGCTGTTGCCGCGTTGACAGCTGCTGTTTTTCGCTTCGTAGTGGTCTCCGCTGTGGCAACGGTTGAAGCTGGAGTCTTCTTAGTTGGGGATTTGGCCTCCGGTGCAACTTTTTCAAGGCGGTCCAACATGGCATCTGCCGTCTGGTAGCCGGAGATTCTTTCAACGATTGCCAGGTCAGAACCAACAATAAGAATCGCTGGAAGGCCTTTGATCTGAAGTTGTTTTACAAGGTCTTTATGCTGATCAGCATCAACCTGAACGGGAATAAAATTCTGGTGAATGTGAGTCGCGACTTCAGGGTCCGCAAATGTTGTGACTTCCATCTTGCGACAGAACGCACACCATTTCGCGGTGAACTCCATCAGTACCGGCTTACCAGTGGCAGCCGACTGCTTCAGAGCATCGTCAATATCGTGAGACCACTGAACTTCCTGTGCGAATAGCTGCGTTGTCAGTAAACACATGCTAACGAATGCGAAGAGAGTTCGTGCCGCAGAGAATGAAGTGAGTGGGCGCATGACAAAGTGCTCGAAAGTGACGAATCAGACCGGACACCATTTCGTGTATCGGCGTTCGTCACCCGACTTCACGCAGTTGTCCTGAGAAAAATTGATACAATCGAACAAACCGTCACCGGCAGATTTTGCTGAAAGTAGCAGGCACTTTCCGAGTGCCGTCCGCTGTAATTCTGGCTACGGTGTTGCGGACGGCATTCGGAGAATGCCTGCTACAGTTTCAGCCGATGCAATTGCCTGAGTTCCCGCTGGGAATTCACGACTTCAAATGCTTCAGGTGTTCCGCCAACGAAGCGAACAAGTTGTGACATTGTACAGCCGAGAGCGCCGGCGGCTTTGGACACGTCGTAGTCCTTTGCATGAATGGCATTCATGGCTTCAGCGAGCATCGCCGGGAAATCAGGATGGCGATCATTGCACTGAATTTTCTGACTGCGGCAGCGTGAGACCCATAAAGCTGACGGCTGAACGTCGGACGACGATACGTTTCTAAATCGGATAGCAAGCAGCACGCGGAGTCGAAAAATGGCGGTTTGTCGATTGGCGTCCTGGCTTCTGCGTTCAGCGGCAAACGAAACAATACCGGTTGGTTCATGAACGATCTCAATCGCAGTCTCGACCTTATTGCGATGTTGTCCGCCGGGACCGGAATGTCGAGTTCTTCGGACGAGGCACTGTTGGAGCAGTTGATCGGCCGAGAACGTGGATGGGTGATGCCCGTGTTGATCCGCAGTGTTCATGGGTGATACCAGAATAAGCAGCCTTTGTCAGACACTTCTGCCGTGCGAGTACACAGGCTCGTGGACTTTAGTCGTCAATTCGGACATCGCTGAGGTCTTCTGGTTTCGGGTACTTTGGAGCCATCCCCTGAAGAGTCTCTGTGATGATGCTGCAGACAGCAAAATCTCGGTACCAGTTTTGATCGGCCGGTATGACATACCATGGAGCAGAGGTGGTGGAGCACTTTTCCAGCATATCCTCGAAGGCATCCCGATAGCCGTCCCATAGCTTTCGTTTGTCGAGGTCAGTTCGATCGAACTTCCATCGCTTAGCAGGATCGTCGAGTCGTTCCTGAAGTCTTTGTTTCTGTTCCTTCTTCGAGATATGCAGAAAGAATTTGACAATCGTTGTGCCTGAGTTGGCCAGCATCCGTTCGAAGTCATTGATCTGCTCATACCTCGGCTTCCAGACGGATTCCGGCACGAGCTTATGAACCCGGACGACCAGCACATCTTCGTAGTGCGATCGATTGAACACACCGATCGTTCCGGCCGCAGGGACGGCATTGTGAACACGCCACAGGAAGTCGTGCGCGAGTTCTTCTTCAGTTGGCCTCTTGAATGCCGTGACCGTGACACCCTGAGGGTTAACGCCGCGGAAGACTGCTCTGATGGTTCCATCTTTTCCACCAGCGTCGATGGCCTGAAAGACAACGAGTAACTTTTGTTTGCCTTCAGCGTAGAGCCGTTCCTGAAGTTCGATCATTTCCTCGCGTTGCGCTCGAAACTTCTGTTCACACTGTTCGCGTGAAACCGGCAAATCCTTTCCATCGGTTTCCATCTTGCGGAGGTCAACTTTCTTTCCGGGTTCAATACGATGCTGATCAAAGACGGACATGGTGGAAATCCCGAGAAATTTGCGATTCGATTCAGTCGACTGGAGCAAATCATAGTTGACCGCTACGATGTGCACAGGGCAGGTGTCACACGGATTTTGATCGAAACTGGATATAGTCAGAATGGCAAAGGCTCACGGAACTCGGTTTGTTCAGTTTGTTGACGCGGTTCGTCCGCAGATCTGCGAATGTTCAATTGAGGATGTGCTTCAGCGACGGGCGGCGGGCGATCCGTTCATACTGGTAGATGTTCGAGAAGAGAGTGAATTTGCGGCAGCTCGAATTCCAGGCTCAGTTCATATCGGAAAAGGCGTGATTGAGCGCGACATTGAGGAGAAGATTCCTGACCCCAAAACGCCACTTGTGCTGTACTGTGGCGGCGGTTATCGATCAGCACTGGCCGCCTTAAATCTGCAGCAAATGGGCTACACAAACGTCATTTCGATGGATGGAGGATTCCGTGGCTGGAAAGACGCCGGATTGCCACTGGAGTCTCCGCAGAGTCATTCATGAAGTTGCTGAAGTTGTAAGTGATCGGGCATGTCGAGTCAGGAAATCAGACAGACCAGAACAGGCAGAGGAAACCGGTAATGCACCAACAAGTCAAATCATTCGCTGTTCATTTTGAACATGAGCCGAAGTCAAATGCTGTTCGCGATTTGATTGCGTCGGGTGAACCCCATTCCCTGCGTACGTTTACTCCAAGCCAGGCTGTACTCAGTAAATCGGCGGGGATCTTTCACTGGACGCCGGAAGGTCGGCGGCTGGTTGATTTTACATCCGGTGTGCTGGTGTCAAATCTCGGCCACAATCCCAAACGATGGTTCAACCGGTTTTCATCATACTTAGGATGGAACGCGGACACCTTTTCATCGGTTGCTGATGGGTTTGTGCAGGCAGTATCAATGACTGCCTACAACGCGATCACGGAGCTGGAAGCTGAAGCGACTCGACGACTGCTTGCAAACCTGCAGGCTGCTCCAGGCGGAAATCGGATGGAGACGGTCAACTGGGCTGCATCCGGCTCGGAGGCAGTTCAGAAAGCAATCTGGGCGTGTATGAAGCGGGATACAGGCCGACCAAAGATTCTTGCAACGCGCTATGGTTTTCATGGCAAGAAGGGGCTTGCCGGTGCCGTAACGGGTTCAGAGTCAGATGCTGAACGAGATCCTCGAGTTGTTTTTGTGAGCTTCCCGCGGGAAGAATGTTCTGATCTGGAGCAACCGTCAAAGGTGTTTGATCCAGCGGTCTACGAGGCCGAACTTGAGAACGCATGGAAGCACCATGGCGGTGCGATTGGTACGTTGATCACGGAGCCTTATCTCGGCGGAGGCGGAAGCTATCATCCTCCCCGAGCATATCTGCAGCTGCTGCAGAACTTCTGTCGAAGGCACGACATCTTGTTCATTCTGGATGAAGTGCAGTCCAACTTTGGGCGAACCGGACGGATGTACGCGTTTGAGGCCTACGGCATTGAACCGGACTTTGTTTGCCTGGGGAAGGGGCTTGGTAACGGAGTTCCCGTTAGCGCAGCCGTTGGCAGACGCGATGTTTGCGATCAAATGACCTATGGGGCGACCTCGGATACGTGGAGTGCGAACCCAATTTCATGTGCCTCGGTTTTGGCGACGCTTGATGAGTTCGAAACAACAAACATTCTTGAACGGACTCGGCACCTCAATTCAATCTTCCAGGATGCTCTGCTGAAATTGAAGTGCACTGGCGCTATTGTCCGGGTTCGAGGCGAAGGGATGGTGTTTGGGATCGAATGCGGGCGAATTGGCAACTATGAGCCTGCTCAGGTAGCGAATGCAATTGTCGAACGCTGTTACCTTGGGGATTCTTCCGGTGAAGGAATTCATCTACTCGGTCCGCTCGCCGGCTGCGTACTCCGCATCAGCCCTCCAATGTGCATGACCGACGAAGATGCTCATCGTTCACTATCGATGCTGCATCAGTTTATCAGCGATGTGGTGACAAATTTGAAGGCAGGATAGTAGCACGCACTCTCCGAGTGCCGTCCGCCCGAACTCAGGCAGCATCTTGCTGACGGCAGACGGAGTCTGCCTGCTACTTTAGAGCGCTCTCACGTCGGGAAAGAGCATGCTGACGCTTGTTCGGTCATGAATTGAGCGGATCGCCTGTGCGAACAGAGGAGCGACGGAGATCATTTCGATTTTGGACCCGGGAGGTTCAAGTGCCGGCTCGATTGTATCTGTCATAAAGAGTTTACAGATCTTGCTCTGCTCAATTCGTTCAACGGCCCCTTTTGAGAAGACTCCGTGTGAGACCGCGGCGTAGATATCTTTTGCGCCTCGGCTGCGGAGAACATCAGCCATACTGCAGAGTGATCCGCCGGTGATGGTGAAATCGTCAACCATCAGCACATTACAACCTTCGACGGAACCAATGACCTCCAGCACTTCAGCACGTTCTGAGTGATCTTTGCGCTGTTTGTTGCCGATGACCACTGGTACGCCGAGCAGGTTTGCAAAGGCGGAAGCGGACTTAGCAAAGCCAACATCCGGACTGCACACAACGAGGTTTTCGATGTTGAGCGTTTTTACGTGATTGCAGATGACGGCTCGAGCATAAAGATGATCAACGGGGACGCTGAAGAAGCCCTGGATCTGAGGGCTATGCAGATCCATTGTCAGGACTCGATCTGCTCCTGCTGCTTCGATCGCGTCTGCACAGACTCGAGCTCTAATGGAAACTCGAGGTTCATCCTTTTTGTCGCCCTTTGCGTAACTGAAATAAGGGATGACGGCAGTGACCTGATGAGCGCTGGCTCGTTTCAGAGCATCAATCCAGAACAGGAGTTCAACAAAGTTGTCATTGACGGGGCGATGAACACCCTGAATTACAAAAGTATCACGCCCCCGAACGTTCTCGAGAATCCGCACGAAGACGTTGCCTTCGCTGAAGATCTGCGCGGAGCAGGGCGTCAGTGCAACCCCCAGTTCCGCTGCAATTCGGGCTGCAAACTGCGGATTACCGGAGCCAGCCAGAATGGCGAGATCCCCATTTGAGGACTGCGGGGCAACATGCGAAGGAATCGCCGGCACGCGATCAGCATTCATTGAAGTTTACAGTTTGTAGGTATTTCCGGGGAAGCAATGAGGCGGTGAGCTGGAGGATCTTACATTGAGGAATGATGAACTCAACCATGCTTCCTCAGTCATTCTGTCGACATCGGGAAATCAGTACTCACAAAATCGGCATTTCCATTACCAGGTAACCCGCATTCCCGAAGCCCAGCCGCGTGTAGGTCGAAATCGCATGTTCGTTCTCATGTTCGACATACAGCCGAAATGCAACGTTTTCTGCTTGACTTCGAACATGTTGAGCGACTCTTTCAAACAGAGTTCGAAACACGCCCGAACGTCGATAGTTTTCATGAACGTAGACACTCTGCAGCCAAACCATCCAGCCGTTTCGCCAGTCGCTCCATTCTCTGGTGAGCATCAGTTGCCCGACGATTTTCCAGCCGTCGGGTTCTTCGTGTTCCGCCACCCAGTACTGAACTTCATCTCCAACGGACAACCCTCGGCGAACGCCTGACAGGACCGTTTCTCTGTTCAGTGCCTTGTTTTCCGTTTCGAGAGCAAGTCGGCAATTGAACTCCGTCAGAATTTCGGCGTCTGCAGATTCAGCGCGTCGAACGATCAGGGATGTCATGGAGAACTTTCTTTCAGCGGAGCGTCTTCTTCGGACCAGCCATTCAGAGACAGAAATTGTTTTTTCCAGTAGTACTGATCCAGCAAACCGGTAGTTGGTCGATGCAGCAGCTGCAGCCCGGTAAAAAGGGCTTCAATCGTTGCCAGTCCGTCTGTCGGATCGGCGAAGACTTCGGACTTCCTGGGATACGCAGTCTGTATGGATGGCAGCGATCTGACGGGAATATGCTGATAAAACGGCGCCATTCTCGAGGCCCATCGCCATGTTCCGTCGAGCAAAAGGAGACCTTTGTCAGAATCCTCTTCTGAGAGCAAAGGACCGCCGATGCCGAGTTGCACATAGTTTGAAACATCAACAGGAACCGGATCCGGAAATGTCACAAATACAAAGTCGTCTCGGCCACGGAGTGGCTCGACGGAGCACTTACTTCGGCGTTCTCTGGGATGTACCACAATCACCGTCGGAGGGGTCATTCATTCGCCTTTAATCTTGTCGATTTCCGCCTGTAGTGCGGCGATCTGCTTTTCCAGTTTTGGAATTTCAGCAGGGTCATCCGGCTGCTTTCTGGCTGCTGTTAACAGCTGCTGCAGGCCTTTTATCTTGTTCTTCACTGCATCGATCTGTTTCTTTTGTTTCTTGTCGAGTGTCATCGTTATCCTTTACTTACATTCCGGAATCTTGCCCTTCAGCAGCCACAGCTTACAAATCTCACCCCGAAATTCGAGTTTCCACGGCATTCCTCATGTCCGATTCTTCCGTTCAGCTTCGTCAAATCCTGAATGACTGTGTTGCTCAGCAAACCCTGCGACATATTGTGTTGAGTCGACCACGTGAATCGGGTCAGGACATCCGAAGGGTTGATGTACGGCCTGTGAAGTTGAAGGCAGGAGTGCGATTTCAGTTTGCCAGCCAGACTGCGACTCAGGAGTTTCACAGGAATGAGGAACTTTCCAGCACTGCCGAAGCAATCTGGAAACTGATTGCGAGTGATTTTCGGGACCTTCGAATCGTCACCACGACAGAAACATGGGAAGCACGGTTTTCGCGCCGGAATGAATGTAGTCTTCGTCGAATCAATGCCACAGTTGACTCGCGTTCCCCGCCTGCTCTGCAACAGGAACAGCCTGTTGCGGGAGCCGTTGATCTGAACCTTTCACATAATCGGCAGCGTGCGTATCTGATTCCTGACGGGACTCCATGCCCGTTTCTCATTCGCACAGGAATCATGTCGGCGAATGGTCAGGTCTATTCAAAGCACTTTCACAAGTTCCGGCAAATCAACCGCTATGTGGAATTCATTCGGGACATCGTGCCCGACCTTCCGGCAACAGGTCCGATTCATGTCGTCGACTTTGGATGCGGCAAGAGCTACCTCACGTTTGCAACCCACTATCTGTTGACTCAGTGTCTTGGTCGACAATGTGAGATTGTAGGTCTCGATCAGCGTGCTGATGTTGTGGCCACCTGCCGCAGTATCAGTGAAGACCTGAAGTTGACCGGGCTTCGATTTGAGCGTGGACGGATTTCCGAATATGAACCCGAGAGTCCCGTTCATTTGTCAATTTCTCTTCACGCATGCAATACGGCCACGGACGATGCAGTATTTAAGGCCATTCAGTGGGAGACGCCGGTCATCATGGCCGTGCCTTGCTGTCAACATGAGCTGGCTTCGGTTCTTGCTCCTGAAGTTTCTCCGGTACTCACTGCTTCAGGAATTCTGAAGGAGAGATTTGCATCGCTCGCGACAGACGCGATGAGGGCTGCTGTTTTGAGAGCAATTGGGTACGATGCGACCATTATGGAATTTATCGAAACCGAGCATACACCAAAGAACCTGTTGATACGTGCCATCCGACGCCGGAACGCGACTGGAGTTCAGGAGAACGATCTTCGACAGCTGGAAGAGTTCCGTCAGGAACTGAAGATCAGTCCACTTCGACTGGAGCGACGACTACGAGAGAATGGGATGCTGCCACAATGAAGCCCGGTTCCCTGCTGATTACACTCTGTACGTACAATGAGCGTGACAACGTGGCGCTGCTGGTCCCTGAGCTCCTTGCGGTCGTTCCTGATGCTGAAGTGCTGATTGTGGACGACGGATCTCCTGATGGTACCGGTCGGCTGGCCGATGAGTTTGCAAACGAGAATCCTCGAGTCAGGGTACTGCATCGAGCCGGCAAGCAGGGACTGGGGTCAGCAAATCTGGCCAGCTATCGTTACGCGATCGAGAATCAATATGAGTACCTGTTGAACCTGGATGCTGACTATAGTCATCCACCACGTTTTGCTCCACAAATAGTGGCCGGCATGCAGAATGCTGATGTTGTGATTGGTAGTCGGTATGTTTCCGGAGGTTCGATCATCGGGTGGACGTGGCAGCGACGGGTGATGAGCTGGATGATTAATTTTTGGGCGAGGCTTTGGCTGGGACTGAAGACTCGGGATAATAGTGGCAGCTATCGCTGTTACCGTGTTGCAATGCTTGCTCGCATCGACTGGAGTCTGGCTGTTTCGACGGGCTACGCATTTCAGGAAGAGATTCTGTATCGATGTCGTCGGGCGGGATGCAGAATTGTTGAGTCTCCGATTACATTTGAAGAGCGGCGGTATGGAACCACTAAGATCAACACCAGAGAATGTGTGAAGGCCATTTTCGATATTGTTGTACTTGGCTTTCAGAACCTTCGTGGAGTTCCTGTGCTCCTGCCGGGACAAGGTGAGAAAATCGGGTCATGCTGAGTCGCGTTATGCTGAGGACTGAGGGGATCTCAAAGAAGTTTGCAGCTCCCGTGCTTCGAGGGATCGAACTCAATGTCAATCAGGGCGAGGTACACGCTCTGCTGGGGGCGAATGGTGCCGGAAAGAGTACACTCTGTCGAATCATCAGCGGACTTTTGTGGGCTGACTCCGGAAGGATGTTTCTGGACGGAAAAGAGTTTACTTCGACGACGCGTCAGGATGCGGAGCAGAGAGGTATTCAGATTGTACAGCAGGAACTGAATCTGCTGCCGACTCTGACGGTAGCAGAGAATATGTTTCTGGATCGAATGCCGTGCAGGTTTGGCTGGATTGATCGGCGAGAGTTGAATCGTCGTGCACAGGCCGCCATGGACGCACTAAATCTTTCTCAGATTGACGTGAGGACTCAGGTTTCGGAACTGGGTGTTGGACAAAGACAGCTCGTTGAAATTGCCGGTGCACTTTCACGTTCCTGTCGTTTGCTGATTCTCGATGAACCAACCGCGGCTCTTACGGCAACAGAGACGGAGCGACTGTTTGAACAGCTCCGGCGACTGAAGTCCGAAGGAACCGGGGTCATTTACATCAGTCATCGGCTTGAGGAAATTCGTCAGATTGCAGACAGAATCTCAGTGCTCAGAGATGGCCGACTGATTACAACGCAGCCGGTGGATGAACTTTCCACTGATGAAATTGTTTCCCTGATGACAGGTGCAGAACCGGAGGTTGTTGAAGGTGTGTCCGGCAATACTCACGGTGCCGGGACGGGGTCTTCCTCAGTGAGTGAGCGGAAACTGAAGGGCACTGCATTGCGAGTGAGCGGACTCAGTGTTGAGGGCCGACTGACTGACGTGAATTTTACGCTGTACGAGGGCGAACGCCTTGGAGTGGCCGGACTTGTAGGAGCCGGACGCACAGAAATGCTGCGAGCTTTGTTTGGAGATCTCAGAACCGACGGTGGAATGATTCGCGTCGGGGACGGGATAGATCGTCAGCCGTTTGAATATCCACGAGATGCGGTGCGGGCAGGTTTTGCGATGGTGACTGAAGATCGCAAAGCCGACGGACTGATGTTGTCGATGTCGATTCGCGAGAACACAGTGCTGCCTGTCCGGAGGAAGCTCGCATGGCACGGTACTTTGGTTCGACGCAGGAGTGAAGTGGCTGTCACAGAAGCGATGCGTGACAGCCTGGGAGTCATTTCGCAGTCTGTGGAGCAGCCGGTGGACGAGTTGAGTGGTGGCAATCAGCAAAAGGTGATTCTCGGGAAGTGGCTGCTGACAGCACCACGCATTCTATTGCTTGATGAACCAACACGAGGGATCGATGTGCCAGCGCGAATGACGATCCTGAAGCAGCTCAATCAATTGGCAGAACGAGGGACCGCGATTCTGATGGTTTCCAGTGATCTGGATGAACTGATGCAATTCTGCGACAGAATTCTGGTATTGTCGGTTGGGAAAATCAGCGGAGATTTTCGTCGAGATGCATGGACGAAGGAGCTACTGATGCAGGCCTGCTTTCGAGGTCATGTTGGATTGAGTGGAGGCTCTCAATGACAATGTCTGATTCAGCTCCGACCATGTCTGATTCAGCTCCGTCTTCAGAGAGACCCTCGGCTCCCCCGCGATCGTGGCTGAGCAGGCTGATGAAATCGGGAGCATTGATCGATCTTGCCGGGCTGGCGATTGTGCTTCTGGCAATTGTTGCAGTGTTCTCGTGGTTGTCTCCTCGATTCTTTTCGCAGGCGACTCTGGCTACGATCATGAATCAAATTCCGGCACTGACAATTCTCGCTACCGGCATGACGATTGTGCTGATTTCCGGTGGAATTGATCTTTCTGTGGGCTCACTTGTCGCGTTCAGTTCGGCTGCGCTTGGAATTGTGATGGCAAAGTACAACCAGCCACTTTGGCTGGCGATTCCGGCAGCGATCGCAGCAGGTTCGCTATTTGGATTGATTAATGGTTCGGTGACGGTTTTCGGACGGATCCCGTCATTTATTGTCACACTGGGAACGCTGCAGATTGCGCGAGGATGTGCGTATCTGGCGACTTCTAAATCAACGATCTACCTGAACCGATCGGTGCAGGTGCTCACCGATCGTATCGCGGGGATTGGATTGTCTCCGGCAGCTGTTTCGGCGATGCTGATTGTGGTTCTCGGTCAATTGTTACTGACACGCACTGTATTCGGACGCTATTGCGTAGCGATTGGCACGAACGAATCGGCCGTACGTATGAGTGGCGTGGATACTCGATGGACGAGAATTTTCGTTTTTGTGCTTTGTGGGGCGCTTGCAGGGATGGCGGGTGTGATTGAATCATCAAGGCTTTCAGCCGTTGATCCAAACGGAGCGGCTGGCCGGGAGCTTCAGGCTATTGCTGCGGCCGTGATCGGTGGAACAAGTCTGATGGGTGGTCGAGGGTCAGTGATCGCGACTCTGTTTGGTGTACTGATCATGGCAGTTCTGGAATCCGGCCTTGGACAGGTCGGGGCTCAGGAGGAGATCAAGAATCTGGTGACCGGCAGTGCCATCGTTGTTGCGGTGTTGTTTGATTCATGGCGTCATCGCGGGACTCGAAGAACCTCCTGAAGAATGAATTCACTATGGGTCCTTCCGAAGCGGAATTGATACAGAAACGCAGATGGGTGGGAGTCCTGTCGTTGTTGAGTGCAATGGGCGGACTGGTCGCATGGCAACTTGAGGGGTCGACGAGCGCTATTGCCGGACCATGTGTTCGAATTGGTGTTGTGCTTGGGGCATTGTGGCTGGCGCTGCCGACGAAAACGCGGCCGGCGGCGTGGGCTCGTATTCGCCCATGGCACATTGGCATCCTGATTGTGTTTCTGATTTTGTTGCCGCGACTTAAACCGTTGCTCCCCGCAGTTCTGGTCGGGATTATAATCGGCTGGCTACTCCGCCGCCGCCGCAAAACGTAGCTTGGGCATTCCTGCCCGAGCCTGCCTGCTGCGTTTCTTTGTCTTCGGGCAGCAGTGGCAGCAGCTGCAGCATGGTTGTGGACGGGCAGGAATGCCCATCCTACATTTTTTGGGGGCCACTGTTTTTCGGAATCAGGATAGGCGAGCAATCATTGGGGGGTTAGACTGAAGTTGAATGACGTTGATGAGCTTTGTGCAGGATGACAGATGGAGGAATTCGTGAATGCGAAGCGAGCCCTCGAATAAAATCGTAATACCTGGCCAGCATTCGAATGTGCACCAGAAACACGCGTTCACTTCATTGAATCCACTACAAAGAGACGGGTTGGTCGTCTCCAGTCGCAGGAACATGATCAAGGCGGGCCTCGCCGGAATTGGGGGATTGACGGTTCCTGAGTTGCTTCGGCAGAGAGCATTTGCATCACAGCGGGGAGCTCCGATCAGTCACAAGAGTGTGATCCTTCTGTGGATGACCGGGGGCCCGAGCCACATTGACACCTGGGACCCGAAGCCGGATCGGCCGTTCAACAATCGCGGACCGTTTGGCACGATCGAAACGGCGGTTCCGGGGATTCAGATTTGCGAGCACCTGCCGAAGCAGGCAGCGATGATGGATCGATTTACTTTGATTCGATCAGTGGACTGTCGCGAAAGCAATCATGAACCGAATCAGGTGATGCAGACGGGGAATCGGGAAGCAGAGCCTAGACTGAATCCAAAGGGAGATCGCTATCCATCCATGGGCTCTGTCATCGCGAAGTTTCGTGGAGCCAATGACCCGACAATGCCACCGTATGTGGCATTTCAGAAATCCAGAAGCCACATTGCCTGGGGTGGATGGCTGGGCAAAGAGCACGACCCTTTTGAGGGGAATCGAGCATCGATTCTCCCGGAGCTCGATTTGGTGGGTAAACCGCTTGGGCGAAAGTCCGGCGCTGACGTGTTTCGACTTCCATCAGGATTGAGTCAGGAGCGTCTGCAGAATCGTCAGTTGCTGACAAAGGATTTGGATCGACTTCGGCGCGGGCTTGATCAGTATGGTGTGATGTCCGCGGTGGATGCTTATGGTCAGCAGGCCTACGAAATGGTGCTTGGTGGTCGAGCACAGCAGGCGTTTGATCTTTCACGCGAGTCGGCTGAAGTTCGAGCTCGATATGGTGACCATCTGTGGTGTCAGCAGGCGCTGCTGGCACGTCGACTGGTGGAGGCCGGTGTGGCATTTGTCACGATTGACCTGAGCTATCATACTGCATCCGGAACCTGGGATACTCATGGTGACAACATTCCTCCTTATGGTGGAATCAGTAAAGGTCTGGGACCGTTGCTGCCCATATTTGATCACTTACTCACGACCCTCGTGAGTGACCTTGAGGAGCGAGGACTGCTGGACGAAGTTCTGGTTGTGGCGATGGGAGAATTCGGGCGGACACCGAACATGGGGACTCAGGATAGCGTCGATGGTCGCAATCACTGGCCGGTTGTAATGTCGATGTGTCTGGCCGGAGGTGGTCTGAGGCATGGTCAGCTGATTGGGGCGTCCACTGCTGATGGTGGCGAAATCAAGGATCGGCCAGTAACGCCGGGCGACTTGACAGCATCGATTTATCGGCACATGGGGGTACCGCTGGATTTGACATATGAAGACGATCGGAATCGACCGCGTTTCATCGTGGAAGAAAACGGCACACCGCTGCCGGAACTGTTTTGACGAATGCAAGACATTCTCAGAGCGGAATCCTGAAAAACGCAGAGTGTTACGAAACTCGCGGGAACCCGGATTGCGTGGGCGGAGAGGAACGTTAGAGTGATCATCTCTGCTATTCTCTTTCCTGCCTACGGTGCCCGCCATGACTGTTGCTGATACCCTGCGTGTGATGCTGGCCCTGCTTGCGATGACCAGTGTTGCTGTTATTTGCACCGGCGCGGCGGTAGCTGGCGAGGAACAGAATCGGGCACTGCATTTTGAATCTGACATTCGACCACTGCTGAAGGCTCACTGCTGGCATTGCCACGGTGAAGAGTCGGAATTGAAAGGGGGCCTTGACGCGCGACTGGTGCGAAGTTTGTTGAAGGGCGGAGAGACGGGGGCGTCAGTTGTTGCCGGCCGAAAAGAAGACAGCATTCTTTGGCAGCGGATTCAGGCCGGAGAGATGCCGCCGGGAAAGAAAAAGCTCTCAACTGAAGAACTCAGTCTGATTGGACAGTGGATCGACCAGGGAATCCAGACAAAGAACGTCGAGCCGGAGGTGTTTTCGGCAGACATTGTGCTGCGTGAGGAGGCGGAGCAACATTGGGCGTTTCGTTCGATCCATCCTTCTGAGGTACCTGCCATTCGGAATGCTCAGCTGGCAGCAAACCCCATCGATGCCTTTCTGCTTTCAGAGCTTGAAGAGCACGACGTATCATTTTCCGACAAGGCAGACCGAGCAACGTTGATTCGCCGGGCCAGTTTTGATTTGACGGGCCTGCCCCCATCAGCGGAAGCTGTTGAGAGATTCGTGAATGCGGAATCGGAAGACGCCTGGCCGCAGCTCATTGAAGAACTGTTGGCGTCGCCGGCCTACGGCGAACGCTGGGGGCGGCACTGGCTGGATGTTGTTGGCTATGCCGACAGCGATGGGTATACGGAGCAGGATCCTGAACGAAAATGGGCGTGGAAGTATCGCGACTATGTGATCAGATCCTTAAACGCAGACAAACCATGGAATCAGTTTATAGTGGAGCAGTTGGCCGGCGACGAGCTGCTGACACCACCGTATCAGGACCTGACCGCTGAACAGGCGGATCAGTTAACGGCCACGGGATTTCTGCGAATGGGACCGGATGGTACTTCTTCATCCGGAGTGGACCAGAACCTTGCACGCAATGATGTGATGGCCGACACCATTCGAGTTGTATCAACATCAATACTCGGGCTTTCCGTCGGTTGTGCCCAGTGTCATGAGCATCGATACGACCCCATTAGTCAATCCGACTACTACAGACTTCGGGCGATCTTTGAACCTGGATATGACTGGCAGAACTGGAGAGCGCCGAACGAGCGATTGGTCTCAATGTGGTCTGCGGAAATCCGTGCGACCGCAGCATCCGTGGATGCTGAACTTGCGGATGTGTCGCGTCAGCGTACGGAAGCACTGGATGCGATTGTTGCGGAAACGTTCGAGCGCGAGCTTCAGAAGCTCCCAGCGGAACTACAGCCTTTGGCCCGCTCTGCTCGAGAAGCAAAACCGGATCAGAGAACAGAAGCTCAAAATCAGTTGATCAGGGAGTATCCATTTCTGAACGTTGATCGAGGATCTGTCTACTTGTATCTTCCCGACCGATTGACGGGCTTCAACAAAACGTGGGATGACAGAACTGAAGAGGTCCGAAAGAAGCGTCCGGCTGATGATCTGGTGATGTGTCTGACAGAAGTTCCAGGACAGGTACCCGTTACAAGAGTCTTTTCACGCGGTGATTTTCAGCAGCCACGCGATGAGGTTCAGCCTGGCGAGCTTACAGTTCTGAATTCAGGCGATTTCAGGATTTCTCCGGATGACGAACTCCTTCCGACGACAGGGCGACGACTTGCGTATGCGAAGCATTTGACGAGTGGTCATCACCCTTTAGTAGCAAGAGTTCTTGTAAACCGATTCTGGATGCACCATTTTGGTCGAGGTCTGGTCGGGACACCGAGTGATTTCGGGGTCAAAGGTGAACGGCCGAGTCATCCGGAACTACTTGACTGGCTGGCCTCCGATTTTATGCGGGAAGGCTGGTCACTTAAGCGATTTCATCGGATGGTTCTGACATCAAATGCCTGGCAGCAGACAAGTGTTCGTCGGCCTGAACTTGAGGCGTTTGATCCGGAGAACCGGCTGCTGGGGAGAATGTCGATCCGTCGGCTTGAGGCAGAGACCGTCCGTGATGCATTGCTGGCATCGAGTGGTCAGTTGGTGAACAAGCAGTTTGGAAGTCCGGTTCCGGTGAGTCCGGATGATGTCGGTCAGAATATTCTGGCAATCGATACGCGGGATTCGGCCGGTCGTCCTTCCGGGACAGTGATACCGCTTGGGGACGAGGAGTTTCGCCGCAGCATTTACGCTCAGGTCCGGCGATCGATGCCGCTGAGTGTGTTGGAGCCATTTGATCTTCCCACGATGACACCAAACTGCGAGCAGCGAGCATCATCGACTGGGCCTTCGCAGTCACTGTTGATGATGAACAACGAGTTTGTCCGGAAGCAGTCTGAGCAGATTGCTCAGCGAATCATTCGGGAAAACGGATCTGAACCCCGGGCTCAGATAGAGTCGCTTTGGATGTTGCTGTTCAGCAGACGGCCGGATTCTGAGGATATTTCTACGGCGACTGAGTTCCTGATGGCGGATGCGGCCGCGATCGCAGCAGGCGTTTCACCCCCCGGGGACGGTTCCGTTCCCGGGAGCACACCGGCGGCAGCTGATGCGTCGTCGCATGTTCCACTTGCGCACCTGTGTCATGCATTGATCAGTTCAAATGGATTTCTATACGTCGACTGAAGTTCGGAGCGAATTCAATGTCTCATTTTACTCGTCGACACTGGCTGGCACAGAGTGCATTCGGGCTTGGGGGCGTTGCGGCCGCCTGGTATGGAAGTCAGCAAACGGGACATGCTGCACCGCCGAAGCCATCATTAGAACAGCAGACGTTTGATCTGTCTGTGAAGTCGCCGGCAAAACCAGCTCAGGCAACGGCGATGATCTCAATGTTTATGCAGGGCGGGCCAAGTCATGTCGACTTGTTTGATCCGAAGCCCGAGCTGACCAAACGACATCTGCAGACATTCACGGGAGACATCAAGTATGACAATGCCGGCGAGGCGAGTAGCCGGCTGTTTGGCAGTCCGTGGAGGTTCCGAAGATATGGTCAGTGTGGAATGGAGTTGAGTGAGCTGATTCCATGTCTTGGGGATGCTGCGGATGAAATCTGTCTGATTCGTTCCATGCATACGGGTGTGAATAACCATGGAGAATCGATCAATGCTTTGAACACAGGACGTCAGCTTCGAGGGCGACCATCGCTGGGTTCGTGGATCACATATGGAATGGGGACTGCGTGTCCCGATCTGCCTGGATTTCTCGTATTGACAGATCCATCGGGTCTCCCGGTGCTGGGAGTTGAGAACTGGCAAAATGGCTGGTTGCCGGCAATTTATCAGGGAACGGTTGTTCGACCACAGGAGCCAAGAATTCTGAATCTGGATCCGCCTTCGAACCTGAAGGGAGGACCACAGGATCGGATCCTTGCGTATTTGAAGCAGGTCAACACGCGACACCTTGAACGGCATCCTGGTGAAACAGACCTTGCGGCTCGAATGCAGAGTTATGACCTTGCGGCTCGTATGCAGACGGCCGCGAGAGACGCCATGAATATCTCAGAGGAAACTGAAGCGACTCAGCGGATGTACGGAATTGATCAAAAGCAGACCGAAGATTATGGGACTCGGTGTCTGATTGCACGAAGGCTGGTGGAAAGAGGTGTGCGTTTCGTACAGCTGCACACAGGCAATCAAACGTGGGATCACCACGGGGGCATTTTTCGAGCGTTGCCCGACATTTGTCAGAAGACGGATCGTCCGGCGGCAGCCCTGGTTCATGACCTGAAGCAGCGAGGGCTGCTGGATTCCACAATTGTGCACTGGGGTGGAGAAATGGGGCGACTTCCAGTGATCCAGAATGAACAGAACATCGGGCGCGACCACAACACTTATGGATTTTCAATGTGGCTGGCTGGCGGCGGAGTGAAGGGCGGGTGCATTCACGGAGAAACCGATGAACTGGGACACAAGGCCGTGACGGACATCGTCAATCACTACGACTATCACGCCACACTGATGTATCTACTTGGGCTGGATCAGGAGCAGATGTCGTATGCTCGACCGACCGGTCTGGCAAGCCTGCTGGATGGACAACCCGGCCAGATCGTATCCGCAATTCTTCGAAATCCTCCTGTCGAAACTGAGACATAGTTCATGAATCAACTGCTCACGATTGTTGTTGCATTTCTGATCGTCGTGGAGCTGCCGGCCCAGGACGCCGTTCCGGTCGGACAGGAACACCAGGCGTTTTTGAAAGCAGCGGGACAACGACTTCGAGCGGATGATGAATCTCCGAAAACCGTGGAGGAATGGGAGAGGACAAAATCAGAACTCCGTGCCGGACTTTTGAAAGCCTGGGGAGGGCTTGAGCTTGAGCGATGTGATCTCAGTCCTCAGTTGCTGGGGACAATACCTCGAGACGGATATCGAATTGAACGATTGCTGATACAGACGATGCCTGGCATCTGGATGACTGCAAATGCCTGGGTTCCTGAACCTGCTGCTGAACGAGCAGGTTCAACCGGCGAGATGGGTCGGTATCCAGCGGTTCTGTGTGTTCATGGTCACTGGAAGGGGGCCAAACAGGACCCGGTTGTTCAGTCACGATGCATTGGGCTTGCGAGACTCGGATTTCTCGTCCTGTGTGTCGATGCATTCGGAGCCGGAGAGCGAGCCGTTGGAGAGGCTTTAGGAGAGTATCACGGTGAACTGACGGGCGCAATGTTGTTACCGGTTGGAATGCCATTGAGTGGGATTCAGGTGTACGAAAATATGCGAGCTGTGGACTACCTGATCAGTCGCAGCGATGTTGACCCGGAACGCATTGGCATCACGGGAGCGAGTGGAGGCGGCAATCAGACCATGTATGCGGGGGCGTTCGATGAGCGATTTCGCTGCGTTGTTCCCACATGTTCTGTTGGCAACTACCAATCTTATCTCAGTGCAGCATGTTGTATGTGTGAAGTTGTGCCTGGCGCTCTTCGATTTACTGAAGAGGGCAACGTGCTTGGGCTGGCTTCGGGACGTGGACTGATGGTGACCAGTGCGACTGAGGATGCGTATCAGTTTTCTGTTGATCAGGCTCGAGTTTCAGTGACACGAGCCACTGAGATTTCACGCCTGATCGGTGGAACAGAGGTGCGTCACACGATTATCGAATCACCGCACCACTACAACGAGCCGATGCGTGAAGCAATGTATGGCTGGATGACACTGCATCTGAAGGGTGAAGGGGATGGTTCGCCGATACCGGAGCCTGAGATACAACCTGAAGATCCTGAGGTGATTCGATGTTTCCCCAGGGATACTCGGCCAGATGACTACGTCACCCTTCCGAGATTTGCGGCGCGGGAAGCAAACAGGATTCTGGAGGAACGGTCAAAGCGGAAACATCCTGCGTTTTTTGAATCGAAGGCGCAGCGATCTGAGGAAAAGGAGATTCTGAAAGGATTACTCGGGGGACCTGTTCAGTCTGGCGATTTGAAAACCGCCGTTCATCCGGTTATGGACAAAGAAGGGCGAGCAGAACCCTGGGGCGAGCTCGTGCTGGAGAGCGAGCCCGGAATTGTTTTGAGGGCAATGGTCGATTCAGTAGAGAAAGGCGTCGATTCTGCGGGATCTCGACTGATGCTGCTTGTTGACACCGAACGCCGGTGCGATCAGGTCATTCGCAGTGATGAAGCGAGACGTCTTCGAGGTGAAGGATTCCGAATACTCGCAGTAGAGTTACGAGGCACGGGCCGCCTTGCCAATCCATCCGACGCGATTGCCAACGCCGCGGACCATAATTCTGCGGAGTGGTCACTGTGGATTGGACGGCCGCTGATCGGCCAGTGGTGTCATGACATTCGCAGAACGCTGGATGCTATGGCGGAAATCGAAGGCGGACTGCCGGAGGAGATCGAGATTTCCGGGGAGAAGTCGTCGGCCTTTGTTTCACTCACGGCAGCGGTGCTGGATGAACGAATCGATCATGTACACGCGTACGACCTTGTCGCCACCTTTGTGAGTGAGACACCATACCGCGGACTGCGACTGGGGATCCTGATTCCGGGACTGTTCAGAGAAACTGGCGACGTCGCGGACATTGCAGCGCTGATGTGCCCTCGCCGATTGACGATCTATGATGCCGTCAACGGTAATGGAGATGTTTTGGATGCGGAAGAATGCCGCAGTATTTTTGAATGGACTGAGTTTATCTACAGGTCATCCGGCGTCTCGGAGAATTTTCGAAATACAGGTTCAGGACATGACTGAGAAGTAGTTCTCCACGGCTGCGTCAAAGGCTGCTTTTGACAGAGAGAGCGGTTCTCCGTGGAACTGACAATAGTTTCGGACCTGGAGAAGCAGGTCTCGTGGCTGGCAGAGTCGAAATGGACGATAGACGGACTTGTAGTGCGTTTCGATCAGGTAATCGATCACATCTGGGTCGTGTTGAAAGTTCATGACCCCGCACATGATTTTACAGAGTTCCCGAAACTCCGCTTCACTCGGGTCCGGCACTTCAATCTTGTACGGAATACGACGCAGGAACGCTCCGTCGACGAGGTCTTTGGGTTCAAGGTTTGTGGAGAAGATGATCAGCTGATCGAACGGAACCTGAATCTTCTTTCCGTTGGGCATATTGAGAAAGTCGTAGCGTTTTTCGAGCGGCACAATCCAGCGGTTGAGGAGCATGTCCACCGGCATTTTTTGTCGACCAAAGTCGTCGATGACCAGAGTACCGCAGTTGCTCTTCACCTGCAGAGGTGATTCGCAGATTCGTGACGTGGGATTCTGCGTCACTTCCAGTTCATCCATGGTCAATTCACCACCAGCGATGACAGTTGGACGTCTGATCTGGACCCAGCGGCGATCGATGTCCTGTGAATCGAGCAGAGTACTGGATGGTGTCGACTCTTTGACTTCATCGTGAATACCGGGGTCAAAGATTCGCATGATCTCGCCTTCGATTTCGATCGCGCGAGGAATCCAGACGGTGGAGCCAAACGCTGAAGTGACGCGTTCGGCGATACTCGTTTTTCCGTTCCCTGGTTCGCCAAAGAGGAACATACCTCGACCTGAATTGATGGCAGGTCCAAGCCGATTCATCATGGACTGGTTGATGATCAGGCCCTTAAAGGCGCGTTCAAGATCAACTCGTGTGACAACTTGCCCGGCAATTGTCTGAGCGGCGACGGATGAACGATATTCATCAAGACTGACAGGAACTGAACCAAAATAGGTGCTTTCGTCCGAGTATCGTCGAGCGCGATCGCGGCCGAAGTCGGTGATGCAGTATTCCGAGTCACCTGTTGCTGTTGTTCCGCTGAGGTCAATATGTTTGTCGGAGCGGAGCTGTTTCAGAAGGGGCTCAAGGATTCGATACGGAAGTTTCAGCTGAGCGGCAATCCTGCGTCCGGTGTCGCTTCCGATCTGAAAAAGAAACTTGATGATGATCTTCTCGACGATGATCTGCGGAATACCAATTTCCTTCAGGCTTCTCGGTTGCCTGGGCACGAAGGTGCCTGTTTCTTTGACGGGCGCTTTGCTCCCGTCTGCACTGCCAAGCAGATTGTTGACACGACTGAAAAGGTCATCGAGATTCGAAGACGAAGTTCCAGATCGGACCTGAGGGTTTCCCATTACTCCTGCTCCACAATCACCAGATTTGCCCGCGTTGAGAAAAGGTCATTGGGCATTTGAGGATTTAGGTCGTGGCAGGGAGGAGGTCAAATGGCGTTGAAACTGAACGGCAATTCGGCACAATCCTGCTATTCTGTGTTCCCGGTCGTGTGGCTTGTGCGATGCAACTCGCTCTCATCCTCGGATTCAGTATCTCAAGTGCAATCGATACAACTGGAATGATCGGATCAGTTGATGCTCAGGAGACCAGAGAGCGATTGATAATGAGTCATGACTCGATGGATTGAGTCGTGTTTTTTTCCAGATTTGAGAAAGATGGGTGGCTCAAGTCCGGAAGCCCAAAGGGGACCTATGTGCTTTTCGCCTTTTCAGCGTCACTTGAACCACGGAAATGACTCAGCATGAAGTTTGCAATCTGTCAGGAGTTGTATGAGAACACCAGTTGGAACGATCAGTGTCGACTGATTGCGGAGGCGGGTTACCAGGGCATCGAAGTTGCGCCATTTACCATATCAACTCGGCTTGCCGAAGTACCGAGCAGTGTCTTCTTCGAAATGAAGCAGACGGCAGAGGATCATGGACTGCAGGTCATCGGACTTCACTGGTTGCTGGCGAAGACAGAAGGCCTGCATCTGACATCCCCGGAAGTAAATGTTCAGCGCGCAACGACAGAATATTTGAAACTCCTTGCGGGAGTTTGTGCAAAGCTGGGAGGCAACGTTCTCGTTTTCGGTTCTCCTCAGCAAAGAAATCTTTTACCCGGTGTGACTCGAAATGATGCTTTGAAGTATGCAGCAGAAGTCTTCAGGGCAGCGATGCCCACATTTGCAGACGAAGGAGTTGAGCTTTGCATGGAGCCACTGACTTCTCGTGAAACGAACTTCATCAACACGTGCGCAGAAGCGGTTGAATTGATCAGACTTGTTGATCATTCAGCGATGAAGCTTCATCAGGATGTCAAGGCGATGCTTGGAGCAGAGCAGGAATCGATTCCCGTGCTGATCGCGAAATATCGCGAAATTTGCGGGCATTTTCATGTAAACGACACCAATCTGCTTGGGCCAGGCATGGGCGAAACAGACTTTCATCCCATCCTGAAAGCGCTTGTTGATTCAGGTTACTCAGGTTGGGTCAGTGTTGAAGTGTTTGACTACTCACCAGGAGCGCAGCACATTGCAGTGACGAGTATCGAGACGATGCGAAGGGTGTTGAAGGACCTTGGATGTTGATCATCAGAGGGCATCGAAGGTGCTGATGATGACTCAATGATGAACGAAGTGACTTTCAAACTGGTGCGACGACTTCAAAAAAAGTTTTGTCTCGGCATGGAATGAAGTCGAACAAGTCTTGCGTTATTCATGTGATTGCTTACGATTCCGCTCGAGTTACAGCAGATTCTGTTGTACTGCATTGGATGCATCGTGGTTTAGGAAGAAGCCAAACAGCGGACTCCACAACGGTCATCAAATCAGAATGGAATCTGCATCATCAGTGTCAATGTGACGTTGGTGATATGATGTTTTGGGTTGTGGTTGTTCCTGTCAGTTTTTGAAGCCCGGTAAGCTGCGGCAGGACGGCCACTCAGTTCAACTTTTGGATGGAGGAACGATCGTGGCAAAGAAAGCTGCAAAGAAGGCTGCAAAGAAGGCCGCAACAAGCAAGCCAGCTGCAAAGAAGGCTGCAAAGAAGGCCCCGGCCAAGAAGAAGGCAGCGAAGAAGTAATCTCTGAATTACCTCTTCCGAATCATCGGCGACTGACAACTTTGGTTGTCAGTCGCTTTTTTTTTGCGCCTCCCACACCAC
Organism: Planctomyces sp.; assembly: GCA_016795105.1. GTDB lineage: Bacteria > Planctomycetota > Planctomycetia > Planctomycetales > Planctomycetaceae > F1-80-MAGs062. The sequence continues at coordinate 110,511 of JAEUIH010000009.1, forward strand.
ACCTCCCCTCCCCCATATCGCCGGAATAATCCGAACCGTCATCCTGGCACACACCTTTCCCGCGATTCATCTTTGCACTTTGAGTCAAGTTTCGCCCGCCGGGCTCGATGACTCGGTCCATATCAGAACAACAGCAATGGCGGGAGTGCGCGCATGGTTCGGAGTGTTGTGGATCTCTTTCAGCAGCTTGCCCGGAACGAATTTGGGTTCTTTGCGAGACTGCAGTCCGTCTGCGAACTGATGTCGACCACATTTTCCACTGTGACTTCCGATCATTCACTGGGAGATGTTGTTGCACGTCGCGATCCCATGCAGATTGGACCACAGATTGTGCTGGATGCATCGAAACAGGATGTGATCGGGCTTCTTAAGCATTCCACCATTCTGAGATGTATCCCCAGATATCTCAATACCTTAAAGGAAGGTGACAGGGACCGAGCAATTCTCGCGACGAATGTCTGCGACCTCGTGACTCGACGATCCCCCGTTCTTCCGACAACAGCAACACCGCTCGACGCTCTGGAAGTCATGCTGCGACAGTCTGTGGACTGTATATTGGTATACGATGATCCTGCGTCCGTGAAAGGCATCATCACACCGATGAACTTCGCGTGCATCATGCTGTTGTACTATCGGGTTTACCATCAGTTGCAGCCATTGCAGCGATTGCGACTGGTAGACCTCGACAGTGATTTGTCACTCGACGAAATTTTCTGCCGAGGGGCACAGACATCCCGGGATGTGATGAGTTCCCCGTTTGCGCTGCATTCGAGAGAGCCGGTTGCTGCCGCGATTCAGCTACTGCACGATCAGCGAGCATCACATGTTCCGTTGACAGATGACAATGGTCAGCTTTGCGGCGTGGTGAGCCAGAATGATATTCTTCTGGCACTGCAGCCCCCCGGGCGACCTCATCTGGCGGACTTCTCAGTTCCGCTGCCAGCCGTCACAGACCTACTGGCATCCGGTCATGAACCGACGCTGTCAGAGCCCGTCAGTAGTGTTGCTCGCAGCAGGCTCGTCTCTGTGACGCCAACAACTCGATTGACTGAAACCCTGGCGCTGTTAACTGAGACGGGACGGGACATTGTTGTCGTGCAGGAGCAGGCCCAGTTTCTGGGCGTTGTTTCACTCATCGATATTGTGCGTGTGTTTAGAACACTGATGAGGCTACAGACGATCAAAGGAAACTGACTTCGCAGAGGTGTTCAGTTTACAGGCAGGCTGACGTTCCCATACTCTGCCCCGGAGAGATCCTGGTATTTCCCCCAGTGAACCGGAGAACTTTGCAATGAACAGGTTTGCCCCCGCAATTCGTTCGAGCGCGTTGCTGACGTGCATGGTGATCTATCTGCTGTGTGTGTTCGGTCAAATTTCTCTGACGCGACCTGGCCTTGCCAACTCTTCGGCCCAAAGCGAAGCTGCTGCCGTTTCAGACGCAGACATTGAGAAGCAGATTCGCCATACTCTGAGTGCTCAGACGGACGCCTGGAATGCTGGCGATATCGAAGGATTTATGGACGGATATGTTCGATCAGAAAAGTTGCGATTCGCGAGCGGGAATACCGTTCAGCAGGGTTGGCAGGCGACTCTTGATCGATATCGAAAGTCGTATGACAGTCGCGAAAAGATGGGAGTGCTGAAATTCAGTGATCTGGAGATTCGCATTGTGTCTCAGGAGTTCGCGGAGGTCTTTGGTCGATTTCACCTGACTCGTGATCCGTCTGTTGGTGATGCGGAAGGGCTTTTCACTCTGCTAATGCAGGAGACAGATGGTCGCTGGCTGGTACTACACGACCATACGTCTGCGGCTCCACCGGAAGCACGGAACGTCCCGCCTGAGGAATCGAAGAACTAATTACTCGGGACAATACCCAGTTGCAGAATACGAAACCAGATGTTCGATTCAGCAATCGTCAGGGGAAGAGATCGCAGCGGCCCAGAGAGGACATGAAAAGGTGGAGTCGTTCTTGGCGATAGAGCGTCTTATTTTCTCCGTGTCGCGACACTATGCTTCGGATCGAGAAACCTCGTCAAGAGGGGTTGAGTGAGGTGTTCGGAAAGTCCTAAGGGGCCTGCAGAGTCAATGCATTGGCCAAATCTGTCTGAAAAACAGGCGCTTTTTCGTGGAGACCTTGCATGCCGAGCTGAGCCGTCTACAGTTTGTCGACGGAACGGTAATCCGTATGGAAGAATTGTGTCTGGTCTTCAGAGAGAGTGTTCATGTCTTCGTCCTCCAGTCCGAGCGGCAGCTGTTTGCCAGGTATGGTATTCAATGCTGTTCAGGAGCAGGCAACGGTAGAATTTGTCAGGCCGATGGCCACCAACACATGGGTGGTTCGCCTGAAAGCGCCGGAGATCGCTAAACGAATGATCCCTGGCCAGTTCTTTATGGTACGCCCGGCGAGTGGATCAGACCCGTTGCTTGGACGGCCGTTTGCACTCTATGACATCTGCCACGATTCAAATGGCGTTGTTAGTGGTCTGGAATTTGGGTTTGTTACCGTTGGGAAGATGACGTCTCTGATGCAGCAGTGGACGCCAGGAGAAACCGTTCAGCTCTGGGGACCGCTTGGAAATGGATTCCCGCCGGTGGCCTGTGAACATCTGATTTGTGTTGCGGGAGGAATTGGCCAGACGCCTTTCCGTGCGGTGATGCAGGAAGCCCTTGGGAATCGTATCTATGGGCATCCTCCCAATCGCAGAGGTGCAAAACCTGTAAAGGCCACCCTTTTGTATGGAGTCCGATCGAAAGACTATCTTGCAGGTCTGGATGACTTCCGGATCCCTGGACTGGAAGTGCAGATTGCAACGGATGACGGCACAGCAGGGCACCCCGGATATGTGACGGAGCTACTGAAACAGCAACTGAACCAGCGTACTGACGGAGTCCATGTTTACTGTTGTGGCCCCGAGCCGATGATGCATGCAGTTGCCACCGAATGTGCTCGACGCGGCGTTCGATGCTGGCTATCGCTGGAAACGCCAATGGCCTGCGGCTTTGGTGCCTGTTTCAGCTGTGTTACAAAAGTGAAGGAACCTGATGGCAGCTGGGACTACCGCAGAACGTGTGTGGAAGGCCCGGTCTTCGATGCGTCGACGCTGGTGTTTTCAGAATGACGGGCATCTATGAAATGATGTCATGAACAATTCGTCCGTAGATATCCGTGGGGCGGAAGTCTCGACCCGCATGCCGGAAAGTCAATTGTTCATGATTCAAGCCCATCAGATGCAGGATTGTGGCGTGCATATCGTGCATATGGACTTTGCCTTCGACCGCGTTTTGACCGATTTCATCAGTGGCACCCCACGCAAAGCCTGGTTTTACGCCACCGCCAGCCAGGAACATCGTGAAGCCTGATGGGTTGTGATCGCGTCCATCGGCTCCCTGAGAAAATGGAGTTCTGCCGAATTCTCCTCCCCACCAAACGAGTGTATCTTCCAGAAGTCCACGTTCCTTCAGATCATGTAGCAGTGCTGCGACAGGGCGATCTGTTGCCATTGCATGATCTGCGTGTATGGGCATATTGGAGTGCTGATCCCATCGCGGGTTTGGACTCTCATCTGCGTAGTTGACCTGCACAAATCTGACACCAGCCTCGCAGAGTCGTCGGGCGAGCAGGCACTGTCGGCCGAATTCGTCGGTAGCTTTTTCTCCGATCCCGTATGACTGCTGAGTCGACAAGGACTCCTGAGAGATATCCAGAACTTCAGGAGCGGCACTCTGCATTCGCCACGCGAGATCAAAGCTTCTGAGCACGGCTTGTTGTCGCGAATCCGGTACTCCAGCGCGTTCAAGCTGCAGTTGGTTAATCCGTTGCATCAGTGCAAACCGTCGACTGGCATCTTCGTGCTTTAGTAGTGGGTTCCGAATGTGGTCGATGGTCATTTTGTCGATTGGCTTCCATGCCTTGCCGATCGCCGTCCCCTGAAACACGGCTGGAAGGAACCCATTGGAGTAATTTCTTGGGCCACCTTTCTCGTCTGACGGCTGAAGCGAGACGAATCCGGGGAGGTTTTGGTTTTCTGTACCCAGGCCGTACATCACCCACGAGCCAATCGAGGGGCGAATCAGGGTTGTGGCGCCTGTGTGCAGGAAGAGAGTCGCGGGACCATGAGCAACACCTTCGGTGTGGACGCCATGCAGGAAGCACAGGTCATCGACATGTTTAGCGATTTCAGGGAATAATTCTGAGACCTGTCGGCCACATTCGCCATAGGTGTGAAATTTCCAGAGCGGCTTCATCAGTCGTTGCTGGGTGACTTTTCCAAAATCCCCAAAACGAACTCCGGTAAAATCAATAGACTTACCATCGTTGTGAATCAATTCCGGCTTTGGATCAAATGTATCAACATGACTGGGACCACCCTGCATAAAGAGGAAGATCACTCTCTTCGCCCGGGCCGGGTACATCGGCTGGCATTCGACCAGTGATTCTCCGTTGATCGTCGAATCAGTACGTTCAGATGCCATCAGCGTATTCATAGCCAGCGTGCCAAAGCCACACGCTGATGATCCAAGCCAGTCTCTGCGATTCAGTTCGAGTCTCATGAAACGCCTACTCAACAAAGCGGAAATCGATGGAAGTAAACAGAGAATGGAAGACATCGGCCCAGGCAGATACGTTCGTTGAACCATGGTGGCTGAGGTAATCCCGAGTTTCGAGCAATTCACTGGTTGTGGGGCGGCGTCCGCACGTCATTAACCATGCGTGACTGATTGCATCATCTAAGTGCTCCTGCTGCACGTTGGTCTGTGCCAGAAAGTGCGACGCCGCCAGTTCAGCCTGTTCCAGAACAAACGGGCTGTTCATCAGGAACAACGACTGTGACGGCAGAGTACTTGTTGTTCGTTTTCCGGTTACCATGTTTGGATTTGCAATGTCAAAGACGTCAAACAGATTGAGCATCGCGTTACGAAAGAAGGGTACGTAAATGCTTCTCGCGTTTGTTGGGTAGATGGTATGGTCGTAAACGTTATCGTATTCGGTAATCTTCCCGATTGTCCGTCCTCCTGTGATCTTCAGGTCAAGTGATCCACTGACCGTTAACATCGCATCACGAATCGACTCGGCCTCCAGCCTTCGACGGAAACCTCTGGTCAGCAGCAAATTGTCAGGGTCCTGAGTCGCCATATCACTGGAAGGAGCTGAAGAAATCCGAAATGTGCCTGACAGGCAGATTCGTCGAATGAGCGACTTTGTTGACCAGTGGTCTTCATGCATGAAGGTCCATGCGAGGTAATCCAGCAGTTCCGGATGAGTTGGAAGTTGTCCGGTCGTCCCGAAGTTGTCCGGTGTCCGGACGATGCCTTCGCCGATAACATGTGTCCAAACCCGATTGACGAATACTCGTGCCGTCAAAGGATTTTCAGTCGATGCAACCCAGTTCGCGAGCTGAAGCCGCCCACTCTCCTTCGGAGGAATCGAAAACTGCCACTGTTCAGTGGGGAGCGTGACCCGCAGAACGCCGCGAGGGACAACAGGTCCCAGATTTCGAATTCCACCCCGAATGTGAACATGCCAGTCAGAAGGTTCCGCCTCATCTTGCACACTCATCGCAACATGAACCTCAGGTTTCAGGCGGTCATGTTGTTTGAGCATTTCAGTGAGCTGCTTTTCCCGTTGTTTCAGTGAATCGGCGGCCGCCACTTGTGGATCCGACTGGTTGAGCAGCGCAACAGGAAGAAGTTGCACTGCATCAATGATGACATAACCTGGATCGGCACCTGCGGCATCGATTTCGATAGTGACAGGTTCGACGGTCGTCAATTGAAATCGGCCGAGTTCTGTCCACAGGCCGTCGATCACAGGAGGAACCGACTGGTTGATCGATAGTGATGTCGTCTCGTTACCCTGACTGATCCTGACCGGGACTCGTTTAGAGCGACTTTCTGCTCCGTTGTAAGCGATACGAACAGAATACTCACCTTCTGCCGGAACCATGGCAGAAAAGCGAGCGATAGTGCCGGTTTTTGGCTGACCACTGTGTTTGTATCCCACATTCACATGATTGGGTACAAACGTAGATGACATCCATTCGCCGGTCAGTACGGCATCCGAATCATCCACGACGATTCCGGGAAGCTGACTGGGGGTGACCGGGCCACCAATTGGGGGGCCTGAAAGCTGCTTTTGCAGACTGGCAATCTGCCTGCTCAGCTCATCATGTTCTGCCTGCCATTTCTGCATGACGGATTTGTCATAGCCGGTTCGAAGTGGAGCCATCACATAACCACTTACATTCCCTGGAGTCAGCACCTTTGTGCTGCGGAGGATTCCGGCAAGAGCGTAGTAGTCATTCGTTGGGATTGGATCAAACTTGTGATCATGACATCTGGCACAGCCGAGCGTCATTCCCAGAAAAGTGCGGCCCAGTGATTCAATTTGCTCATCGACCACATCCATTCGGAGCGCTTCTTTGTCCTGCTCTTCGTAGTTGATGGCTCCAAGGATCAGGTAACCGGACCCAATGATCTGTTGATCATGATGTTCATCAGATTCAAACGGCAGCTTATCACCCGCAAGGTGCTCCCGGACCAGTTGGTTGTAAGGTTTGTCATGATTGAATGAATCAATGATATAGTCGCGAAACCGCCATGCATGCGGGAACATGAGGCTTCGGCCACCGCCGCTGGATTCTGCGAATCGAGTAACATCCAGCCAGTGTCTGCCCCAACGTTCTCCGAAGTGCCGTGACTCGAGAAGCCGATCGACTGTGTTTTCGATTGCTTTGTCAGGTGATTGTTGCCACTGTTCTTCAAATGCATCAATTTGGGAAGGTGCCGGTGGCAGGCCGGTGAGTACGAAGTGAAGGCGACGAATCATAACATCGGGAGTCGCCGGGGCGGCGACAGTCACATTATGCTGTTGTTGGTGAGCGGCAATGTAGCGATCAATGTCAGATTGCACCCAGGCTTCATTGACATCTGGCACGTTCGGTTTTGTTACTGGCTGAAAGCTCCAGAACTTTCGTCCCTCTTCCAGATTCATTACCTGTTTTGGGGTGACGGGCTTTCCATCACGCGGGTCGGCAGCACCGGAGTCAATCCAGGCTCTAAAGTCGCTGAGTACCTGTTCCGGCAATTTTTGATCGGGAGGCATTTCAAACGACTCGTGCCGCATGGCCTGCATCAGCAGACTTCCGTCAGAATCACCCGGTACAATTGCCGGACCTGAATCACCGCCCATTAGCAGGCCCTGTCTTGAGTCGACCTGAAGGCCTCCCTTGATCGATTTCGCAGCAGAGCTGTGGCATTCATAGCAGTGTTCTGCAAGGATCGGCCGGATTTTTGACTCGAAGAATTCGAGTTGCTGGCTTTCAGGCGGAGCTTCCTGAGCGGTGGCGTTCAAATCTGTAGAGACTGACAACCACAAAACGGCCGTCAGAACACACCTTCCAGCCTGTTTCAGTAACGGTCCCGGGATAAAATCCCGACTGACGTTCCCGATGAGGTGATGTTCAGAAGTCACGACTGACATGCGACAGAACCCCATAGATTTCAGTTGCGAAACAAAACTTCATCATCGTACTGATGTTCGGTCGCGGTTGACGAGACTTCATTTCGTAACATCCGCGAATCGGGAGAAATCGATCCTTCGGATTATGTCGTCTGTGACATGTTTTTGGAAATTATGAACCCTGCGAAATGGCCGTTCGACTGCATCTCAGGACAATTTCGCCAAATTGCGAGCTTACAAAGGTTGGCTTGAGAATGGATAAATCTGCTATGTTTCGCTCTCCCGGAATCAGGCAGAGAGAACGTGACCGAAACTCGACCATTTTCAATATTTCGATTTGTACTGCTGGTGTCATGCACTCATGCCATGGTGCATCTGCTGGAGCAGTCAATCGCCAGCGTTGAACAGGTTGTTTCAACCGATTTTGATCTGTCGATGCAGCAGTCGGGGCTTCTGAGCACCTCATTTCGGATCAGCTACGGACTTGGGGCAGTACTGGCGGGAATGCTGGCGGATCGTCTGGGTTCACAGCGAGTGCTTGGGCTATATCTTGCTGGTTCTGCGGTAATCTGTGTGTCTTTGGTGATAGCACCGTGGCGAAGTCTGCTTTATCCGCAACTGTTTTTGCTGGGGTGTTTTGCGAGCATGTACCATCCTGCCGGATTGGCACTGTTATCGAAGACGCTGGCGCCTGGTGATCGAGTTCGCGCTTTGGGTATGCATGGCGTGTTTGGCTCGACGGGGATTTCGAGTGCTCCATTCCTTGCTGGTATTGCACTTTCAATTCCGATGGTTGGCTGGCGCGGCTACTACATGTTTCTGGCAATCGGCTGCAGTCTGCTTGCGTTTCTGGTCATGACTCGACTTCATTCAGGTACGCAGGGGCAACAACTTTCCATGAGCGGTCAGGCGCCCTTGGCCCGACTTCACCGCTTTCCATTTTTTGCACTCGTCCTTTCGTCCGGGACATCGGGGATCGTCTATGGTGGTTACCTTCACTTTCTAACGCGATATCTGAGCGAAGTGGATGGGATCGCTGCGATGTTTTCGTCGAGTGCAGACAGTCGAACAACATCTGCGAGTTACTTTGCGGCGATAGTGCTGATGTCCGGAGCCGTGGGGCAGTGGATCGCTGGTCGGCTGGCAAAGCCTCGTCATTTGGCAATACTTCTTTCGTTAGTGTATGCGGGGAATGCACCGTTTCTTTGGTGGATGTCATTTGCAGAAGGCTGGGATCGTCTTACTGCGACCTGCCTGATGGCTTTCATCCACTTCATGAATCAACCTCTCTATAACAGTCTGCTTCCCGAATACATTCCAACAGCAAAACGAAGTACCTGGTTTGGATTCAGTAACATGATGGGCTTTGGGCTCGGGGCAATCGGACCGTTCATCCTCGGTTCGTTTACCGATTACCGAGATGCGTATGCGTTTCTTGCAGTCTTGTCGCTGATCGCCGCTGTCTTTCCGCTGGTTGTCTGGTTTACATCCCGCTCAAAGTCACTCTCATGAAGATTCGCAGTCTGACAGTATTTCAAATTCCTGTAGTCCTTCGAAAACCGGTACGTCATGCGTCTCATGAACGAAGTGACAACGAGACGTTTTTGGTTCGTTGTGAACTTTCGGACGGGGCCGTCGGCTGGGGCGAAGGATTGCCACGCACCTATGTAACGGGGGATTCGACAGCTTCTTCGTGGCGGCATTTTGAGGCAGCTCGATTCAGTGAGCTGCGGGATGCACCATGGAATTCACCGGACGAAGCGTTCCGGGTGATTCATTCCTGGCACCTGAGCGAAGTCCTGCCGGATCCCGGAATTTCAGTTCGCGAATGCTTTGGCAACCCGGTTCGTTGTGCGGTTGAGCTTTCTATTCTGGATGCTGTGTGTCGGTCTGCATCGGTCAGTGTTAGTGATGTAATCAGTCGGATGCCGGAGTTCGGAACAGTCACGGAGCAGAGCGAAGTGGTCTATTACAGTGGGGCGGTCACATCGATGTCGCCCAGAAAGCAACTGCTTTCTGCTCTGAAAATGCGATTGTTTGGCTTTCGACAGGTGAAAGTGAAAGTCGGTACCGAGGGTGTCGATGATCAGGGCATCATGCGTCGGGTGCGAAGAATCGTGGGGCCACGCGTCGATCTGAGGATTGATGCCAATGAAGCCTGGAAACCAGAAGAAGTTGCTGACCGAATGCGGCCCTTGTTACGTTATCAGCCAACCAGCCTTGAACAACCGGTGGCCCATTCCGAAGTGGCGCAGTTAAGTGAAGTCAGGCACCATTTGGGTGTTCCGGTGATGCTCGACGAATCTCTGTGTTGTCTTGAGGATGGCGAACGGGCGATTCAGAGCCAATGGTGCGATTTATTCAATATACGGTTATCAAAATGTGGAGGTTTGTACCGATCGGCGCAGCTTGCCGTTCTGGCAAAGGCACATGGGCTTGGATATCAGCTTGGCTGCCAGGTTGGAGAAACCGGCATTCTGTCAGCCGCGGGCCGGCAGTTTGCCTGTTCAATCGGCGGAATTCGGTACCTTGAAGGCAGTTTTGATCGTTTTTTGGTCAGAGAAGCTCTGACCAAAGAGGACCTGACGTTTCGATATGGGGGGCGTGCTCCTCGACTGAAGGGGCCCGGACTGGGGATGACAGTGAACGAATCCACAATTCGGAAGATTCAGGTTCGAGAGATGCCATTGATTCGCCCATAATCCGGCAGGCAACCCGTGATGATTCGGTTACAATTTCGGAAGAGTTGCAGAAGCGAGGGCGTCAGAAAGCGAAGTTTGAATGAAAGTAGCACTGTTCATACCCTGTTACGTGGATCAGTTCTATCCGAATGTCGGAATGGCGACTGTTGCTGTTCTGGAACATTTTGGCGTTGAACATGAGTTCCCGCTGAGTCAAACATGTTGTGGTCAGCCAATGGCGAACAGCGGCTGCATGCCGGAAGCGAAACCACTGGCAGAGCGATTTGTGGAAGTCTTTGACGGCTTTGATTACATCGTGGCTCCATCCGGAAGCTGTGTATCCATGGTTCGTCATCACTACGAAGAATACTTCGATCACAACGATACTCGATCGCGCAAGGTCCGTGAGAATACTCTGGAGCTCAGCGAGTTTTTGACTCGTGTCCTTGGAGTGACAACGGTGTTTGGATCGTTTCCGCATCAGGTGGGTATTCATCAGAGTTGTCATGGGCTGAGAGAATTGCGACTGGCGTCTTCGTCTGAGGTGATGAAGAAGCGAGATGATCTTCTGAAGACCCTCCTCGGCAACCTCGATGGAATTCGCTTTTCGCAACTTGCACGCAAGGATGAGTGTTGCGGGTTTGGTGGTACGTTTGCTGTAGCAGAGGAGGCCGTTTCCTGCATGATGGGCGACGATCGAGTGAACGATCACGTTCAGGCGGGCACGGAAGTACTGACGGCTGGTGATATGTCCTGTCTGATGCATCTGGAAGGCATCATTCGCAGGCAAAAGCGGAAGATTCGAGTCATGCATTTTGCTGAAATCCTTGCGGAGGCTGTCAATGTCCCATCCACCGCTCGCCGCTGAATTCACGGCAAACCGCAGTCGTGCTCATTGGCATGACAAGGCACTTTGGTTTGTTCGTGAGAAGCGAGACCGAATGGCAAACAGTGTTCCTGAATGGGAACAGCTGCGGGAGCACGCTTCGGCGATTAAAATGCATACTGTCTCCCAGCTGCCGCTCTATCTGGAACAGTTTGAACGGAATGCTCTTGCTCTTGGCGTTCACGTGCATTGGGCAGAGACAGCCGAAGACCATAACAGGATCGTACTGGAGATCCTGCAGCGGCATTCTGTAAAACGCATCGTGAAAAGTAAGTCGATGCTGACTGAGGAGTGTCATCTCAATCCATTTCTGGAGAAGAATGGGATTGAGGTTGTTGACACGGACCTTGGAGAACGGATTGTCCAGCTTCGCAACGAACCGCCCAGCCATATTGTTCTTCCGGCAATTCACATTCGGAAGGAGGAGGTTGGGGAGTGTTTTCATGAACACCTCGGAACAGAGAAGGGAGCTTCCGATCCTGCGTATCTGACAGAAGCTGCTCGAGGTCATTTACGACAGAAATTCTGTCAGGCAGATGCCGGGATCACCGGAGTAAACTTTGCAATCGCGGAAACTGGTGGCATTGTTGTCTGCACGAATGAAGGAAACGCGGACCTTGGGGTTTCGCTTCCGAAAGTGCACATTGCCTGTATGGGAATCGAGAAACTGATTCCTCGGGTCAGTGATCTGGCAGTGTTTCTTAGACTCCTTGCAAGATCAGCAACGGGCCAGCCAATTACGACGTATTCATCACATTTTCACGGTCCGCGTCCAGGTTGTGAACTGCATGTAGTTCTGGTAGACGATGGTCGCAGCGGGATTATCCAGAGTTCAGAGTTTCGAAGGAGTTTGAGCTGTATTCGTTGTGGCGCGTGTATGAATACGTGTCCGGTTTACAGGCGCAGTGGCGGACACAGTTATGAGTCAACCGTACCCGGCCCGATCGGCTCCATTCTGGCTCCGCTTAAGGACTCGGAAAAACACTCCAGTCTGCCGTTCGCATGCAGCCTGTGTGGATCCTGCACGGATGTTTGTCCTGTGAAAATCGACCTGCATCATCAGTTGCTGGCGATGCGAGGACTCCTGGGGCAGCGTCGGCTGATTGCGACATCCAAGAAGCTCTCGATGAAGTTTGTCGCTGGCATCATGAAGCGGACATGGTTGTTCAACCTGCTTGGCAAATTTGCGAGGCTTTCGCTGAGAGTGCTTCCTCGATTCGCGATCTATCATCGATTCAATCCATGGGGTCGACAGAGGGAACTTCCGGAGGCACCTGCAAAGTCATTCCGTCAAATGTACGCGGATCGAAAGTCCACGGCTTCGAATCCGGGAGACAAGTCCAAATGAGTTCCGCGTCGAAGAACAGTGCCGCACGTGAAGCCATTCTCAGAAGGGTTAGGGCGGCGCTGCCGCAGTCAACTCCTCTTCCTGAACTGCCTGCCTCCGGACCATGGCAGACGTTTGAAGATCCAACGACCCGTTTTCGGGAAGTGCTCGAGAGTGTTGGTGGTCTGATGGTTCGTGTGCCTGATGTCGGGGCAGCGGATGCATGGCTTAGAGACTTTGAACCGTGGAAGAAGTCAGCAACTCGCCTGACAGTCATTCCCGGTCTCGGTGATTCAACCCTCGATTTGAACAGTATTGATGACCCCCATGCTTTGGAACATGTGGGATTTGCGGTTCTGAAAGGACACTTTGGTGTTGCGGAAAATGCAGCGGTTTGGGTCACTGACGCAGACGTAAGGCATCGCGTTCTGTACTTCATTCCTCAACACATGGCACTCGCGATCCCTGCTTCGCAGATTGTCAACAACATGCACGAAGCATACGGCCGCATTCAGGTTGGTGGCTATCCGTTTTCCGGTTTCATCTCAGGCCCCTCAAAGACGGCCGACATTGAACAGTCACTTGTTATCGGAGCACATGGCGCACGATCGCTTGTGGTATTTCTGATTGAAGAGTGGTAACGAACAGCAGTCACTTTGACCGGAAGACTGTTGATGCAGCGGAATACTGTTTTAATCGGCTGGCATCAATGTCGACTCCCAGTCCCGGCAGTTCGGGAATTGTGAGCAGTCCTTCATTGTCGATTACAAATGGCTGAGTGGTGAGCTGATCGATATAGAGGCAGGGTGTCAGATATTCGACGTACCTTGCGACAGGAATTGCGGCACTAAACTGCAGGTCTGCTGCCAGGCCAACGGCTGTATTCCATCCGTGAGGCACAACAGTGACATTGTGGTCAAAGGCAAGTGCAGCGATTCGCCGAGATTCCGTGAGCCCTCCATTTTTCGTGCAGTCCGGCTGAATGATGTCAACGGCCCGTCGTTCAATCCATGGCTGGAAAGCCTGCCGTCGTGTCAGAACCTCACACCCCGAGATCGGTACCGGGGAGGATCGCGTTAATTCTATGTAGCCCTCAATGTCATCGGGTGGAAGCGGTTCTTCGAACCATGTGATGTCATAGTTTGCAAGCATTCTTGCGGTCTCACGAGCCCAGTTGGTTCCGTGAGGCCAGAACTGTTCGCTGCCGCCGGCATCGACCATCAGTTCAACGCTGTCACCGACCGTTTGACGAGCGGTTTTGACGAGTAATTCATCGAACTTACGACTTCGTCTGCCGAAGGGACGCCAACCCATTTTGATGGCCTTAAATCCGGCAGCGACAGTTGTCTCAAGTGTCTGAGCGAGTGCGTCAGGTTCATCAAAGAGAATTGAACCGTATGGCTTAATGCGCTGTCGATAGTTTCCACCCAGCAGACGCGAGACTGGCTGTCGGCAGGCTTTCCCCATGATGTCCCAGAGGGCGATGTCGATTCCGCTGATTGCATGTTCGACGGCTCCACCGCGTCCCTGCCAGAAACTGGATTGCCGGAGCATTTCCGAAACGCGTTCCGGTTCAACGGCAGACTGTCCGCGGAGCAGTGGCCAGAGCAAAGCGACAGCGCCCTGAACCAGAGTACCAGACGTGAAACAGCTCCCCCAGCCGTAGATCCCTTCGTCTGTGCGAACCTGAACTAAGGTATGAAGATTTTCCTGCGGTTCGTGCCCCTGAGGCCACCCGCCATCGACGGTTGCACCTGTCAGAGGAAAGACTTCAACTTCGACAATCTTCATTTTGTGGCTCCGGTTTCCAGTTTCAGGCGATACAGGCCTTTGCCGGCGGTGATGTAAAGTGTGTTTGAGTTTTCTCCGACGCCGAAGCAACAGTTGGTTGGCAATTCGGGTGTTGGGACGAACGCGAGTTCATCGCCATCCGGACTATAAACAGCGATGCCAAATCGACCTGGTGTTCGCACGGCCGCATAGATTCGACCGCTCGAGTGTACACACATGCCATCGATTCCCGCTTCCTTTCCAAAGTCGACGAGCACGCGTTTGTTTCGGAGTCGTCCGGATGGGTCAATGTCAAACCTGTTCAGCGTCATCTTGCCGACAGGGCCAGGCTTCTCACCGGGCAATCCAAGTGATCCGGTATTGGTGTCTGCTACATAGAGAAACTTACCATCCGGAGACGCATCAACTCCATTGGGCTTTTCGATCTCTCGCGTTGCGATTGACAGGATATTGCTGGTGACATTCAACACATACACATTCATTGCATCCATCTCCAGGGGTTCACTGCCCACATACCGCGGGTCGCTGAAGTAGATGTTGCCGTTCGAGAGAATCACCAGATCGTTGGGGGAATTGAAGCGATGTCCGTTGAAACGGTCTGAGATCACGACAATTTTTCCGTCAGCTGTAACTTCACAGAGCGCACGAGCACCCTGGTCGGCACCACAGCAGGCAAACAGTCGGTCGTTGGCGTCAAAGTACAGCCCATTGCTCTTCTGACTGTCGGAGCAGAACGTCTTTGTCAATCCGCTTGTTGGGTCGTATACCAGAATTCTGCCAGGCTGGCCGGGTGCACTGTGGATGTCACTGAAATAGACAAGTCCATCCGATCGAACGGCCACGCCTTCCGTGAATGCACCTTCATTCCAGACAAGTTCTGGTGCAGCATCTGCCCCAATGACAACATCTTTCGGTTTACGCAGATAGGTGATTTCGACTACTTTTGTGTTCACGTCGCCGATTCCCAGATCATGCACTTCAAATGTCATCCGATCAAAGGACTGAAATTTCCAGACATACTTGACCGGCCTGGCAAGCTCTCCGGTCAAATATTCGTCGGTTGTCCCGTAGAGTGTCAGTTGAGTCAGGTCTGCGTTGAGGTCGCCTTCGGCACGGTTCATAGCGGTGTCGAGATTTGAAATCGTGCTGGCGACAAAGCTCTGTTTGAAGTTGTCGTAACCGAGCGACGTTTCACTCAGCATTGGGCGTCCCGTCAGTGTTCCTGCATTCCGGATCAAGAGCCATCGCCCCTCGATCTGCCATAGGCACTCTGCTGTTCCTCGTTCAGCCGGAGATGCAGCTTCACCCTGAAAAACACGAGTCTCAATGGTCCATGTTCCCAGAAATCGCTGCAGGAAGTCATGGAATGGGCCCGGTGATACAATTGCGGCAAGTCGTTGTTCAGCAGCTTCTTTCTGCGTAAGGTTTTCCTGCTGTGCGAGTGTTGTTGAAGGAAAACAAATCAGTGTTGCCATCACTGCCAGAACATGAACGGATCGGATCAATTGAATGGATGCTGCTGTCGAATTGCGAACCACGTTGGATGTCTCCCCGTCTTTCTCTGGCATTTCGAAAACGGAATTCTACGATTCCGGCAGGATACGGCAAACCCCTCCCGACGTCCATGAACAGGCAATATCATGCGAACGCTGCATTTGGTTTCTGTTGCAAGGCTGCTCAACGAAGTTGTATTGCTGATCTGTATCCTCGTAAGCCACGGCTCACTGAGGGCGCATGAGCGTACTCCGGAGGACAAGACGCGGCGTCCGAATATCGTTTGGGTCAGCTGTGAAGATATTAGTCCACTGCTCGGCTGCTATGGAGACTCAATCGCCCGCACGCCCAATATCGATCGACTTGCCTCGGAGGGAATTCGTTTTACATATGCGTTTTCCTGCCATGGTGTTTGTGCGCCCAGTCGAACAGGCATCATCACAGGTATGTCACCGCTGAGCCTTGGAGCAAATCACATGCGCTCCAAAGCTCTATTGCCGGACCATGTGCAACTCTTTCCTGCATACCTGCGGGGAGCTGGATACTATTGCACAAACAACAGCAAGACGGATTACAACCTTCACTGGGATCAGTCACTTGTTTGGGATGAATCATCTGCGAGAGCTCACTGGAAGAATCGTTCGGACCCGGCTCAGCCCTTTTTTGCCGTCTTCAATCTGACGATGACTCATGAGTCAAAAGTATGGAAGGACGGCTGGAGTGATGTTGTCAAAGGAAGGCCCGTTGACAGACTGACTCGACCTGCTGATGTTGTAGTCCCGCCACTCTATCCGGATACCCCGGAAGTGCGAGCCGATCTTGCAAGGCTCTATGACATTGTCAGCGTCATGGATGATCGGGTGGGGGAACTTCTTTCCGAACTGGAATCCTCCGGCGAGCTGGAGAATACGTTTATCTTCTTTTGGTCAGACCACGGCAATGGACTTCCTCGAGCCAAACGCTGGTTATACGATTCCGGAACCCGAGTACCGCTGATTGTTCGAGTACCAGCGACGTTCAATGCGGGGGCTGATCAGGCCGGTGCTGATCAGATGGAGTATGGTCGTGCCGGAAGTTCGGACCATCGGCTGGTGAGTCTTGTGGATTTGGGTCCCACCGTTCTGAGGCTGGCTGGTTTGTCGATACCGCGTCACATGCAGGGAGTGGTTCTGTTCGATGTTGACCGTGGGGCAGGCCGCGATTTTATCTATGGTGCGCGCGATCGGATTGATGAACGATTTGATATGGTTCGCTCTGTCAGGTCACAGCGGTATCGCTATGTGCGGAATTTCATGCCCTGGCGACCGGCACTCCAGCATAAGAGCTATGCTGAGCGAAACCGGACTCGCCAGGAAATGCGACGACTCCTGGCTGCGGGCGAGCTGGCTCCGGAGATCGCTCAGTACTTTCAGACTCCACGGCCTGCCGAAGAATTTTATGACCTCGAACAGGATCCCTGGGAGCTCAGGAATCTCTCTGCGGACCCATCTGTTGCTGATCAGTTGATGGAATTGAGAAATGAGTGTGATCGCTGGCAGCTGGCGGTGCGGGATGCTCATCTGATTCCTGAAGCGATTCTGAATGCTGAAGAGACGCAAATTGGAAACCGCTGGGGAATTCTGCATCAGGAGAATGGAAAACAGCGGACCGAAATTCTGTTGACTCTGGCCAAATCCGTCTCAACCGTTTCCGCTGATTGCGAGCCAAAGTGCCGGTCTGCAATGAGCAGCAACGACCCGGCGGCCCGATGGTGGGCAGTCATGGGATTCCGCCAACTCATCGACAGGCAACTGCAGAATGACGGGCAACTGCAGTATGACGGGCAACTGCAGTATGACAGGCAACAGTCGGGCGTTATTGAACACGGCGGAGTCGAGCAATACAGAGAAGTACTCAAGGGGGCACTCAGTGATGCTTCTTCGGTTGTCCGAATCGCGGCCGGAGCGGGGCTCCGTCCTCGGGCCGCAGGGGAGCCAGGCTATGACGTCCTGTTGAAATCGCTCCAGAGCTCGAATGTCTTCGATCGTCATGCTGCGATGGTTGAGATCGATGAAATGGATCCGGACTTGATCCAGAGTCTGCGAGTCGCAATCAGTGCGATGCCGAAAGACGAGTACACGGATCGTCTGGCCGACCATGCGCTGGGCCGGCTCAACGCTGAAGACCGGCGATGAGAGCAGATTTGTAGCTTCATTCAGGAAGATAGGTCTGGTGGTGATTGAATTGTTGGTCTTACAATTACCTGCAATTCAATGGGCTGTTTTGGTGATATGTCCTTAAACGTTATTGGAGAAAGGCTACCTCGTGAAGAGAAATGTTCTCGGAGTAATTGCATTCATTGGAATTGTGTTCGGCATCGCTGTCACCAGTGACGTAAGAGCCGCTTCGAAGGCCGCTTTGGAGGCGAAGCCGCATATCATCCATATTCTTGCTGACGATCTGGGTTGGAAGGATGTGGGCTTCAATGGATGCACTGACATCAAGACACCAAACATTGATGGGCTTGCAGCCGGTGGGGCAAAGCTGACTCAGTTTTATGTTCAGCCCATGTGCACACCGACTCGAGCTGCATTGATGACCGGCCGATATCCGTACCGATATGGGCTTCAGACCGCGGTGATCCCATCTGTTTCCGCTTATGGACTGGACACCAGTGAGTTTTTGATGCCGCAATGTCTCAAGGAAGCCGGGTACAAGACGGCAATCATTGGCAAGTGGCATCTCGGTCACGCCAGCCGGGAATACTGGCCGCAGCAGCGAGGATTCGACTATCACTATGGGGCGATGATTGGGGAACTGGATTACTTTTCACACGAGGAACACGGCGTACTCGACTGGTATCGGGATGACAAGCCGGTCAGGGAAACCGGATATACGACGGAGCTGCTTGGTAAGGATGCCGTCAAGTTGATTGAGAATCACGATACCTCGAAGCCACTGTACCTCTACCTTGCCTTCAATGCACCTCACACACCATACATGGCGCCTGAAGAATATGTAGCTCGATACAAGAACATCGCTGACCCAACGCGGAGAACATATGCCGGAATGGTGACATGTCTTGACGACCAGGTCGGTCGTGTTGTGGCTGCTTTGGAAAAGAGGGGGATGCGTAAAAATACTCTGATCCTGTTTCACAGCGACAATGGGGGGACAAAGAATGCAATGTTTGCAGGTGTGATGGCGGATGTGTCGAAGATTACGATTCCCTGCGACAACGGGCCGTACCGTGATGGTAAAGCATCGCTGCTGGAGGGTGGGACTCATGTGTGCGCTCTGGCGAACTGGCCCGGTCGAATCGCTCCGCAGGAGGTGAACGGAATGATTCATGCCGTTGATCTCTACACAACGATCGCAGCTCTTGCAGGGGCTTCCACAGAAAAGTGCAAACCGCTCGACGGCCTCAATGTGTGGAGCACCATTGCAGAAGGAAAGCCGTCCCCAAGGACAGAGTTCTTTTACAACATCGAGCCATTCCGAGCTGCAATCCGGCAGGGGGACTGGAAACTCATCTGGAAGACGACGCTTCCGAGTTCTGTGCAGTTGTACGATCTTTCGAAAGATCCTTATGAGGCAAACAATGTAGCAGCTGCAAACCCTGAAAAGGTTGTGGAGCTTCAGCACAAAATCGATGCAGCAGCAGCCGAATCAGCCAAACCGCTGTTTCTCACGGATCAGTTCAAAGTGATCACCGTAAATATGAATGGTGAGCCCATTCTCCCGACTGACGAAGGGTTCGGAGATCCCGACCATACGACTCATAAGAAGTAACAAAGGCAGTGAATTCATCTGCCTGTTGTGATGCTCAGGCTGCCGGGTTACGGGAAGAAAACTCTGCTACTCGGCGGCCTTATTCACACCAATCCTCGGTCCAAGGATTTTTTCGACTTCAGCTTGCTCCATGGTTTCATCCTTGAGCAGAGCGTTTGCCAGTGCGTCCAGTTCTGTTCGGTATTGCGTCAGGATTTCGATCGCTTTGACGTTGGCATCGTTCATCAGCTTTTGAACTTCGATATCAATCAGCCGTGCAGTTTCTTCGCTGAATTCACGGTAGGAATGCATTTCTTTGCCAAGGAACGGATGTTCTTCCGTCTGGCTGAAAGAGACCGGTCCAATCTTTTCGGACATGCCCCAGTTTGCGACCATTCTGCGAGCCATTCTTGTGCCGCGGTCAATGTCATCCTGAGCGCCGGCGGAATATTCATTGAATACAATTTTCTCCGCAGCTCGGCCGCCCATCATCATGACAAGTCTGGCCTTGAGCATCTTTTCGCCGACATTGAGCAGTTCTTTTTCGGGCATCAGTTGAGTAACGCCAAGCGCTCGTCCGCGAGGGACAATGGACACTTTGTGGACAGCGTCCATACCTTCCTGGAACCAGGCGAGCACAGCGTGACCGGCTTCGTGCCACGCGGTGAGTCTTTTTTCCTGTTCGTCGAGTTGTTCATCGCGTGTTGCGCCCATGAGCACCAGGTCCTGGGCAAACAGAAAGTCTTCCATTTCAACACTGCGTTTGTCTTCTCGAGCAGCCTTCAGAGCCGCTTCATTGACAAGTTTCTCCAGTTCGGCACCGCTGTAGCCCATTGTTGTCTTTGCAATTGCATCGAGGTCCACGTCGTCTGCCAGCGGAACTTTTCGAGTATGAACTTTCAGGATTTGAAGTCGACCGTCTCGAGCAGGGCGATCTACTGTAACATGTCGATCAAACCGTCCTGGACGGAGTAATGCCGGGTCGAGTACATCGTTTCGATTGGTCGCAGCAAGGACGATGATCGTGTCTGTCTGCTGGAAGCCGTCCATTTCACTGAGAATCTGGTTCAGAGTCTGTTCACGTTCGTCGTGACCACCACCGACGCCAGCACCGCGGACACGTCCGACAGCGTCGATTTCATCAATAAAGATAATGCAGGGCGCACTTTCGCGAGCGGTCTTAAACAGGTCTCGGACTCGGGTTGCTCCAACCCCCACAAACATCTGAATGAATTCGGAGCCGTTAATCGAAAAGAACGGCACGCCCGCTTCTCCCGCGGTCGCACGTGCGAGCAAAGTCTTTCCTGTTCCCGGCGGGCCGACAAGCAGTACGCCTTTTGGAATCTTTGCGCCGAGTCTTGTAAAGCGTTTCGGGGTTTTGAGGAATTCTACAACTTCCTGAAGATCCTGTTTGGCGGATCGAAGTCCGGCGACGTCATCAAACGTGATTGCCTTATCCGACTTTTCGAAACGTTTGGCTGGACTACGAATGAAGCTTCCCATCATTCCGCCGGAGAACGGGTCTGCCGTTCGTCTCATCATGAACCAGATGAACAGCAGGAAAACGGCTGGGATTGCAAGCCAGACCAGGAACTGAATCCCAGGTGCGACACTCATGGACTCTGATGTGACATCGACACCCTTTGCGAGGAGTTCCTGTTCGTGTTGTTCAGAGGCCGTGTTTGGCAACAGGCTGGTATTGAAGTGCTTTTGAAGCGGGCCCTTTAGGTCTGCCGGCGGAACTGCAGGAATTTCCTTCCATTCTCCGGTGACTCGATCGCCGTAAAACCTGGCTGACACGACGTTTCCGGCATTGAGCTGCTGACGATAATACGTATAGCTGACGGTTGTCCCGTGATTCGATGGATCATCAAAGACATAGTAGGCGGTGATCAGGAGCAGCAAAATCAGGAGAAAGGTCATCGGACCAAAGCCACGCCGTCGGTTTTCATCACCAGGCCCTGATGGGTTTTTAGTCGGCCGGTTTTCCTGATTTTGACTTCCGTCCCCTGACGAATTGTCCATAACCAAACGTTTCCTGTTTCGACCCTGTCAACAATCCACGCAACAACGATTGACTTTGGCTGCCATGCAGCCTGATTTTTCGGCCGCGACGACTGCCTCAGTAATGGCGAGTCGCAGAGGTTAGCGGACAGTCTGTCCACAAGCAATTCGCCCGAAGAGGGGATTCTGCTGTTCCCTGAACTGACATACAAATGTTGCTGTAGATGCTGGTGACCTTGACATGAGATAATTCCGGAACCATGCTCTGGAGTTCCGCAGAACGTCCACCTGGTACTATTCTTGCAGTCAAATCAACTCTTCAAACATTTACCCCCAGACCTACAGCATGGAATTCAGCAACAAAAGTCGGGTGCCCCCCTATGAACTTACGAAAATCCAGTGCAACGCTGGCTGTTCCGGTATTGGTTCTGCTTTTTCAGACGGCTACGGTTGTTCGTGCTGACGAGCAACTGGAGTTTGTTCGAACAAAGGTTCGACCGCTTCTGGAATCCCGTTGTTTTGAATGTCACGGTCCCGGCGTGGAAGCCAAAGGGGGCCTGTCGATGGGCTCCCGTGCCGGGATGCTGGAGGGCGGGGACAGCGGACCATTGTTTAAGGCTGGAAAGCCGGAAGACAGTCTGCTGATTTCGGCGGTCAAGTACGAATCTTTCGAAATGCCGCCTCGAAGTCGAATCCCGGATGAGGAAATCGCGATTCTGGAGAAGTGGATCTCTCTGGGGGCGCCATGGGAAGATGACACTTCCCATCCATCAGCGGTCGCCGAGAAGGCTGCTTTCCCCCTGCTGGAACGAAAGGCTGCACACTGGGCATGGCATCCAATTCAGGATTCTCCCATTCCGGACGCTGGCGGCTCAAACTGGCCAATCAGTGAATCTGACCGGTTTATCCTCAAATCTCTCAGTGACGCAGGCCTGACACCAGCACCCGATGCAGACCGAAGAGTCATACTTCGTCGACTGTGTTTCGATCTTGTCGGACTTCCTCCGTCAAAAGAGCTTACCGACCGTTTTCTGAACGACCCGCAGGAGACCGGTGCGGCGATGACGACGGTGGTGGATGAATTGCTGGCATCACCTCAGTTCGGAGAACGCTGGGGGCGTCACTGGCTGGACCTTGTTCGTTATGCAGAGACTCTCGGTCACGAATTCGATTACCCGCTTCCGTATGCATGGCGATATCGAGACTATGTCATCAGAGCCTTCAATGAAGATGTCCCATACAATCAATTTGTGCGAGAGCATGTGGCTGGAGACCTTCTGGTAACCCCACGCCGTCATCGGGGAGATCTCTACAATGAATCCATCATTGCAACGGGATTCTGGTATTTGTCGGAAGACAAGCATGCTCCGGTTGATGTCCGCGGTGAAGAAGCGGCTCGTATGGATAATCAGATCGACGTGTTTGGTAAGTCGTTTCTTGGGCTCACGATTGGATGTGCGCGATGTCACGATCACAAATTTGATGCGATCACATCTGCCGACTACTATGCACTGGCTGGCTATCTGCAGAGTTCGCGTCGCAGGGTTGAGTGGCTGGATCCGGTCCGGCGGACTGAGTCGATGGCTCGACTTCTCGCCTTTCTTCGCAAAGAAACGCGAGAACCTATTGCACATGGCATCATTGCGATGCCGCCTCAGCGAGTGATTGATCGCATGAAGGAGCTTCTGTATTCGAAGCTCCCGGTCACGGATCCTGAGCTGCCATCAAAGGTGCTGTTAGCAGAAAAAACCAGGGAATTCGATCATCCGTTGTCTCTTGTTGCGAAAATGAAAGCAGCTCGGGATTCTGCCAGAGCAACAGCTGCTGCCGAAGGCGATCCATCTCAGAGCAAATACGACTGGAAGGCCACTGTCAGCGAATGGTGTCAGGGGATCCACGAAGCACAAAATGCGCCTGGTCTTGTCAGCACGGAACGGTTTGCGCGAGTGGAAGGAGAAGTTCCGGCAGACTGGAACTTCTACGGACTCGCATTTCACTGGATTGAAAATTCTGCGTATGCCAACGAGCCCGCTCAGCGTCCCGGTGTGATTTCACCTGCGTACTCGTTTGATGTGAGCTGGACGCCTGAAGGTCCACGTGCTTTGCCACGAGATCGCGTTTCGTCCCTGACAATGGGGCCCCAGTTCAAGGGGGTTCTTGCGACACCGACGTTTGAGTTGAAGGACCCGGAGATTGTCGTGCTGGTTGCCGGTGAAAAGGCACGAATGCGACTGGTGATCGATGGATACGTTATGAACGAATTCAGCGAGCTGCTGTTCAGCGGAGCTCGGCAGCCGATCGATACTCTCGGTGAATATCGCTGGATTCGACTTGGCGGAGATGTGCATCGTTATATCGGTCATCGGTGTCATCTTGAGTTTATCGACGATGGAGAAGGCTGGTTTTCCGTAAAAGAAATACGGTTTGTGAAACATGCCGGTGGAGCAGATCCGCCTTTTCATGCTCCGTCAGACATGAATCTGAAGCTGGCGAAGACTCTGATGACAATGCCTCCTGCCACAGAGGAAGACGTCCTGGCGCAAGTGTCGATCGCAGCGATGCAGGATGTGCGATACATCACGACACTTACGGAACTTGGCGTTGAATACTCCGGCTATACTCATGCACTGGAGAAAGCGGCTCAACAGTGGCCGGAAATCATTGCAAATCCGCCGGAGACGTTTCCAGTCCTTGTTATGTGCGATGGATCCGGGGAAGACGAACATTTATTGATTCGAGGCAATCACAAGAACCCTGGTGCACCTGTCAAACGGCGTTTACTCGAAGCAATTGACGGCCCGGAAGGCATGATGATCGAACGAGGCAGCGGTCGCCTGCAGCTTGCAGATCGACTCATCGCTGAAGACAACCCGCTCGTTGCGCGAGTGATGGTCAATCGGATTTGGCAGCATCTGTTTGGAAAAGGGATCGTTGCATCTCCGGATAACTTTGGTGTACTTGGACAAAAGCCAAGCCATCCGGAGTTATTGGACTATCTGGCAACGAAATTTCGCCGTGACGGCTGGTCTGTGAAGTCGATGATTCGAGGATTGGTTTTGTCTCGAGCGTATCGCATGTCGAGTGTTCCAGATCCTCGGGCAGAGGCCAGCGACCCTTCGAATCGCCTGTTACATCATGCAAACGTTCGAAGACTTGAAGGAGAGGCAATTCGAGACAGTATCCTGAGTCTCTCCGGGAGGATCAATTTGACGATGTACGGGCCTTCGGTGCCGGTCTATCTGTCTCCCTTCATGCAGGGACGCGGACGTCCGGGATCCAGTGGACCTCTGGACGGTGAAGGGCGAAGAAGCATCTATCAGTCGGTCAACAGAAACTTTCTTTCTCCGTTCATGATAACTTTTGATACACCAGTACCGGCTGCAGCCGTTGGGCTTCGAAGCCAGTCAAACGTGCCGGCACAGGCACTGATACTTCTTAACAGTGAGTTCGTTCAGCAGCAGGCAACAGTCTGGGCCGAAAAGCTTGTCGATGATCAGCCGGAATCACTGGATATAGTACTTGATCGAATTTACTTCGCGGCATTCAGTCGACTTCCGACTGATGAGGAACGGAAGTTGTTGGCTGCTTACGTCCAGAGTGAATCTGGTTCTGTTGCAGATGCCTCAGTGCCACCATGGTGCAATCCCGTTCTGGTGGCAGATCTCTGCCATGTTGTATTCAATCAAAAGGAATTTCTTTTCCTGGAGTAATCGTGGCTCGGACTCGCCGATTTACCGTCAGTTCACTTCTCGAAGACAGCCACACTCCATTTCTGGTGCTTGACTCTCAGGCTCGAGTGCGTCAGTCCGGTGCGGGATTGATGGGTTTGCTGGGGTGGTCTGAAAGTGAATTGGAGGGGCTGGTCTGCGACCGACGATCACCAGCACCGGGCTCCTCGCTCGAACTGCTTGGAAACGCATTAGCGCCTCTCCCGGAACTGGCTGCAGGGCAAATCACCCGAACGGATATCGTCGTTCCTCATCGAAACGGATCCGCAGTTCGTTGTGAGCTTACTGCCATACCGGTCATTGATGCCAGTTCAGATGTCTCCGGATATCTGTTGTTTTTCAGTCCGGTATCCTCGTCGAATGATGGTCAACGGGGCGGTGGTCCGTCGCGGACATTTTACGCGGAAATCAATGCGCTTCGGCTGGATATGCGAAAGCGTTTTCGGACCGAACAGCTGATTGGCTCTTCGCCTCCGATCCGAAAGGCGCTTCAACAGTCGGATATCGCTGCTCGAAGCCGCTGTGGTTTCCTGATCCACGGTCCGGAAGGCAGTGGTCGACAATTTCTGGCTCGGTTAATTCATCAACGCAGTGAAATGTCCGAAGCACCCTTCATGGCAGTGGATTGCAGATTGCTGACCAACGAACAGCTCATCATTCTGCTTCGGCAAATCACAGCTGAGAGTTCTGGTCAGGTGAAATCCGAAAAGGCTCAGAATTTAGGCCCACTTCAGCCAGCCTCACTTCGTGGCTTGCTGGTGTTGCTTGATGCTCACCTGCTCTCAACTGAAGTACAACGCTGGTTGATTACAAATGTGTTCTCCAAAGAAACCCTTTGGGTCGGCGCGACATCATTGGGGCCCCTTTCGCGCGGGCCTCTCAGTCAATTTCTGTCAGAAGAGATCAGCAGTCGCCTGACATCGATTGAGATTGAAGTGCCTCCGCTTCATCATCGCGGGGATGATGTCCTGCTCATTGCTCAGAAACTTATCGAAGATTCAAAACGTGATCTGGGGACGAAGGCCGAAGTTCTTTCAGATCAGACGAGAGCAGAGTTTCAGAAGTATCGCTGGCCGGGCAATGTGCGTGAACTGTGTACCGTGATGCAGGCTGCCTGCCGGCAGTGTCAGACAAAGGTTATCGAAGCGGCCGATCTGCCTCTCGGATTTCGAGTTGGGAGGGATGCTCAAAGATATCCAGTTCTTCCCGATCTTCCCTCCGTTTCGATTGATGCCATCTTGCAGGACTTTGAAAGAGACGTCATTACATCAACTCTTGAACAATGTGACGGCAACAAGGCCGAGGCCGCACGTCGGCTTGGGCTGACTCGCCCAAAGTTCTATCGAAGAATGGCGGCTTTAGGACTTGATCCTGACGAATGATACTCCTCAGGTAAAACGGTCCATGACTTTCAGACGTCCAGGAGGATCAATCTATGTCCAACAGGTTGTTTTCAGCAATTGTCTCTGTTGCCACAGTCTGTTGCTCGGCCACCGTTCGTTGCTCGGCCACTGTCGACTCGGGTACTGTCGTCGATTCTGCCCCTGAGAATGTTGAGGGCGCTACGGAAGTCAGGAGTCAGGAACCCAGAGCATCATGGAGAATTGGGTATACCGAAGGCAGAAATGACGTGCCTGGTGGACAGTTCGTCAATTGGATCACTCAGCGAGCCTGCATGGTACGAGGTGATGGGAGTGATCGGCGAGTCCTTGCGGAAGAGTTGATCGCATCACCGTGGTCATGGACTCAGTTTGCGGGCTGGTCTCCCGACGGAAGTCAGGCAATTATTGGCAGCCTTTATGAGACGCCGGAGAATGCTGCGTGGGAGCGAGAGCACAAGACATTTCGAATGACCGAAGGTTGGCTGGCCGACACTTGTCTGCTTGATCTCTCCAGCGGGAAGATTGTGAATCTGTCTGCGGTTGAGCGAGTCAGTATCTACAATACGGGGTTGTTTTTCTTACCGAATGGCAACGGTTTCGGGTTTACTCCACTGATCAATGGTGTTTCGAAGCCCTTCCAGATGAATGCTGACGGAACCGATAAACGCGATGTTTCGACTGCTGAGAGTGGTTTCACGTACGGTTACAGTGCTTCGCCGGATGGGCGTCGCATCAGTTACCATGAAAACTATCAGGTCTACGTTGCCAACATCGACGGAACGGGCAAGCAGCGAATCGATACGGGCAACTCCTTTAATTTTGCACCGACATGGTCGCCCGATGGACAGTGGTTGTTGTTTGTTTCCGGAGAACACTACAGCTGCCATCCATCGATTGTTCGCAGTGATGGAACAGGATTCAGGAGACTGGCCGATCGAGGCGGTTATCGGGGAGTTGTGGAGCGATTGCGGGAGCCAGACTTCCACAGCGAAAGCAGTGATGTTCCGGTGTGATCCCGCGACAGTCGATGGGTGTACTTCACGGCTCTCGTCGAAGGCAGTGTGGAATTGATGCGGGTCTCAGTCGAGGGAGAAGTCCACCAGTTAACTCGATCAGTGTCCGGCACGCTGCACTACCATCCATCTGTCTCACCTGATGGGGCGTATGTGCTGTTTGGATCGGACAGAGACGGTTCGATGCAGTTGTATGTTGCCAATGCCGATGGCACAGATGCTCGAAGTGTGACGTGCGTTCCCAAAGATTCGTGTGCGATGCATGGTCACTGGTCACCAGTTCCTGTGGAGGCTGTTGGTGATCAACGGTGAATGTCGTATTCTTTGATTTTGCGATACAAAGTACGTTCACCGATTTCCAGCATCCTGGCGGCTTCTTCACGGTTACCGTCGGCAAGTTCCAGTGCACGTTCAATGTAGAACTTTTCGACTTCCGTCAGTGGCTTACCGATGAGGGAGTCTGCCCCGGCCGTGACTTCGGGATCACCTTCAGCCACACCGTCTTTGACGAGTGCTGCAATTTCCGGAGGGAGTCCGTCAACGTCAAGGAGTCCATCGGAATCGAGGACCAGCATGCGTTCAATGGTGTTACGGAGTTGTCGAATGTTGCCTGGCCAATGATACGCGAGAATTGCTTTGCGGGCTGCTCGGGAAAATCCCTGCACTTCGCGTCCGGTTTTGCGGGAGAGTTCTTTAAGAAAGTGTTCCATCAGCAGTGGGATGTCGCCGGGGCGTTCCCGCAGTGGCGGCAGATGGATGTTGACAACATTGATTCGATAGTACAGGTCTTCCCGGAACGCGCCTTCGTCGACCATCTTCTTCAGGTCAGCGTTCGTCGCAGCGACAAGACGAACGTTGATGTTCAGTTCATCATTTGCGCCGAGCCTGGTAATTTTGCGTTCTTCGAGGACTCGCAGAAGTTTGACCTGAGTATCCATCGGCATTTCGCCGACTTCATCGAGGAACAGTGTTCCGCCGTTCGCGTATTCGAACTTGCCAATTCGTCGTCCGGCAGCTCCTGTGAATGCTCCCTGTTCATGTCCGAACAGTTCGCTTTCAAGGATGCTGTCGGGCAGCGCGGAGATATTCAGGGGTACGAACGGTTTATTCTTGCGGGCGCTGTTTTGATGTAAAGCTCGTGCAACAAGTTCTTTCCCGGTTCCGTTTTCACCTTCGATCAGAACCGTACTGTCTGAGGGGGCCACGTTCTTGAGGATTTCCACAATGGCGTGCATCTGCGGGCTGTTCCCGATGACACCCTCGAACCCGAAGCGTTCGTCGAGTGATCGTCTGAGTTCCGCATTTTTGCGAATGAGTCGAAGTCGAGCAGATGCCTTTTCTACAGCTGAACGGAGTTCGTTGATATCCAGCGGCTTCGTCAGATATGTGTAGGCCCCGTGCTGCATGGCGGTGACGGCGGAGGTGATCGAGCCGTGTCCGGTAAGCACAATCACTTCGGCATCCGGAAGTTCTTCTTTTGCCTGGCGGAGGATTTCGAGGCCATCGATTTCGCCCATGCGGAGATCGGTGACGATCACATCCCATGTTTCTGCTGCAATCAGTTGCGCGCCCTGTTCACCGGACGTGGCGACTCTGCATTCGCAGTTAATTCTGATCAGGCTGTCGGCAACGGCCTGCGCATGACCTTCATCGTCGTCCACGATCAGAACGCGAACGGGAATAGTTGACAAATCGGAGACGTCGTTCTTTGTACCAGTCATTTCAATGAAGTTGCAGCCACATCAGCGGAGGCCGGCATCTGGATTGTAAACCGCGTACCTTTACCGAGTTCGCTTTCGCAGGACACGAGTCCCTGATGCGCTTCAACGATACGTCGAACGGTTGGCAATCCAAGTCCGCTTCCGCCACTTCGAGTGGAAAAAAAGGCCTGAAACATCCGGCTCCGAGTTTTCTCGTCCATACCACGGCCGGTATCGATCACTTCAAGATACACATTGTTTCCGCGTGCATAAGTGAGGAAGTCAATGGAGCCACCCTGGGGCATGGCTTCAAATGCATTCCTGCACAGATTGACGAGCACCTGCCGAATCAATGCACGATCCATTCTGGCAGACGGGAGATTGGAATCCAAATGAGGTCTCAATTCAATTCCGAGGCTATTTGCCTGAGGTTCAAGAACAGAGATGTACTCCGAAACCATTTCATTCAGACTGATCACTTCGAGGTCAAGTTCTCCGGCGCGAGCGAACTGGAGGAATGCATTCAGAATATCTTCCAGATTGCGACATTCTGTCTGAAGATTCGTGATTCGTTTCTTCATTCGTCGTCCGCGAGCGGATTCGTCGTCTTCGAGTTCTTCTCCGAGGAGTTCGAGGTTCATTCCAATCGTTGACAGTGGATTTCTGATCTCGTGAGCAAGTCCTCCGGCAAGAGTCGCCAGCTCAGTATTCTGAGCCTGCAGCCGTACTCTTTCGTCATTTTGAATCGGTGATTCCATCTGACTTATCCTGGGGAAACTGCCAGAAAAGAGAGGCAGCGGTTCGCGAAGGAACTCGCTGCCTCCAGCATTCAATGCTACGAGTTCAGAGAACTAATCTTCATCGCCTTCTTCATCGTCTTTTGCGGCTGCGAGTACAGCACGGCGAGACAATTTGACGCGATTCTGATCGTCAACGGCAATGACTTTCACTTCAAACTTATCGCCGATTTTGCAGACATCGGTGACATTCTTCACAAATCCATCCGACAGTTCGCTGATATGGCACAGCCCGTCCTTGCCAGGAGCAATTTCGATAAAGGCCCCGAAGTCCTTAATCGAAGTGACTGTGCCCATATAGATGCGACCGACCTGGATGTCCTCGCACAACGCTTCAATGCGTGCCAGAGCTGCGTCTGCTGAAGCTGCGTTTGCAGCGGAAATTGTCACGGTACCGTCTTCTGCAATATCGATTGTGGCTCCGGAATCTTCCTGGATTGCTCGAATCGTCTTTCCTCCAGGACCGATCAGAAGTCCAATTTTCTCCGGATTAATTGAAGTCTGAACGAGCTTTGGAGCATGGGTTGAAATGTCAGTTCGAGGACGTCGAATGATTTCAAGCATTCTGCGAAGCAGTTCTTTGCGGGCTTTCAATGCCTGTTCAAGAGTATTGCGAATGATCTCTTCGCTGATGCCCTCGGTCTTCAGGTCCAGCTGAATACCTGTTACGCCACGACCAGTTCCTGCGACTTTAAAATCCATATCGCCGAAGTGGTCTTCATCGCCCATGATGTCGGTCAGCAGAGTATATTTGCTGCCTTCATCAACAAGTCCGATCGAGATTCCGGCTACTGGCTGAACGATTGGGACACCAGCATCCATCAGAGCGAGTGTAGCGCTGCACACTGAGGCCATCGAACTGCTTCCATTGGATTCAAGAATGTCGGAGATGACTCGAATCGTATAAGGAAACTTCTCAGTTGCCGGGATCACTGGAGCAACGCTGCGTTCCGCCAGGCATCCGTGGCCGATTTCGCGACGTCCTGGTCCTCGAATCGGGCGGCACTCGCCGACGGAGAACGACGGGAAGTAGTAGTGCAGCATGAATCTCTGAGATTCTTCACCGAACAGACCGTCGCTTTTCTGTTGATCTCGAGTTGTTCCGAGAGTAACCGTTGCGAGGGACTGTGTTTCACCACGAGTAAACAGAGCTGATCCGTGAACTCGGGGAAGAGGTGAAACTGTACAGTTGACGGCACGCAGTTCTCCTGGGGTGCGACCATCGAGGCGTACACCGCTCAGAATCATGTCTCGAACAACACGTGCTTCGAGTGCATAGAAGGCTTCGCTGAACTGAGCTTTGGACAGGCCATCAGCTGTTGCTTCTGCATCATTGGGAAAGTACTTCGCGATCAGTTCAGCTTTCAGTTCGCTGACCTTATCTGAGCGATCATGCTTTCCACTCGTTGACTTCGCTGAACGCATACGATCGTATGCATCTGCCTTAAGGACAGCATTGAAAGGATTCTCGGGAGGTGCAGCCCATGCAACAGGCTGAGCACCAACCTGGCGAACGAGGTCTTCCTGAAGAGCACAGAGGGTCTGGATGTGACGATGGGCGAACATGATCGCGTCGCCCATTTCCTTTTCAGGAAGCTGTTGAGCAAAGCCTTCGATCATCAGTACGGCTGACTTTGAGCCGGCAACGACGAGGTCGAGCCTGCTTTCTTTCATCTGAGCGACGGTTGGCATCAGGATCAGCTCATCGCCGATAAGGCCAATTCGAACTGCTGCAATCGGGCCCTTAAATGGCATACCTGACACCATCAGAGCGGCACTGCTGCCAGTGATGTTCAATACATCCGGATCGTTCTCACCATCAGACGACATAACGTTCGCCTGAATCTGCACTTCGTCGCGGAACCCTTTGGGAAACAGCGGACGAATGGGGCGATCGGTGAGACGGCAAGTCAGGATTTCGCGAGTCGTTGGTCGACCTTCACGTTTGAGATAACCGCCAGCGAATCGTCCCGCTGCGGCGAGTCTTTCACGGTAATCGACAGTGAGTGGGAAGAAATCGGTACCTGGTCGAGAAGGACCGGTCTGAGACGCAACGAAAACGCTGGTTTCGCCGAACTGAATCATGACTGCTCCGCTGCACTGTTTTGCCAGCTCGCCAGTCGTCAACGAAAACTTCCTGCCACCAAACTCACATTCAACAGTGACTTTCTTCACAATGTCATCCTTACCCGGACCAGCCGGTCTAATGACTGCGGAGGCCGATGGGACCGAAAGTCAGATTAGCGCTTATGCAGCAACTTCACGGCATCAGAAACAAGGCGATCTGTCACAGCATTCCCAGACAATTCAGCGGATCTGAATCATCACAGATCCGGGGGACATTTCGCCGATCAGGAGCCATTCATGCGGGGGTTAATCTGTTCCCACTCAAACAACGAGCCTGCAACTTCCGACAACTCAAAGTCGCCACAGGATGCGGCAATCCGCTACGAACCTGCGGCAGCAGTCAAACCTACTACTTCAAACCTTAACGACAATGAATAACGCCATCAACAACACCAAACCAACAAACCTGCACACTTGAGACCAATGAAAAAACGTCGCTCGATCCTGAGGGTCGAGCGACGTAAATGTTTTACTTTCGGATATTGAGCCGAGCAATCATATCGGCGTAGATTGCGGGTGTCTTTCGCTTCAGATAATCCAGAAGCTGTCGACGCTGACTAACCATTGCCAGCAAACCGCGTCGCCCTGCGTAGTCCTTCGGATGTCCCTTCAGGTGTTCTGTCACAGCCTGAATTCGAGCAGTCAGAACAGCAATCTGAACCTGAGGAGACCCAGTGTCTCCTTCTGAAGTACCGAATTGTTTCAGAATCTGCTGCTTCTCTTCGTCTGAAATCATCAAGTTTTCCTGTGCAATCATCTCCGACTGGTTCTCAGCCGGAACTTATCCGCGGGGTCAACCATCGCCGGAATCCATCAGAAGTGATGAACGTCTGATTTCATCTCCCAGCGCTTTAGTGCCCTGAATCGCCAGATAAAGGGGTTTTGAAGTATTGGCTACCACGACGGTTGGCCAATTCACGGGCAGGATTGTATCGCGATTCCTTGGCTAATCAATCCTGATCCGGGTCGGGCCAATATTCGGTTTTCACATTTTGCGGCTCGAGTAATTCCGCAGTTATTTTCTGAGTTCTATAAAAATCGCCCGAATTTCCGGAATCCTGCCATTTTCAGAGTCCCCGTGTTATTGGACGATCCGGCTGGTTTTGCCGGTTACTCACAAATTTTTCGCATTTCCTGAAGTGCTCGTCTCTCGAGGAGGTGGCTGTCTCGTGGCCACTCGCCTTCCCGACAACTCGCTGCCAGTCTCAAGGGGCATCTCGAAAGATGCTCCCGGAGTTTTGCTGCGCCGATTGGTTCGGGCGATTCAGGAGGTCTATCGGGGATGCGGAGTCCACTCCAGGGCTCTCAAACAAGAACGACGCAGCAGAATTCGAAAGAGCGGTTCAAAGGATCTCACCACCCACGTTTCCGGCTCCGTCGAAACTCCGGAATCACGAATTGTTCTAAGTGTCAACGCAATTGCGTTCGAGTCAGGACCGGAATCGCTGGAGGTTGAGACTCAGGTTGAATTCGTCGCCGAAACTACAGGCGAAGCCGATTGTGGAATCACCGGTGAGGTTGATGGTGGAATCACCGGCGAGGCTGCAGGCAATGACGTTCCGGAGCAACCAGAAGTTATAGATGACCTTGAACAAACGAAGGTCATCGTCAAGAGACGTCCTCCGACGGCTTCATCTCAGGATGGTCAAAGCGGAGGCGACTTAAGCGGAGTCGGTCTGAGTGGAGACGACTTTACTTCGGGAATTGGTGGAATCGACGGTTTGCCGATCAGTCAGCCGTACCCAAACGAATCGGGATCATCCAGTTTTGAACAACAAGCGGATTCGGGTTCAACGAACGGCGAGGTGGTTGACGACGAAGAAGTCTCCAATGAGTTGACTGACGACCTGTTTTCGTCTGGTGCAGCTCTTGACTCTGTTCTGTCATCTGCAATTCAGCCGGAGCAAATCAACTCGAGGGCCGGCACATCATGGGTGGCTCTTCCGTCCGATGGTCCGCATGCTGAATCTCCAGGAACCCGTTCAGCAGAATTCAGGACGGATCTGAATTTGAATTTGACGGCGGACTCAGCGGCCGGAGTCCAGTTCAGAGAGCGCGGCACATGGGACTCAATCGAAAGAACAGCATCGCAAATACCGGTTGATCGGCTGACCTTCGAGCTGAACTTCGGCGATTCGATCAGCGACCAGCCCGGCGTGACGAAAAATAGTCTGCATCAGCTGGCGGCCGAGTTGATGTTGACGATGTCTCAGACAATTCAACTGCTTCCGACCATGGGTTCGGACGTTACGTTGACCGATGTTCTGTTCGATGTGGAATCCGAAGTGGCGATTCGCAGCGACTCCGCAATCTCGGATTTGTTTGCCAGCTGGATTGACAAGTTAGGCGAGTTGCCGGCCGCCGGGAATCTGTGGTCATCGACGTCGAGCAATACACGTGCGGGTGCGAATGCGACAGGTGTCGATTCGCGGTTGACCACAGAGTCAGAATCCGGAACCGAAGTGAATCGGATTCGGTTGATTGTTGTCAGCCGCCAGAAGTCATGGAATATTGAATCATCCCGAACGGCTCTGCCCGGCGAACCGTCGGCAGAGGCTTCGGAGTTCGGTGCGCTTGGCCAGTTGACGTTTCATATGGATCCTCGAGGTCCACCTGAGTCGCAAAGGTCCGATCCGTTAAAGCAGACGATTGAGAGCAATGCCGACGCTGAACAGCTGAGGCGCCTGAGATACAGCATCGCCCCGCGAGGTCCTTCGCTTGTGGCCTGAGAATTCAGAGCACAGCGGCAGTGACAACGTCGGGGCCACGGTGAAATATGCAGGGTTGGCATGAACACCGGGCTCCATTCCCTAATTCTGGAGCCAGCGTATGTCCCAGGGAGCTCATGACTCTGCGATGCGGAATCTGAGTCACTATCAATATCAGCGAAACAGACATCTGACGGCCGTACATGATGCGGAAGATCTGTTTCAGGACGCGTGGATACATCTGAACGAACCCACAACGGAACCCGCTTCGAAGTCGGATTTGCTGCCGGAAGAACAACGTGTTCGGATGGCTGTGACTCGGGCTTCGGAACGGATCTTCGGCAAGCTGCGAAAACGCTGCTCACGAGGAACTGCGGCGGAAGTTCAGATGGAGTATGAACCGGCGGATTGTCTTCCTGATCCGGCGATTGTTCTCGACCTTCGTATTCAGATTGAACAACTTCCGGCCGAAGAACGGCTGGTGATTGAAATGATCCGATGCGGATATGAGGGAACAGAAATCGCTCGTCAGCTGAAGGTCTCTCCTCAATCAGTGACTCGTCGAAAGCAAAAGGCCATAAAACGCCTTCGTCAGACTTTAGGTGAAGAACGATGACAGGAAATGCTCGAAGACAAACAACCGTTGAAGGACCTTGCCGAGACCGGATTTCTCAGCTGGTCGGAAGTTTGCTGGAAGGGTCGCAGAAGCCGTATTCTGCGACTCTTGCCAGACACCTTGTCAATTGTCGAAGCTGCCTCCAAACGCTTGTCGCTCTGGAGGCAGCTTTTGAACTCAACCGCACCGTCTCTGTGGTGGGACCGCCTGCGGACATTTTACAATAGGTCGTCAGTCGCGAAGCCTGCCTGCATCACTCAGCAGCTGTCGAATCACATCTCTGCTGGAGTAGCGGAATTCGAAGTTCATTTCCGATTGAAGCCGTTCCGGATGAATCACCCACGGGAAGCGGATGAAGTACCAGAGTCCGGACGGAAAACGAAACTTCGGAAGTCGCAGAGCCCACCAGATCGTTGTAAACGTGAGGCACGCATTCAGAGGCACTTTTGCAGTTCGTCGACCACTCATGTTTGCGAGTTCGCGCAGAGTGAACCAGTCGGGCGGCGCAACATTGAAAGGCCCGGCTCCATTATTTCTCAGAATGGTCCAGGTCGCATCTGCAACATCGTCGACGTGAACAAACTGGAACTCCGTATTATTCCCGCCGGGGAGGACAATCAAAGGGCCTTCCAGTATAAACTGAGTCAGGTAATTGGAGATGCCAGGGCCATAGATCATACACGGACGAGTCCAGCTGACGGTGATTCCCGGCTGTTGATCGCGAAACTCTGCGAGCATTCGTTCCACCTCAACCTTGTCAGCCGCGTAACGATATTCATCTCTGGACTTAAGCCGGAAGGATTCCGTCATTGGAACA
This sequence comes from Planctomyces sp., assembly GCA_016795105.1. Taxonomy (GTDB): domain Bacteria; phylum Planctomycetota; class Planctomycetia; order Planctomycetales; family Planctomycetaceae; genus F1-80-MAGs062. Next base: position 146,792 of record JAEUIH010000009.1, read on the forward strand.
GCGTTATCTTCCCAGGCCCCATAGGCGGTCGCACTTGATCCAATCAGGAGGCGTTTGGGTTTCACAATGCGAGCTGCTTTCAGAACCTGTTTGGTCCCATCGACATTGATTTGCCTCATTCTGCGTTCGTTGCGCATGGGATTTACGACAAACGCGAGGTGTACGATCGTGTCTGGCTGGAAATCCGCAATTGATGTCGAAGCATGCTCGCTGGTGATGTCACATTCTGCAAATTGGTGGGCAGCTTCCAGCGGATGGGTGCCGGTTCGAGGCGGAATCAAATCACATCCAAGAATCTGAACGGACGGGTCTTCCTGACGAATTTTTCTGATCAGGGCTCTGCCGTAGAAGCCGGAACTTCCTGTAATTGCAATGCGTTGGATCATGAAACCGAACCTCGGGGAGATTCACAGTGAACTTCGACTTTGAGGGCAGGACGTGGAGTTTTGGGATACTGTTCCGTTTTTTTCTGACAGATTCATCGTTTTTCACGGCACTTCTATGACGTTCGGTGGTTTTTCTAGGATCGGACAGGAAAATTCCGACATCTCCCCTCTCTCGAGGTCTTCGAATTTCTTCAGGAGCACACGACATGCAGTTCTCACGCACATTTCGTCAGGCGGCAGTTTTCTGCACAGCCTCGGTGTTTTTTTCCAGTGTTTTGCCAGCTCAGCCTCCGGAGCGGGGCGGGCAGGAGAATCAGGAACGCGGTAATCGCGGTCCGGGCGGTCAGGAAGGCGGCCGAGGTCAGCGAGGAGGATTCGGTGGTGGTGGTTTCGGAGGAGGAGCCTTCGGTGGCGGGATGATGGGCCGTGGCGGCGCTTCGATTACTCGAGCAACCCTGCTTGGTATGGAGCAAATTCGCAAAGAGCTCATGATCGAAGAAGCTCAGGCAACCACGATCGACGCTGCGATTGAAGCTTACCGCGAAGAACGCAGAAACGCGGCTCGACCCGATTTTCAGGCAATTCAGGGCATGTCCGAAGAAGAGCGAACTGCCTTCTTTGAGAAAATGCAGAAGGATCGCGAAGAAGCGACCAAGAAGTCCGATGCCGATATGAACGCTCTGCTCGAAGCAGATCAGGTCAAACGACTGGACGAAATTGTGCTCCAGGCAAAGTTGAAGTTGGCTCTGATTCCAACCCTGAAGGGCGAAGAACTCGCCAAAAAACTCAGCCTTACCGAAGATCAGACTGCAAAACTGACTTCTGTTGAAGAGGCCGCTAACGCAAAACGCGACGAAGCGATGGCTGCAATGCGGGAAAACTTCACACCAGGTGGTGACCGCGAACAGATGCGTGAGATGATGGAGAAGATGCAGGCCGAAGGCGAAAAACGCCAGAAGGAAACTGAAACAGAAGCCATGGCCGTGTTGACAGACGAGCAAAAATCGACGCTCGAAGGTCTTAAGGGCAAAACCGTTGAATTGGATGCTCGAATGCTTCGAGGCGGTGGATTTGGTGGCGGTGGATTTGGCGGTCCAGGTGGACCAGGCGGTGGATTTGGCGGTCCTGGTGGCGGTCCTGGTGGACCAGGCGGCGGCCCCGGTGGCGGTCGCGGAGGACGAGGTGGCCGAGGCGGTCAGGGTGGTGGCGGACAGCGACCACCAGCGGACGACGCAATCTAGGCTGGCAGTCTGATCAGCATAATGAGCCCGGCATCGTTTCACGATGCCGGGCTTTTTTTTTGGATCGGTCGGATCGGTCGGATCGGTCGGATCGGTCGGATCGGTCGGATCAGTCGGATCAGTCGGATCAGTCGGATCAGTCGGATCAGTCGGATCAGTCGGATCAGTCGGATCAGTCGGATCAGTCGGATCAGTCAGATCAGTCAGATCAGTCAGATCAGTCAGATCAGTCAGACTCAAGCTGGCTGGAGAGAGCCCATGACGTCTCGCAGGCGACCACGAGCTGTGTGCAGTCTTCGCTTGATCGTTCCGATCGGGCTTTCGAACTGATCACTCATTTCCTTGAGAGATGAGCCTTCGAAGTAAAATGCCCACAGTGTTTCACGATCGAGCTGACCGAGCTGGCTCAGTCCATATCGAAGTTGTTCGATGTTTTCCTGTCGAATCAGGCTTTCGAATGGATTGTCCGGATCGCTCTGCAGTCCATCGAACGAATCCGGTTCACAGCTGGTTTCTGCCGGTCTTCGGACGGCTCGGTTAATGGACAATCGAACTGCGATTTGGCACAGCCACCCGCCGAATCGCTCAGGCTCATTGAGCTGAGGCAATTTTCGGAATGCTCGCAGGAAGACTTCCTGAACGACTTCATCAGCCTCTGCGGTGTTGCGAAGCCTCTGCATAACGATCCCGAAGATCCGAGATTCGAACTGCAGCACGAGATCATCGAAGGCTTCTCGATCGCCTTCCTGAGCTCGGATTACGGTTTCGTACAGGGTTTCAGTAATTTTATCCAAAGTATTCAAAGACATTCGTGTCATCATCCTTGCCTGAGCACGCACAGTGAGTTCTGTTGTTCCCGAAGACCGGGGTGCAACGACATCGAACGCATGCGTGGGGACCAAAAAGTGCAGTAACGGTGAGATCAGTGCAAACGACGAACTGTGAGGAACAAGTTCGAGCGACTGGCACATGCGGAAATGAACGTAACCGTCCGGAAGTTCCGGGCGGTTCATTCTGCGTGTTTAGCAGGAGAGTCTGACTTCTTTGTGGCGATCAGGGACGCGATGAAATCGAGCCCAGGAGCCTCAAAGGGAATTCAGATCGTTTTATCCCTGACTGAAACAACTACAGAATTGAAACGAACATCCCGAGAACGCGCCAAAGGAGATTCCTCGCTGGTGTCCCGACATCGAGTCGGACCTTTGTTTGGAATCGTTTTGGTCGAGTCCGCAGAATGAACGGGACATTGCATGCCAGCGATGGCGTTTTGATCGCAATGCCTCCATCGGTTCCGCCGCGTACTGCGCGAGGAGGCCGAACACGACGCACTGCGTGCCAATCACATTGCTCAGAATGACCTGAGTATTGGTGACGACTGCATTGATTGTGTTTGTCAGCAGCATTGTTCTGCCTCCTCAACTGGTCCGTGATCCCATCCGGGTATCATCAGCCATGGTTTATCTACTTCCTGGTAACTCACAAGCGATTACCAGATTGACCTCTAAGACACTCTGTCTGCCAGAAAGGTTCTCGAAGTTTACTCTCTTTTTTCCTGTTTTCGAGGAATTCTTGTCGCGAATCGTTGTAAGTGTTTTCCTGTAAATGGCTTATGGTGATCCAGTGATTTTTGCGAAGTTTGCTGGCACCTTGGTTTCTCGCGAAAATGTGGAGTGGATTTCTATTTCATTCCGAAATTCCGCAGAACCGCGCGAACCTGAACAGGTGCCTTCGAATCTGGATGTCTGAACCGAACAAGGCCGAATGGAGCCGGAAATTTCCTGTGAACTGTTTTTGTTGACGTGCACCATGGAAAACTGGTCGACCAATCGCTAACATCCGCCTCCCGCAACGCTCCTATAGCTCAGTTGGTAGAGCAACTGACTCTTAATCAGTAGGTCCAAGGTTCGAATCCTTGTGGGAGCACTGTCGTTCTTAAGCGAACGCACATCCAAAAGCAAAAACACCTCCAGCGAAAGCTGGAGGTGTTTTTGTTTGCGAAGTGGCCTAATGAAAGTAGTGGATGGCATTCCGGAAGATTTTGATTCCATCGCCTTCGCCGCGGAGATTTCGGCGAGTCCATTGAGGGTGTTGAGTGGCGAAGAGGAAACGTTCCGGGTGCGGCATCAGTCCCAGGACTCGTCCGGTGGAATCACACAACCCGGCGATGTTGTTTAATGATCCATTGGGATTTTCAGGTTCGGGGAGAAGCGGGATTCGAGTTGGATCGCCAGTTGCTGCAAGCTGCTTCACGGCGGTTTCCGACCAATAGCAGAGCGCCAAAGACCCCTGGGCTCTCAATTCATTCAAAAGTTCAGGCTGCTTTACCGCGATCCGACCTTCTGCATGTGCCATTGGAACATCGAATTCATCCATGTCTCGGAGGAAAACGCTCTTCGATGAACTGACTTTGAGGCGAACCCAGCGATCTGTGTAGCGGCCGTTTGCATTCCATGCGAGCGTGACCTGACTTTCCAGCGGGCTTTCGCTGGCCTGTTCGATGCCGCGACGCATAATCAAACCGGCCTTAAGGATCGTCTGAAAGCCGTTGCAGATTCCGAGGACGAGTTTGTCGGCCAGCAGAAATTCTCGCATGACATCATTCAGCTGCCCTCGAAGCTGTCGGGAAAAAATGACACCGGCACCGAGGTCATCCCCGTAGCTGAAACCGCCTGGGACACACAAAATCTGGTACTCGGAAAGCCTGGCAGGATTTTCCAGCAGCCGAAACAGGTGGACTCGATCCGCTTGTCCACCCGCGAGTTCAAACGCATGAGCCGTTTCGATGTCGCAGTTTGTTCCTGGGGCACGAAGTACACAAACTCGAGGAGTTGCCATGATTAGAGTCGATTGTATACAGGTCAAAACAAGTTGAGTGAGGTTCACATCGAAATGCTGTCCGGCAGTCCGAAATGTCACGGGATTGTGTTTTTTAGCAGCGGAGGCTCCGGGTTTCATCCGGTCAAGCGTTTTTCCGCAAAGTTCAGAACATCGGGAAATTGCGAGCAGCCAGTCAAAAAGCTCGAAACCCGGGATTTGGTGAAAGCATCTATGTGATAAACTCCCCTCCCTGCGGTTCGCCTGCTTCAGGCATTCCTCTTAAGGTCGTGCACCGTCTATGAACATAATGATTTACATCCTGGTTGGTTGCTTCGCACTTGCGTTCATGGTGATTTTTGCGGCTATGTTCTTTACATCAGCGTCCGTATTCCGGATCTTCAACCGAGTACTCGATGAGTCTGAAAAGCAAAGCCGCCAGCCTGGTGTGGGAACGGGACGGGTACTGGATGTTGTGGCACGTGAACCCCACAAAGCGGCATCTTATAAATGCCGCAGTTGTGGGGCTTTAGCTGACAGCACAGCCGAATTATCTGCCAAAGGCGAATTTCGCTGCAACTACTGCAATGCCTGGACCAGCATCTACGAACCCTAATGTAGCTTGGGCATTCTTGCCCGAGCCCTCCACCTAATGTAGCTTGGGCATTCTTGCCCGAGCCCTCCACCCAATGTAGCTTGGGCATTCCTGCCCGAGCCCTCCCCCCAATGTAGCTTGGGCATTCCTGCCCGAGCCCGCTGCCATTGGAGTCGCGAAATCGCAGCCAGGTACCGTAGACGGGCTGGAATGACCATCCTACTTGTGGGGTGAGTAATCCGTGGGCGTCAGATAGACGCGTTCCAGCTTTTCAACGAGCTTACCATCGCGCTGAGTTTCTTCGGCCACCTTCTTCCATTCCGGGTCATTGACGAATCCATCCCAGGATGCTTTTGCGGAATCCATGTCTTTGTGAGCCAACACATAGATGAGAGTGTTTGGCTGATCGACCGGTGTCCAGTAGATGATGTTCTTCATCCCGTGTTTTTCGAACAGAGCCATTGTGTGATTGCGGAAGCGAGCGTTCAGAGCGTCGATTTTTCCTTCCGGAGCCACGTAAGTTCTGAGTTCGTAGAGCATTGGAGCGTGTTCTTCATGCTTTTCTTCAGCTGTCGATTCTTTGGCAGCAGGCTTTTCCTTTTCATCAGCATCAGCGGAAGGGAGCGATCGGATTTGGGATGCAATGACTGCGACTGCGAGTCCACAGGCGAGTCCGAGCCAGAACGATGATTTCTTCACTGAAGATTCCTCCGAAACAAAGTGCCTGAAGTTTGAGAATGACTGACGTCAAACAGTACCGATTTCTGGCGACAAGAGAAAGCAACCGCGATTTTCTGAATTCGGCCATGGCTCGGCAATATTTCCCGCCATCTGTCGAACACCACTGAGCGCTCGCTTCAGTTCTGACTGCGAAACTGGCAAAATTTCACCGCTCATTTGAGTACCGGCTGCTGAAATGTGTTCGTAGTGGAGAACGATCCTCGACTGCGGGCCACCAATAACAAGATGAGATCCTCTGAAAAGCGGTTTCGAAGAATCGCAGATTACAGATTGCCTACAGACCGTTCCTTCATCAATGCGGGTGTTTCTTATGCGGCGGACTCTCGTCTGTTTTGCTGTCATGTCTGTCCTGTCGATGGACTTCATAGCATCTCCCGTACTCGGGGCACCTCAGGATGCAGGGGCGCTTTCCTCTGATGACAGAACTGGAGCGGACGTGTTTCCGGCGAGTTCCGTATTCTACGCGGAGATGACTCGAGTCTCGGGCGACATCACAACGGTCCTGAATCATCCGGTGGCGGAGCGAGTTGTTCAGCATGCAGGCTGGGCAAAAGTGGAAGAATCTCAGCCGTGGAAGAACTTCATCGCGGGCCGAACGTTCTTTGAACTGCAGATGGGTGGACCTTGGGACAAGGTTGTTGACGGGCTGACCGCCGGCGGCGTTTACATCGCCTACGATCGCCAGACAGATGGATTGGTGATTCTGGTGAAGGCTGCCAGTCCGGAGGCGATGGAGGTATTTCGGTCGAAGGTTCTGGAGCTTGGGCGACTTGGAAAGAAAGTTGATCCGGAAAAGGACTCGTACCGCGATCTGGCGATTTATCGGCTGGACAATGCGGCAGCTGTTGTTTCCGGACCGTGGCTGTTGATTTCCAACAAGCCGGAGCTCGGACGCTTTGTCGTGGATCGATTATTGAAAGTGGAAACCGAACAGTCGGAAGTACTTGCCTCAAATGAGACCTTCCGGGCGGCAGCCACTGGTAAGCCGAAGGAACTGAGTGCGTGGGCGTGGGCGGGTCTGGCATCACTGCGCGAAGACGAGAAGTTTCTGGAGGGGTTAAACAACAAATCAGAGAATCCCCTGGCAGAGTTGCTTGTGGGTGGGCTTCAGAGCAATGTGCTGCATGCTCCGTATGTCACCGCAGAAATTCGCCTTCCGGAAACGGGACCGGAGTTCTCGGTTGCGATGCCCGCCTCGTCAGACTGGATTCCGGAAGAACGTCAGTGGTACTTTGGGCCGGAGTTGTCCGGGGCGGCTCCGGGTTTGCCGGAAGCCCCCGAGACTCTGTTGGCGATTGGAACGTGGAGAGATGTTTCTGAAATGTGGCTGCGTGCGGGAGATTTGTTTGACGAGCAGATGAACGATCAGCTCGCCAACGCTGACAGCACATTAACGACATTGTTTGCCGGTAAAGATTTTGGCGAAGACATCCTTGGTTCATTTGAACCGCAGATGGGCATCATTGTGACTCGGCAGAGTTTCGAAGACGTCCTGCCTGCCCCTGCAATACGATTGCCGGCATTTGCATTTGTGATGGAACTGCGTGACCCGGAGACTATGACGCGTGAACTCCGGCGGACGTTTCAGAATATGATTGGCTTCTTCAATGTGGTTGGAGCGATGGAAGGTCGTCCTCAGCTGGAAATGGACATTGATAAGTTTGAAAACGGTGAGATGCTGACATCGGCATACGTGCCTGAAGATGATGTCGCAAAATCCACTTCTGCAGATTTGATTTTCAACTTCTCACCGTCGATCGGGTTTTCCGGAAAGCGTTGTGTCATTGCGAGCACCAGGAGCCTTGCTTCTGCTCTGACGCAAAGTCGCACAACGACACCGGCGATTGATCAGGTCAACAGTTACGTGTCATTTCAGGTTCCAGTACTTCGTGATGTGCTGAACGACAATCGCGAACAGTTGATTTCTCAGAACATGCTCGAACAGGGGAATTCTCGTAGTACCGCGGAGGATCAGATCAGCCTGCTGCTGGAAGTTGTCTCATGTTTTCGCGATGTGGCTCTTAAGATGGGACACAGCGATGGGATGATTCGAATTGATGGTGAGATCCACATCGAACAGGACTTTGAGTCAAAGTAACTGGACGAGTCGTTGAGATAGAGGATTGAGATACGATGTCTGGACAGGCGATTGACCCGGAACTGGCCTGGCGCCCGTGGGAACCGTCAACGGAGACTCCCTGGGATCGAAGGTCGGCTGCTCATTTATTTCGTCGAGCCGGATTTGGAGCAACATCGAAGGAACTCGATGAAGCACTTGAGAAGCATCCTCAGGAAGTCGTGGAGTCGCTGCTGAACGCGACTGAGTCTGACGAGTATCAGGAACAGTCAGATCGCCTGGCGGCCGCTGCTGTAGCCACAGGCAATCTGAAACAATTGCCGGCCTGGTGGTCTTACAGGATGTTGACGACACCGGCACAGTTGCTGGAGAAAACGACACTGTTCTGGCATGGGCATTTTGCGACGAGTGCTGCAAAAGTCGAAGATGCCCGACTTGTCCTGACACAGAATCGATTGTTGCGGTCACATGCATTTGGTTCGTTTGGCAAACTGGTCCTTGAGATCAGCCGCGATCCGGCCATGTTGATTTACCTGGACTCTGCAACAAATCGGAAACTCCATCCGAACGAAAACTATGCCAGGGAGATTATGGAGTTGTTCTGTCTGGGTGAAGGACGGTACACAGAACAGGACATTCGAGAACTGGCTCGCTGTTTTACTGGTTGGGAGATTCGTCGAGAGAAATTCCGATTCAATTCTTACCAGCATGACAGCGGCGCCAAGTCGTTTCTGGGACATGAAGGAAGGTTTGGGGGAGAGGAAGCGGTTGCAATCGTCGTCTCCAACGAAGCAGTTCCTGAGTTCATTGCCGGGAAACTCTATCGGTTCTTCGTTGCTGACGAACCTGCACCGTCAAAAGAAATCATAGCACCACTTGCGAAGGCCCTTCGTGAGTCGGAGCTGCGAATTCAGCCGGTTCTGAAAACAATTCTTGGCAGTCAACTGTTCTTTTCTGCTCAAGCCAGAGGACGCAAGGTCCGATCGCCTGTCGAATTGGGTATTGGCCTGCTGAGATGTCTCAACGGATCCGCAAACACATTTGAATTGACCACAGACCTTGAAGAGGTTGGGCAGGGCTTGTTCTTTCCGCCGAGTGTAAAGGGATGGGATGGAGGTCGAACCTGGATTAACTCATCGACACTCCTTGGTCGTTCAAACATGGTGCGCCGGTTGTTAACAAGCGAGCAGACACGATTTGCTGAGAAGTCGATCGTGGAATATGTCGAAGAACATCGGATCAGGGATGCAGGTGGGGCGCTGGACTTCTTTGAGACATTGTTGTTCGCAGTTCCGATACGAAGTTCTGTGCGCAGCGATATGCAGCAGCTGTTTGAAGGAAGTCTCAGTAACCGTGACAAGCTGATTAACGCATTGCACGCATTGTGTACTCTTCCTGAGTTTCAGCTGGCCTGACTTCATGAATTGAATGGCCTGATTAGACGAATAGCACTGAGAGAGTGAGTCATGATGAACAGCATGAATCGACGAGGATTTCTGGCACGTGCGGGACTCAGTTCTGCCGTCGTGACATTGAGCCACATGACACCCTCGTTTCTGCAGGCCGCCGCAGCTGAGCGTCGCTCAGAGAGAATTCTGGTTGTGCTCGAAATGGCTGGTGGTAATGATGGTTTGAATACAGTGATTCCCTGGAAACACGATGTGTATCGCAGTAGTCGCCCGAAGCTCGCGATTCCGGATTCGAAGGTTCTTCCAGTCGACAGGGAGCTTGGCTTTCACCCTGCACTCCAGGGTTTTGCAGATTTGCTGGAGGCCGGAAAACTGGCCGTTGTTCAGGGTGTGGGATATGACAATCCCAACCGATCTCATTTTGAATCCATGGATATCTGGCACACGTGCCAGCGGAAAGAGGAATCCAGAACCGATGGCTGGCTCGGTCGGGCGATGGAGAGCACGGGAGGTGGGCAGGGTGGCGATCCGGCAGGCCTGCATCTTGGAGGTGACAAACAGCCGTTCGCTCTGATGTCACGGACGCTTCGAGTTCCCTCAATTCGATCGTTGGATCAATTCAAACTAAAGGGTGGAACTGACGAAGATTTTGTTCGGCGAGTGCGAGTTCTGGCGGGAGAGGTCCGCGATGGAGGTGATGATCTACTGGGATTTGTACAACAGAGTACATCCGCTGCGATTGATGCCAGCCAGAGACTTGAAGCAACCGGAAAAACTTATCAGCCTTCGCTTCCTTACCCGGATACGGACCTTGGACAGAAGCTGAAATCCGTGGCTCAGTTGATTACGTCTGGTCTGTCAACGGGAGTCTACTATGTGCAGATCGACGGATTTGATACTCACGCTCAGCAGTCGGAAGCACATGCGGGACTCCTTCGCCAAACCGGCGATGCGGTGTATGCGTTTACAACTGACCTTGCCAGCCACGGCCTTGGAGATCGTGTGCTGACGATGTGTTTCAGTGAGTTCGGGCGGCGTGTCGCCGAGAACGCCAGTGAAGGCACCGATCACGGAACAGCAGGGCCGATGTTTCTTGCGGGGGGGCAGGTGAAGCCGGGGTTTGTCGGTCGTCATCCTGATTTGACTCGACTTCAGGACGGTGACCTGCCGCACCATACCGATTTTCGACAGGTCTATGCGACAGTCCTTGAGCGATGGCTGGAATGTCCCAGTGAAAGTGTTCTGAAAGGAAAGTTCCAGCCGGTTGATGCCATCGTTCAGGCCGGCTAAGACTACATCGGCGCCGGCAGGTGTGGGGAAATAAACGGTTCAGGGGAACTCTTCCGCTCAGGAAGACTTCGACGCATTCTCTCGATGTGGGGTTGTTCAGTACTGGACGGGATCTTCCTGCGGTACCTGCAAAGATGACGGAAGTGATGGCGAAAGTTGCCGAACGACCGTTCCGTTTCACGCGGAAGAACGAGTCGTTTCGATAGGTAAAGCGGGTCCTGTCACACGCTTCCTTCTGGCGACCACTATGATTTCGAATTTCTACCGCCGGTATTCATTCGTGATTCTCTTGACTTGTCTGATTTCGCTTCCCGGCCTGACATGGTATGGAGAGGGGTTAAAAGACAACAACGAAATCGAAACGTGGTTGCCTGGCGAGTCGGCAGTTCGAAAAGATTATGAAGAGTTCTGCAGAACGTTTGGTGCGGATGAATCCATTCTGATTGGATTTCGGACCCCGTTTCCCGCAACGGAACAACTCAATGCCCTCTCCGGGCGACTTCGCGGACTAAAGGGGGTGTCCAGTTGCTGGACTCGATCTCAGGTGGTTCAGCTGATGACGGACAATGAAGTGGACGTCACTACCGCCAATGAGCGAATCGTGCATTTGCTGACATCACCAAACGGAGACTTTGAAACTCTGCTTGTCATTCTTGATAAGGGGGAGTCGGCAACCCGCAAGCAGCTGCTTGCTGATCTGCGAGGGCAGCTGGAGTACTGTCAGATCCAGAATGCAATCATTGCCGGAGCACCTGTTGTCGCATCTCAGCTGGATGAGCTTGGAAGCCGCGAGAACACAAAGGGGTTGTTTATACTCACTCTGGCGGTTTGTGGTTTATTGCTGCATTTCAATATTGGCTGCTGGCGTGCATCACTTGGGCTGATGGGGACCAATGTACTGAGTATTCAGGTGACGTTGACGTTGATGCGGCTGCTGGGCATGGAGATGAATTTCATTCTTGCCTCACTGCCCGTCATGGTCATGGTGTTTACCACCGGTGCCTCGATTCACTTTATTGGCCAGTATAACTCAAACCATCTGCATGCGAATGGATTGGCACGAGCAATGTCGGCCGTGCTCTGGCCAAGCCTGTTTGCTGCGATCACCACGATCATTGGGTTATTGAGTCTCGCCGTATCGGAGATCGGACCCATCAGGGCGTTCGGGAAAGCCGGTGCACTTGGTACTGTGGTCTCATTCTTCGTTGGAGTGGGGCTGACCCCGGCTGTGATCGTTGTGGCTGGATTTGTACCTGCAAAAAATTTTAGGGCTCTTGCGTGGCTCGAGAGATTTGCAGTGTCGATCCTGAATCACCCGTATCGAGCAGTCGTTCCGATTCTGATGTGTACCACTTTCTGTGCGGTTGGGATGACTCGGATTCGGACACTCATTGACCCGCTGGAGTTTCTTCCTGCGAACGATCAGGTGCTGAAGGACACGACAATCATCAAGGATAACATCACAAGTCCGACGAGTATTGAAGCGATGATCGACTTCTCCGGTACTGATGGATCGTTCGTGACTCGTCTGAAGACCGTCAAGAAGATCGAACACTCATTCATGCAGCATTCCAATGTCTGTCACACGCTCTCATTGGCCGACTTCTTTCCTGTTGAGTTGAATGAGCAGAATCTGACAGTTTCGAAATTGCTCGCATCTTCGGGTAGTGAAGCGTCCTCGAGCCTGATTGCCGATGGGACTCGGCTCTGGAGAATCTCAATTCGGCTGCATGAGGATTCGCCTGGAAGTCTGAAAGAGACTCTTGTTCAGCTTCAGGGCGATCAATACGACGCGAAGGTCAGATTTACCGGACTCGGACCACTGTTGGAACAGGCTCAAAGTGACATCTTTGAAGGATTCTGGCAGAGCTTTGCATCTGCGTTCCTGCTGATCACCGTGGTGATGATGATGGCCCTGCGATCATTCGGAGCCGGGCTGGTGGCGATGTTGCCGAACATCCAGCCCCTGATCCTTGTATTTGGTATTATTGGATGGATGGATTATCCGATTGACATTGGCATCATGATGACTGCCAGTATTGCACTTGGGCTCGCTGTGGACGGAACATTTCACTTTTTGTTCCATTACCAGTCCTGCTTCCGGGCAACTCGGTGCAGGTATCGAGCAGTTCGCAGAGCGTTTATGCATACAGGTCTGCCGATTCTGTCCTCCGGGTTGATTTCCGGGGTAGGGTTACTTGCTCTGGGTTTGTCCCCATTTCGGCCAACGATGCGGTTTGGTGTATTGATGTTCTTTTTGCTGATGGCGGCAATGATCGGAGACCTGATTCTCATGCCTGCGTTCCTTGCGATTCGGACGCGCAGGAAGCGAATCGTCGCTGGCAAGCTCAGAGTTGTATACTCGAAGAAGTCGGCGGCAGCGTAACGGGATTCGGGACCGACGCAGCTTATCGATTCGCACATATCCAGATGAACGACGGAGGACTCCTCCGTCGTTCTTTTCATTTCGGATGTCCTGATTCGGTATTCACCATTCTGCGATCATCGCGCCTCACGACCGTCCTATGAAGTCGCAGGTATGGTAATTGAGCGTGGGGAGATACCCGCGAGCCCGGGGGTAATGCCTTTGCAATGTTGCGAAACTGGAACTAGGCATAAGGGAATTGTGGGTGATCAGAAACATTTGTTGTTTCTCCTGCACATGAATCCCTGAACATGAACGCGAAGACTCTATGAAGCTGGAACACTTACCGCTGTGGAAGCGAATTGCAGTAGGCTATGCAACTGTTGCGGCACTGGTCGTTGTCTGCGGATTTGCGGGAGTTGCGGGCATCTGTGTTCTGGACCATTCGCTTGCTCAGGTTACTGGTCCGGCATGGCAGACGGCAAACGGTATCATGGACGGGTCGATCGAAATCCAGTCCCAGATGATCGCCGCAGAAAACATTCTGGACGGGATTGAAGTCAGTAAGAACGAAGGGCAGCTCAGCGAATCACGAAAAAACGCCGAAGACGCATTTAAGCGAGTCAAGGCTGCCGGAATCGTTCCGGACGAAGGATTGAATGAGCTGAACCGCTTATTGGCTGACTATGAGCATTCGCTGGATGAATCTATCTTGCGGCAACAGCAGTTTGTTGAGGCCGGGGCGGAGTTCAAGTCGAAGGCAGAAGAGTTCATTGTGATTGGCGAGTATCTTGAGACGATTGGTGATTCACAGGTAGAGGAACTGGAGAACAATCCGGATCTGTCAACCAGTTGGTCGCAGGGGCTCAGCACAAAATGGGCCGCGGCCGATGGCGGTATGGAGTCCAGCATTGGTTTTCTGACACAGCTTTACTTCTTGGAACGGCTGATCGCAGGAGCGGATTTCCAGGAGTGCTCGAAAGAACTGACAGATGCTCAGGCTTTTCAGCAGGAAGCCCTCGAAGAGATGATAGCGACTGGTGTGTTTGATGTAGCAATGCCTGAAGAACTGCTGAATGGTAAGTATGCTGGTCAGAAGGCATCAGAGGTGTTCACGACCAAACTGGCAACAGTCCGACAACTGATGAGCAGGTACATCGATGCGTATCAAAAAGTTCACGCCGCCCGTGATCGATATATTGGTGTGTCCGGAGATTTTCTGAAACTCCTGGAGCAGCTTGAAGCGGAAGGTGATACTCAGGTGGATTCTCTCGTCGAGTCCATCCAACTTCGCGAAATCATTGCATACCTTGCGATTGGTATTCCGGTATTGGCAAGCCTGGTTGTCGCGTGGTGGGCAGGGCGCCGTTGTACTCGATCAGTTACCGAGCCGATCGATCATGCCATGGGATTGCTCAAAGAGACAACGGGAACAGCTGCCGCGGCTGTGTCGGAAATGTCGGCCACGATTTCTACCATTGCTCAGAACACTGAACGAGCGGCCGGTGCATCTCGCGGAGCCGCTGAAGTGGCGGACCGGGGACGTGCCAGCGTTGCCGGACTTGGACAGGCGGCCGAGCAGATCAATGGAGTTGTGAAGCTTATTGAAAGCGTCGCTGCAAAGACGAATCTGCTTGCATTGAATGCGACGATCGAAGCTGCACGTGCCGGAGATACAGGGAAAGGGTTCGCTGTCGTTGCTAACGAAGTCAAAGCGCTCGCTCGACAGACCGCTGATGCGACGGCCGAGATTCGGCTGAGGCTTGCGGAAATGCAGTCTGCAACAGAATGCACCGTGGGAGAGATATCGCAGATCTTTGACGTCATTCGGCAGGTTGATGATATCAATCAGGATATCGCCCGTGCTCTCGAAGAGCAGAATACAACAACTGCGGAAATTTCACGATGTGTCAGAAGTTCGACAGATGCCGCAGATCATGTGAGTGCGGTGATCGCTGGAACCGCTGCGTCACTGTCCTGATCTGATACTTCGAGTCTTACGAACGCAATCCCGCCACACTTCAATTTCGGAGAACCTCAAACCAACAGAAATCCTGTAGACTGCTGATTCCCCGACCATGCCCCTGATTGGTACGATTTTCACGGAAGTTCGAAATGACCTTCCGAAAACAGGTATGCCTTTCAGGTTGAGGTTCTTCGATGGATCAACGTAGTCTTTGTAAGCGCGAGTACCACTTTAGTCGACGAGCCAGCCTTCGAAACGCCGCGATTGGCTTTGGCGCCCTTGCTTTCGCTGCTCTGGAGCAGATTCCGATTCAGGCGTCCGCCGGACTTCCGCCGGATGCGGCATTGCGTCGTCATCATCATACCCCACACGCGAAGTCAGTGATTTTCTGTTATATGTCTGGTGGCGTATCGCACGTTGATACATTTGACCCGAAGCCCAGGCTTAGGGCCGATCATGGTAAACCAATGCCGGTTGCTGTTGAAAGAACTCAGTTCAACAACAACGGCAACCTGATGGGAAGTCCGTTCGAATTTACCAGTTCGGGACAGAGCGGCATTCCTGTCAGCAGCATCTTTCCCCACATTGCGGGCGTCGTGGATGAACTGACCGTGATTCGCTCCATGACGAGTCCTGTCAACGAGCACGCTCAGGGCAATTTCATGATGCACACTGGATTTCCATTCATGGGACATCCCGCTGCCGGCGCATGGGCAGCTTATGGACTGGGAACCGAAAATCAGAACCTGCCTGGTTACGTTGTTCTGCAAAGTGGCAATGCAGTACCGCCTCACGGAGGCGTTAGTCTCTACAGCAATGGTTTTCTCTCCGCCAGAAATCAGGGGTCCATCCTGCAGGCTGACAAGCCGGAAGCCATTCCTCATATCCGCCCGCAGGAACACAGCCTGCTCCAGCAGCGAAGGCTGAAGTTTATTCGGCAGGCGGACGATGCGTTTCTTGCGTCTGCTGCCAATGATCTTCAAATTGACGCTGCTATTCGGAACTATGAGACTGCCTTCCGTATGCAGACCGCTGTTCCGGAACTCTGTGATCTCTCAGGTGAATCACCAACCACGTTGACGAACTATGCCGTGGATTCGCCTGACCTGGAAAAGTCTGCATACGGTCGGCAGTGCCTCCTTGCCAGACGACTCGTCGAACGAGGTGTCCGATTTGTTGAATTGAGCTGCCTCACTCGAGGAATTGGCGCCGGGAATGGACCCAATCCATGGGACCAGCACGGTGACCTCGAACGTGGGCATGGTGCGATGGCCAGTCAGGTGGATCAACCGATTGCGGCGTTGATTTCTGACCTGAAGGAGAGAGGTCTGCTGGACGAAACTTTGATCGTATGGGCCGGTGAATTCGGAAGAACCCCGTTTTCTCAGGGAAGCAATGGACGCGACCACAACCCGTGGGGATTCAGCGTATGGATGGCTGGCGGCGGCGTGAAAGGTGGCTCAATCTATGGTGCCACCGACGAATTCGGATATCACGTGATCGACGGCAAGTGCACCATTTACGACATGTGGGCCACCGTCCTGCATCAGCTTGGTGTGGACCATGAGCGACTCACATATCGCTATGGGGGACGCGACTTCAGGTTGACAGATGTATATGGAAATGTACTGCGGGATGTGCTTCGCTGAGGGTGTTCCTGAGGGAAAGGTTGAATTTGGGGGATCAACAGAGCTGTTGGAGTGAAAAATTGGGTGGAAATTGCCCAAATTTTGAAGGAAAACTCAAACAAAACAGGGTTGGTAGCGGATCTGTTTGTCAGAAGAAAGCGGCGAGCGTAGACTATTTCAACTTGAATTCTCCAGCATGCGTGATTTCCGGGATATTGCGGAGCTTGACATGAGTGAAGTGAAGAAGACGGATGTCGACGGCCTGAATAAGGCGGTTTCATTGTTAAATCGCGTGCATGGTCGAATGAAGACAGTGGCCCTGGGGCGATCGTTTTATTCGTGGGGCATGGTTTCTGTGGGTGTTGGACTTTCGGCGATCGCCGTTGTGCGGTTGTTTGGATTGTTGACACCGGCTCAGCAGCGGCTGGAGTGGCTTGCGGCAATTCCTCTCCTGACAGTTGTTCTGGCACTCGTGTTTCATCGTCGAGTTGAAAAGACATCGGCAGCTCGAGCACTGGATTCGTATGGTCAGACTCGGGATCTATTCCTGACGTTTGCAACACTTGGTAATTCAGCGGGTGATTATCAGCCGTTGGTTGAGCAGGCGGCTGAACACGCAGCGTCGAAGATAAAGCCTACCGAAGTTGTACCGTTCCAGTTTGGTCGTCCATTAAGTCTGGCGCTGGTTTCAGTTTCTGCGTTGATTCTGGCGACTGCATTTCTTCCTCAATTCGATCCGTTTGGAAAAGTCGAAGCAGCAGTGAAGGAGCAGGAGAAGAAAGACGAGATTGTCGCGATTCGCAAGGCGGCACGTACTCGAAAAGAGCAGCTGAAGAAAGATGCAAAGATCGCTGAAGAATCCTCAGGTGAAATTGATAAGCAGATTGAATCACTCAAAACTTCATTTCGCGAAATGAAGCCTCAGGAGAAGCAGGCAAATTCGAAGGTCCTTCAGAATCATGCGAAGGCACTGAATGAGCAATGGAAGATGGTCTCGAATGAAGACCTCAGAAAGATGCTGAGTGAGCAGGTTGATAATCAGAATTTTGGCGGAGAGCGGGGTAAGAAACTGAACGATTGGCTGAAGGATCTTCAGGACGGAAAGTCTGAGGCCTTGAAGAACGAGATTGAGCAGGCGAAAGAGACAATGGAAGCGATGATGGAGGCAAAGACTCCGGAGGATCGTGAAAAACTTGCAACGCAGCTCAAGCGACAGCTTCAGGACATCAAGAAGTTCTCTTCTGACAAAGCGAAATCGAAAGACCTTGCCAACGCACTCGAGAAGGCACTCAAGTCACTTGAGGCAGCTCAGAAATCCGGTGAAAAGGGTGAGAGCAGCGAAATGTCCGAAGAGGCAAAAGAGGCCCTGCAGGAGTCGCTGGAGCTGGCCAAGGCTGAACTTGAAGAGATGGCTCGTGATGCTTCTGACATGAAGAAACTGGAAGAAGCCCTGAAGACTCTCCAGGAAGCCGAAAAACTCAATCAGCAGGGGCAAATGGATGGAGAGCAGTGTGAAGGTTGCAAGACGCTGGCTGAGTATTCTCAGATGTTGAAGGAAATGCGGGCCAACGGTCAGATGGATGATGGCGAAGGAATGGGGCAAAAGGGATTTGGAAAGGGTGGCGAAGCTCAGGAGGACGATACCGATCCTGAAGGCTACAAGGATGAAAAGTCGAAGTCGCAGATTAAAGCTGGCAAGCTTTTGATGTCCATTAAGTCTCGCGAATATGCATCAGAGAAGGACTTTGATCCAAACGAACTTCGACAATACGAAAGCAGCGTTCAGGAAATTAAATCAGGAGTGCAGGCGGCAATCGAAGGCGAGCAGGTGCCTCCCGGATATGTTGACGGGATCAAGGCCTATTTTGACAAGCTGGACAGTGCTCCTAAAACTACAGACGGAGCCGGAGCTCCCTCGGGTGAAGAGAATCGATAAGCTCCGGAACCAGGTTCTGTGAATCCGATGTTTACTCCAGTCATCCGTGCGATCCATAGTCGTGCGGATGATTTTTTTTGCACCGACATCATCCTGACTTGAGAGGTTTCCATGGCATCTAGAACCGGCATTCGGTGGACAATTGCGTCAATCGTTGCGGTGATCCTCGCAGTCATGATACCGATTCTGAGGCAGTCCAGTCGATCGGCCAATCGAGTTGTGCTGTATTGTGCTCATGACTCCATCTTTGCCGATGCGGTGATCCGGAAGTTTGAGTCAGCGACCGGCATTGATGTGGAAGTGCGTTATGACGAAGAAGCCAGCAAATCGCTGGGGTTGACGAATCTGCTGATTGCTGAAAAGGACCAGGCACGTTGTGATGTTTTCTGGAACAATCAGACGATGGGGACAATTCGTTTGAAGGCCGCCGGAGTCCTCGAGCCCTGGAAATCTGAGAACTACGGGAGAATCCCGGCTCAGTTTCGTGACGCGGATGGCTACTGGACGGGCTTTGGCGCGAGGATGCGTGTATTTGTTATCAATACAAACCGCATGGCCGGAACGGTACAGGCGGTGAACGACTATTTGCAGGGCCCAACATTGAGTGAGGCTGCCATCGCCATTCCGCTCTACGGGACGACGCTGACGCAGTACACAGTGATGTGTGCCGAACTCGGGTTCGAGAGCCTGCAGCAGTGGCATGCAGATTTGAGATCTCGAGGGATTCACGAAGCGCGAGGAAATGGGGCCGTGAAGGATCTTGTTGCAGACGGGGTTTGTCGATTGGGTTACACAGATACCGATGACGTGTTTGTTGCACTTCGGCAGGGAAAACCAGTTACCATGCAACCGGTACGCCTGCAATCCGGGAAGACCATTGTGATTCCCAACAGTGTTGCCCTGATTCGTGGATGCCCGAATCCGGGAAATGCTCGCACGCTGATCGACTTCCTGTTGTCAGAGGAGGTCGAGTTGATGCTGGCAGCATCGGATGCACGTCAGATACCATTGGGGGAAGTAGATGAATCGCGGGTGCCCGCTGAGGTGAGAGAACTCCGTCAATGGGCCAATGACGGAGTCGATCAAACGCTGGCACTTGAGTACGACGAAAAGGTGCTGAACTGGTTGTCACAGGAGTACACTCCGCAGTGACAATTCAGTGGGTATTTTTTTGGTCACTTGTTCGCAGCATGACTGTAGCATGTGCCGGAGTTGTACTTTCAGGTCACATCCATGCTCGAACGACGGATCACCGATTCGGAAATGTGCGACAATTCTGGATCATCGCTGGTCTGCTGCCTCTGTTTGTTCCGGATTTGTTGACCGGTTTCATCTGGAGACCGGTTTCAGCGGAGCTCATGAACTGGTCTGAGTCGATTTTGTCATCACATTCAGGCAACAGCCGAGGAATGTATGGCGGGTTCCTCACGGAATTGCTCTACATCCTGTTGCTGACAATACGTGCGACCAGCTATGGCGTCGCAGTACGGATGATGATGCCGGTTTCAAACCAGGAATCAACATCACTGTTTCTATGGTCTACGCTGAGACATCGGCAGAAAGTGACCAGCTGGGTTGTTCACTTCCTGCGGATGCGGTTGTCTGGCATGTGGCGTCCGGCTGTAGTTGCCTGGTGTTTGATGACACTTGTCTCACTTCAGGAGTTTGAAACCGCAGCGTTGATGCAACTGGACCGATCTCCGATTGTCTGGACGGTGACATTGTTTGATGCTCACGCAGCTCATCAGCCGCTTCTCGATTCGCTCAGCATGCTGAAGTGGCCGTTAATGATAGAGGGGGGCCTGTTCATTCCCGTGTTTGTTCTGATGCGAGGAAGTTCAACGAGCTCGATGGGTGTGCCGGACGATGTTCTGGAATCGCAGAGAGCCGTTCGAGGGACCTTCATCAACAGGTTCGTTGCGGCGTGTTGGGTGCTGCTTGTTTGCGGGCTGGTTATTTTATGGCCACTCCTGTCCGCAGTTCCTCAACTGATTGCATCCTTTGGACTCATCCTCGCGAATCCCGGATTTGTCGTTCAGTCGATGAGTCAGATTGGAGTGTCGCTGCTGTTTTCGGCAGTGGCCGCAATGGTCGGACTTCAGTCGGCGAAGCTGATTCTTGGACAACGAAGCCGATTGTTGTTGTGGATCATGTTGCTGCCTGGTTTGAGCGGTTCACTGATTGTGAGTCTCGTGCTGTTGAGTGTGTTTCAGACATCGGTTGGACGAGTGTTTTACGACACATGGCTGCCTCTTCTTGCAGGGCAGGTTCTTGTAGTTCTGCCACGTGCAGTGTTCATGGTCATCGTTTTGAATCGACTCATTGACCCTGCGGCCCTGTATCTTTCGACATTGACAGCGAAGGCAGACGCGACGCATGTTGCCAGAGCCGGATTCCAAATCCGGTGGCGACTTCAGACAGCCGCGTGGGTCGTGGCAGCCATGGCACTGAGCCACTGGTGTTTCTGGGATGTTACGACGGTCTCAATCCTGAGGCCGGTTGACCTCGAGCCAGTCGTTACTCGGCTCTACAACGAAATGCACTATGGCCGGACTGAAATCCTGATGCTCATGTCGTTTCTGTCGGCCGCGTCGATCCCGGCAACAGCCTGGCTGTGCATGATTGTGCTTCGAGTTGCACGCAGATAGCAGGACTGACTGCCGAAGTCATGCCTCACCATGGAGCTTCCAGCAGATCAACAATTTGAGCAGCGAGTTGCTGAGCGGATTCCTGCTGTGCAGTCGCCAGCGAATGTCCAACTTCGGGGGCAAAGCTGACTTGTGACGCCTGTTGAGCGAGTTCTGGTCCGATTGGAAACACGTGTTGCAGCAGTATGGTACCGGTACGGCGATCCACCCATGTCACCTCGGCCCCGATCAGGAGCTGGAGTTCACGGGAATCGTCAAAACTAGTTTCACTGAGCGGTGTCTTTCTGAATTCGACGATTCGACCTTTGAGGATTGTGTCAGCAGTCTCAGGGCCGTCGAGTCGATAGGCAGTTCGATTCTTAATCTCGCTCTGGACAGCTTCTGTCAGCAGATAGTCCAGATTGCGGCGAAATGACTCCGACTTAAAGATCGGGACATGGACAGTGCGGACACCCTGCACCTGTGGTGAGCCCAGCATATAACCACAACCGCTGCAGCAGGGCAGAGTCATGGCCAGCATCAGGCACAACAAAGGAGTTTTCATCATTATAGGGACCTGTGGCCGTCGAGATCTGAGCTCTAGAGCCGAACTCTTCCGGACTCTGAGTTTTCACCCCGACTGTCCTGAACCGGAGTGTCTTCGGAGCTTTGACTACTGACTGACTTCACACGGGGGCGAGTTTCCGGTTCCGATGGTTTTTGTATGGGTTCCGATGCAGGCAAAGAACGTATGAATTCCGGAACTTCAGGAAGTCCTTGAAGCTTTGCGGGATCGAGAGTTTTGATAAGTTTTCGAGCATCAGCGGCTTGTGGTGTGTCCGGATACTCCGTGATCAGGCGAATGCAGGCCAACGCTACCGCCCGAGTTTCGCCCTGTCGATTCCAGTAGTCCACATATGCCCATGCTTTCTCAGCCTCAAGCAGGTAGACTCGCTGAAGATCCTTGCGAATCTGCTGACGGGCAGACGAAGCCGGGAACAGGTGCAGAGACTGTTCTTTAAGTTTCCGAGCACCTTCAAGGTTTGTTCCTTCGTAGTACGGGCCCTGATAAGACATGAGCTTTACATGAGATCCGAGCACGTAGGCTTCTTCGATGTGAGGACTGTTCGGATACTCTTCACGCAGGATCTTGAAGTACCTGTCAGACTCAAGATAGTTCTTGCGGCGCTGATAGTAGGTAGCCGTCAGCATGAGTGAGTCGTCAGCGAGCGGTCCAACCGGATCGTTTAGCCAGATAGACTTCAATGCCTGAAGTGCTCGACCCTGCGTGTCAAACATGGGTCTTGAGCCATCATGGAAATTGGGGATGATTCGGTAGCGAATGGTTGGGTCTTTTGAAGCTGCGGGCGGGCTGGATTCCTCCTCAACAACCCGTTCGCCACTGACCTGACGGATTTCGTTTCGAGCGACCGGATCACTGACTTCAAGCCACTGACGAGCAATAGCGAACAGTCGACGAGTCGTAGGTTCAACATATCTTGTAGAAGGATAGTCTTCGAAGAGCTGGTCGAAAGATTCCTGAGCTTCGGGCAGATCGCCCATCGCATAGTAACATTCGCCGAGGCGATATTGAGCTTCTTCGCCGTAAGAGGATTCTTCGAACTCCTTAGCGATCTTCTTGTACATTTTCGCCGCCGCCTTGTAGTTCTTCTGATCGTACAGGGCGAGTGCATCTTTGAGTTTCTTCTCGGCTTCGGGCGAGTACTTTCGGCCGAGTTCCAATGGAGTCAATTCAGAATTAAGTCCGCGTTCCAGCGGACCTCGAATTCGATCGATGTTCAGGTACTCCGTCATGTCAAACATCCCGGTTTCACTGTCTCGGGACAACGTCTGACAACCGGAAAGTGATAACAGGCCGGACAGGAAGGTGAGTGTCAGCGGCCGGAAGAGATGTACACAGTATGTGCGGATCCACGATGCGCGAACAGATTGGACACTTGCAGCCGTCCACGGTCCCGCGCATGTCAGAACAGACCGCCTGCGGGCGGACCGTTCATCATGAACTGTTGGTGAATCGACATCCATGTCTGTCACAGTTAGTAGATCCAGGTCTCTGGTTCAGTCTTCGAAATTCACTGTATTTGAAGATATCTCAATGTTGATGGCTTTCTCCCCATCGCCTGAACGATTGAGGAAACAGCCAGTCGATGACACTCAATAAGTTGCGAACCGGAGATTTGTCCATCGACAAACACCCCAGTGTCACATTCAGAAATCTCTCTCAGGGTTTGAATCGTTCCTGCCTGCACTGAGTTGCCTGAATACTCTTCGTGACGACATCGACTGCACAACAAGCCACCCTGGGTTACCCAGTGAGCATACTTGTGGTCAAGATGGATATCGTCGCCGCAGACAGAACAGGCGGACAGATTGGGGAGAAGGCCGATTTCTCTGAGAAATTGAACTTCAAACTGAATCAGAATCGAAGGAAGGTGGGTTTTGGGATCGGACAGGAAATTCAAAGTGCTTAAAGCCAGATCATATAGGGAGGGAGCGACGTCAAAATCTTCGGTCAGTCCATCCAGAAGTTCTGCCACATAATATCCGCCGTAAACTCTCAGCAGTTCCCCAGACGCGGGACGAAACCGGGAGTTAAGACGAGCCTCTGTAAGCAGGTTCAAAGTCCCTGCACTTTTCCGAATGAAGACTACGCGACAGCAGGAAAGCAGGTCAAGAGCAGCATCGAACGGTCCCCGCAATCGTTTTGCGCCTTTTGCAAGCGCGGCAAACTTTCCGAAATCTCTGCTGAAGAAGGTTACGACTCGGCTGGATTCGCTGAAGTCCACTTGCCTGATGACGATGGCATCGGTCTTTTCGGATGTCAAAACGGGTTCCCTGTGTTGAATTTGTAGCGGCAGTTTTTGCCGAAGTTCCTTTGGCGGTAATACCTTACGGCGTAAAGTCTGTGAATCTGGGGAATTTGAGCGCGATCGTGTAACTGACCTGGATGATTACTTCTGGCTGGAAATCTAATGAATTGAGTCCGGCAATTCAGTGTTCGATATTGATTCGGGCTGAAAAGAAAGGCGTCGGTAGAGTGCCGGCCCGGAGATTCTAACAACGGATTCTTGTTATGCAGTGACTCCATCCGTTGGGAAAGCCTATAGGGACTAAATCGTTGGTCAGCCTGATTTCGGGGGGAGTTGGGACAGGCCGGGGATTTCAAGGAAGAACACAGGAAGTTGCGATGGTAAAACGATCATGGAAGTCACTGTTTGCGGGCGTTGCCGTCCTGGGTGGGACGGTGATGTTCAACAGCGCGATGGCAGGCGATGGCTGCTGCGCCCCCTGCGGAGGGAATGACTGTCAGCAGTGCGAGCAAATCTTTGCGGATGCAGGACAGAAGCTGACAGATCAGCTGGCATCAATGAGCTGCTGCAATGATGCTT
Source organism: Planctomyces sp. (assembly GCA_016795105.1). Classification (GTDB taxonomy): domain Bacteria; phylum Planctomycetota; class Planctomycetia; order Planctomycetales; family Planctomycetaceae; genus F1-80-MAGs062. Next base: position 171,277 of record JAEUIH010000009.1, read on the forward strand.
CATGCTGTGCGCCTGAGAGCGTATGCGAAGAGACCGCCGCGGACGCCTGTGGCGAAGGCTGCGGGGATGGATGTGGTGAACTGTTCGGTGAAAGCGGGAGTGGCATCAATATTGGTGGATTTGTTCAGCTTGGATATCACAACAATATTGAGCCTCTGTCAGTGACCCGGAATCAGGGTCTTGCGTTCAATGATCACCCCGATCGTCTGAACATGCATGCTGCATGGTTGTACGCAGAGAAGATTGCAGACGGGTCAAATGGACCAGACTGGGGTTTTCGTGCCGACTTCATGTACGGTGTTGACGCCGCTCAGACTCAGGCATTCGGTAACAACCCCGGCAACTGGGACTTCCAGAATGGCTGGGACCGTGGTGCTGGCTACGGCTTTGCACTTCCGCAGCTGTACGCGGAAATGGCGACTGGTGACCTGAGCGTTAAGGCCGGTCACTTCTACACACCAGTTGGTTATGAAGTTGTTCCGGCGACCGGTAACTTCTTCTACAGCCACGCATTCACAATGTTCAACAGCGAGCCGTTTACTCATACCGGCCTCCTGTCGACATACACAGTTTCCGAAGAAGTAAAGGTCTACGGCGGATGGTCGGCTGGCTGGGACACTGGATTCGACCGGCGCAATGGCGGCAGTAACTTCATCGGTGGTTTCAGTTCGAGCCTGACGGAAGACATCACGCTGACCTACATCAACACCATTGGGAACTTTGGATGGCGTGGTGAAGGTTATTCACACAGTATCGTCGTCGATACTGCTTTGACTGACAAGCTGCAGTATGTACTCCAGAGTGACGTGCTTCGCGCAGATGAGTTCGACACTGTTGGTATCAACCAGTACCTCTTCTACACTCTGACTGATAACCTGAAGGCCGGGTCACGAGTTGAGTGGTGGAAGGCTGACGGCACATCAGCATACGCTGCAACCTGGGGTGTTAACGTAACTCCAATGGAGAGCCTGGTTGTTCGACCGGAAGTTCGATACAACTGGGGTGCGGACCCAAATACGGGACTCGATCTTGATACGACTTCGTTTGGCATCGATGCAATCTATTCATTCTGAGAATCGCAGCGTTCTTCCAAAGAGCTTTGTCCCGTTCTGCTGAGAAGTCCGGATTCTGCGATCCAGACACTGAATGAATCGACCGACCCCGTCAGACTTATGTCTGGCGGGGTTTTTTGTTGGGGTTTCGGTCGCACCAGGTTTTGATTTCAGCTCGTGTTCACTCCCCAAAGACGGTAGCATGTTGATTCAGCCGTGTTGGTCAGAATCGCTGTTTGAGCTATTGTCGAGGGAAATTCGTTCGAATGACAACCAGTGCCTTTGATCGATCTTGGCAAAGAGTTCTTGCGACGTGTGGATGTCTGGCCCTGATCGTATTTGCGCCAGGTCGCAGCGATGGTCGTGAGGAGGACGTTGTTTTTTCCCGCGATGTTCTGCCGTTGCTGTCGGACAACTGTTTCGTCTGCCACGGGCCGGACGAAAAGAAACGGCAGGGTGATTTACGACTGGATCTCTACGAAGGAGCCGCCGCAGCGATTGACATTTCTGCACCAGAGAAAAGTCTTCTGATCAAACGCATTTATTCGACAGATCCTGATCTTGTGATGCCACCGCACGAGTCTGGAAAACAGCTCACTCCACAACAAAAGCAGACACTGCAAAAATGGATTGAGCAGGGGGCCAAATGGGGACGGCACTGGGCTTTCGAACCACTGGTGAGTCCAAATCCACCGAATCTGCAGAGCATCGAGTCGATCGACGTTCCGATCCATAATGCCGTCGATGTGTTCGTCCGGCAGGTACTGAAATTGCGTGGCCTGGCTCCATCTGCGGAAGCAGATCGAAGGACCCTGATTCGCAGAGTTTCCCTGGACCTGACGGGCTTGCCGCCTTCGCCTGCAGAAGTCCAGGCATTCCTTGCAGATCAGTCTCCGGATGCCTGGGAGAAAGTTGTTGATCGTCTTTTGCAGTCTCCTCACTTCGGTGAACGATTCGCATGGGACTGGCTCGATGCTGCACGCTACGCTGACAGCAACGGCTACCAGGGTGATGGCGAGCGTACCATGTGGCCCTGGAGGGACTGGGTCGTTCAGGCTTTCAACAGCAATCTGCGGTTTGATGACTTTACTGTATGGCAGCTCGCTGGAGACCTTCTCCCGGACGCAACCGATGATCAGCGTCTGGCAACAGCATTTTGCCGAAATCATATGATCAATGGCGAGGGTGGAAGAATTCCGGAGGAGAACCGAGTTGACTACGTGATGGACATGACTGAGACCATGGGCACTGTCTGGCTTGGTTTGACTCTGAACTGTTGCCGCTGTCACGATCACAAGTTCGATCCGTTGACGCAAAAGAACTATTTTCAGTTCTTTGCTTATTTTAATCAGACGCCGATTGATGGGAGTGGGGGAAATCCTCAGACACCTCCGGTCCTGCAGGCAATATCCACGATTGACCGCCGGCGTCTGAATGAAAGGACGCAGGAACTTGCACAGGTGGTTGACCAGCGGAAGACACTGGAGTCTGAACTGCTCTCGGGTTTGACGTCATGGGAAGATCGTCAGCGAGCAGGAAATGAGGGACAGTCCTGGAAGCCCGCTTCGATCATCAGTGCATCAGCAGAGAAACAGAAACTCACTGTGACCCCTGACGGACGAGTTCTGGCTTCCGGTGAAAATCCAGCTCAGGACAACTATTCCGTTGTATTGACGCTGCCTTCTGTGGAAGGTCGTCCGTATCGATTGACGGCACTTCGATTCGACGCGTTGACTCATCCAACTATGACCGCGGGCGGATTGTCAAGATCCGATAGCGGAAACTTTGTGCTCACGGAGATTCGAGCAGAACTGCAGATTTCCGATGGATCGTCTGCCGAACTCCGGTTTCAAAGCGCTCGGGCAACGTTTGAGCAAGGTGCCTTGACGGCTGCGAGCGCAATTGATGGGCGATCGGAAACTGGCTGGGCCGTCTACGAAGGTCGACCAATAGATCGTGATCACTCTGCGATCTTCCTTCCTGATCAACCTGTCACCGTGCCGGCAGATGCGAAATTGAACATTCGACTGGAATTTCAATCGCCACATGCCCAGCACAACGCAGGTTATTTTCAGTTTGCAGTGACCGAAGATCCTGAACCCGCATTACCTGAAGTCTCCCCGGGGTTGATGAGTGACCTTGAGACAAAACGCGAAGATCGAACTGCTGAGCAATTGGATAGAATTCGCAACGCATATCTGAATGAGAGTACAGCATGGAAGGCGCTTAAGCAGCGTGAATCTGAATTGAAGAATGAGGTCAGGGCTATACGAGAATCCGGTCCGAAAGTGATGGTGATGGAGGACCGTAATGAACTTCGTCCCACGTTTATTCTCAATCGGGGACTCTATAACGAACCCACTGCTGTAGAAGTTCAACGTGAGTTACCAGAGTCCATATCACCCGTTCCGAAGACGACTGCAGTTCCGGACACAACATCTGCAAACCGTCTGCAGCTTGCCAGATGGCTTGTCTCCGAGACTCAGCCACTTACGGCTCGTGTGATCGTGAATCGTTACTGGCAGCAGTTGTTTGGAATTGGGTTAGTGAAAACGTCTGAGGATTTCGGGGTTCAGAGTGAATATCCGCCTCACAAAGATCTGCTGGACTGGCTCGCTGCGGATTTTCGTGATTCCGGATGGGACCTGAGACGGTTGTTGAAGACGATTGTTATGAGCCATACTTATCGACAGTCTTCGGTGAACCGTCTGTCCGGAATGAAGGATGGAACGAATCCAAACGAGCTCCTTCTGTCTGAAATCGACCCCGAAAACCGATTGCTTGCTCGAGGATCGCGTTTTCGTTTGCCATCGTGGATGCTGCGTGATCAGGCACTGGCGGTGAGCGGACTTTTGAATCGCGAAGTTGGCGGTCCTCCAGTGAATACGTATCAGCCGGAAGGAGTCTGGGAAGAAGCGACGTTTGGCAACAAGAAATACGTGCAGGACAAAGCGCCTGCGATCTATCGAAGAAGTCTTTATGTCTTTTGGCGACGAATTATTGCTCCCACCATGTTCTTCGACAACGCATCACGTCAAACATGTACTGTCAAGATTTTTCGTACGAATACGCCTCTGCATTCGTTGCTGACGATGAATGAAACGACATACATAGAGTCCTCTCGAGTCCTTGCGGAACAGATACTTGTTGATTCAGCCTTGACGTCCGATGAAGCGAGGATTGACGCTTTATTCGAACGAATCCTGAGTCGCCCGGCAACGATCGAAGAAAAGCAGATCCTTTTGGCCGGCATCTCGGGATCACGTCGGGACTATCTTCAGCACCCGGACCTTTCGGCTCAGTTGCTTCAGACTGGCGAATCACCACGAAACGAAACCATTCCGGCTGAGGATCATGCCGCGTGGACGAATGCATGTCTTGCTGTGCTCAATCTCGATGAAGCATTGAGTCATGAGTGAGAGTTCGAACTATGGGAAATGACCTGCAATTTCACGACTTTCGATTGTCCTTCAAGTCACAGCTGAAGCAGTTTCGCAAGAACCTGAAGCGTGCGGTTCACAGAAGCTGGGAAGACATAGAACATGTCCATCAGTTGAGAGTTTCGGGGCGCAGACTTCTTGCTGCTTTATCAGTTCTGGCTCCCCTCGGAAAGCCGAAGGCTGTTTCACTGCTGCAGCGCCGAATTCGCAAAGTGGTCAGCTCCGCGGGCAAAGCCCGGGACCTCGACCTGTTAATTCATGGGGAATTGAAACGAGGTCCGCACTGTGACCGGAAACTTTTAAAGGTCTGGAAACATGAACGAAAATCTGCTCAGAAGACTCTCAACGAATTGCATCGCAGATTCCGAAAGAGTTCGAAGTTAAAAAACAGAACTCGGGAGCTGTGCAGATTGTTTCGAAGTACGACCGATCCTAACGGAGCGTCGAGTGAACTTGGATTTCGGCTGTGGTGCAAACAGCGGATTGCTGAGTCGGCAAAGCCGTTTCTTGAGGGAATTGTTTCTGCCGGTGAGCTTAATGCCATCCATCAGTTGCGTATAGACGGGAAACGCTTCCGATACACTCTGGAGCTGTTGGGGCCTTTTCTGGACGAACTGCTGACAAGTCGAGTCTGCGATGGAATGAAGCAGATTCAGGAGACACTTGGAGATCTGCAGGACTGTGTCGTGGCGCGAGATCACCTTTCCCGGACGGCAACAATACTCAGAGATGATCGAAAGATTCGTGAAAGCGAACTGGCGGGTGTTCGGGTCGGGCGGATTGCTGCGCTGGATCAGCAGATAGCGTGTCAGTTGAATTCATTTCTCACGTGGCAATCATCAGCCGCTGCCGGACAACTGGTACAGGATGTCAGCGATCTCTGCAGGTCGAACTCTGAAAACAGAACGACATAGAAAACAGGACTGAATCCAGGACCGGATGACTCCACAGACGGCAATACAGGTGTACAAAGGAAGTTGAAAGAGCCCCGAAAGAGATCGATGAACTCGATTTCGCAGATGCGGTCACTCCTGAATCTTTTTGAATCTGCTACTCTGCGATGATGCAACACGATTCTCTTGAACGATATCGCAAACAGATGCTGTACTCCGGAATTGGCCGCGAAGGGCAGCAGCGTCTAACTGCGCGTCGAGTAACCCTGATTGGTTGCGGAGCGCTTGGATGTGTGATCGCAGATGCATTAGTGAGAGCCGGAGTTGGATTCATTCGTATTGTAGACCGAGACTTTGTTGAACTCTCAAATCTCCAGCGGCAGTCGTTGTTTACTGAGTTGGACGTCCACCAGCATCTTCCGAAGTCTGTCGCCGCCGCAAACCGACTCAGACTTGTGAACTCTTTGGTTGAAATCGAACCTGTCGTTGCAGATGTCGACTATGCGAACATTGTTTCGTTGACTCAGGATTCAGATTTGCTGCTGGATGGGACGGATAACTTTGAGATTCGCTATTTGATAAATGATGTATCGCTTGAACTTGGCATTCCGTGGATCTTCACGGGATGTACAGGCAGTCATGGTCAGATGATGCCCGTGATTCCTGAATTTTCAGCATGCTTGAGATGTCTGATGCCGGATCCGCCTCCGCCGGGAAGTTCAGAGACATGTGATACCGCTGGGGTGCTGGGACCGGCGATTGGGGTGATTGCATCCCTTCAGGCGGCGATGGCCATTCGGCTTCTGGTGTCAGAACGTCCGGAAGCAGCTGGAATACCCGGCATATTGACTCTGGTTGATGTTTGGGATCTCTCGTTTCGGCAGATGGACATCAGTCGTCTTCGGGACCAGACACAATGCCCTGCATGTCGCAAGGGTGAACGATTGTGGCTCCGTGGAGAGCAACGAGCAGGGACTGCCGTTTTATGTGGGCGTAACGCTGTTCAGGTTTCGCCGCCGGACAGGATGAACGTCTCTTTGCCGGAATTATCCCGGAAGCTCAGTGTTTCGGGGGAGGTCACGCAAAACGGGTTCCTGATACGTCTTTCCCTTCCCGAAGAGGAGAACGGCGGAAAGAAGTTCGAAATCACGGTATTTCCTGATGGTCGCGCGATCATTCGCGGCACCGAGGACCCAATGGTCGCCCGGAGCCTTTATTCCCGTTATATTGGGACATAACTTGCGGATGAAAGCCTGTGTGCTTTCTGACTTCATTCTCGGAAATCACGGATCGTTCAATTCAACGGTCGCGAAAACAAACGACAGCCCAGCAGTGTCCCGAATACGCCATTTTCTCGAATTGATTCGCTTCAGCCACACGATCTTCGCGTTGCCGTTCGCGTTGTTGAGTGCAGTGATGGCATGGCGTCTGCCGAGCACGACATTTCGTTGGACGGATTTCCTCGGGATTCTGCTGTGCATGGTCTTTGCAAGATCGGCTGCAATGGCTTTCAATCGGTTGGTTGATCGACGAATCGATGCCGCGAATCCAAGGACATCCACACGTCATATTCCGGCAGGATTGCTCTCCGTAACATCTGTTGCAGTGTTTACGGTCGCGATGAGCCTGGCATTTATTGCATCAACACTAATATTCCTGCCGAGGACACTGCCACTGGTACTTTCGATTCCTGTGCTCCTGTTTCTTCTGGGGTATTCGTTTGCAAAACGATGGACAAGCCTCTGTCATTATTGGCTTTCGGCGGCGTTGATGTTGTCGCCAATCGCGGTGTGGATTGCGATCCGTGATGAATTCGCTGTGACACCAACTTTGATCGCGGCAATCATCTTCTTCTGGGTTGGGGGATTCGACATTTTGTACGCGTGTCAGGATCTTGAATTCGATTCTGCCAATCGACTACACAGCATACCGGCAAAACTTGGAATTGATCGTGCGCTTCGTCTGGCCATGTTCAGCCATGTGCTGACGATTCTGATGCTGTTTATATTCTGGTGGTGGGCCGGGATGGGAATCATTTTTCTGCTCGGTTGTGTTCTGATTGCCGGGTTGTTGCTGTATGAGCATAGTCTGGTAAGGCCCGGTGATCTGAGCCGAGTAAACCTTGCGTTTTTTCATGTGAATGCTGTGATCAGCTTTGGCATCCTCGTGCTGGGATGTCTGGATTTGTGGTTTGGAAGGTAGTACTCATGTTCCGCATATCTGACCCTGTATTGCGAAATGTTGCTGACAAAGTGCTGGCCGGAGAACGGCTTTCGGCTGAGGATGGTTTGTATCTGGACGAGAAGGCAGATTTGCAGACTCTGGGACAGCTTGCAAATGTGGTCCGAGAGCGGCGCAACGGCAACTGGGCGTACTACAACACCAACATTCATCTGAATCCAACGAACGTGTGCGTATATAGGTGTCGTTTCTGCGCGTTTCGAGCTGATTTGAAAGACGCAAAGGCATACACCTTCACAGATGAGATGCTCAGAGAACGTGTGCTTGAAGGACGAGCTTCGGGAGCGACCGAGATTCATGTCGTGGGTGGGTTACACCACCAGAAGAAATTCGAATGGTACGTGAATGTCGTTCGCGTGATTCATGAGACGTGTCCAGAGATCCATATTAAAGCGTGGACGCCAGTTGAGATCAGCTGGTTTTCATTTATCTCAAAGCTCAGCATTCGGGACGTTCTCGAAAAGATGGTTGATGCGGGTCTTGGTTCTATGCCAGGGGGTGGTGCGGAGATCTTCGATCCGGAAGTGCGAAAGCAGATCTGTGAACACAAGGCAGATTCTGATGTTTGGTTTGATGTTCATCGGACAGCTCACCAGCTCGGGCTGCGATCCAATGCGACGATGTTGTATGGTCATATCGAAAAGGCTGAACACCGTATTGACCATCTGTTGAAGTTGCGGGAACTTCAGGATGAAACAGGTGGGTTTCAGACATTCATTCCTCTGGCATTCCATCCGGAGAACACGGAGCTATCACATATTGAAAAGCCTGATGGTCTTTTCGACCTCAGGATGATCGCGCTTTCCCGGCTGATGCTCGACAATTTTGACCATATCAAGGCATACTGGATCATGCTGGGACAACAGACCGCCCAGCTGGCTCTCAGTTATGGCGCAGACGACATTGATGGAACGGTGGTTCACGAATTGATCTATCATGATGCAGGTGCCAAAACTCCGGAGGGAATGAAGGTGGATCAGATTCATCACCTGATTCGAGAAGCCGGTCGTGAACCAATGGAGCGAGATACTTTGTATCGTCGAGTGGTACGAAATGGGCGTGACTGGACCGTAGCCGGTCCGGTGTGTGCTACATCAGTGCGCTGAGCAAAATGACGGATGCAACACCCAGCAGCAGGATCGCGGAGATCATTACGACAATCCATGCCAGCATCGTGCTGCGGCCCGGAAGCATCAGAGCAAGTATTGCGATTGAAAGTGATACAATGTTCATCAGGACGGCGCTGCTGCCAACGAGAGTCAGTCTCAGCAGTACCGGTGTGTTGTCCTGTAGGAGCGAAAGTTCCGGCTGCTGGGTTGGAAGCCCGGAGACCATATAAAGCAGAGATGCATAGAGCACGACAGAGATCCCGCTGATCACAGCGCCCGTAATCGCCGCCACATTCGTTGCCTGCGATTGCTGATCGGTACCGCCTTGCGGAAGTGAATTGTTTGAATTTGTCACTGGACCTGAAGTGGCCATGGAACCACCGTTGAGCAAACAAAGCAGAATGGACGTCGACGTTCCCTGGCTATACGCCCAAAGAATTCTAACAGAGTGAATCGGAAATTCCCTGTCTGCGTTGCAAACATCGAGCAGGGCAGCCTTTTTAGCAGGAAAAACTGCTGTTGACGCATTTGTCGACTGCATGGAGAATCCAGCTGGTGATTCCTGAGAATTTTGGATCAGGACTGCTGAGCAGGATGCGCACGCAGTGAGAGTATCAGGTACGACGAGCCGTTTGGCCGAATCAGAAAGTTCGACGGGCCTTGAATTCAACATCCATGGATGGAATGCGGCTAAGTCTTCGAGAATCGCTTGGAGCGGTCAGCTTTGTCGACTGTGGCGATTTAGTTGTTTCACGCTGTGTTTGCGACAGTCGTGAGATTCAACCCGGAGATTTATTTGTCGCTCTGAGAGGTCCTCAACACGACGGACATCATTTTCTCCATCATGCGATTCGTGCTGGTGCTGCCGGGGTTCTTGTGGAACAGCCTCAATCCCGAATTCGCATCCCTCAGTGTGTTGTTAGAAACACTCGCATCGCGTGGGCACAGTTGTGTATGGCGTTCGAACGCCGCCCATCGCAGAAGCTGGTTGCGGCCGGTGTTACCGGAACCAATGGCAAGACGACCACGACCTGGCTTTTGAGATCGATCCTGCAGCATGCCGGATTTCAGTCGGGACTGTTGGGAACAATCGAATACCATGATGGTCGTGAATCCTGGGAAGCTGGACTTACGACCCCGGATGCATTTGATCTGGCTCGTATGATGTCGCGAATGGTACATGCAGGATCCAGCCACTGTGTGATGGAGATCAGCAGTCATGCGCTTGATCAGTATCGTTGTCATGGTGTAAAGCTGCAGACGGGGGCCATCACAAATATTACGCAGGATCATTTTGACTACCACGGTACCGCTGGCGCATATCGAACGGCAAAGGCCAGGATTGCAGAGCTTATAGAGGACAGCCGCCCGCTGCTTGTGGGGATAGATGATCCAGGCTGTCGACTCGCATTGGAAGAGATACCAGCTTCGCAGTCAATCGTCACGTTTGGTATGTCCGATGACGCGGTTCTCAGAGCGACGGTCCGTGAACGAATGCTCGATGAAACCACTGTTCGAGTCCGTCTGATGGGAGAAGAGATTCAGTTCACCACTCGGCTGTCCGGCGACCATAACGTGCTGAATTGTCTCGCAGCAGCGGGGATGGCAGAACAATTGGGCATCGACCCTGCGGCAATTGCAGGCGGCCTGGAAGCAGTGCAGTCAGTCCCAGGGCGAATGGAGCGGGTCGATATTGGACAGGGGTTTCGGTTAATTGTGGATTATGCTCATACTCCGGATGGTCTAAGTCATTGTCTTCGAAGTGTCAAATCGATGACGGCAGGTCGGCTGATTTGTGTTTTTGGTGCTGGTGGAGACCGTGACCGATCAAAGCGACCGGAAATGGCACGAGCATCTCAGATCGCTGACATTGTGATTGTGACTTCCGACAATCCTCGATCGGAGGACCCTCAACGTATCATTTCGGATATCCTCGCAGGTTTCGAAAATCCGGATCAGGTGTTTCGTACGACGGATCGATTTGCAGCAATCCGCAGGGCCGTCACTATGGCCGAACCAGGTGATTCTGTCGTAATCGCTGGCCGTGGACATGAGTCAATTCAGCAGGTTGGCCAGCGGCAGATTTCGTTCGACGACCGGAAAGTTGCTCGACGAGCACTTCTGGATCTCTCGACTTCAAAACCTAATGTGCTCCGACAAAATCTTTCGGCAGGGGTTGCTCAGCCGATTCCGGCTTAAAGTCTGTCGTTCCACTGCGATTTGAGAAGGCCCATGTTTCCGCTGAGTCCAGAACAACTGTTGTCGGTGATCGGAGGTGTCGCCAAAACGACTCTTCCCCCTGACTTGCAATTGTTGACAGGCGTGACAATCGATTCGAGGTCAGTTCGGCAGGGCGACATCTTCTTCGCGCTTCCCGGCTCTCGTCAACATGGTGTGGAATACGCGGCACAGGCAGTGCAGTCGGGAGCAGCCTGCGTGGTGGTTGATTCATCGGCTGTGATGACAAGCGACCAACTGAACCTGAACGGATTGATCGAGGTTCCGGATTGTCGGGCTGCGCTTTGGAAACTGGCGGAATGGAATCGTCAGCAGACGGATGCCGTTCTGATTGCTGTTACGGGAAGTGTTGGTAAAACAACGACTCGGCAAATGATTGCCGCAGTTCTGAGTGAGGAGTTTCGAGGGATTCAGAGTCCGGCAAGCTTCAACAACGAGCTTGGAGTACCGCTTTCGCTGCTGTTGTTGTCGCCGGAACATGAATTCGGCGTTCTTGAGATTGGAGCCTCAGCAGCCGGGGAAATCGCGAGACTGGCTGGTCTGGTTCAACCTGAGCTCTCGGTGGTGACTCGTGTTGCCGAAGCCCATCTGGAAGGGTTCGGAACCATAGAAGGGGTTCAACGCGGAAAACAGGAACTCGTTGAAGCGACTTCGTCTGCCGGAGTCGTATTCCTCAATGCTGACGACGAACGAGTCCTCAGCATGCGCAATGCAACTTCTGCTCGTGTTGTTCTGTTTGGAAATCGGATTCAGGGGCAGTTTTCTGCGGAGCAAGTGCGTGTTGATGCTGATGGTCTTCGTCTGAACATTTCTGGTGAGGAGTATCTGCTTCCTGAGGTTCAGCGTCATCTCGTGACCTCAGTGCTTGCGACAGTGGCCGTCGCGACAACGCTTGGCTTGTCCGCAGATCGAATTCGTTCGGGACTCGCGAAATTCAAAGTCCCATCAGGGCGTGGAAACACCGTGATGATGTCGCCATGGTTCGTAGTTGATGATGCTTATAATGCAAGTCCGGCAAGTGTTGTTGCAGCCGCCACATCATTGGCTGAGTTGAAGACGGGTGGAAAGAGAATACTTGTACTTGGTGACATGCTGGAGTTGGGAAATACCGCAGAGACGCTGCACTTTCAGACAGGAAAAGCAATCGCGTCGCTGAACATTGATCACGTTATGGTGATGGGGGAATTCAGAGACGCATTCCTCACCGGCTTTTGTGTGGGTGGGACGGCTGGGCGTGAGACAAACTTAAACCGCGATTCCGAACGAAATCTCATGAACAAAATCTCAGTCTGTCGTGACCTCCAACTCCTGACATTCGTCCTCGACTGCTTCTTGTCGCCGGGCGATGTTGTGTGGGTCAAGGGATCCCGGGGTGTTTCAATGGAGCGAGTTGTCCGCTTTTTGATTTCGTTGGCAGATGCCAATCGCGAGTCATCCCAACTGAGACGGGTCGCTTGACCACTGGGACTCTGTAATTTCTCAATCTGTGTGTGGCTGGCGTAACACTTTTGGTGGTTGGGACTTACAAGTCGGTGGAATGCGGACACGAAGCATTTCAGAAAACGGCCATTTGACAAACGGTGAACTGCCTGAGCAGAATGTCCGGCCGGGGTAATTTCTGCGGATTGCAGAAACCTGCGCATCTGCCGGAAGTGAACTGTCACAAAGTCGTCGTCACGAAAGAAGTCAACGATGAACCTCTTATCCAGGGTTGGATTTTCTCTGGCCACAGCGATTCTTGCTGCAGCTCCTGCGGCTGCACAGGTCTCCAGTTGTTTTTTCCCGTTTTGGGGCGGTTATGGAGCTCCAATGTACGGCGGAGGCTATGCCGGGTATTCACCGACTTGGGGTGTCCCTGCGCCAATGGCAATGTACTCCGCCTCGTATGCCCCGTCAGCAGGATGTTGCGTTCCATCCTGCTGTGACCCATGTGGCGGCTGCAGCACGGGCGCCTGTGGTGTTGGAGCGACGGGGACAGGGACGTTGAAGCCAACGACCGATGAAAACTTCATCGAGCAGTCTCGCGAAAAGCAGGAAGATGCTGGTAAAGAGCGAACATTCGGCAGTGACCCTGATACTGATCCAAATCGTCAGTACCAGAGAGAACGAAATCCAGGTGATGGGTTTGAGCCGGGTACTGGACGCACACGACCTGACCCGCGGACACCGGCAGATAGCGGCTGGGAGAATCGTGGTCGTACTGCTCCGGGCTCTGATCCGGCTGGAGCGGGGGGAGCTGGGGCTGGTGGTTCTGGAGCCGGTGCGGGAGCAGTTGATGGTGCCGATACCGGAACGGATGATGGGGCTTTTCCACCGTTTCCGGACAATCTTGGTGGGGATCGCAGTTCTAATAAACCACCGATGTCTGATCCTGCAACCGAAGCAACACCGGCGGGTAATGGGACAGGAGACGATGGGTTTGGCAGTCCCGCTGCGGATCCAGCGAAGGACTCGGCTAAGGATCCAGCGGACTTCCTTGGTCCAGGAGCAACGGATGGATCGAAATCGGAGACTGACCCAGCAACCGGAGCAAATCCGACCGCGATGCGAAGTCAGTTGCGAGAGGTAGTTCCAAGTCAGCGACTGGCTGGCCGACCTGCGAGGAAGTCGAATTCCGGTTTTGCCGGAAGTCAATCCAACGGCAAGGCAACCAGATGGATTTCAGTTCCATTGCCCGAGTCGCACGCTCGGCTTTAATCTCTGGATTGATTGCGACCTGTTTCATTGAACGAGAACAAAACAATCGACCCGGCTGTCCAGCAGCCGGGTCTTCTTTTTGAATTCAATGAAGGCGAGATGGTGCCAGCGTTTCAGCCGGTTACCTTTGGTTCCCAGCCTGGTTCATAAGAGCGTGTCCACAGTTTTTCCGCTTCCGGGTTTCCGATGATATGACCATTTGCCGGGTCGCATTGAATCGAGTCACCTGTGCGCAGCGCGATGTTGCCGAGGTGGCACAGCAGAGTTGATTTGTGGCCTTCCTCGATTTCTGAGTTGAGCAGGGTTGGGTCATTTGCTCGAATTGCGTTGACAAAGTTAGCAATATGATCGCTGGTACCATCGTGACTGGTTTCACGAGCGACCTCTTTGCCTTTGTCATCATAGATGGCGTATCCCCATCCATCCATTCTCATGCTGCCTGATTCACCATGGAACGATGCTCCGTAGCCATCGCCATAGAGCCCATCACTGCTGCAGCTCAGCCCTTCCCAAATGATTTGTTTCTTACCCGGGAATTCGTAAGAGACGATTTGAGTATCAGCGGTTTCCTGGTCATCGTTGAATCGATATCTGCCGCCTGAAGAGACGACTCGAACAGGGTAATCAACCTGCAGGCCCCAACGAGACAGATCAATCGAATGAATTCCGTTATTGCCAAGTTCTCCATTGCCATAATGCCATACCCAGTGCCAGTTGTAATGCAGTCGATTGCTGGTATAGGGGAGTCGTGGAGCGGGGCCCTGCCAAAGTTCGTAGTTGATGTGCGGAGGAGCTTCTGTGGTAGTTCCGGTTCCAATTGGGCCTCGAGTTGCGGCATACCAGCTGCGACTGTAGTAGACGCGACCAATTCGACCTTCATGCAGAAGTCGAATTCCCTCAGCGATCTTTACGCCGCTTCTGCGCTGATTTCCCATCTGAACACATCGATGGTGTTTCCGGGCGGCTTCGATCAGCAGTTCGCCTTCAGCCGGGTTATGGCAGCAGGGTTTTTCAACATAGACATGTTTACCGGCATTGCAGGCCATGATTCCAGCGGGAGCGTGCCAGTGATTGGGGGCAGCCACAACGAGGGCTGTCACTTCCTTCTCAGAAAGGATTTCGCGAATGTCGGCAGTTGTTCGGACTTCATATGCGACACTTTTTGAAAACTCATCATGAAAAGACTTCAGACGATTTGAATCGATATCGCAAAGGTATCGGATTTCAACACCTGGGATCGCTGCAAAAATACGAGCCAGGGCGGAACCTCGATTCAGCCCCATGATTCCGACAGCGACTTTACTGAGATTTGTTTGCAAATCCTGAACTTTGGCAAGGGAGGTTGATGACGCAAGGGCGGCCGTTGCAGCGGCCGCAGAGCCTGACAGGAATTCTCGACGTGTGGCGTTCAAGTCGTTTGGCTTCGCAGCGGAGCAGATTGACATGGCTGGACCTCCTGAGTTTCAGGCGTGGAGGGAGAATTCCGAAACTTGAGCGAACGAGGTAGGCGTACAGTGCAGTGAGAAGATTTCTCAGATCCAGTAGACTAAAGTGTTCGGGAACTCTCTGCCAGCGAACACAGTTTTTCATGTGTGTCAGTGGGGTGGAATTCCGCAACGGAGACTCTAGGATACCTCCGTGGTCGATAAATCCACGGTCTGTGAATGGGGAAAGAATAGTGAGTACACTTGAAGAAAAATGTCGGGCTCAGCGTGAACTTCTGGACGAGCACACGCGGGAAACCGTACGGTGGCACTTCAGCGAGGATACAGGTTGCGACTTCTGGCTGGAGAAGAAGAAGACGTTTGACTTTGATCCACTGAAAGACGTGAACTGCTTCAATGACTTGAAGAAGTTTCCGTTGTTTGAAGATGAATGGCTGCGCGGTGGCCCAATGCGGCGCTGGGTCCCTAAGCAGTGGCAGAACAAGCCGATCTATGTGTTTGAGACTGGTGGAACGACTGGTATCCCCAAGTCGAGAGTCGTGGTAGAAGATCACTGGATTGACTACGAATTGTTCAGCGCGACTCTTCCTGACGAAAGCTTTCCGAAGGGAGCAAACTGGTTGATGCTTGGTCCGTCAGGGCCTCGCCGACTCAGGCTTGCGATTGAGCATCTCGCTCAGTTTCGTGGTGGGATCTGTTTCTGCGTGGACCTTGATCCGCGATGGGTCGTGAAGCTTCTGAAAAAGGGAAAGGTGGAAGACGCAAAGGAATATAGTGCTCACTGCATCGATCAGGCGATC
This sequence comes from Planctomyces sp., assembly GCA_016795105.1. Taxonomy (GTDB): domain Bacteria; phylum Planctomycetota; class Planctomycetia; order Planctomycetales; family Planctomycetaceae; genus F1-80-MAGs062. The sequence continues at coordinate 187,192 of JAEUIH010000009.1, forward strand.
ACAATTCTTTCTGCGAACAATGACATTCAGTGCATGTTTACGACTCCGAAGCTTCTGGAAGCCCTTGCACTTCGGCTGATGGATCAGGGTAGCAGTATCGAAGAGGCGGGTATCAAAGGGATTTTTTGTGGAGGAACAGAATTCACTCAGCAATGGTATCGGTTCGCTCGGGAAGAGTTGCTTGGCCCAAATGTGTATATCACTCCGACGTACGGTAATACTCTGATGGGCCTTGCCTGTGGCAAGCCTCACGATCCGGCCGACAACTACAAGATCACCTACTTTGCTCCGCAGCCGAGAGCTGTAATTGAGGTTGTCGATTTTGATGACCACAATAAAGTGGTTGAGTACGGTGCGACTGGACGAGTGAAGCTGTACACGATGACCAAAGAACTGTTTGTTCCAGGATTTTTGGAACGCGATGAAGGAGAACGCGAGTTACCGCACGACAAGTATCCCTGGGACGGTGTTTCCAGTGTTCGTCCTTACCATGTGTTCGCCAAAACGACAACCGTCGGGGTTTATTAGTCTGCTGATACCTGCCTATTGTTGTACGAAGCCGGCTCGATTTGCCTTTCAGGGTGACGAACCGGCCTCGCTTCTTCTGTCTGCCCACTTCTGACGACTGATACGAAACATGCTTGAAATTCCTGTGATTCGCTGGGGGGCTCCGTATGAGAGCCTTGAGAAGGCCGATGTGGTTCACTTCGAGACCGGCGAGGTGATGGCTCGGATGCATCAGGCAAATGCCGGGCTGGTTCAGATGGACATGCGGAAAGCCGGGAAAGCGCGTGAACGGCTTCGGCAATTTAGTTGTGACCAGTTGATCGGCATGTGTCAGAAGGCGGCGGAGTTATTTCTAACAGCAACGTTGCCGATGGGAACCGGGACACAGACACCGGAGGAGTTTTGTTCGATTCAGTCAGCGACGACAGGGTTGCCGCTGAACATGGCTCGAGCAAACATGAAGAAGAATGCATTTGTACTGAGCAATATGGGGGCAATGCTCGACGCTCTGACTCGAGGCCTTCCGTTGGATATCCTCACTCGCGGATTCGGTATGGAATCTCGAGGTGTGATGGTCAGTTATCAGAGTAACTCACCGGTTTTGGGCCTCGTTTTACCATCGAACTCGCCCGGAGTTCACACGTTGTGGCTTCCCGCAATTCCATTGCAGATCGGACTGGTCCTCAAGCCGGGTTCTTCCGAACCGTGGACACCCTATCGGATGTTTGAGGCGTTTGTAGCAGCGGGAGTGCCGAGAGAGGCGTTTTGTTTGTATCCTGGACCGCACGATGTGGGGAACAAGGTTCTGGAAACATGTAATCGCGCGATGATCTTTGGAGGTCAGGCAACCGTTGATAAATATGCCGGTAACCCTCGCGTTCAGGCGCATGGTCCCGGCTTCAGCAAGATTCTTCTGGGTGATGATGTTGTGGATCGCTGGCAGGACTACCTGGACGTAATGGTCACCAGTGTCCTCATGAATGGCGGCCGAAGTTGTATCAACTGTTCCGGGATCTGGGCCTCTCGACACACCGAAGCAATCGCTGACGCAATTGCTCAGCGACTTGGGCCCATTGCTCCGCTGCCTACGACAGATCCAAATGCAGCAATCGCAGCATTTACGACGCCGGGAGTCGCTGATGCAATGAACTCACAGATAGACGCGGGGATTAGCTCGCCAGTTGTGACGGAAGTAACATCAAAGTATCGGAATGGTGACCGACTTGTAAAACATGACAGATGCGACTACCTCAGGCCGACTGTTCTCCACGTATCCGATTTTGATCACGGCATGGCGAATACCGAGTATATGTTCCCATTCGTTTCAGTCGTCCAGTGCCCTCAGGAAAAGATGCTCAGCAAGATTGGCTCAACACTTGTAGGCACAGCGATCACCCAAAATGAAAATTGGATTACAGAACTCGTGGATGCTCGACATATCGACCGATTGAATGTCGGAGCAATCCCGACTTGTGCATTGAACTGGCTGCAGCCGCACGAAGGCAATATCATTGATTTTCTGTTCCGGAACCGAGCATTCCAGAACAGCCTGCCTCCTGCTCACTGATCAGACGTTCCCTGACCATGCCAGCCTGATTCATGATGACACAGAAAGTTGTCTTTAAGCTAAGTCGATATGCCACACTTTTTCGAGTGATGTCATATTCGATGGGTGTGGCTGCCTATGCTTATCTGGTGGTACTGTTTGGCGTCAAAACGGACGATTCGTGGTTTACGAATATTCCTTCAGATGTGCATGCCGCGTTGACGCTGGTTTTGGGCTGGCTGCTTGTATTTCGTACAAATACATCGTACTCCCGTTGGTGGGAAGCAAGGACTCTCTGGGGATCACTGATCAACACAAGTCGAGTTTTGGCAGTGAAAATGTCAGGGCTTGTGAGAGTGCCTGCTGCTGATCTTGAGTTTTCCCGCAAGTTGATCGTCGCATTTGGATGGTGCTTGAGGGATCACCTCAGGCAGGGGGCGAAGCTCCAGAGACTTCCAGGTTTCGAAAAGGAGAAAGTCAGTCCGATTCACGCGCCTTCGTGGCTTGTGGAGCGGATGTACCACCAAATGAGGTCATGGAAAGCAGCGGGCATCATTGATGGCGACGAAATGCGTGCACTGGATGAAGAGGTGCGGCGATTTCTGGATATCTGTGGTGGCTGTGAACGGATTCGCAATACTCGGCTGGCCCGTTCCTACAGGCTCTTTGCTCGGCAGTGTGTCTTTCTGTATCTGATCACCCTCCCGTGGGGTATAGCCCAGGAATTCATTTGGTGGACCATTCCGCTGACAGCGATTCTGAGCTACTTCATGCTTGGTCTTGAGACGGTCGCTGAACACGTCGAAGAACCTTTTGGGCATGACGAAGATGACCTGGATCTGGACATTCTCTGCCGCAATATTGATGAGTCAGTCACTGAGATTCTTCAAACAGCGGAGAACGAACGAAAGGCGATGGCAATTTGAGTTACGGACGCTTTGATGTTTGATTGCGAAAAATGCGATTCTTCGTGGTCAGGCAGGGATTTCAATACAGACTTCATCGTTGATGATGTGAGTTCTGTATGTCGCCTGACAGATCCTGGAATTGAGGCAGTGATGACCAGTCGCCACATCAAACTGCCATCCATGCCATGGACAGGTTACGATTTTCCCATTGAGTGTTCCTTTGCCGAGAGGGCCTCCTGCATGGGGACAGATACCATCAAGGACGTAGAAGATGCCTTCAATGCGGTAAACTGCAAAGATGCGTCCGTTTGCCACGACCTCAGCACTTCCGTCGGTCGGTATTTCTGTAACTTTAATGAGCGGTAGTACCTGAGACATTCGTATTCATTTCTTTTGAGACACGTTCAGCAGCTCGCAGGGCTCGCATGATATTTCCGCCCATCAGTTTATGGATATCATCGCGACGATATCCACGGTTGAGTAATTCCTGTGTGATTTTTGGGTAGGAAGAAACGTCGTCAAGCTGAGTTGGAAGTCGCGGCACGCCGTCAAAGTCCGAACCAATACCCACATGGTCAACACCAGCAGTCCTGATGATATGCTCAATGTGATCCACAACGTCGTAAATAGTTCCTCGGACGTTTTTGTCTTTCCGGACCTGTTCTTTCGGAACCACAAATTCGGAATAGAAATTGACCATTACGACGCCACCATTTTCGGCAGTCAGTCGAAGCACATCGTCTGGTACGTTTCTGGGATGGTCATTGATCGCGAGTGCCGAAGAGTGTGAGAAAATGACAGGTGATCGGGAAACAGACAGTGCCTGCTTCATCGTGTCGGGTGACACATGTGAGATGTCAACCAGCATTCCGAGTCGATTCATTTCCTGAATGACTTCGCGACCAAAATCTGAGAGTCCGTTTACCCTGGAGTCGTCGGTCGCGGAGTCTGCCCATGACAACGACTTTGAGTGGGTGAGTGTCATATAGCGGCACCCTTCATCGTAAAGCCTTTTCAGGTTGCCGAGCTCGCCCTGAATACTGTGTCCGCCTTCGATTCCCATCATCGATGCAATCTTCCCGGCAGCCACGATCCGTTCTACATCATCTGCCGTACTTGCCATTTCAAAGGTGTCAGGGTACTTCCTGTGCAGCTGTTTTACGATGTTGATTTGATTCATTGTCTGCAGCAACGCATCGCCCGTGACATCCGTGGACGCTGGAACATATACACTCCAGAACTGAGCCTTCAGGCCACCCGCCCGTAGTCGAGGTATATCGGTATGCAATTTTGGCTGATGTTGTGCGATATCCATGACATCGAACGACGAATTCGCAACTTCGCGAAGCTGCCATGGCAGATCGTTGTGGCCATCGAAGAGTAACCCACTGAAGTGAATCTCGTGAGCTTCGTTCGTTACTTCAATGATGTGTTCGCGAGGATCGTCAGCGACAAGGGCCGGAGAAAGCATCATCTGCAGTGTTGTCAGCAGGCAGGCAGTGGTCAGAAGGCTCGCGAGAGAGGATATATGCTTCGAGTTCATAGCGCAGTGCATTCTATATCGAAGAGTCCGAAAACTCAAAATTGAATCGACCAGTTGAACGGACGTCAAAAGCATATCGCCCGTAAACCTGGAACGCTATCAGAAGGCACCGGACAACGAATATGCGGACAGTCAACGTGTCGAGATTTTTCCAGGGACGCTTGATCCAACGGTGAGCACGGCAGCAAGCAGTGCCCCAGCAATTTCCATCATGGACTTCCATCGACTTACTAGCAGGCAACTCAGAGTCCACTCCCCCTGGGCACAATCCTGTCATCATCACAGAAAATCCAGCCTCCCTCCGGTCTACCATGGGCCTGACCTCGTTCATGTGTGTTTTACATCGCGGCCAACATCTTGCCGCGAAATCGAGTGACCAAGGGGTCGAAGCTGGAACGGAGCGGTGAAAACCATCTTGCGCACGGTACAAGCAGGACTTCATATACCAAAACTTTTCCTGGATCAGCATCCGTTTTTTGATTCATAAAGAACCAACGCTGTTCACGTGTCCCGACGCGCTTCAGGGTTTCATCAGGTTGACCCAGGTATCCCTTTGCTGAAACACCTCCCGGAACGGGATTCCCAAAACTCGCCATGTCTCCCATGCTGAGTTGAGTATCACCAGTCAAGGTCTTCTTTGCCTCTACAAAATCCTGTTCAAAATGAAACTCGCAGGCCCATATCACATCGTCATAAGACGGCCAATTGTCAGGTGCATACACGGCAACGAACAATCGCCAACACTCTGGTGGCATGACTTCATAACCCTCCAATTTGAGAGGGCGGTCTTCTTTCGTCGTCCACTCAACAATCCCGTACTCTCCGATACCATCAGTGAATACGAGCTCTCTTGGCCACTTTTCTGTCGAATTCACGCGGCGGACAACGATGTCACGACAGAAATCCGTTTCTGTGATCTCAACAAAGTTTGGTCGCGGCCGAAACATCCAATAGGCACCATACAGGCCACCGGCCACCAGTGCGCCGCTTGCCAACAGTTTCCTGCGACTGACATTTCCCATCTGCGAACAACTCCGATGTGATCAGATTCAGTTGGCGTTTGGCCCTGCGCGCGTACCAAGATCTCGCCAGACAATGATGTCTATCGAATCATTGACAAAGTCGACACTGCCGTCCGCTCGCAGGCAGTTTACACCAGAGGCATGAAGGCTGCTCGGTGGAATCATCTTGACGTAGTCGTACGTCTGGAGCAGATGATCCTCGGGGCCGTTGTGGCTACCGTAGGAATTTGGAACCATGATGTGATCGTAGTGATGGAATGTTAAGAAAGAGGCTGAACAACGGGTCTGACCCCGGTTGAAGGGCAGCAAATTGGGTGGGGTAGGTGTTTGGGGAGCGTTTGGGCGTGGGCGATGGCGAGGCTTGGTCGCGGTAGGGCTTGAATATGGACTGCACCTCGAGTGCTGCCGAGCAATCTTTAGGAACTCAGGCGTGAGTTGAGCGCACACCGTTCTCGAATCCTGCGTTTGCAGCACAAACGGGATGAAAACAGCAGTTTCGGCGCGCATTGCGAGCGCGGTTGTCCAGCCTCGATCTTTGAGGCTCGATCAGTCGTCGGTCTCAGAGACCAATCCGCACGGATCCTGGGTAACAACGGTCGTATGACGTCGCCAGGCGTCACCACGAACTCGTGATCAAGCCGCCAAACCAGCGTCAACCGACGCAATGATTTCCAGAGGCTCTGGAACTCAGGCGCTCAGAAACGTGGCGGATACAGCTGAGCAAATTGGACTCGAGTGGGATCAGATGTTGGCCATCAGTTCGAGGGTCTGGGGAGGCACATAGTATCGCCGTCTCCTCCCGGAAGACCGTTGGTTTTCAATGGCTTGTGGTTGTCCGGCAACCACACTGAACAACCTTCGGAAGTTCCTTGCAATTTCGCACCAGATGTCTTCCGTGATTCCCAGTCGCTCAAACAGAGGGGCAATGTGGCCGGGTGTTGCACCACGTTTCTTCGGGTCCAGTTGTCGTGCCGTCCAGTCGACAAGGCTGAGATATTCAGCCGTTGTCATGGAAAGAAACCCCTTATCGCTGCAGCGGTCTCCAGTGAGGTTCGGACAGGTCCCGGTCGTTGCTCCGGGACCGTCTCGCAGCTCAATCGGCGCAAAATGGC